>CP091724.1:0-962500 GCA_022009795.1 Anaerotruncus sp.
AGAAATGTCGGAAGTAATTGGAGAGGATAAAAGCAAGAGCCTTATATGCGGAATTGTATAAACAGCCATTTCACATCTATCAATATCAACAAAAAGTCTATAAAAAGTAGCGATACTGAAAAGTATGTTTATGAATTGAAAGATAACAGGTATATTGAAACGGTTTTTATTAAACGGCGAGATGGTGGGACTGTTTGCGTAAGTACGCAAGTTGGTTGTTCTGTTGGCTGTATTGTGAGTCCGGACGCAATGGTTTTCGTTCGTAATCTAACACCGTCTGAAATTGTGCAGCAGGTTGTATTGATACGTCAAAAAGTAAATCGTATCGTTTTTATGGGAATGGGAGAACCTTTATTCAATTACGACAACTGATTGCAGCAATCCATATTCTTCGAGATAGAAATGGACTTAACTTTCCAACCGACGGCATTACCGTATCAACAGTTGGTCCAGTTAATCAATTAAAAATTGCGCGAAGAACATCTAAAAATTCAGTTGACAATATCTTTACATGCAGCAACACAGGCTGCGAGAAACTGCATCATTCCTCATATGCACATGTACGCTATTGAAGATGTTGTTAAGCAAGCATTGTCCTATTCACAAAGGCATAATCGAAAAAGTGGTATTTGCGTATTTGCTTTTTACCAGGTATAAATGACCGTTCCTCAGATATAAGGCAACTTGCAAAATGGTTTAAGGGCAAAAATGTTATGATTAACGTGCTGCAATACAACCCGACGAGTAATTCAAAAATTAGAGCACCACAAAAAAACCAAGAAATGGTTGCGTTCAAACATCAATTAGAGCAAACAGGACTTGAAGTTACCATAGAGTTTCTCATGGTAGAGAGATAAAAGCAGCTTGTGGACAGTTAGCTAATACATATAATAAAAGCCAAAAACAACAAAAAAATAATTTAATTAAAAGAGCCAGACGCACAGACGCAGAGCCGATAATATGCAGTTTGAAATACTGCTGTTATCGGCTCTTTTTGTTTAATTTGTGCCCCCTAATAACCATATTGGAGCAAAATCAGAACTGTTGCTTGTCGTTCTTTGATTTTCCGCAGCAACTTTGAAAAAAACCAAAGCCGCCGTTTCTTTTTATCTTCTAATGAAATGACGCGGTATCACTGTTAAAAAGCGGCGGCTAAAAGGAGGTAGCCGCCATGAAGCACATACCATATCGACAAAATCCGACGGTCATTGACACATCAAAAAGCCCGACCACCGCCGGGGATATTTCTACCTTTGAGTATGAACTGTCAAATCATCTAAATACCTTTTTGTAATTCCTTTGCGTCTGTCCGTATTTTTTCGGACGGGCGCATTTTATTTTCGGGGCGTTTTTCAAAAAGTTTTGCTTTCATTCGGCGTTTGAAAAATCGCCTGTATTATCCCGCGAAAAAGGGGAGGTACTACCTACCTTTCGACACGAAAGGAGCTGAGAACATGGAACCTAATCGCGTGGAATTTCAGAAGCAATGTATCTTTCAAAGTTTCTGTAAACGGGTGCTGCACAACGAAGCCTGCAACGCCCATGAGGAAATCCGGCGGCGCAGAGCAAAGGAAAGTATCGTTTTCCGACCTTGCCTTGCATGAGGAGCGACAGCTTTATACGCTTGATAAGTATTTTTCAAGACGAAGAAGCCGAGCCGAGCTATCAACAGGCGGGAAAAGAAATTACGCCGAAGTTGCTACTTGAAGCAATTCGCACTTTGCCGGAAGAAAGAGAAAAAGCTATCATGCTGTACTATTTCGAGGGCATGACCGACGTGGAGATTGGAAAGCTATTCAATACGTCGCGCAGCACGATACAGTACAGACGGACAAGCTCTTTTGAAATCTTAAAGAAATATTTGGAGGAACACGCTGATGAATGGGACGAATGGTAAACAATCTGACTTCCCGGACGTTGCCCTTGTTCCCTATCCTGTCATTGTGGCAGCGACAGAGGGCGACCCGGACGCTATGAAAATTGTCTTGCAGCATTTTAGCGGCTACATAGCGAGCCTTTCCATGCGGAAGCTCTGCGACGAGCGCGGAAACGTCTATTTTGGCGTTGACGAGGATATTCGCCAAAGGCTGCAAGCAAGACTGATGAAGGCAATCCTCACGTTTAGGGCTGAATAACTGCACCGATACCGAAACGTCTTAACCCCTTTTCCGTTTCGTATCAATCCGCAGCAGCTCGTATGTACCTTGACAAAGAAAGCGACGCAAGAGAACGGCGGCGCAGTATAGGGCAAATCAGATACATTCGATATGTGGGGGAGCCGTTGGGCTGATACGCGATGACCGAAAGGAGGGAGAAACACCGAGCGAGAACTATCAGCGTTCCATAGCAGACCTTGGCACGTCTGCCGCCACAATCCGCATATCGGGATAATGATACTCCCTTATAGCCACAATCCGAGCGTTAGAAGCGTCGCAGGTAATGGGTAGGGCTGCATGAGGACCATGCAGGGGTGCAATTCCCGTGGAGCTTGCCGAAGCCGTCTGATTAAAGCCCACTTTTTGTAAATCTGACTTTTTAGCCATTTATGAAAGGGGGTATTTTCCTATGGCAAAAAAGGAAACTGCAAGCCCCGCTATCCCTGTATTCCCTATGTTAAAGACCGTTGAGCAAATGAGCAAAGTTAGCGGTATCGGGGAAAATAAACTGCGCGAGCTTATGGATAGCGGCGAGCTTGAATATATACAGAATGGAAACCGCCGATTGATAGCTGACGCTGCTATCTGGGACTGGTATCACAGAGCAAAAGGAAAACAGCGAAGCCCCCGGCACGACAGGGAGGTTAAGCTATGGCGGTATCATCAAGACAAGTTAAGAACAAACGCGACAGTAACGGCGTACTGACCGGGCGACCGGGTACAGTTTACGACGTGAATATAAAATACACCGCCCCGGACGGGAAAAAGAAGTCCTATGCGAAAAAGGGCTTTGCCACCAAAAAGGAAGCGACGCAGCACGAAGCGGAAATGAAAACGAAGCTCCAAAATCCGGGGCAAATTGCGTCAATCACTTCACAGCGGAAACAGACCGTCGCAAGCTACCTTAACGATTGGGTGGAAAGCTACGCAAGAGTGAACTTGCGCCCCTCTACCTATGACGGGTACAAAAAGACGATTGCAAACTATATCAATCCCTATATCGGCGGCGTTGCCCCTCAATCAGCTTACCCCCGCTATGGTAGACAAGATGTTTCAGCAGATTATCGACAAAGGATTAAAACCGTCCACCGCTGCCGGGGCAAAACGTGTTTTAAGCTTCTCGTTGAGCCATGCCCGCAAATACCGCTATATCGAAACCAACGCGGCAAAGGACACGCTGACGAAGTTTGGAAAGAGCGACAAGACCCCCGACCCTTACACGCCGGAACAGGTAAAAACCCTTATACAGCGCGTCGAGGGTACAGTGTGGGAAATGCCCGTCATTTTTAGGCGGGCTTTATGGTATGCGGCGTTCTGAAATCTTGGGCTTGCGTTGGCGCAATGTTGACTTGGAAAAACAACACTTTTGATGTTTCCGAGCAGCTTCCCTTTAAGGTGCCGCCAAAAAAACAAAGGTTATCGAGGAAATGGCACCGCCGAAGTCCAACGGGCGCACGCTGCCGATTACAGAGCTTGCCCGCCCGTTCTTCCTAAAACAGTTTGCCATGCAGGAAGCACAGCGCGAACAGGCAGAAAAAAAGACGGGAAACCTTACTATGACAATGACCTTGTTGTAGCAAAGCCGGACGGTTCCCCTATCTCCGCGTCGTGGGTATCTTCACAGTTTGGAAAACTGCTTGAAGATTTGGATATGCCGCATATTCGCTTTCACGATTTACGCCATACGGCGGCTACGAATATGCACCAACTGACGGGCGACTTCTACACCGTAGGCGAAGTGTTAGGACATACGCTTGCGGGTATCGGCGTATCGCTTGGATTGTCTATGAACTTTGAAGCCGTTACTGCCCGCTATGTTGACGTGCGGCTTGAACGGAAAAAAGAAGTCCTGGACGCTTATCATGGGGCTGTCAAACAGGCAGACCCGGCAAAAGGCAAAGGAAGCCGAGCCGAAGAAAGCAAAGAGTGCGGCGAAGAAAAAAAGAGCAGCGAAATTGAGCTTTAACCGCCTTATCTTTTTACTGCTTCTTATAGCCTTTTTATAGCCCCGCGTGGATTTGGGCACCATTTGGGCACCATTAGCCGAAAACGCACCACCAAAACAGGCGATAAAAGAAACGCCGAGAACACGCAAAAACATAGTGTTTATGCGGGTTTCCGGCGTTTTCTAATCCCTCAACCGACTTAAATCTATCTTGTGCGAGAGAAAAAAATTCTACTATTTTTTATTTATTACTGCAAAAATCAACTTTTGATTTTTGCGCAATGGGATGAAGTAGATTTTTTTGGAAACAGTTTTGTAGCTGTTATATCTTTAACAACAACTATTTTTGTGAAGAATTATTCTAACAGAATAAGAATGGAAATTGTAAAAATATACATATAGACTTCTTCTGCATTGTAGTTAATGTAATTTTATTTTCTGTAAGAATACTTTTCAATTCTTTACTCGTCATTCTGTCTCATTCCTTTTTGCCGGATTTATAACAAGCATAATTTTATCATTATTTTTAATTTTTTCGTCAAACGGCATACCGTTTATTTGCCGCGCTTAATATGCGCGGCAATTATTATTTCGCAGGATTATTATTGACAAGCGGTGAAGATGATTGTATAATTAAGGCGAGTTAATTAACAGCGTTAATTAACTAAAGGGGTAATAAAAAAATGCTATCATTTAACATTGATGGGAACACACTGTCCATATTACTGCACGGCGGTGAAATATACAAAATCGCAGTGGGGCAAAAGCTGTTCGCAGTCGGCCGCGGCAGCAGCACTTATAAAATGAGCCACGGCAGCTTTAAAATCAAGGAAAAGCTTTTGGCGCAAACCGAGCTGATTGTTAAAAGCGTTGCCGTTTCGGGCGGCGGTGCGCAAATCGGGCTGAGCGAAGGGCAATGCAGAATTGAAATAATTGGCGGAAATAAGCTTTATTTCACATTTGATATTCACGGCGATTATAACAGAATGAGCTTCGATTTGCCGGCAACTGCCGACGAGTATGTTTACGGCTGCGGCGAAAATTTTTTTCCGAATTTAATCTGCGCGGAAAAATGTGCAAGAGTTTGGGTGGCCGAGCATATCAATGCGCTTCAAATCGCAAAAAACTTGCAAAGCAGGTTGTGGGTATAAAAAACACAACGAAAAAGCAAAGGTTTTCAAATTATGAAACCTATTACGCACAGCCAACATTTTTAAGCTCGCGAAAATATTTTTTCCACAGCTTAACAACGGCGCAAAGTGAATTTGATTTCAAAAATCAAAGCCAGCACAAAATCAAAATATGGGAAATTGCGCCGTTTTATATCGGCTTCGGTGATGATTTTGAGCAGGTGCTTTCAAATCTTTCGGGCGTTGTGGGCAGGCAGCCCTGCCTGCCGCAATGGGTGTATTACGGATATATACTCGGCATCCAGGGCGGCACGGAAATTATGATGAACAAGGTTAATGCCGCGCTCGGCAGCGGCGTTGCCGTAAACGGCGTTTGGATTCAGGATTGGGAGGGCAGGCGCGTTACCGCTGCCGGAAAGCAGCTTTATTGGAATTGGCAGTGGGACAGGGAGCTTTATCCGGGTCTTGACGAAAAAATAAAGGAACTCAATCAGCGCGGCATTAAAGTTTTGGGCTATATAAACACGTTTTTTTGGCGGTTGAAAAAGCCGCTTTACAGGCAGGCGAGCGAAAAAGGGCTATTGCGTTAAAGATAAATCCGGCAAGGATTATTATGTTACGATAACCACTTTTTCCCGCGGCTATGATAGATTTAACAAATCCCGATGCCTGCCGCTGGATAAAAGGCATAATCAAAGAAAATATGATTGATTTCGGCTTTTCGGGCTGGATGGCGGATTTCGGCGAATATCTGCCGACGGATTGCGTGCTTCACAGCGGCGAGAACGCCGAAATTGTGCACAACACATGGCCTGCGCGCTGGGCGAAAATCAACCGTGAAGCAATTGAGGAAGCCGGTAAATCGGGCGAGATAATGTTTTTCACAAGGGCGGGCTTTTCGGGCACGCCGAGCGCTTCAACGATGATGTGGAACGGGGATAATCACACCGATTTTTTTCAATCGATTTCGGATTGCCCTCCGTAATTCCGGCAATGCTCAGCCTCACCTGCTGCGGTTTTGGGCTTTCGCACAGCGATATCGGCGGCTACACTTCATTTTTTAATCTTAAAAGAAGCGAAGAGCTTTATATGCGCTGGTGCGAAATGAATGCGTTTTCTCCGCTTATGCGCAGCCACGAGGGGCTTAACCCCGATCTCAATGCGCAGTTTGACGCAAATGAAAACACCCTGCGCCAAAGTGCCGTAATGTCGCAAATTCATGCAAGGCTGAAGCCGTATCTCGAAAAAGCGGTGGCAAAGAACAGCGAAACGGGCGTTGGTGTGATAAGGCCGCTGTTTTTTTCTATTACAACGAGCCGCAGGCGTTTTTCGGAATGCTATGAATATCTGCTCGGCCGCGATATTCTTGTGGCGCCCGTTTTGAAATCGGGTGCCGAAAGCCAAAGGGTTTATTTGCCGAAAGACGAATGGATTCACCTGTGGAGCAAAAAAGAGTATTTCGGCGGTGTGTATGATGTTGCCGCGCCGATAGGCGAGCCGCCGGTATTTATAAGAAAAGAAGCACAATCCGTGCTTGATATATTAAACGCTGAATAACAGGAGGAATAATTATGAAATATTTTTTAGACAGCGCAAAAATCGATGAAATCAAGGAGGCTTACAACACCTTCGGTATTGACGGCGTTACCACCAATCCGAATCATATTATGAATTCGGGTAAGCCCTTCTTCACGGTTATCGGCGAGCTTGCCGATTTCGTTAAGGAAAACAATATCGAGGGCTGGGATAAATTTCCGATTTCCGTTGAAATCAATCCCCACCTTGACGATGCCGATGAAATGATTGCAATGGGCGAAAAAATTGCGGCAATGTGCCCGAATTTCTGCATTAAAATTCCGTGCACTCAGGCAGGCATTGCGGCGGCAAGAGCACTTGAGAAAAAAGGCGTAAGAACAAATTTAACGCTTGTGTTCTCGGCCTCTCAGGCGCTTATTGCGGCAAAAAACAATTCGCTTTTCGTTTCCCCGTTTATCGGCTGGAAGGAAAACAGCGGCGAGGATTGCAAGCAGTATATTCAAGATATTGTTACCATTTATAAAAACTACGGCTTTTACGGCAAAACGCAAATTATCTGCGCGGCGGTAAGAACGGGCAAGCAGTTTGTTGATTGCGCCGTTGCAGGTGCGGATATCGTTACCGCAGGCTTGCAAGTTTATAAGGACAGCTTTTATCATCCGTTTACCGATTACGGTTTGGAAAAGTTCCAAAATGCATGGGATAAAACAATCACTGAATAATGATTTTTAATGTTCGGAAAGGCTGTGAAAATATGAAAATAGGATTTATAGGCTTGGGAATTATGGGCGAATCAATGTGCGAAAACATTGTTAAAAAGCACAACGATTCCGTTTATTGCTCGGATCTTAATAAAGAGCAGGTTAAAAAGCTTGAAAAAGCGGGCGCACTCGGCTGTGCCGATAATATTGAAGTGGCAAAAAATGCCGATGTTATTATAACCATGGTGCCGAAGTCAGAGCATGCTAAGGCGGTTTACACCGAGCTTTTGCCTTATATAGATGAAAGTAAAATCTGCATTGATATGAGCACGATTGACCCGTCCGTGTCCGTTGAGGTTTCAAAAATGATTAAGGCCAAGGGCGCTCAGTTTGCCGATGCACCCGTTGTTAAATCGAAACCCGCCGCAATTGCCGGCAAACTCGGAATACTTGTGGGCTGTGACGAAGAGCTTTTTGAAGTCATCAAACCGATTCTTCTTTATATGGGCTGCAATGTTATTCGCATGGGCAAAAACGGCAAGGGCCTTGTTATGAAAATCTGCCACAACACCCTTTGTGCGGAAATTCAAAACGGTGTAAACGAAACGCTTATTCTTGCAAAAAATGGGCATTTCACCCGAGGATTACCACACGGCGATTTCATATGGCGGCGCTCAGTGCTTTTTATCTTGACGCGCAGTGGCAAAATATCCGCGATGAAAATTGGGCAACTGCCTTCTCGCTTGAAAATGAGCACAAGGATTTGGGCATTTGCCAAAGGCTGGCAGAGCAGGAGCAGGTGGATATGCCCCGCCATGAATTATGTTAAGTCCGTTTACGATAAAGGCATGGAGGCCGGAATCGGCAAAGAGGATTGGCGCGCAACCTACAAAATCGTAAGAGGGGATTATAATGATTGATCGCCTGCGCAGTGTAAACGACGTAAAAATTTATTCGGCTTTTGACGATGAATTTAAGCCGTTCGGCAGAATTGTTGAGGGCTTTGATTTTTTTCTGCGGCGATTGAATATGCAAAAGAAAACACCGATATACCCGAAAGCGGCAATATTTATGTCGCAAGTGACTCCGAGCTTGAAAAACTTGATGTTTTCGGCAATCTGCAAAACACGCTTTACGGCGAAATGCCGATTCAGGCGGGCTTTTGCAACGGAAAAAACACAACCTATAACGGCTTTGAATACCATAAAGGCTCGGAAGTTAATATTGCGGTTACGGATTTTTATGCTTGTGCTCGGCCACACTTGGCAAATAAGCGAAAATAAATTTTTATGTGGGAAACGAAAAGGTGTTTTATGTTCCCAAAGGCACGGCGATTGAAATGTTTCAAACCACGCTGCACCTTTCTCCATGCCGTTGCAATGACGGCGGCTTTAAAGATATCGTGGTTTTGCCGCGCGGCACAAACACGCCGCTTGAGCATAAAGCCGATTGTGCCGAGGGCGAGGGCAGGCTCCTTTTGCAAAAAAATAAATGGGTGATTGCTCATAAGGACAGAGAGCCGCTTATAAAGCAAGGCGCATATGCCGGGCTTATCGGTGAAAACAAAGAATTGAAATATTAGCACGGAGCGTTATATGAACATTAAAATTTTATACATTCCCATAGGCGTGCCCACATTTCACCTTGAAAGCGCGCAAAGGGAATTTGAAAAATCCGTTAAGCTGCTGAAATCGTTGGATACGGGCGTGATTTGCCCCGATAAAATGCTTCTTGATATCGGCAGCTTGGATGACTTTTTGGAAAATCAAAATCCCGATCTTGCCATAGTGCAAAATGTAACCTTTGCAAATGCGGCGTATATTTCGGAGGTTTTAAGAAAAACGGATTGCCCCGTTTTGCTTTGGACTCTGCGCGAGCCGGAATCAAACGGAGGCAGGCTTTGCCTGAATTCGCTCACGGGTGCTTTTTCTGCGGGAAACACGCTTAAATCCTTCGGCAGAACCTTTGATTATTTGCTCGCTTCTCCGGATGAAGATGCGGCAAAAAGGAAAATTCAATCAAGCATCGCCGCCGTGGCTTTGAAAAATGCAGTTCAAAATCTTAATATCCTGCAAGTTGGTCACACCCCAGAGGGCTTCGGCTTCGGCAGAGCGCTGGACGGCGAAATGCTGAAGGTGTTCGGCGCAAAGCTTATCTCAATTGAGGCAAGAGAGCTTATAGATAAGGCCAAGTCTTATTCGGAAAGCGATGCGGAGGAGTATATTGAAAAGGCAAAGGCTTCAATCAACGGGCTTGATAAGATAGAGCACAGAAATGTGGTTGATTTTGCAAGGCTTTTCAGAGCTTACGACGAATATACAAAGCAAAACAATATCGGTGCTCTTTCAAGCAGATGTTGGCCCGATTTCTTTACGGCATTCGGCACTCCCGTTTGCGCAGTGCTCGGAATGTTAAACGATTTGGGCATAGCTTCGGCGTGTGAGGCAGACACCTACGGTGCGCTTTCAATGTTTATTGCTTCGCAATTAACGGGAAAGGCGTCCTTCTTCGGCGATCCTGTTTCAATCAATGAGGCGGAAAACAGCATCACATTTTGGCATTGCGGCATGGCGCCGTGTTCGCTGGCTCGTGAGCCGGGCGGTGCGTGCGCGGGGCTTCATTGCAACAGAAAAATAGGCCCCACACTTGAATTTGGCTGTAAGGCGGAAAAGCATGTTACAGTGTTCAGAGTGGGCAAAAAGGCCGACGGCGGCTTCAGGCTTTTTCATTGCAAAGGGCGAGGCGCCCGATAAGCCGCAGCAGTATTTCGGCACATCGATTGTTGTTAAAACCCAAAGCAATGTGGCAGAAATTATAGAAAAAGGCGGTTAAGGGCGGCTGGGAGCCGCATTTTGCCGTTGCGATGGGCGATGTTTCCGCCGAGCTTGAGGCATTTGCAAATCTGTTGAATATCGAGGCAGAAAAAAATATTGATGCATAATATTAAAAGCTTTTTGGTTTTTGATTATTGTTTTGGCAGCAAATGTGATACAGTGTATTACGGGATTTGCGGGCACGGTGCTTGCAATGCCTTTTTTTCGATAATGCTGGTGGGCTTTTGATGTTGCAAGGCCTATACTCAATGTTTTTGGGCATTATCGCCTCTGTGATTATTGTGTGGCAGAAAAAGGATTGCGTAAATAAAAAAGAGCTTCTTAAAATAACCTGCATAATGCTTGCGGGCATGGTGCCGGGCTTTTTGATTATAAATCGTTTTTCGGTTAATTCCGACCCGCTTTATAAAATCCTCGGCATTGTTGTTATCGGTTTCACGGTTTTGGGCATTGTCCGTTCGCGAAGCCAAAGCAAAAGCGGCGCAAAGGCGCGGCACGGCAGGCGCTTAAACGATATTGTTATGTATGCCCTGTTGCTGGTTTCGGGCGTTGTGCACGGAATGTTTGTGTGCGGCGGTCCGCTGCTTGTGGTTTATGCAAACGATAAGTTAAAAAGAAAGCGATGAATTCAGATCAACGGTTTCGGCCGTTTGGATTATTTTTAAACTCAATCAATATGTTTACGGATATGGGCGCAGGCAGGTTTAACAAAAGCACGCTCATTTTGCTTGCCGCTTCAACGGCGATGCTGTTTCTTGCAATGTTTATCGGCAATTTAATCTATAAGCATATGAATAAAAAGGCGTTTATGGTGCTTACATACACGCTTATGGCAATAAGCGGATTATCATTATTGGTAAAGTAAACGAAGGAGGGATAATTTATTGGCTAAGGGGATGAATTTAAAATCCGTTAAAAGCGAAAATCGAAGTATGATTTTTATATATGCTCAACACTTACGGCAGCTTAAGCAGAAAAGAAATTGCCGGCAAATTATCGCTTACTCCCGCGGCGGTTACAAAAATATGCAATGAGCTTATCGACGAGGGATTTATTAAAGAAAGCGGCTTTATTGATTCAAACGGAAAATCCGGCAGGCGCGAGGTTTTGCTGAGTTTATGCCTTGAAGATAAGCTTGTTTTGGGCGTTAATGCGGAGAAAAACGGAATCACATATTCGCTTGCAAATCTTAAAGGCAAGGCGATATATCTTAAAAAAAGCCCGCTTTACACGGATATAGACGCCGCTCTTAACGAGCTTTTAAGCTTTGTTGCCGAAAACGAAATTGACCTTAAAAGGGTTCTTGCGGCGGGTGTTTGCATTATCGGCTCAACGGAGCAAAATGATTTCGGCGTTTGGAAAAACTGCGATATAAAGGAAAAGTTTCAAACGGCGCTCGGTATACCCGTTGTTGTGGAAAACAATGTTAAAGCATTTGCGCAGGGCGAATTGATTTACGGCAGAGCAAGCCGCAGTAACTCGGTTTTGTTCTTTAAATGGGGCGCCGGAATCGGTTCTTCGATAGCCTCGGGCGGCAAAGTGCAGTCCGGAAACGATAACGGTATAGCCGAAATAGGCCATTATATCGTTAATACAGGGGGTAAAAAATGCAGGTGCGGCCGTTACGGCTGCCTTGAAACAGAGGTGTCGAGCCAAGCTATTATAAGCGAGGCGGGCGGCAAGATGACTCTTGAGGAAATTGTGAACAGCAATGATAAAGATATTATTTACATGCTTGATCACAAAATCGATCTTGTTGCTCTTGCTCTTGTAAACACGGCCACCATTCTTAACGCAGACAGCATTGTGCTGTTTGGCTTGCTTTTTGAAAATGAAAGGATTATTGAAAAAAATTGGTTAAGCAATGCGTGCGCTATAACCGAAAATTTCAACGATAATATAATTAAAATTTCTTCTCTCAACCAAAAAAAGGGAGTATATCGGCTGCATTGCAATGTGCGCCAAAGAGTATTTTTTTGAAATCGGTTTTAATTAAAACATCTTTTCATAAATAAGGGGATTTTTATGAGCGAAAAGGGTTTAACGCATGGGATAAAGTTTAAGGATAAAATCGGCTATGCTATGGGGGATATGGGCGGCCTTTTAACCTTTTCACTAATCGGTGCGTTTCAAAATAAGTTTTACACCGATGTTTTGCATATTCAACCGGGTAAAATCGTGGTTTTAATTCTGATTGCAAGGCTTTGGGATGCAATTAACGATCCTATTTGGGGTGCGATTATCGATTCGAGAAAGCCCACCAAGCAGGGCAAATTCAGGCCGTATGTGTTTTGGTTTTCAATTCCGCTTGCGGTTTCCGCCGTGCTTATGTTTACGGTTATTCCGAATTTAAGCGAGGCAAAATATCTGCTTTTTTGCGTATATTACATATATTCTTTACGGCATGATGTACACCGCGGTAAATATTCCTTACGGCTCGCTTGCATCTGTTGTAACGGATGATGAAAAAGAGCGTTCTTCGCTTTCAATGTGGCGCTCAATCGGCGCGGGCGTCGGCGGGCTTCCTGGCACAATTTTGTTCCCGATGCTGGTTTACAATACCACAATTGCCGCAGACGGCACCGAAATTCAAACTCTTAACGGCACAAAACTCACAATCGGTGTTGCAATTTTTGGCTGTTATTTCCGTTGCGGTTTATTTCGGGCATTATAAGCTCACCAAAGAAAGAATTGCGCCCGTTAAAAAGAAAAAAGGCGATTACAATGCATTCAAAACAATCTGCGATCTTGCCAAAAACAGACCTTTTGTTATGCTTTGCCTTGCCTCAATGCTGCTTATCGCTTTCCAGTTTTATTATCAGTCAACATATCAATATCTTTTTGCCGATTATTACCACAGCGCAAAATTATATTCTATGGTAACGATTTGCACATATTTGCCGATGGCAATTCTTATTCCCGTTATGAATAAGCTGATTGATAAATTCGGCAAAAAAGAGCTTTGCGCTTTCGGCATGGGCTTTGCGGCAATTGTAAGCTTTGTTTTGTTTATTATCAAAACAAGCAATCCCTATGTGTTTTTGGCGTTCACATTTTTCTCAGGTCTCGGTCAAACCTTCCTTGTACTTGAGGTTTGGGCGCTTGTTATGGATGTTATCGATTATCACGAAATCAGAACCCACCGCCGCGAAGAAGGCACTGCATATGCCGTTTTCTCCTTCACAAGAAAGCTTGGGCAAACCCTTGCCGGCGTTGGCTTGAACGCATTATTGGCAGTGATTAACTACGACAGCACCGCATCGGCAAACAACGCGGCACTGCCGGAGAATGTTTTAACAAAGCTTTATGATATTTCCACTCTTGTGCCGGCAATCGCACTCGGCCTTATGGCGATTATTTTGGCGTTCGGATATAATCTTTCAAAGAAAAAGCTTTCCGTTCTTCACACGGAGCTTGAGGAAATCAGAGCCGGCGAAGAGTGATAAACTCAATCGAATATGAAAAAGCAAAAGCCTCTTGATACTCCGAGTATCAAGAGGCTTTTTTCGCTTAAAAAATGCGAAGGACGATATGTTATCTGCCTATATTGGCATACATATTATCATCAAGTGATTTTTAAAATTTTGGGCAATGTTTTTTTAAATTCCTTGCTTTTTGGTAAATTCTTTGATTTTTATCAACATCAATATTTGTTGTGGGATGCGGATTGCTTTTGTCCTGCTCCGATGGCGTTGTTCCATTCCTCGGTGTTTTTCCTTTATTGTTAAGTTTTTTTACGGTGAATATATCAATAATGTTCCATATAAAAAAATCCGCCGCCGGTGCCAAGTTTTTATAAAGCCCTTGATATAGCGCCCTTTATAAAAAGCGTCCGCTCCGAAATAACCGAGAGAAAAATCGCAAGAAGCAAAGCGGTTTTCGGATTTTTTTGTAATCGGCTGTTTGAATCAGGGCAAAGGTGTAATCGTCAACACACTCCAAAGAGCTTTCAATGGTGCTTATGTCTTTGGGATAAAAATATATTTTTTTGTGCTTTTTCAAACCATTCCTGTCTTTCTGCGTTCATTTTTGTTTCTCCTTTATATTTTTTTGTTGAAAATAAGCCGTCTTTGTGGCTGGGCATTATGGCCTTGCCCCGATTTTGTTTTTGCGGCGGCTTTATGAATGTTAAAATTTGTGATAAATTTTTGCGCAAAAATCGCATTTCAATAATAAAGGCTTCGGTAATACGAATATTCCTGCATTCTTGTTTGGTATCTGCTTTCCATGGCGATAATGCTTGTGTTCTTTTCAATATTTTGCGAGCTTTTCAGAATTTTTTCGTTGGAGCTTTCTATGTTTTGCACACTTTGATATGTTTTTTCGGCAAGGCTGTTTGAATATTCAAGCTGCTCAACAAGCGTTTTTTGATTGCTGATAACTTCGTCGAGCTTGCTGTTTATATCATCAAGTGTGCCGATGATTCTGCCGTATTTCAATTCGTTGTCATATCTGTCAAACAAGCCGCCGTGGCCGTATATCTGCGTGCAGATTCCGTATTCAAGCCATTGATACATCGTGGCGGCCGCCGCCATGTTTCTGTAAGCCGGCGGCAAAATATTTTCGCTGTAAATTCTGCTCAAATTGTTGCTTGCAATGCCTTTTGCCCGCCTGGCTTCGTTTAATTGCACATTGTAATTTGCGATTATCAAATTGTTGTATTCTTTTTTTGCTTTTGAATCCTCAAAGGTTTTTCTGTATGCCTTATTCAGGATTTTTTGATTCTTTTTTCTTTTTCTCTTTTTTGAAAGGTAAATCAATACAACAAAAATCAGCAGAGCGGAATACACAAAAAGCGCCGCAAAAAATAATTCCTTGGATTGGGAATAAGCAATGCCGAGCGAGGGAATCGTGAATGCAAAATAAACATACACCCACCACGGAATCGCTTTGAATATGCTGATTTTTTTGTTGGTTTCCAAAGTGTCTTCCAAATATTCGTTGATTGTGTAATAGGCTTGGCTTTCAAGCTGATTTATTCTGCCGCCGATTTTTGAAACGAGCAGCTTGCTTGAATAAAGATCCGCTTCGGCCTGCATCACCAATTTTTAAATAATATTTCATTTGTGATGTGCTTATGTTTTTGCATATTTAACACCGCCTTTCTCTAAATTATAAACGAAGCGTTTATAAAAAGTCAACAAAAAAACGCATTAAAACTTGTTTGTTTTGTTTATATAATTAAACAAGGAGGCGATAATTTGCCCGATAAGAACACGAATGCCGAAATCGGCAAAAGAATATATGAGCGCAGAAAGCAGCTTGGAATAACACAGGAATATCTGGCGGAATTGGCGGATACAACGCCGCAGGCTGTTTCCAATTACGAGCGCGGCGAAAGAGAATTAAAGGCCACCACAATTATAAAGATATCATCGGCGCTGAAGGTTACGGCGGATTTTTTGCTCACGGGAGCAAGCAACACCTTCAGTGTAAGCAATGATTTTTCGGGTTTATCCGATAAAGAGATAACAACGATAAACGAAATAATCGAGCGCTATATAAGGCTGAGCGAAAACGAATAATAAAGAAAAAAAGCAAAAGAAAAATTGGGGCGCACTCCGTAAAGAATAATTGCTCAATAAATCAAATAAACGGCAAAATACTGTGTTAAAATTGCAGTGAAGGCGGCAGCCTGCCCTGCAATTTATGCCTTGTCTTTTATCCGTTTCTTTGATTTTTGAGTGCGAAGCAGTTTAAGCGAACTGATTTTGTTCGTGGTGCATTAACAAAAATCTGCCAATACTTGCGTATTGGCAGATTTTTTTAATAGCGCAACGGGCAAAACTCAGAAAGCTTAAACCACATTCTCCTTTATAGAGTGCGCCCCTTGCCGTACCCTTTAAATATTTATCATGAAATGCTTTTGCGCTTAAAAACTCTTTTTATCAATTCCGTTTTAAAACCGTGATTTTTGTTTGATATGCTGCGCACGGCGGGGATTTTGCCCAGGAATTTGTAAACGGGCACGAATTTTCCCATGCCCTCCGTTAAGCTGCGGTCCTCAATAAAAATCAAAGCCGCTCAGCAATTCGCAAAAGAACCTTGCCGTTTTTTATGCCCCAGGTGAATTTTGCCTTGCTTGCCTCAATGGATTTTTCCTTAAAGCCTTTTGCCATGGCGGGGCTCATTGTTTCAACAAACACGGTTGCCGTGTTAAATCTTTTTGCGATAACATTGAAAATTTTCTTAACCTCGCCCTCGCTCAAATACATGGTTAAGCCCTCTATAATAACAAGCACGGGCGCGCCCGTTTCGGCGATTTTGCCGCCCCAATCCTCTGTTGCGGACATGGCAATTTGTGATATTTCGCCGTTTTCGGGCAAAAGCTTTGCCCTCACGGCAATTGTTTCCGGCAAATCAAGGTTATACCAATGAGAAAAAGCCCTGTATGCGGTAGCAACGGGTGTCCAGCCCGCAGGCAATGTTCACCACAATGCCGCCGCTATTTTGCGAAAGCCAATTCGCCGTCATTTCGTCCAGCAGCACGGTGCGGGCTATAACGCCGCTGCTCATTGCGGAATCCTTATCTGCCTTTGAAAAATCATAATCAAGCTCGGCAATGATTTCCTCGGCTTTTTTATCGCTGATTACGCCGCGGGTTTTGCTTTCCTTTGCGCGGGCATAAACGGTTTGCAGCATGGTTTCGGGCACACCCGAAAGTGTGATTTTTTCACTCATGGCTCGGTTTCTCCTTTTGCATTTTAAAATTTCAATATGCGGTTATATACCGCGGAAAATCAAATTTTTGCGATAAGCAGTTCAAGTCCTGCGAGCGGCAGTGCCAAAACAAGGTAAATGATTGTTGCAACGCCGCGCTTTATGAAAACGGATTTAAGCGGCTTGGTGTAGGAAACGCCCTCCATGCCGTCTATCTTCCAAATTTTGCCGCGGCGCACCCCAAATTGTGTCTATCGCAATGCCGTCAAACCAGTTCATAGCCACAAGAAAAAAAGGCAGGTTTGCAGATATGCCGTTTTAAAATCGGAAACGCGGTTCCAAATTCCCGTAATCAAGAGCAGGGCGGCAAGCATGATTATGCAAAACGAAATCATAAAGCGCCTGCCCTTTTTCATTGTGGCTTTCTTATCGGCAAGCCCTCTTTTTTGCGCTTCGTCAATATACTCCTTCGGGTAAAAATAAAGGCAGTTCAGCCCGCTGCTTTTTGCCGCGCATTTCACAAGAAAAATAAACAGCGCGCAGTATAAAATAAGCTGTAAAACAATCATGGCGATATCTCCCTTAATACATATGCTTTCAGCATTTTCGCTTTGCCGTGCCGACGGGTATTTTGGCAAAGGCTAAAAATGCGGCGTTGAAATAAAAATTCAATCATTTATAATGAAAAATATAAATCAGCTGTCGCGGTTGTTGCGGCGGTTTTTTTAAAAAGGCAGACGGTTAGTTCTTCCTAACCAATATTGTAGCACAAAAAGCAAATATCGTGTCAATCAATCGGCTGAATTTAAACGGTTTTTGCTTTTTAAAAATCGAGAGGTATAATATATGAAGCACACACATCTTGATATTGATGCAAACGGCTTTTACGGCGCTTATTGGAAATGCAAGTGAGGCGCAGATTGCGCGATTATCGCAATGCCGGGCGATGCCCCCGAGCGATTTTGTTTGGCAGGGCTTTATGCAGGGAAAAAAGGACAGCTGCAATGAATGGCCGATAGAGGGCGAATCGCTGTTTTTCATACCGCTATGCCGAAAAATATGGCAGAGCCTTGCAAGCAAAACGCAAAATTTACGGGCCGAAGGCAATTGCTTTTCGGCCCAATACTTTTTTTAAAAAAATATTCTTCAATTTCAATTTCGCTTTGATTGCGTTTGATTGCTCTTGTTATAAATCCCAATAAAATCTGCTCCGCGCCTGCTAAAAGGAAAAAAACAGCAAAATTGCCACTGAAACCGATAGAATTTTTTTGATTCGGATATGTAAGAGCATGCGAGCACGGCGATTTTTTTATGTTGGCGGGGAGCAGTGTTATTGTTGAAATAACAAACATCCAAAAATTTTTCTTTTTTTCTTTGCAATCTGTGCAAGAAAAAAACGAACAAAAAAACACGAAAAATTATTGAAATCACACCCAAAAACAACGGATTTTTTTGCGGCGGCAACGCTCATCAATATGCAAGGCGTGAATAAAATTATTATATTGATTAAATTGCTTATATGCTTCATTTTAAAAAAACGCTCCTGATATAAATAATATTTGCAATTATAAAAACGGGCAAGGATATCCGCGATATCAGCACCCAAAAAGCAAACAAAAAAATTTCGGCAAAGCCTTCAATGCCCTTGTGTGAGGCGGCTTTAAGGAAATTTTTATTGAAAGCGAGTTCCGAGGCATAAAGAATAAAATCCCCGCCTACAAGATCGGAAACGGTGTGTAATCCGTCCACATACGAAAGAAGCGGCAGAATGTTGCTGAGCCCGAGCAGGAGGTTTATTGCGGCTATGCCCCAAAACACGGATTTTGCGGACTGAAATATGCCCATAAAAATCAGCGAAATGCCGCATAGAAATAAATTCATTTCAATTCCGGCAAAGCTTATCTGCGCCTTTTTCAATGCGTTTTTTTGATAAATTCATCGTCCTCCTGCACATATGCTCCCGGCAAAAGGCCGATTATTATGCCGAAGCTAAACACATGCGCATTATATCCAAGTGCGGCAAGCGCGTGCGCAATTTCGTGAAAAACTATTCCGATAACACCGCCGATGATAAGGCCGATGAACTGTTGAATCGCATCCACATCCGCCAAATTCGGCATATTTATCGCCGTGATTATGCCGCCGATAAGCGCTGGAACAAACAAAATTATTAAGGCAAAATTCAATATTCTTGCGAGGATTCTTTTAGTGGTGGTGGGTTTGATTCTAAAAAGATCGATATTATATGTAAGGAAGCTTCTTTTTTGTATTTTGCTTGTGCGTGTAAGCCCGTTTTCCTTAAACCATTCAAGCGTTTCGGTTATTTGCTCGTCCGAAAGCGGTGAATCGGTGGCGTAAGGATCTGTTTTGCCGTCAAGCATATTGGCGAATCTGACGATTTCGCTTCCCAATTCGTATTCATTGTCTGTAAGGCAATCCAAAACGCGATAAGTGTTGCCGTTAAGCCTTTTATAAACCAAGGTGTTTATCAGCTGCGGATATTTCATAATAATCACCATAGCCTTTCAGGCAACAAATAGTTTATTAAAAATCACCTGATTGACCTGCGTTGTCTGAACAGGCGTAAATGGTGATTTTCAGCCATTTCAAAAATTATGCCGCAGGCAAATTTTTGAAGGCAATATAATTTGACAGTGTGATTTTTCACACTAAATTCCCTTCGGAAATAATTTATTTGATTATACCACGCCTGCGCTTCGGTAATCAATCGCAAAATCGTTTGCGGCAAAAAAACAATGTGCTCGGCATTGTTATTAAAATATTGTTAATTTTATCAAACGCCGCGGCGGGGTTGTTGTTTTTTTGAGGATTTAATATTGTATAATATATAAAAACCATTATATAGAAACGGTGTAAATTTGAAAATACTTACTGTCGGCGATGTTGTGTCGCCATACGGATGCGATTATTTAATGAAAACTCTGCCGAAGCTAAAGCGCGATTATTCGGCGGATTTAACGATTGTAAACGCCGAAAATTCGGCAGCAGGAAACGGCGTGCTTCCGAAATCGGCTCAAAGTGTGTTTGACGCCGGCGCGGATGTTATCACACTTGGCAACCATGCACTTCGCAGACCTGAAATTTATGATTATTTGGAGCGCGAAAAATATATTGTTCGCCCCGCGAACTACCACCCCTCCGCACCCGGACGCGGCACGGTGATTGTGGATAAGGGCTATGCAAAGGCCGCCGTTATAAATTTGCAGGGCGCGGTGTATCTTGATGCCATTCGCAATCCGTTTGAATGTGCAAAAGAAGAAATCGCAAAAGCGCGTGAAGCGGGTGCAGGCACGATAATTATTGATTTTCATGCCGAGGCCACAAGCGAAAAAAGAGCGCTCGGTTTTTATCTGGACGGCGAGGCTTCCGTGATTTTCGGAACGCATACTCATGTGCAAACCTCGGATAACCAAATTCTGCCAAACGGCACGGGGTATATAACCGATATCGGAATGACGGGGCCGCGCGATTCCGTTTTGGGCGTTGCGCCGCACTGCGTGATAGAAAAATTCCGCACGGGGCTTCCCGTTCGGTTTAAAAATGAGGACGGGCCTTGCGTTGTTGAGGGCTGCTTTTTTGAAACGGATAATAAAACGGGCAAAACCGTTTTTACGGAGATTTTCAGGAGGTAAAAAAATGGCAAAAAGAATAGTTGCGATGCTTATTGCGATTTCGATTGCGGCGTTTGCCTTAACCGGATGCAGCGGCAAGGCAAACGATGAAACCACAACCTCGCCCGCCGTTATCGAAAAGGAAGCCGTTATTCCCGAGGACGGCACAACCTTTAAATTAAGCTATACTCAGTCGGACAGCTTGGACCCGCTCAAATGCACCACCTTGAATAATCAGGTGCTTTCGCAGCTTGTGTTTGAACCGCTTTTTAAGCTGGATGAAAATTTTAAAGCAAGCCTCAACATAGCTTCCAGCTATGAATATAAAAGCAGCGAAACGCTGAAGGTTGGCATAACCCTCGGAATTAAATATTCAAACGGCGATTCGCTTACGGCTTCGGATGTTGTAAGCTCGTTTAATGCGGCAAAAGAGTCTCCTTTTTGGGGCAATTCGCTTGCGGGCATAAAATCCTGTTCAAAAACATCGGATTCGGAAATAACCTTTTATTTGGCTTATCCAAACAGCTATGCGCATAATTTGCTTGTTTTCCCGATTGAAAGCAGCAAAACGCAGGATGGTTATCCGGTCGGCAGCGGAAGATATTATTTTGCAAGCGAAAACGGCGAAACCGTGCTAAAAGCAAATTCAACTTCCGAATTTGCGCCGCATTTAACGGCTATTCACCTTGAAAACATCGCTGCGCAGGATTCGGTTGACAATGCTGTTAATATCGGCAACATCAGCTTTGCGTTTAGGGATTTAAGTGTGAACACCTCGCAAAAGATAACCGCCAATAAAAAGCTGCTTAATATGAATAATCTTGTTTATTTAGGCGTTAATAATAAAAGCGGAGTAACCGCCAATGCCGATGTGCGCAAGGCAATTTCGCTTGCACTCAGCAGAAACACGCTTGTTAAAAGTGCTTACGGCGGGTTTGCTCAGGCAGCAACGGGCGTTTTCAATCCGCAGTTTGAGCTGTCGCAAACAAAGCTGTTTGATGAGGATGCGGACACGGACGCGGCAACGCAGGCACTTGCAAAAAGCGGCGCGAGTTCGCCGTCGCTGAGCATACTGGTGAATTCGTCAAACAGCGAAAGGCTTTCATGCGCAAAGCTTATCAAGCAGGAGCTTGAAGCCGTGGGCTTTTATGTTTCTCTTTATGAGGAGCAGGATAACGAAAGATACAGGCAGCTTATTGAAAGCGAAAGCTTTAATCTTTATATCGGCGAAACAAAGCTTCCGCCCGATATGAGCCTTACCTCGTTTTTTGATGGGGGCGGCTCAACGCACTTCGGTATAGACACGGAAAGCGGCAAAAGCGCCGCAGCATACGCAAGCTATATGAGCGGTGATGATCAGCTCGGCACATTTTTGCTTGCGTTTTCGGATGAGATGCCGTATATCCCTTTGCTTTACAGAAAAGGCATGGTTTGCTTCACAAAGGCGATGAACGGCGATGTGCAAAGCAGTTATTACGATTGCTTTGCCAATATCGAAAATTGGTATTTTAAGTCGGAAAATCAATAAAGAACTATTATATATTGATAAAGGCAAAAAATATATTATAATCATTTAGGAACAGCGCCCCAAAAGGGGCGGTAAAATGGCCGTGCTTTTCGGCCGGAAAGGTTAAGAGCCGATATGATTAAATTTGAAAATCCAAACGGATATATCGAAATCACAAACAATTATTTTGAAAAGCTTGTGGGCCAGGTGGCTCAATCGTGCTTCGGCGTTACGGGAATGGTTAATAATTTCAATCCCATGCAAAGCATTAAGCAAATAATAATGAATAAATCGGATCGCGATAACTATAATCAGGGCGTTGTTGTTAAAAGCGTAAACGGCAGCCTTGTTATTGATTTGCATATTTCAGTTTCTTACGGCGTTAATATAAACGCAATCGCAAACAGCATCACAAACAAGGTGCGCTATTCAGTGGAAACGGTTACCGATTTAAAAGTGTCCAAAGTCAATGTGTTTGTGGACGCTATAAACTAAAGGAGATTATTCTGAAATGATTACAGGCAAGATGTTTCGTGACGGAGTAATTTCCGCATCAAACAATATAGCAAACAGCCGCAGCGAGGTTGACGCACTTAATATTTTTCCCGTTCCGGACGGCGATACGGGCACAAATATGAGCATGACCATCGGCGCGGCGGCAAAGGAAATGGCCGTGTTGCCGGATGATTGCACAATCGGCGATGCTTCCGCAAGGTGCGCTTCGGCACTGCTCAGGGGCGCCAGGGGCAACAGCGGCGTTATTCTTTCCCTTATTTTCAGGGGATTTTCAAAGGGCTTTAAGGGCCTTGAAACGGCAGATTCAAAAGCCGTGGCAAATGCATTTGAACTTGGCGTTAAGGCGGCTTACAAGGCTGTTATGAAGCCCACTGAGGGCACTATTTTAACGGTTGTCAGAAAAGCCTCCGAAGCCGCAACAAAGGCGGCGGAAACGGAAAAAGATCCGCTTGAGGTTTCGTTTGAAGCACTCAAAGCCGCAAAAGAGGCGCTGGCTCAAACGCCGGAGCTTTTGCCCGTGCTCAAGCAGGCGGGCGTTGTGGATGCCGGCGGCAGCGGGTTGGTGCTCATTTTTGAGGGCATTCAAAGTGTGTGGGCAAACGGCGTTATCGTTCAGCCGATAGAGGGCAGCGGTGTTGAGCCTGTTTCGGTTCCGTCCAAAAGCACGGTTGCCAATGCCTCGGATGATATTAAATTCGGCTATTGCTCGGAATTTTTAATCGAAAAGGCAAGCGGCGCCAAGGAAAAAGATCCGCTGAAGCTTAGGGCGTTTTTGGAATCCATCGGCGATTGCGTTGTTGTTGTTGATGATAACGATATAATTAAGGTGCATGTTCATTCAAACGAACCCGGCAATGTTATACAGGCAGCGCTTAAATACGGCCAGCTTATAAATATAAAAATAGA
Organism: Anaerotruncus sp.; assembly: GCA_022009795.1. Lineage (GTDB taxonomy): Bacteria > Bacillota > Clostridia > Oscillospirales > Acutalibacteraceae > Eubacterium_R. The sequence goes on from CP091724.1 coordinate 23,524, forward strand.
TAATATGCGCTATCAGCACAGAAACGCAAACGAGGGCGTGGCAAAGGGCGAAGCTCCGGTTATGCCCAAGGCGGAGCCGGTCAATAAATACGGCTTTGTTGCGGTTTGCGCGGGCGAAGGGCTTGAAGAGCTATTTAAGGATATCGGCGCGGATGTTGTTGTAAGCGGCGGGCAAACTATGAATCCCTCCACCGACGATATCTTAAATGCCGTTATGGCAACGCCGGCAAAAACCGTTTTCGTGCTGCCGAACAATAAAAATATCATTATGGCGGCAGAGCAATCCATAAATCTTGCCGAGGGCAGGGAAGTGCGTGTGCTGCAAACAAAAACCATTCCGCAGGGCATTTCCGCCATGCTTATGTTTGATGAAACGGCAGACGCAAACGAAAATCAAATGGCGATGATGGAAGCTGCCGAAAATGTGGAAACCGCACAGGTAACATTTGCCGCAAGAGACAGCGAAATTGAAGGCGTGCCGATCAAGCAAGGCGAAATTATGGGCCTTTGCAACGGCAAAATCAAATACACTGGCAATGATATTAAAGACATTGCCTATAAATCGGCCGTTAAAGTGTTTAAGAAAAAAATCAAAGCAGCATAATCACCGTGATTTATGGAGCGGACACCACCGAAGCGGATGCCGAAGAGGTTAAAAAAACAGGCTTGCGGAAAAAAATACGGCGATGATGTTGAAATCAGCATTGTAAACGGCGGCCAGCCGATTTACTACTTTATTATTTCTGTGGAGTAATATGAAGGATATAAGATACCTTAAGGGTGTGGGTGAAAAAAGAGCCGGGCTTTTAAATAAGCTCGGCATTTTCACAATAGAGCAGCTTTTGGAATATTATCCCCGCGATTATCGCGATTTTTCGCGCGAAATGCTTGTTTCGGATTGCGAAAGCGGCGAAAATGCCTGCATTAAGGCAACGCTTATAAGCAGTGTTAAAGAGCATATGATTCGCCGCGGGATGACCTTGTATAAATGTGATTTTACGGATGGAAAAACGGTTATTCACGCCACGCTTTTTAATCAGAAATTCTTGGCAAAATCTCTCAAAATATATGAGGATTATATTCTTTTTCGGCAAAATAGAAAAGCGGCTTTCATTTGCGGAAATGAGCTCGCCCCAAATTCTGCCGGCGAAGGACAATGCCGGTATTCACCCGATTTATCGCGCAACGGAAAAAAATTATCCTCGGCGGCGATTGAAAAAGCTTATGAAAGCGGCTCTTGAACAGCACGGCGAATTTGCAGAAACGCTGCCTCGCGATATAAGGCAAAAAAATACGGCTTGATTGAATTAACGGCGGCAATGCGCAATATTCATTTTTCCCGAAAGCTTTGATTTGCTTTGCGGCGGCGCGAAAAAGGCTTATTTTTTTGAGGAGCTTTTGATATTGCAGCTCGGTTTACTGAAGCTTAAAAGTAAAAAACGCCGTGAAAGCCATATAAGTATTTCACACGATTACACGGCAGATTTTTTAAAGCTTTTGCCTTTTAAGCCCACGGGCGCTCAGCTTCGCGCGGTTAAGGATTGCGTTGCCGATATGCAGGGCAAATACCCGATGAACAGGCTTTTGCAGGGCGATGTGGGCAGCGGCAAAACGGCGGTTGCGGCCGGCGTTATATATGCGGCAGCGAAAAACGGCTATCAATGCGCGTTTATGGCGCCGACGGAAATTTTGGCAAATCAGCATTTTGAAACGCTTTCAAAAATGCTTGAGCCTGCGGGGATAACGGTGAGGCTGATCACGGGCAGCACCTCTGCGGCGGAGAAACGGCGAATTAAGGCAGAGCTTGCGGCCGGTGAGGTTCAGCTTGCAATAGGCACGCATGCACTTATTCAAAAGGATGTTGATTTTAAAAATCTCGGTCTTGTAATAACTGATGAGCAGCACCGCTTCGGAGTTAATCAAAGAGCAAGCCTTGCGGAAAAGGGCGGTGAGGTGCACTCGCTTGTTATGAGCGCTACGCCGATTCCGAGGACATTGGCACTTATGATTTACGGCGATCTTGATATTTCCGTGCTTGATGAATTGCCGCCCGGCAGGCAAAAAATACGCACTGATGTGGTTGATTCTCGCTATCATAAGCGCCTTTATGAATTTGTGAAAAAGCAAATTTCGGCAGGGCAGCAGGCATATATCGTCTGCCCGCTTGTGGAAGCCGGCGAAAGCGATTTGCTGCCGGCAGAGGAATATGCCGAGCAGCTTGCAAACGGTGCTTTCAAAGGGATAAATCTCGGTGTGCTGCACGGTAAAATGAATTCCAAATCAAAAAGAGCGGGTTATGGCAGGGTTTGTCTCGGGTCATATTAAGATTCTTGTTGCCACCACCGTTGTTGAAGTCGGCGTTGATGTGCCGAATGCAAGCGTTATGATAATCGAAAATGCCGAGCGCTTTGGGCTTTCTCAGCTTCATCAGCTGAGAGGCAGAGTCGGCAGGGGAAAGGCGCAGTCTTATTGCGTGCTTGTGTCGGACAGTAAAAGCGAAACAGCGCGCGAGCGCCTGCAAATAATGAAAAATACAGCGACGGCTTTAAAATTGCCGACGAGGATTTAAAGCAACGCGGCCCGGGTGATTTCTTCGGCAACAGGCAGCACGGTTTGCCGGAACTCAAAATTGCCGATATGCTTTCAAACACGGAAATGCTTGCGCTTTGCCGCGAATGTGCGGATAATATTTTGGCGGAGGATTTCAGGCTTGATTTGCCGAAATACGCTTCGCTTGCGGATAAAATAACGCAGATGTTTTCTGAGTCATTGCAAAATTAAATCGCAATATTATATATAGTATTGTAATAGTGAAAAAGAGGATTTGCTTAGCAGGCAAATCCTCTCAGCGTGTAGAAAAAAAGTCAAATTATAAATTTCTACACGCTGGTAGATTTTGAGAAAGTGAGATAAATTTTTGTATTTTGCGAGTGGGAGCTGTACGATGGTACTGCCCCCGAGCAAAAGACAAAAAGCGCACAAAAACGGCTTGGACTCGATGTCCAAGCCGTTTTTCTAATCCCTCCGAGTGCAACAAGTTGCACCCACCTCCCTTTGCAAAGGGAGCCAAAAAGGTTAATTTATTTTTTTATTCGGCGCGCTTTAGCCACTTTATCGACAGTCTAAGAGGATTTGCTTAGCAGGCAAATCCTCTTTTATGTTTGTTTATTACGGTGTGTATTCAAATTCTATATCATAAATTGAAACCGTGTCGCCCTCTTCTATGCCGCGCTCAACCAGCGCATCAAACACTCCGCTTTTTTGAAGCACGCGCTGCATATATTGCAGGCTTTCATAATCCTCAATATCTATGCCGCGCAAAACACGGGGAAACCAAGATGCTTCCACAACGAAATAGCCCTTTTCAGGCTCGGTGATTTTGAAGCCTTCGTCATTTTTCATAAGGCTCTCAAGCGGAATTTCCTCTGTTTCATATTCTTTGATCGGAGGAAGCGTTTGCAGCTTTTGCCAAACGGCGTTCATAAGCTCCTGCGTGCCCTCGGAAATCGGTGCGCAAATTGAATAATAATCGTATCCCTGTGCTTCAATCCAGCTTTTGAAGTCCTCAATCTGCTCCGGGTCAGCCATGTCTATTTTATTGCCTGCCACAATCTGCGGCTGCTCTGCAAGCTCGGGGTTAAACTTAACAAGCTCCTCATTTATGCGCTTGAAATCCTCTTTCGGATCTCTGCCCTCAAAGCCGCTCACATCCACTATGTGAATTAAAAGGCGGCAGCGCTCAACATGCTTTAAAAATTCGTGGCCTAGTCCCACACCGTCGCTTGCGCCCTCAATCAATCCCGGAATATCCGCAATAACGAAGGAATTGCCCTCGCCCATGGAAACAACGCCTAAATTAGGTGAAAGTGTTGTGAAATGATAGTCGCCGATTTTCGGCTTTGCCTGCGACACAACGGAAATAAGGCTCGATTTGCCCACTGAGGGATAGCCCAAAAGCCCCACATCCGCAATGAGCTTCAGCTCCAGGCTGACCTCCCACTCCTCGCCGGGCACGCCGGGCTTGGAAAAGCGGGGCACCTGCCTTGTGGGGGTGGCAAAGTGCATGTTGCCCCAGCCGCCCTTGCCGCCTTTGGCTGCCACAAAGCGCTCTGTTTTTGCTCATATCCGCCATAACAGCGCCGCTGTTTGCTTCTTTGATTATTGTGCCGCGGGGAACTTTGATTTCAAGGTCGGCTCCGTTTTTGCCGTGCTTTTTGTTTCCCTCTCCGGGCAGGCCGTTCTTTGCTGCATATTTTCTTTTGTATCTGAAATCCGCAAGCGTTGCAAGATTGTCGTCAACGACGAAAACAATGTCGCCGCCCTTGCCGCCGTCGCCGCCGTCCGGACCGCCGGAGGCAACATATTTTTCACGGTGAAACGCAACTGCGCCCGCGCCGCCGTCGCCGGCTTTGATCTTAATTTTTGCTATATCTACAAACATCGTTTTAAACCTTTTTTATAAATTTCGGCAAATGCCGTAATTATATTTTATCCAGTGCCTGCTGAATATCCTCAATAATATCGTCTGCATCCTCAATCCCGCAGGAAAAGCGAAGCAAATCGGGAGTAACGCCGCATTCCTCAAGCTCCTTATCCGTAAGCTGGCGGTGAGTGGTTGATGCGGGGTGAAGGCAGCAGGTGCGTGCGTCTGCCACATGGGTAACTATTGCGGCAAGCTTTTAAGCTGTCCATAAACACGGTTGCGGCTTCTCTGCCGCCTTTAATGCCGAAGGAAACAACTCCGCAGGTGCCGTTTGGCATATATTTCATTGCGATTTCGTGCTGAGGGTCATCCTCCAGCATTGCGCATTTTACCCAAGTGATTTTTTCATTGTTTTTAAGATATTCCGCCACTTTCTTTGCATTTTCGCAGTGGCGCGGCATCCTTAAATGCAGCGTTTCAAGCCCTAAATTAACGAGCCATGCGTTATTTGCCGCGGGAATGGAACCCAAATCCCTCATAAGCTGTGCCGTTGCCTTGGTGATGTATGCCGCCTCGCCGAAATCCTTGGTATAGGTTAAGCCGTGATAGCTTTCGTCGGGAGTTGTTAAGCCGGGGAATTTATCATTTTGCTCCCAATCAAATTTGCCGCTGTCCACTATTGCGCCGCCTATTGTGGAGGCATGGCCTTCCATGTATTTTGTGGTTGAGTGGGTAACTATATCGCATCCGAATTCAAACGGCCTGCAATTTATGGGGGTTGCAAAGGTATTGTCTATAATAAGCGGAATTCCGTTTTTGTGAGCCACCTTGGCAAAGGTTTCAATATCCATAATATCAAGGCTCGGGTTTGAAATTGTTTCGCCGAAAATGCATTTTGTGTTCGGCTGAATTGCTGCCTGAATTTCATCTTCGCTTGCCGTGGGGGAAACAAAGGTGAAATTTATGCCGAGCTTGCGCATTGTAACATTGAAAAGATTAAAAGTGCCGCCGTAAATCGCTGCGCTGGAAACAACATGATCACCCGCGCTTGCAATGTTGAAAACGGCATAAAAATTTGCCGCCTGGCCGCTTGATGTGAGCATACCTGCCACACCGCCCTCAAGCATGGCTATTTTTGCCGCAGCAAGATCGCAGGTGGGGTTTTGCAGGCGTGAATAAAAATAGCCGCTTCTCTTTAAATCAAAAAGATCGCCCATTTCTTTGCTTGAATCGTATTTAAAGGTTGTGCTTTGCACAATCGGCATAACGCGCGGCTCGCCGTTTTTAGGCTTATATGCGCCCTGAACGCAAATAGTGTCTTTCCTCATAAATTTTCCCTTTCTTTGTTGATTAGTTATTTTGGTGCATTGCGCACTTTCGGCGAATCAATCGCCCATATATCCCGAAAAAAGCAACTTGCCCGTTATTGCGTCTATGCAAAAATAGGCGGTGTCGCAAAGCTCGGGGTCATAATTGTAGCAAACGCAGTAATATGGATTGCCGCTCATGTTTTCGCTTTTGGAATCGGTGCCGTAGCCCATATTGTAGGCGTAAATGCCCTGCTTTGCGCCCAAAAGCTCAACTCCCGCAAATGTAAAATTATTTATATCGCCGTATTCGCCGGAGGCGCTTTTCTTTCGTAATTCGGCATATGCCGTGCTTTTTGCATCGTCGGACGAAATAACATATGAAACGGTTTCACCGCTTTTGATAACGGTTGTTTGCGTTGCCGCTTCGCTTGATGCTTCGCTGCCTGCGGGGCTTTGAGCCGAGCATCCGGCAAAAAGCATTGCCGCCGCAGCAATAAGCGCCGCGGCCGATATGATTATTTTTCTCATATGCTCAGTCCTTGATGAAATGCGTCATAATGCTTGGTCCGAAATCAATGAAGTTGCCCGTCGCTTTTGCGGTTTCCTCGTTGATTGTGTCAACGCCCTCAACTTCGCCGTTTTTGTGATAGATCAGATAAGGCACGGGGTCTGAAGCGTGAGTGCGGGTAACGATCGGGGTCGGGTGGTCGGGAAGCACCATGATTTTTGTAGTCATCATATTTTTTTAAGGCCCTCAAACAAAATAGGAAGCACACGGCTGTCTATCATCTCAATTGCCTTAACCTTGTTTTCGGGTTCGTTTCTGTGGCCGCATTCATCCGTTGCTTCAAAATGAATGTAAACGAAATCCCGCCTTGTTAAAATATCGAGCGCGGCGTTTGCTTTGCCCTCAAAGTTTGTATCTATATATCCGGTTGCGCCGGGAACCTCGGCAACCTCCATGCCCGCGCAGCTTGCAATGCCTTTAAGCAAATCAACTGCGGAAACCATGCCGCCCGTTATGCCGTGAATTTGCTCAAATGAGCCCATGGCGGGCCTTGTGCCCTCACCCCAAAGCCAAATGGAATTTGCCGGGCGCTTGCCGCGCGCTTTTCTGGCAAGGTTTATCGGGTGGCTTTTTAAGCAGCTCATAGGAATCTTTCATCATCTGAATAAGCGGCTTTGCGTTTTTCTGAGGTTGAAAGATGCTCCGTTATAACTTTGCCCGTGATATCGTGCGGCGCGGTCATAGTGCCCAAATCGGTTGTGCCGTTTTTTTCCAAATAAGGCAATGCCTGTAGGAAACGCCGGGGTAAAAAAATGAAATGTGTCGTTTCCGAATTTTTTTCCTGCACGGCTTTAATAAGCTCTGCCGCCTCTTCGGTTGAAATATCATCGGCGCAATAATCTTCGATTGTTTTTTCTTCGTAGGGCTTATCGTCCTCCGAAAGGGTAACAAGGTTGCAGCGCAGCGAAACATCGCTCGGTGCCATGTCTATTCCCATTGAAGCCGCCTCAAGCGGGCTTCTGCCGGTGTAATATTTCATCGGGTCAAAGCCCAAAACGCTCATATTTGCCACATCTGAGCCGGGTTTAAGCCCGGGTGCAACGGTGCGCACCAAGCCAACCTCCGCTCTTTGGGCAAGGTAATCAAGATTCGGCTTCTTTGCAACCATCATCGGCGTTTTTGCCGCCGAGCGCCGGAACGGGGTAATCCGCCATTCCATCATATAAAACAACAACATATTTCATTAAAAAGTAATCCTCTTTCTGTGTGTTTTGTATATAAGCGGGTGATTTTTTTGCATGCTTCGTTAAAAAAATCGGAATATTTCACCCGCAAAAAAACGCCCCGCGTCCGCGGAAACGGGGCATTTTAATATTATTTAAAGTAATTTACGCCGCTTTCAAAAAAATTTTCATATCCCTTTCAAAAGGAACATTTTTTTGTAAAGGTTTTTCGCCTTTTTTCTTTCGCAGTGACCCATTTTACCGAGCACTCTGCCGTCAGGCGAAGTAATGCCCTCTATTGCGCAAACTGAGCCGTTGGGATTAAATGGCATTTCTGCAACGGGCTCGCCGTTCGGGTCAACATATTGTGTTGCTATTTGCCCGTTTTCCGCAAGGCGTTTAACTGTTTCTGCGTCTGCCGTAAATCTGCCCTCGCCGTGTGAAATCGGAACGGCAAAAACATCGCCTGCCTGCGTGCCTGCAAGCCACGGGGATTTAACGCTTGCCACTCTTGTGTATGCCACGGAGGAAATATGCCTGCCGATGGTGTTAAATGTAAGGGTGGGGTCGTTTTTTTGTTTATTTCAACGATTTTGCCATAAGGAACTAGGCCAAGCTTTATAAGAGCCTGGAAGCCGTTGCAAATGCCGAGCATAAGGCCATCTCTGCAATTGAGCAGCTTGTCAACCGCCTCTTTAACCTTGGGATTTCTGAATGTTGTGGCAATAAATTTGCCTGAACCCTCGGGCTCGTCACCGCCGGAAAAGCCGCCGGGCAGCATAACGATCTGGCTTTCGTTGATAAGTGAAACCATTTTATCTATCGTTTCGTTGATTGAAGCGGGGGAAAGGTTGTTCACAACAAGTATTTCGGCTTCTGCGCCCGCCTTTTCAAAGGCTCTTGCGGAATCAACCTCGCAGTTTGTGCCGGGGAACGCCGGAATAAATACCTTCGGCTTTGCAACTTTGTTTTTGCAAATAAATATGGAGCGCTCGTTGTAAAGCTCAATTTCCTGAGGCATTGCTGCCTTAACGCCGCTGTCTGTCGGGAACACTTTTTCAAGCTTGCCGCTCCAAGCCTCGATAAGCTCATCAACGGTAAGCACATCGCCGTTCAAAATGAAAACGCCATTTGCGTTTGTGGAGCCAAGCAGCTTGCCAGTGCCCTCTTCGCCGTTTATAAAGCCAATGCAATCGCCGTCTGCAATTTCAACAATAATGTTGCCCTGCTTTGCGGCAAAAAGAGTTTCATAGTCAAGATTTTGCGCAAAGGTGAAGCCGCGTTTCTCGCCGAATGCAGCCTTGCATATGCAGGCTGCCGCGCCGCCTTCTTTAACAACGCTTGCAGAAAGGATTTCACCGCTGCGAATACCCTTGCAAACGCTTTGCATCATCTTCATTGCTTCGCCGTATTTAGGCATTCCCTGTTTCTGAGCAGGTGGGCACCTCAAGCATATAAACCTTTGATTTGGAGCTTTGGAAAAGAGCCGTGCCTGTTTTTGAAGCTTCGCTCATGCCTACTGCAAAAGAAACAAGTGTCGGCGGAACATCAAGTTCGTTGAATGAGCCGCTCATACTGTCCTTGCCGCCGATGGATGGAGTGCCATAGCCGATTTGTGCGTCTATTGAGCCGAGTAATGCTGCTGTCGGCTTGCCCCAACGCTTGGGGTCATTGTTAAGTCTTTCAAAATATTCTTGGAATGTAAGCCTTGCCTTGCTCGGATCACAGCCAGCCGCCGCAAGCTTTGCAAGAGATTCGGTAACTGCGAAAGCCGCAGAATGGAACGGGCTCCAGCTTGAAAGCTTGGGGATAAAGCCATATGCCATAACAGTTGCTGTGTCTGTTTCGCCTTTTAAGCAGCGGAAGCTTTGCAACCATTGCCTCTTCGGGAGTAAGCTGATATTTGCCGGCAAACGGCATGTTAACCGTTGCCGCTCCGATGGAAGAGTCAAATCTTTCGGAAAGGCCCTTTTGGCCGCAAACCTCAAGCCTTGCAAGGTTTGCCTTTAGAGCTTCGGAGCCGCTTTTTGCCTTCAACCTCGGCAGGAATAATATTTCTGTAATTTGCAGAATCGTCAATTGCCGTGATTTCGGCGTTTGCGTGCTGTGTAACGCCGTTTGTGTTGAGAAAATCGCGGCTGATGTCAACGATTTTGTCTCCGCGCCAGGTCATCGTAAGGCGGTTTGCGGAGGTTACAACCGCAACGGGAGTTGCCTCAAGATTTTCTGCATTTGAAAGAGAAATGAATTTTTCAACATCCTCTTTGTTGAGCACAACCGCCATTCTTTCCTGCGATTCGGAAATTGCAAGCTCTGTGCCGTCAAGTCCGTCATATTTTTTCGGAACCTTATCAAGGTCTATGTCAAGGCCGTCTGCAAGTTCGCCGATGGCAACGGAAACACCGCCTGCGCCGAAATCGTTGCAGCGCTTAATCATTTGCGCAACCTCTTCGTTGCGGAAAAGCCTTTGAATTTTTCTTTCCGTGGGGGGATTACCCTTTTGCACCTCCGCACCGCAGGTTTCTATTGAAGAGCTGTTGTGAGCTTTGGAGGAGCCTGTTGCGCCGCCGCAGCCGTCGCGCCCTGTTCTGCCGCCGAGCAAAACGATTATGTCGCCCTCCTGCGGAATTCCTCTTACAACATTCTTTTTCGGAGATGCACCGATAACCGCGCCTATTTCCATTCGCTTTGCAACATAGCCGTCATCATAAAGCTCCGTAACTTGGCCGGTTGCCAGGCCGATTTGGTTGCCGTAGCTTGAATATCCCTGCGCGGCGCCTGTTGTTATCTTTTTTTGAGGAAGCTTTGCGTCAAGCGTTTCGGCAAACGGCGTTGTCGGGTCGCCGGAGCCGGTAACTCTCATGGCTTGGTAAACATATGCGCGGCCGGAAAGCGGATCACGGATTGCACCGCCAAGGCAGGTTGCAGCACCGCCGAAAGGCTCGATCTCGGTCGGGTGGTTGTGGGTTTCGTTTTTAAACTGAACAAGCCATTGCTCGGTTTTGCCGCCTATTTCAACAGGCACTTCTATTGAGCAGGCGTTGATTTCTTCACTTTCATCAAGGTCGGGAAGCCCGCCACGCTTTTTGATCGCCTTTGCTCCGATGCAAGCCATGTCCATAAGGCAAACATCTTTTTTGCTTTCACGCTCGCCGTAAACCTCATGGCGAAGTGCAAAATATTGCTCCAAGGCAGCTTCAACAGCCTTGCCGTATTTTGATTTTTCTATTGTGATTTCATCGAGTTTTGTGCCAAAAGTGGTGTGGCGGCAATGGTCGCTCCAATAGGTGTCTATAACCTTAAGCTCGGTAAGGCTGGGATCTCTGCCCTCTGTTTTAAAAATAATCTCTTACCCAGCAAAGATCGGCAACGCTCATTGCAAAGCCCATTGATGCGTTGTAAGCGACTATTTCTTCGTCTGTTTTTTGAAATAAAGCCGTTTATGCGAATGATATCCGCAGGGAAATCTGCCGTAATATCAAGTGTTTGCGGCAAATCCTCGGATGCAATTCTTGATTCAACGGGATTGATTATGTATGATTTGATCTTTTCAAATTCGGCATCTGTTATATCGCCTTTAACGGCAATAACCTTTGCGCTTGCAACAAGCGGCCTTTCACCCGCCGTAAGCAGCTGAATGCACTGTGCTGCGCTGTCTGCTCTTTGGTCATATTGGCCGGGAAGATATTCCGTAACGAAATATTTCCAATCGGCGGGAATATTGATTTCACCGTAAACGTTATCAAGGTTTGGCTCCGAAAGAATCAGCCTTGATGCTTTTTCAAATTCCTCGTCGCTGAGTCCCTGTGCGTCATATCTGTTGATAAGGCGCAAATCCTCCAGCCCGGTTATGCCCACATTTGAAATAAGGTCTTCCATAATCTGCCTTGCTTCAACGGCATTTTCCTTTGTTTTTTCAACATAAACTCGATGTACCTTTGCCATTATGATTCTCCTTTTTTATATGATTATGATATCATAAAAAAATTATCATTAGTATAATAACACATTGTTTTGCCTTTGCATATAGTAAAATTTATTTTTCGGCAGAATAATTAACAAAAAATTCGCTTTTCCATTATTTTTGTGCTATAATGACGATATAATATATTGTTAGAAAATTATCAGGGATTCTCCCTGCGGCAAAGCTTTTGAAAGGAGTTTATTCGCCGTGACCGAAACAAATGAGGACAGAGCCTACGAAGTTGAATTTTTAAACTGCGTAGTGGATAAAGAAGATAATTTTTAAGATTGTTGATTGCGACAGCCATTTTTTTCGGATTTTTACGGGTGTTCACCCGTCTAAAAATCAAGCAGGGAAAGCTGTTTTTTTGCAGGACATAGTTATTCCGGCAGACCGCCAGCAGATTATTCAAAAAATATGCAAAAAGGATTCGCCTTATATTTATACGGATGTTGATATAGCGGATAAATCCGGTGAGCCGGTTTATGTGCATTGCACGGCGCAAAATTACGAAAATTCGCCGCTTTGCCGCCTTGTGTTTGCCGATGTTTCAAAAAGCAGAGAAAAAAACAGGCGCTTAAAGGAAAAAGCAAAGGAAATCAATCATTTGATAGACCTTGTAACGGGGGGCGTTTGCCTTTTCAAAGTAACCCAAAACATGCATTTTGAAGTGCTTTATCTTAACGAAAGCGCCTGCCGCCTTTTCGGCACGGATAAGGATACATATCAAAAGCAGGTTTACAGAATAGACGAATTGATTCACCCGCAGGATAAAACGCTTGTGTTTCAGGCAATCGGCAGCGCTATGGCAACGGGCGATGAAATTGATTTGGTGTGCAGAATAAAGCAGCATAAGGATAAATACAGATGGTGCAAATTCAATGCCGCCGTGCATAAAACGGATGACGACGGCTGCCCGATCTTTCACGCCGTTTTTCACTGATATAACGAGGGTTAAAGCGGCAGAGGCAAAGGCGGATGAGGCTAACGACAGATTGCTTAACCTGCTTGAAAATTTAAGCGGCGCATTCTTTTTCACCAAAACGGATAATTTGTTTGAATGCCAGGTTATAAGCGGCGATTTCGTTAAGCTCACAGGCTATCCGCGCTCGGAATTTTTTTGAGCGCTTCGGCGGCGATCTTTCAAAAATCATAATCGGAAACAGTGATAAAATCGCCGAAAAAATGCATGCCGACCTTCTTAAAAAAGGCTGCAGCGAGGTTTATTACGAAATCAGCCCCAAGGGCGCTCAGCCGAAAAAAAGGTGAAGGAAACAAGAAAAGCTTATCACGCAAAGAGACGGCTCTATGGCAACGATTTGCGAGCTTGACGTGTTTGATGATTTTTATTAAACCGAATCGCAAAACGAAGAATATGCTCTCTTAAAAAAATGTTAAAACAATTTATAAATGCAAGCAAAGCACTGTGCAAAATGCACGGTGCTTTTTTTGTGTCAAAAATCATTAAAAAAACAATCGTAAAATATAAAATGCTGCCGATCAGATTTTTTTGAAACTGCACTTTTTACACATGAAATATTTTTGTTTAATGTCACAAAAATTTACTGTTTAATTTTGTTTAAATTAAACATATTTAATTTGCCAAAAAAAGCTTCGTTTTGTTTAGATATATTCACCAAACGAATATTGAATTTTTTTGTAAATAATGGCAATTGTTTTAAACTCCGTTATTATATATAATATAATCAGCATATTTTTAATTTTTTGCGCACGCGCGTGAATTTTTTTCTGTGTGTGATGAAGTTGTTTATCGAAACGGAGGAAATTTTATGAAATCATTTCCCGTAAGAAAAAAAGGTTTTGAGCGTTCTGCTTGCAATTGTAACCGTTTTTAGGCGTTGTTTCGCCCGGTTTTGCGGCTGTTGCGGCAGAAGGGGACGGCGGTGTCATACCCGTTTACGAGCTTGAAATTCTTTATGAGGACGGCACGCTCGTTCCCACTTATCAGGAAGACGGTAAAACCAAGTACATTGAGTATATGTATGAGGCAGACAAAAAGCAGTTTCAGTATAAGCTGAAGGATTGCGAAATTCCCACAAACGGTTATGTTAAGTGGGACAGTGATACTCCAACGGTGTGCGATGTAACGCCGGAGGGTCTTGTTCGTGCCTTTGACTCTTCAAAGGGCGCCGCAGTAAGGCTTTGGCTTGATAATGAGGTTGCCACAATTCCGCTTGTGGGCGGAATTATGAAGAAGGCGCTTGAAAAAGCACTCTTCAACGATAAAATCAATGTTGATACTATGGACACCGATGAAATCATCGCGGTTGTTGAAGCCGCTTTCGGTTCGGATTCCATTTTGGCAAAATATATTGAGTCTTATAAGGGCGAGCTTGTTGATTCACTGAGAAAATATCTTGATAAGGTAAACACGGTTATCTCCTGCACGCTTTATAGCGGAGACGGTAAAGTGCTTGCCACAGACAGCTTTGAGGTCTGCGTTCAAAAAAGCAAGGAATATTGGGCCGATTTCCTTCCGAACGGCACTCACATCACAAATAAGCAAAATCTGCCGACAACCGTTGCAAAGGGCACAACGCAGCAAATTTCCGCCTGCACCACACCAACAAGGCTTCATATGGGCGTAATTTATTCGGTTAAAAATTCGTCCGTTCTCAGCTCGGGCAAGGCTGTTGCAACGGTAACGGATTCCGGGCTTGTAACATTTAAAAAAACACCGGCACCGTAACGATTCTTGTGTCGCCGGATACGGACGGATTTATTCAAAATCTTCTTAAATACATAAATTATCTCTATAAACTGCAACACACAGGCACGATAGATACGGGTAAAATAGCCGATATTCTTATTAAGCTCGGTCTTGATATAAACCGAAATGTGCTTATGGCAATTCTTGATGCCTGCTTTGCAATTAAGGATATAGTGGGCGATTCGGCAGATGCCGTTCAGCTTACCGCCACGGCAATTAAGATTATTGCAAACCTTATTTTGCAGTTCACAACAAACGATTCAGTCACATTCACGGTTATTGACGGTGTGCCGTGCACAAACTTTGATATTAAAGGTGTAAACACGGTTAAAGAGGGCGAGCAAATCTATCTTTCGATAGAAAATGCAAAGCCCGAAGCCGCAAACACCTCAGATATTACTTTGGGGAATCTTCAAATCCCGAGGTTGCGTCGGTTGATTCGCTCACAGGCACGGTAACGGGCAGGGACGCAGGCGGCTCACTCGGCCAATATTCACAGCAAACTGTTGATATCACCGCCACTTCTGCGGCAAACAATGTTCAAAAAACAATCACAATCACGGTAACCGGTAAAACGGGCGATAATCAGCTTTCCGATATTGTGATAAATAAGGAAAAGAGCACCGTAAATATCGGTGAAACTCAGCAGCTCAGCGCCACGGTTTATCCGGAAAGAGCGCAAAGTTCAAAAATATCTTTCGCTTGAATGGGGTGTTGCAACCGTTAATTCCGAAACAGGCGAAACCGAGTATCAATGGGCAACGGCACCTTATCAGGAAACGGATGAAAACGGCAATTTGCTCACCGATGAAAGCGGAAATCCCGTTATGAACGACGGCTCTGTTTCGGACGGAATCGGAAAAATCGATAAGGACGGCCTTTACACCGCCGTTGCGGGCGGCACAAGCCGCATTGCCTGCATGGCTAAAAACCGGCTATTCTTTGGTAGGCTCAAATTATTATAAAATTTCCTCCGTAACGGGCGAAACAACGATTGATAACGGCCAGCCGGTAAGCGGCATCACAATCGCAGCCACAGCCACAACAAGCGGAGGCACGCTCACAACCAAGGATGTTGAAATAAACGGCACAACATATCATTATGTCACCGTTAAAAAAAGACTGTTGCAGACGGGCTTGCCGGCAACGGTTGTGTTGTTCAGGCAACAATCTCTCCCGATAATGCAACAAACAAAAAAATGTTAAATGGTATATCGATAACAGCGATTATCAGTTAAAAGATAATAAAGACGGCACTGCGGAAGTTAAAATGAAAGCAGCCGTTGAAAAGGCAACGGCGGTTAATGTTTACTGCGTTTCGGAGGATGGCTCAGTTAAAAGCGATGTGCTCACAATTGCGGTAACAAGAAACTATGCCGAGTCAAACACGATTGATACTAAAGATATTTCAATCACAAACGGCACCACAATGCAGGTTACACACACCCTGAAGCCAAGCTACACAGCCGGCTTTACCGGCCCTGCATACACATGCTACCACACAAATTGGTATTCAAGCGATCCGGATATTGTTTCAATCGAATCGGTTGATGAAAACGGCAATGCAATCATAGGCGCAAATGATGTAGGCGTTGTAACGCTCTATTGTGTTTCGGCAGACGGTGCAATTGTGGACAGCACCACCGTTACCTCCTATCCCGATAAAGCAAGGCTCAACGAAATTCTTGATCTTTGCGAGCACACCATAATTAAAAAGACCAAAGATAACGCGGCAACATACAAAGAGTATATGAGAAAGCTTAATTATTGTTATTATCTTTCTAATGAAGCTCCGCTTGCCGCTCAAGATATGGTTGACACTTATTCCGATGAGCTTCTTTATATTTTTCTATCGGCTCGGCGGTTATGTCGGCCTCGGCGGCGTTAAAATTTTAAACAGCTCGGCAGAGGAAGTCGGCGATTATATAAGCGTTAAGGTTGGCGCAACGGCAAATTATAAAAAAGCAAAATGCCAGCTCAAATATGAATTAAAGCCAAAGAGCGCCATGTACAGCAAAATTGAATGGAGCTCAAGTGATCCGAAGGCGGTTTCGGTTAATAATAACGGCCTTTGCAAGCCTGTTTCCAATTCGGCTTGCCATGCCACAATCACCGTTACGGTAACGGATTATTTCGGCAACGAGGTTTCAAAGAGTGTTGAGGTTGCATTTGCAAAAAAACTCAGGCAACGGGCATTGAGCTTTCTGCCGAAAGCATCACCGGTGCCAAGGTGGGCGAGCCTCAGCAGCTTAAAGCCACGGTGCTTCCAAAGAATTTTATCGGCAAATCCACCGCCGATGTAACGGATGTTGTTTGGCATTCAAGCAACGATAAGGTTGCAAGTGTAGATCAAAATGGCAATCTCACATTTAATTACGGCGGCGATTGCGTTATCACTGCCGTTACGGCAGACGGCGGCTTTGTTGCCGAGTGCAAGGTAAATGTTGTTACCAACTATGATAAGCTTCAAGAGCTTGTAAACACTTACAACAGCTTTGCTCTTGAAAGAGAAAATTATTATCCCGACACTTATAAGGCCTACACCTCCAAAATTAAAGAAGCAGAGGATATGATAGCGGCAAATGCTTCCACTCAGGATGAGGTAGAGCAGATGTATGCCGAGCTTGAGGCGGCATATAAAGGGCTTAAGAAATATACCTTCGTTCAAAAGATTGAGCTTTATAAAGACGGCGAACCCACTTCCGATTATTATCAATATAATTTGCAGCTTCTTAAGGGTGAAACGGATTACAGCAAAGCAGAGCTTGATCTTAAAGTAAGGCTTTTATCCCAACAACGCCGATTATAAAAGCGTTGAATGGACTTCGGAAAACAGCGATGAAATCTCCGTTTCGCAGGACGGCGTTGTAAAGCCCGTAAATAAAACAAATCTTCTTAAAGATAAAGGCGTTTACGGCAAAATCACATGCACCGTAACAGACCATTTCGGAAATCAATACAACGATGATGTGTGGGCTTCCTTTGCATATTATCCCGTAACGGGTGTAACCCTTAATCAGGAAAGCGCAACGGGCAGTGTGGGCTCAACCCTTCAGCTTGTTCCCACAATCGAACCCACCGGCACAAAGATCGGTGCGCTCGGTTCGGCAAGTATTAAAGCTGTTAAATGGGAATCCGATAACGAGGAAGTTGCAACGGTTGACAATAACGGCCTTGTAACCTTTACCGGCGCAGGCGCAACCAAAATTCGCGTTATCACCCTGGACGGCGGTTTCACTGCGGAATGTGCCGTTTCAACGGACGGCGACAGAACCGCGCTTAACGAAGCTGTTGCAAAATATAAAGATGTCAACTACATGGATTATAAATATTCGGTAGGTATGGCATTTAAGGCTGCGCTTGAGGAAGCTCAGGCAGCCCTCACGGATAACACGCTCACGCAGGATGAAATCAACGCGGCAGCGGCAAAGCTTAATGCGGCAGGCGCGGCTCTTGCGGGCAATGAATTTGTTAAAGCGGAAACCGTCAATGTTTCTTATGACGATCAAACACGCGGTGCTTTCAGTTACGATTCAAAAGGAAATGGCACTTTGGCATCCGATGCTGCGGCTCACTCCTATCAGGGCAAGAAAGCACTTTATAACAGAACGATTCTTACCGCTTCGATTCCCGATGCGGCGGCAGAAAACTACACCTCTCTCAACTGGACTGTTGTCAGCAAATCAAGCGGCGCCGATATTGAACTCGGCGATAAAACGGTAACGGTTGCCGGCAATATCGCGGGTGCAACCGCGCAGGCAACATTGCTTTGCACGGCTGTTGACACCTATGGCAGAACCGTTGAAAGGCAGGTTAGGGTTGTTATTGCAACGGCCGTGGTAACAGGCGTTTCGCTTGATAAGCAAAGCGTTGAGCAGTTTGCAAATGCAGGCGAATTTACGCTTACGGCAACCGTAAGCCCGAGTGACGCTAAAGTTAAGGATGTTATTTGGTATTCAAGCGATGAAAGTATCGCCACCGTTGATAAAAACGGCACCGTAACTCCTCATAATAACGGCACCGTTGTTATTACCGCCGAAACATACGACGGCGCATATAAAGCCTCTTGCACCGTAACCCTCACAACGGATTACACAAAGCTTGCGGCTTTGTATCAGCAGTATAACGATTTCTATCTTGAAACAAAAGATACTCACACCTACACAAATGCTTCACTTGCCGTTCTTAAAACGAATATAGATCTTGCAAGCACCGTTATAAGCGAGGCTAAGGCAAGCCAGGCGGATGTTGAAAAGATGATTGAAAAGCTCAATGATGCTTATAACAATCTTGTTATTTTCGTTCCGGTTAAAAATATAAGTCTTTCTCTTGCAGATGGATCAAACGGCACGGAGCTTAATCCCGGATTTGTAAGATACAGCGGAAGTTCCATTAACGGTGCATCCGTTGAGCTTGCCACAACGCTTGATCCGGCTGAAAGCACCGGCGCAACCGTTGAATGGAAATCTTCAAACAGCAGTATTTCCGTTGATGAAAACGGCACGGTTACAAATAATTCCTTTACCGGCGGTTATGCGCTTATCACTGCCACCGCCACGGATGAAGCGGGCAACACGGCAGAAAGCTCAATCTATGTTTCGTTTGTTCGCAATATTGTAAAGAGCGTAAGCTTCTCGGAGGAAATCATTCACGGCGCACCGAGCACAACGGTTACTCTCAGCCCAACTGTTTCCGGCACCGGGGCTCTCACCGCTCCCACGGTAAAAAAACCTGCATTTATAAATCATCGGATGAAAATATCGCCACGGTTAATGAGGAAGGCGTTGTAACCTTTATCAAGGCCGGCGAATGCACAATTACCGCTTATGCGGTGGATGGCGGCGTTTCCGCTTCCGTGAAGGCA
The DNA here is from genome assembly GCA_022009795.1 of Anaerotruncus sp. Classification (GTDB taxonomy): domain Bacteria; phylum Bacillota; class Clostridia; order Oscillospirales; family Acutalibacteraceae; genus Eubacterium_R. The sequence continues at coordinate 42,547 of CP091724.1, forward strand.
ATCACCACAAACGATAACACGGCTCTTGATGCCGCCGTTAAGGAATATGCTTCCGTAAACTATATGGATTATGCGTATGATTACGGCATAGCGTTTAAGGCGGCTTATGAAAATGCGGTTAAGGTAAACAATGATTACCTTTCAACTCAAGAAGCTATCGATTCCGCTTTTTGCCGCTCTTCAAACAGCGTATAACGAGCTTGCGGATCATCCGTTTATCGCTGCCGGCAATCTTGCTTTTTGCCGTAAACGGTGAAGAGGTTGCAAACGGCGCAACTTATGTTAAAAAAACGAGGCAAATCAAGTTGTTGTAAGTGCGTCGTGCGCAGAGGGCGCAATGATTAAATCCTCCACGCTCACTTATGCGAATGCAAATTCGGTAAGCGTTTCGGTTTCCGGCAACACCGCCACAATCACCAAGGATAACGACGCCGCTTTCGGCTCGGTTGACCTCACTTACACGGTTGTGGATGATTACGGCCGCGAATCAACCGTAACAAAGAATATTAAGATAACCGATAAGGTTCAGCTTATTGAATCCTTCAAGTTCGTTTATAACGGAGCGGAAACGGAAAGTGTTGCATATAAAGCAGCCGTTGTTGCAAATAAAACGGTTCAGCTTTCGATAAACACTTATCCCGAAGCGGCAGAGGCATACACATCAATTAAATGGAGCTGCGACGGCAACAGCAAGATCACCGTTGATCAAAGCGGCCTTGTTAAGTGCACGGCGGCATTCGGCGGCTCAGCCACCGTTACATGCACGGTAACCTTGAGCGACGGCTCCGAAATCACAAATACTATGCCGGTATCTTTCACAGTCGGCATATAACGGAGAGGAGTTAAAATGGCAAAAACAACTAAAAAATTCATCTCCGTTTTATCGGCAATCATTCTTGCGCTTGTCAGCCTTACGGGGCTGATAAGCGCAAGCGCGCAGGATGTGGTGGCGATTGACGCCGCTCATTTCCCGGATAAAAGCTTCAGGGATGTTGTGCTTGAAAATTTTGACCTTGATTCAAGCGGCACTTTAAGCGATTTTGAAATTGCTAAGGTTAAAGATATGCAATTGTTTTTATATGCCGATCAAATTCATGATTTAACGGGCATAGAATATTTCACATCGCTTTCTCAGATTTATGCCGGCGGTTTGGAAATCGAAAAGGCAGATTTTTCCGCTCTTTCCAATTTGCAAAAGCTTTATGTGCAGGGCAATAATTTAACCTCGCTTGATGTTTCAAAAAACACTGCGCTCACCGATCTTGTGTGCTCGGATAATGAAAATCTTTCAAGCTTAGCATTATCTCCCTCTGTAACAAAGCTTCTTTGCGACGGCTGTGCGCTTTCCTCGCTTGATGTTAGCAAGTGCACAAATTTGGCTCAGCTCAACTGCGCCAACAGCTCGCTTTCCTCGCTTGATCTTTCGGCAAATGCTCAGCTTTCGGATTTAAACTGCTCTCATAACAATATTGCGGCGCTGGATCTTTCCGCAAATCCTTTGCTTGAAAACAAAGTAACTTCTTATAATATCGGCAATCAAACAATAGATGCCGCGGTGGCATTTTCGGGCAAAACGCTTTTGGCGCCCGTTTCTCTTTCCGCCGATAAAGTTGTAGCTTCAAGCCTTCCTAATGAAAACGATGAAGATGGCTATACCGGCTATAACGGTGAAAATTCGGCGTTTGAATTTACCGATTATTCGCTTATTGCTGCGGGTATTGATTACGAATATGATGTTTCATGCACGGGTGCTCAGAATTTAACCGTTCATATCAATCTTTCAAAAAGATTTTTTTATAAGGTAAGCTTCAATGAATCGCAAGGCGGTAATGTGCTGGATTATTCTTATGTTAAATCCGGCGGCAGTGTTTCCGCTGTGCAGTTTCCGCAGGCTCCCTCCGGTTTGGTTTGCCCGCATTGGAGCGCCGCTGCGGAAAAATATTACCGCCGACACGGAAATTTATGCCGTTTGGGCGGCAAGCCACAGCTATGAAGTGCAGTCTTATTCAAATTATGTGCTCACCGAAAAATGCTCTGTTTGCGGCGATGTTCACACGGCTGATTTGAAAGCCGCATTCAACAGTAAAACCGGCGATTCAAATTATGATTCTTCGCTTGATGCAGATTCAAACGGATATATAAATGTTCGCGACCACAGCATTTTTGGCAAAATCATTTTCATAAAAAATCACTCCCCGCAGGCATTTCTGTGGGGAGTTTTTTTATGCTCAAAAAGGCCGTTTGCTATTATTTTTTTGACGAAAGTTATGCACACTTGCCCGATAGGCGGCGTTTTTGATATACTTATTTATATTGCTTTTATAAATTTCGGAATATTTATATTATATCGGTTAGTTTATATCCGATATAATCTGGAGGTTTGTTATGCTTAATTGCTTATTTGTGGGCATCGGCGGGTTTATCGGCGCGGTGCTGAGATATTTGATAGGGCTTGTTTCCATAAAAAATCCCGCGGGATTTCCGGTAAACACATTTCTTATAAACGCATTCGGCGCGCTTGCAATCGGAATTATCGCCGCGCTTGCCGCAAAAAACGATAATTTGGATCCCCGCCTGATTTTGTTGCTTAAGCAGACGGGAATCGAACACAATAAGGTTTAAAGTAACCGATTTCTGCGTGTGCTGCGTTAAAATACTCGTTAATCCGAAAGGATTAACTGCGTTTTATGCCTTGCCCACACAAAAATCGGTTTGCTTTAAACTGCCAGCACCTAAAACGGTGTCGGCGTGGATGAATTTTTGCTTTTGAGTCCGCAGTCGTGCTAACGCACGGCAAGGACAAAAATGTGAAAAGTCGCCACGCCGCCCCATTTTAGGCATATCGGGTTCGACTTCCGACTGCTTAAAGTGGGCGTTTGCGGCGGATTTACCACTTTTTCCGCCTTTTCGCTTGAAACGGCGCAGCTGCTTAAATCCGGCAGCACGGCAATTGCAATTCTTTATGCCGTTTGCAGTGTTGTTGTGTGCGTTGCGGCGGCGTTTCTTCCGCAAGCGGTTATCAAATAACAGGGCATAAAAAAAGCACACTCCGCAAAAAAGAGTGTGCTCCGACTCCCAACCGTTTTAAACAAAGCGATTGGGAGCTTTGTTTTTATTTGATACGGAAAAATGCTCGGTTACTGTGCGGTTGTTGCCTGCGTTGATGGCTCAGTGGTGGTTTCAACCTCGCCGTAAACCTGAATAATAACCGTTTCGCCCTTTGCAACGCTTTCGCCTGCCGCCGGGGCTGTGCCGCCCGATTTTTTTACGGTGTTCGGTGTATAGTTTCCGTTGTTGTAAACGGAAACGGTTTTAACCTTAAAGCCCAAATTCTCAAGCTGCTTTGTGGCTTCGTCTGCCGTTAAAGTGCCAACATCGGGCACGGTTGCCATCTCGGTGCCCTTGCTTACGGTAAGCACGATTGCCGAACCTTGCGGAACTGTTTCGCCGGCTTTAACACTTTGTGCATAAACCGTGCCCGCCTCATAATCGGCATTGTATTCATAATTAAAGGTTATTTTAAATTGCTGGTTCCATGCCGCTCCGTTTTTAATGTCTGATTCGGTGTAGCCCTGTGTTGAAAAAAAATCGGGCACCGTAACGGGTGCTGCCGTCGTTTGCGGCGCTGTTGTTTCCTTGCCGTTTATGAGTCCGGAAAAACCAAACACATAAATCGCTGCCGCCAAAACGGCAACAACAGCCAATATAATTGCAATCAATTTTTCCTTTGTTGCTCTTTTTTTGAGGCTTTTTCGCTTTTTTTGCCGCGTGATTTTTCGCGCCTTTCCTCGGCAGATGCCGTGCCGCGTTGCTCGGTGGATTGAATTTCCGCGGCTTTGGCCACAACGGACGGTGCAGCGTTTAAAAGCTCTCTGTAATCATAAACGCTTTGAATTCGCCTTTCAGGATAAATTTGAAGCCCTGCGCCGAGTGCCTTAATAACATATGCGGGTATTTTTTCCGCAATCACATTCGGAATCATCAGCTTATCGTTCGTTTCCCTTGAAAGCGCACTCGGCGGGTTTGTGCCCACCAATGCTCTGTAAATGCAAGCCGAAAAGGCATAAATGTCTGTTGCGGGGCAAATCTTGTGATTGTTGTTATATTGCTCCAGCGCGGTGTAGCCTTCGTTTTCGTTAAATTCAAGCTCGCTGCCTGCCGTGTTGCATTCGCTTATGCAAAAGCCTGCAAGGCGCACTTTTCCGTCCTTGCACAGCACAAGGTTGTCGGGGTTTATGCAGCCGTGAATAATGCCGTTTTCGTGTAGCTTTTCAAGCGTTGTAAGCACGGGCATAAACATAAGGCGAGCTTTGTCCCAAGGAATTATGTTGTCGCTGTTTCTGATGAGAAAATCGCGCAGGGAAACGGTTGCCATTTTTTTCGGAAATTGCATATGCGGTTTTCGTTTTTCCTCAAACACATCCAAAACGGGAATGACTGCCGAAAGGGAATTCATCCCTTTGAGCGTGCTCCAAAGCTTAATGAAGGATTTTTTTACAGCCGTCAAATGTTTTTTTATATTTTTCACGCACATGGGCATTAAGGTTTCCCTCAAGCCTGTTTGCAATGCCGGCCGGCATAAATTCCCTGATCGTTACAACCGTGTTTGTTTCGGTGTCAAGCCCGATGTATGTTACGGCGTCGCTTTCCTGCGAAAGAAAATTGCCCACAAGATATCTGCCCGCAAGCAGGGGTTTTTGCGCGGCAAAAAAACAGCATATCCGAAACTGAATCGTTATCAAATCCGCAGTTTGCGCAAACGCTGCCTTGCGTAAGCTTTTTCCAAAGCAATTCATGCATAAATTGTCGAAGTTCACTTAAATGCCTCCGTTGTTAAAATCGTGTAAATCGGATTGTTTAAATTTTTATAATTATTAAATTATAGTTTAACAATGAAATGCTTTTTTTGTCAAGAACGGGTAAGCGGCATATAAATAATCTTTACAGGCAATTGATAAATAATTCATTTTGTTATATAATTGTATTCGTATTAAAAATATTTTTTTGTAGAAACGAGGTAGAAATATGAATTTCAATCCGCTTCCGAACGGTATGGCAGAGGGCTTTGTGCTCATAAAAAAATGTGAAGAAAAGAAAACCAAAAACGGCGCAGCTTATTTGGATTTGATTATAGGCGATAAAAGCGGCGAGTTGCCTGCAAAGCTGTGGGATTATAATGCAAGCGGCATTTTTGAAGAGGAAATGGTTGTTAAGGTTCGCGGCAATGTAGAGCAATATAACGGCAGAGATCAGTTCAGAATTGCTCAAATCAGGCCTGCATCTTCGGGCGATGAATATAATCTTGCAGAGCTTGTTCCTTCATCCGATGTCGGCGGGCTTGATATGTTTAATATGCTTATGAAAAGAGTAAATGCCTTTAAAGACGCAGAGCTTAAAGCAATCGTTTCAAAAATTATGAACGATAAAAAAGAATTGCTTATAACCTGCCCCGCGGCTTTCAGGCTTCACCATGCAATGCTCGGCGGGCTTATGCTGCACACGATGTCAATAGTTCGCATGGCAGAGGAAATTTGCAGAATTTATCCAAATATAAACAGGGAATTATTGCTTTCCGGCGCGATTTTGCATGATGTTGCAAAAACTTGGGAATTCACTTTTGCAAAAAGCGGACTTGTTAAGGGTTATTCAACAGAGGGTGAGCTTATCGGCCATTTGGTTGAGGGCGCTTATTATGTTGCAGATGCCGCCAAGGAGCTTGGCATAGAAAGCGAAAAGGTTGCTCTGCTTGAACATATGATTTTAAGCCATCACGGCGTGCCCGAATACGGTTCGCCGATAAGGCCCATGTTTTTGGAGGCGGAAATTCTTTCCGCACTCGATACTCTTGATGCGGAAATTTTTGAGTTCCACAGCGCAACGGCAAAGGTTGAGCCGGGTAAGTTTACGGACAGGCAATGGTCGCTCGATAACAGAAAGCTTTATAACCACGGTCTTTCCGGCACGGAGCATATTGTTAATTTGGATGATTAAGGCACAGCAGTTTAAAAAGGAGAATAATTATGGCAGAGGATTTTCAGCAGCAAAGCTGGACCGAAGTGTCGGTAACGGTTGATTCAAAATATACGGAAACAGCAGGCAATATTGCCAATATGGCGGTGCCTTACGGAATTTATATAGAGGATTATTCCGATTTGGTGGAGGAAACCTTGCAGATTGCCCATATTGATTTGATTGATGAGGATTTGCTGAAAAAAGACCGCACAAAATCAATTATCCACATTTATATAAATCCGCACGAAAACCCCGCTGAGGCAGTTTCGTTTGTTAAAGAAAGGCTTGATGCGGAAAACATTCCCTGTGAAATTTCGCTTGCGGATTGCAAGGCACAGGATTGGGTGAATAATTGGAAACAGTATTTCCATGCAATGCCGATAGGCGAAAAGCTGCTTATCAGGCCCGAATGGGAAAAAGATTATGATGCAAACGGGCGCATAATTCTGAATATCGAGCCGGGTCTTGCATTCGGCACGGGCAGCCATCCAACCACAAGATTGTGCCTTGAAATGCTGGAGGAATATGTGAACGACGAATCCACCGTGCTTGATATCGGCTGCGGCAGCGGCATACTTTCGATTGCCGCCCTGCTTTTGGGCGCAAAAAGCGCTTTCGGCACGGATATTGATGAATTGGCTGTTAAAACGGCGATTGAAAATGCAAAGAAAAAAACGGCTTTGAGCCGCCTGTTTTTCACCGCCGAAAAAAAGGCGACCTTTCGGAGTGTGCAAGCGGCACATATAAAATAATAATCGCAAATATCGTTGCCGATGTTGTTATGAAGCTGAATAAGGATGCCGGCAAATTCCTCGATAAGCACGGCGTTTATATCACCGGCGGAATTATAGACAGCCGCAAGGCCGAGGTTGAGCATTCGCTTGAGGAAAATGGCTTTGATATTATAGAAACACGCTCCGAAAAGGGTTGGAATGTTTTTGTGTGCAAAAAGCTGTGATTTGCTAAATTTTGATATATTGCCAAAGAGCAAGTGAATATTGTATAATAAAATCAAATTATGGAGTCGTTTTCTGATGCATGTTTTGCAAAAGGCGATTTCACGAAAGGAAAGAAGTATATGAAAAAGGCAATCGGTTTATTGTTGGCTGCCGTTATGGCTTGCGGCGTTTTATCGCCGTGCCAAAGCGTGTTTGCGGCAGACGCAAATCGAAAAAGTGTTGCTGCGTTTTCAAAAAGCGTTAATCGCATTGTAAGTGAATACGACGGCGATGAGGATTATGCCCTTAATCAAAACAGCACTCAGCTTGCGGTTGAGGACAGAATTTTGGTTTATGCCGATAAGCTTTCAAAAAGTTACGGCGAGATTGAAAAAGTCAGCTCGTCGGGAGTTATCGTGCTGCAATTTGCGGATGATGCTTCCGCCGCAAGTGCGTTAAAGTCTCTTTCGGCAGACGGGTATTCCGCCGATTACGACTTGATCGCAAGAACCGCAGATGTAAATGCAACGGAATATGCATCGGAAACTTGGGGCAATGAAAGAGTTGAATCGCAGGAAACCATAAATTCAATAAAAAAAGCTCCGGCAAAAAGCTTAATGATGTAACGGTTGCCGTTATTCATTCCCGTGTGGATGATACTCATCCCGATCTTAAAAACAGAGTTGTCGGCAGTATAGATTTCACAAATTCCGACACCGAAGCAGATCAGTACGGGCACGGCACCCAGGTTGCAGGTGTTACTGTTCAAAACTCACCGAATAATGTTAAAATCAAATCATATAAAATTGCGAATTCAAGCGGCAACAGCACAATGAGTTATATTGTTTCCGCATTAAAAACAATTGCTTCGGAGCAAAATGCGCCGAAAATCCTTAATATGTCTTTGGTGGTTAATGTTACGGGCGATTCAACAAGCACAAGAAATTATTTTGAAAATGTTGTTTCTGAGCTTGATAAAAAAGGCTGCACAATTGTTTCAGCAGCAGGAAACAAAAATGAAGATGCCTCAAGTTATTTTCCTGCATCAATTCCGCAGGTAATAACCGTTGCGGCTTCCGATTCTTATAATAACAAGGCCGATTATTCAAACTATGGCTCCGTTGTTGATATTGCGGCGCCCGGCACTCATATTTATACAACGATTATGGGCGGCGGCTACACAAGAAATGTAAGCGGCACCTCGTTTGCAACTCCGTTTGTAAGTGCGGCTGCGGCAACCTTGCTTTCAATGGACGGCAGCCTTAAAGCAAGTCAGCTTGAATCAAAAATAAAATCCGCCGCTTTCCCGATAAATGATAACACAGGCACAAATTGGTGCGGCGCCGGCATTTTAAATTATTCGGCGCTTTATGAGGATGCGCTTCTTCAGTCTCCCACTCTGAGCAAGTCAAGCGGCAGTTATTCTTCCGCAATCACCGTTTCCGCAACCGCTCCGAGCGCCACAACTGTTATGTACACAACTGATAACACAGTGCCGACCTTAACTAACGGCAATGCGCTGGTAGGGCCGATTACTTTAAGCAAAAGCACTTCGCTCACGGCTGTTGCAATCGGTAAAAACGGAAAAAGCAAATATATTCATGCAGATTATGATATTAAAAAAATGCAGATGCGGGCAAAAACGGTGCTTGATGTCGGCTCTCCCGCTTATGTTTCCGTTTCAAGCTCAAGCAAATTTGCCACATTAACCTTTAAACCCACTCAAACGGCAAATTATGTTTTTGAATCACATTCTGATGATATCAAATATCAGCCGCATTGGTTTTTGCTTGAATCCACCACTCAGGAAGAGGTTCAAAACCAAAAAACAGAATATGTGGGCAATGAATGCAAAACAACGGTTAAGCTTTTCGCCGGCACAACTTATCTCCTTAAATGCGGCGCATATTACGGCTCTGATATTCCGTCAAACGCAACGCAAACATACAGCGTTTCGGTTGAGTTTGCAAAGGAAGCCGTTAAGCCGTCAACTCCGGCAAATTTTGAAGTAACGGGCAGAGGCAACGGCGGCAGATCCCTGTGGCTTGATTGGTCGGATTGCAAAAATGCCGTAAGCTATAAGGTTTATGATGTTACAAACGGCGCAAACACTTTTAAGGGCGAGGTTAAAACAAGCGATATAGCTTTTCATGATTTTAACCCTGCTTGGGAATATGATATAAAGGTTGTTGCAATCAGCAGCACCGGTGATACGGCAGATGCCACTTACCGTGTTTGCGCGGCTTGCGAGCCTCCCACAAACTTCACAATTTCGGCAAACGGCACATATTCGCTTTCGACAAGCTGGAATTATGTTGCGTGCCACGGCTATTATTTGCAGTGGAGCACCGATCCAACTTTCCAAACTGATAAAAACGGTGCTTGGATAAACGGCACTTTCTCCACAAGCTACACCATCAACACAAGCAAGCCTGCAAAGCAGTATTATGTTCGTGTTCGTTGCTGGAAAAATTATCAGGGCGGATATATTTACAGTGATTTTACGGATTCGTCAATCCTGGGCTATATGGATGCTCCCAGCGGTTTTGAGGTAACGGGCAGAGGCAACGGCGGTAAATCCCTGTGGCTTGATTGGAATGATGTTGCGGGCGCTGTCGGATACAAGGTTTATGATGTTACAAACGGCGCAAACACCTTAAAAGGCGATGTTAAAACAAGTGATATAGCCTTCCACGATTTAAACCCCGCATGGGAATATGATATCAAGGTTGTTGCCTATGATAAAAACGGCAAAACAAGCAATGCAACATATCGGGTTTGCGCAGCATGCGAGGCGCCCAAGAATCTTGTTGTGATTGCAGGTGATGCATTTGACGGCACTATAAGCGCAAGCTGGGATTATGTTGCGTGCCACGGCTATTATATTCAGTGGAGCACCGATCCGAATTTCAAATCGGATGTTCAAGGTCAATGGATAAACGGCACTTTCTCCACGAATTTTTGAGCAATTTGTCGGCTTTAATACATCTGATTATTATGTTCGTGTTCGTTGTTGGAAAAACTATCAGGGCGGCAAAAATCTTCAGTGATTTTACTGAACCGGTTAAGGCCGCATTTGATTTTTCATCTTCATTTAAAGTAACAGGCAGAGGCAACGGCGGTAAATCCCTGTGGCTTGATTGGCGCGAAGTTTACGGCGCCGATCAATATCTGGTTTTTGATATAACGGATGATAAAAACGATTTTAAGGGCACAACGGCAACAAGTGATATTGCATTCCACGATTTAAATCCCGCATGGGAATATGATTTCCTTGTGCTTGCTTATGATGCAAACGGCACCTTACTTGCTTGGGGTATTGCAGAAAAAGTTTGCGCTGCCTGCGAGCCTGCAAAGAATTTAAGCGTTTCCGTTTCCGGCTCAAACACAATAAATGCAAGCTGGGATTATGTTGCGTGCCACGGCTATTATATTCAGTGGAGCACCGATCCAACCTTTACGGATAAAAGCAAAATCCAGGGTGCTTGGATAAACGGCACTTATTCCACAAATTACACAATTAAAACAAGCGATTCCGCGGATAAATATTATGTTCGCGTTCGCTGCTGGAAAAATTATCAGGGCGGCTATATTTACAGCGATTTCTGCAGCCCTGTTTCCGCAGCCAAATAATTTGCAGAATAAACTTAAAGGGCAGTTCGCAAGAACTGCCCCTTTATTGTTGAGAATTATTGGTTTTTCAGCGCGCGTGACACTGATTGTTACGCGATAAGGCGTCAGCTTTTAAGAATCATTAAAAGTGTGCCGCAAACTATCATTGCAAGGCCGATTGCCGCCTTTTTGGTGAGCTTTTCTTTAAAAACTATTGCCGAAAATGCAATCGAAACAAGGATGCTCAGTTTATCAATCGGCACAACCACCGTGGCAAGCCCGCCTTGAAGTGCTTTGTAATAGCAAAGCCAAGAGCCTCCTGTTGCAAGGCCGGAAAGGCAAATGAAGCCAAACTCGTTTTTCGGAATTCGGCGCAGAGTGCTTCCTTTGCCTTTTATAAAAACGATAAGCCATGCCATGATCAGCACAACGCCCGTGCGAATAGCCGTGCCCAAATTGGATTCAACGCCGTCTATGCCTATTTTGCCCAAAATAGAAGTCAGTGCGGCAAAAATTGCCGAAAGTGCCGCATAAATCAGGCCGCTTTTGCTGCTCTTTTTATCCGAATCGCTTTCCTTTTTTTCTATCATCATAAAGGTGCCGGCAGCAATCAAAACAACGGCAATGCCCTTTGCGGCAGTTATTTTTTCGCCCAAAAATATAAAGGCAAGCAAAATGGTAAGCACCGTGCTTGATTTGTCAATCGGCACCACTTTGTTTATATCGCCTGTTTGCAATGCCTTAAAATAGCAAAGCCATGATGCACCTGTTGCAATCCCGGAAAGCACCAAGAATATCCATGTTTTTGCTGAAATATCGCCGATTGTGTGTGCCGAGCCAACTATAAGCACCATCAGCCATGAAAAGGCAAACACAATGATTGTTCGCACGGCGGTTGCGGCGTCCGAATCCGTTTTTTTAATTCCGCATTTCGCAAGAATTGCGGTTATTCCGGCAAAAAAAGCCGAGCCGAATGCATAAATAACCCACATGAACAGCGCCTCTTTTCTTTGATTCAAATCAAACTTGTTGCAGAATTTTATGATTAGATTATAGCGCTGTTTTTGCGATTTGGCAAGAAGTCAGTGTTTTACGGCACGCTCGCAATGCCGCTTAGCTGAATTATGTGCAAATAAAAACCGCCGACGGAAGCTTAAGCCCTACTTCGGCGATTTTCTTTAGAGAAAAACCTGATAAAGTATGCCGTAAACTTCTCTTGAAGCAAATGGCATATATCCGTTCCACGGCGTTTTGCTTGGGTAAGAGTGGGGAATAAGTCCGCATTTTTTTGCAAATTTGCCGGCTCTGTATTCGTGGAAATCATTTGTTATCACGGTGATATTGTTGTCCGTGATTCCGTTTTCCTTTAAAATTTCAAGCGAATATTTAAAATTCTCCTGCGTGTTTGTGGATTTATCTTCAAGAAAAAGGCGGCTCGGATCAATGCCTTTTTCCGTTAAGCTTCTAAACATACATTCGGCCTCGGAAATATTTTCACCGTTTCCTTGGCCTCCGCTTAAAACCGCAACCGCCTCCGGATTTTTTTGCTTAAATAATCATAAGCTGCATTTATTCTGCTGCGTAAAAAAGGCCCCGGGCTTTCTCCGTTTACCTTGCAGCCGAGCACTATAGCCGTGTTTGATTGCGCTTCGCTTTTTGTGCTTCCGTAAAGCACGCAGCCGAATGCCGCGCCCGAGGCGATTATGCAAATTGCAAGCACCGCGGAAATTGCGCCCGTAATGATTTTGCCGGCTTTGTTTGCCGTGATTTTGCAAAGCATCGCGTTTATTTTATCAAAGAAGGCGGCATAAATAAGTGCCGCGCACGCCAGCGCAAAGCCTGTTAAAATGCCTATGTTTATTTGCCCTGTTGTGATAACGGGGCCTATGTAAAGAACGGTGAATATAGCCGCAAGAATTGCAAGAAAAAAATTCTGATTATGCTTTCTTTTGTTTTTGCTCATAATACAACTCCGAATATATTTTTATGATGATATTATAGTAAAAATATATTTGCTTTTTTCGTTAAGAAAAATATAAAGAATAATTAAGAAGGCGGCTTTAATGCGGATTAACATTCCACTGCAACTTTAATAACACCGTCTCTCTTGTTTTTCAAAAAGCTCATATGCATCTTCGATTTCAGCAAGGGGATATGTGTGGGTGATTAAAGGCTCCGTGTTCAGCTTTCCCTGTGCAATTAAGTTCAGCGTTTCTTCGCAATCACAGCCGTCAACACCGCCTGTTTTGAAAATCAAATTTTTGCCGTACATATCGGGAAGCGGCAAAATTTGCGGCTTGTCATAAAGCGTAACAACGGTAACTATTGCATTCGGCCTTGCACATTGCCAAGCCAATTTAAAGGTTGATTCGGAACCTGCAACCTCAAGCACTCTGTCTGCGCCGCCATGCTCGCTGCGGCTTTTCACAAATTCAAAGCATTCTTCCGGCAAAACGGTAAGCACATCGGGATAATGCTCGTTTATGAAACGAATTCTGTTTTCGTCCTTTTCACACACGATGATGCGTTTGGGGTTTTTCAGCATGGTGCAAAGAAGAGTGCAAATACCCGTCGGCCCTGCGCCGATAATCAATACTGTGTCGTCCTCCGTGATTTCGGAAATGCGTGCCGCCCAAAAGCCTGTTGCAAGAACATCGCCCACAAAAAGAGCTTGTCTGTCCGTAACGCTGTCCGGAATTTTGTTGAGCCCTTGGTCTGCAAACGGCACACGAACATATTCGGCTTGTCCGCCGTCTATTCGGCAGCCGAGTGCCCATCCGCCGTTTTTGTCCGTGCAATTGTTCACAAATCCGTTTTTGCAGAAAAAGCAGTCTCCGCAAAAAGTTTCCACATTAACGGTTACTCTGTCTCCGGGCTTAACATTTGTTACTTTGCTTCCGATTTCTTCAACTGTTCCAACCATTTCATGCCCAACTGTTATGCCGGGAACGGCACGGGGAACACTGCCGTGTTTAATGTGTAAATCGCTTGAGCAAATGCTTGCAAGAGTAACCTTAACAACGGCGTCTCTTTCATGCATAATAACCGGCTTTTCCTTTTCTCTTAATTCAAAATTTCCCTCTGAAATATATGTGTATGCTTTCATTATGTTTCCTCTTTCTTAATACTTGATAATTTGTGCACCAAATAAAAGCTTTTTTTCTGTGATTATTATAACATTAAAAGCATTGTCAAACAACAAACAAATCTTAACAGCAAATTTCTTCAGCGTGCGGTTGCTGTTGTTGAGAGGCTGCATCGGGATTTCTGTTTTCTTTGTATCGCAATTTTGAATTGAGCTTTCTGCAATGCGGCTTATCGGCATGGCAGAGCTTATTAAAATTGCGGCAGTGTGTTATATGAATATAAAAAGCAGTCCGTGCAGACTGCTTTTTATGGCAAAGAACCCTAACTTTAATAGAAACTATTTTTAAGGGGGTGCAACTCAAGGTCGGAGGGGGTGCATTTTTAGTTTTTAAGGGGGCAGTTCTCGATTTGATGGGGTGCATTACTCTACCCGTGAGGACAGCAATAAACCGCGGGCGTTAAACCTGCGGTCTTTTCATCTTTGTTGGGACTCAAGCCTCGATTTCTGTGCCGCCCTGGAATTTGAATGTCATCCGTCCGTCAGACCGGGCGGAATTTTTTATGGCTTCGCAAAGCTTTTTTTAATTTTTTTCAGTCCCGCTCCCCTCGAATAAACGGAATTGCAGACAGAAGCGAACTCAGCGCAACGGGCAGAGTATACAGCATGAACAGAAGCGTCATCAGATTTGAATATCTTCCGTCGAGCCTCGGGATTCCGCCGTTTGCAATAAAATCGTTAAGCGCCGCCGTTTCAGAGGATGAAAATTTGACGACGGCATAGCCTATGCTCGCCGCGAGCGACGATAAACCGGTACCAATCTTGACAATGAATGTATGCGCGGAGAAAAACAGCGCGTCCGGTCTGTTACCTGATATTTTTTCTTCAAGGTCAACGGCTTGTGAGATTATCAGCGTCTGAACGGTCGAAGAAATGCTTACACAGCTTCCGATTATAAGTGTAAGTATGAACATTGCAACCGTTTGCGGAATGTTCGTCATATTTTGAGGATATTTAACATACAGCGCAAATAGCAAAAAGATTCGGAAAAAAATATTTATCAGATTGACGGCGGCAAAGAGCCTTTTTTTGTTCCGTATTTTTTTAGATAAACAAGGGACTGCTGCCGCCGAGATTACCAGTCCCACAATACTTCCCACTCCGAAAAAGTGCCGTATAAATCAGCGACATCTGCGGGTTTTTTTGCTTGCAAAATAATAGGTTACCAGCGGAGTGAGGATAACACCGGTCATGGCTTTCAGACTGCCCAAAAATCCCGATATACTGATTTTTCTGAGCAACGGATTTGTAATAAAATATCTGAGCTGACCCGAATTTTCGCTGCGCTCGGCAGAAACCCTTTCCACCGAACCGATTGCGGTAAACTGAAAAAGCGCCCCGCCGATGATTGAAAACGCGGCAACCGTTATAAGAAAAGCATTTCGCTCATCCACTGCACTTCCGCCGAAAACTGCCGACAACGCAAAAGCAATCGGCTGAACGGCAAGCGTGCTTATACCGCTCGCCATTCCACCTATCGGACGCAGCGAAAGCAACTTTGTTCTGTCGCCCTCATCACTTGTGAGCACTGACGGATACCCGGTTATCGGAATATCGCCGATTGTAAACACAACTTCCCATATTATGTAAAACACAAACGCAGATAACACTATTAAAATATTTTTAGGCATACTGTTTTCCGCGGAATAAATTCCGTTACTGAAACAGAGAATCGTCAGTATTGCTGTGGGAATCGGTACTGCGATAAGATAGTCCTTTAGTTTATGTTTTCCTCTGCTTATCATCGCTCCGATAAACGGGTCTTTGACGGCGTCAAATATTCTCGCAACACTTAATATCAGACCGACCAATACGGCAGGAATCAGAATCGTGAACTGAAGATAATATGCGAGCACGGATGTGACTGTTCCGTATATGATATTCTGACCGGAAAGACCCAGAAGATCCCGGAACTTTTTCCTTTTTTCGTGTAAGTTTTTGACATGGTTTACCTCCTTACATACTTTTTGGTATGTTTAATATTAATATATATGGGAGGGGTAAAACCCTCCCGAATATTTAAAGATTGATATCGCTGTTCATTTTGTCGAGCAGCGGATAGATGTCGGAAATGTCAAGCCCGAAAGACTTTGTTATACCGCAAATAAACTCAAACTTTGCTTTCAGCTCTTCGTTGTCAACAGGAAAAAAACAAGCGGGTTTATCCAAATATTCGCGATAAGCGAAACCGCCTCGGCAGCCTGCTTCGGGAACATGACCGACAGAGATCCGTCCCTAACGCCCTCTTCGATAACCGGTTCAAAAGCATTAGGTGCTATATCGTTTACGGAGCGCAGAACAAGGTCGCTGAGCATCTGCGGCATATTCTGCAAATGCACTCCCAATTTTCTGAACTGCTGTTCCTGCTCATCCGTCAGAGCCGCAGCAAGCATACGCTTGAGCTTCTCTCCGCCCGTAATACCGGTATCGGATTGAATTTTACGCCAACTCGCAGACAGCGTATTTTTTGCAAAAAGCCGTTCTATGACCGCATCAAGAATATCCTGCTTTGAACTGAAATGGTGATATATCGCGCCCTTTGTGAGTCCGCCCAGTTCATCGATGATATCCTGAATCGTTGTGTTGTCGTATCCCTTTTCTATAAATAAACGCTGGGACACATCGAGGATAAGATTTACCGTTTCCTCCGGATATTTATTTCTGCTCATATTCGCTCCTTACATACTTTCGGTATGTTATATAATAGCAAACTCAAAAACAAATGTCAACAGGTTATTTAAAAATGGGTACTTAAAGCTGTTTGCAGGATAAATGTTAGAAAAAGTGTTAGAAATGCTACCGAAAACTAAAAAGAAAAAAGCCCTTCAAACTCCAAAAGCTCAGAGTTATCAAGGCTTTTAACTTGGCGCGCTGCAAGGGATACAGTCGGCTGCGCCGCCTTGCGTGCTCGGCGGGTACTGCTGCGCAGCAGTACCCGCCTCACACTTCGCGGCTAAAAACAGTCCACCGGACTGTTTTCATCGGCAAAAGCCGACCGTCCTTGTTCGAATCCCTTGCTTAAAATCACACAAAGAAAAACAAGGCATAGCAAACGCTATACCTTGTTTTCTTGGTGGACACGAAGGGAGTCGAACCCTCGACCTCTGCAATGCGAATGCAGCACTCTCCCAACTGAGCTACGCGCCCGAATGTTTAATTGCAGAAATTATTTTACACCTTTTTTTGCCTAAAATAACAAGAGCAAATTTTATTTATGCGTATCTTTTTGGCAAAAATCGGTAAATAATATTTAAAAATCAGTGCTTTGCGGCGCTTAAAAAGCATGCTTAACTGCGGCGGTGAAAGGAAAGATTCGGTTGAAAAAAATTTATCTATCAAAAAGTGTGCACGGCAGGGAAATAATAGATTCGCGCGGCAATCCCACTGTTGAGGCAGAGGTTGTGCTTGAATGCGGCGCGCACGGTATCGGTGCGGCACCGAGCGGCGCTTCAACCGGCGAATTTGAAGCGTTGGAGCTTAGGGACGGCAATGTTGCCCGCTTCGGCGGCAAAGGCGTTCGCAAGGCCGTTGAAAATGTGAACACGGCCATAAACGGCACGCTTTGCGGCAAAAAAATGCGGCGGATATTTACGCCGCGGATTCAGCCATGATTGCCGCAGACGGCACGGAGGATAAATCAAGCCTCGGTGCAAACGCAATTCTTGCGGCTTCGATTGCCGTGGCAAGAGCGGCGGCAAACGCCTATGATATTCCGCTTTACAGATTTTTGGGCGGTGCAAATGCAAACCGCTTGCCCGTGCCGATGATGAATATTTTAAACGGCGGAGCACATGCTGCAAACACGGTGGATGTGCAGGAATTTATGATAATGCCCGCGGGCGCGGAAAGCTTTAGGGGCGGGCTTCGCAGGTGTACGGAGGTGTTTCACTCGCTTGCGTCCATTCTCGGCGCAAACGGGCTTGCCACATCGGTTGGCGATGAGGGCGGCTTTGCGCCCGATCTTTCCTCCGATTCGCAGGCGATCGAATATATTTTGGAGGCAATTCAAAAGGCAGGATATGAACCGGGGCGCGATTTTGTGCTTGCGATTGACGCAGCCTCAAGCGAATGGAAGGGCGGCGAGCCGGGTAAATATGTGCTGCCTAAAAGCGGCGAAAGATTCACTTCAAGCGAGCTTGTTTCGCATTGGGAGCGCCTTTGCAAAAAATACCCCATCGTTTCCGTGGAGGATGGGCTTGATGAGGAGGATTGGCAGGGCTGGCGGCATATGACGAAATCCCTCGGCGAAAAAAACTCAGCTTGTGGGCGATGATTTGTTCGTTACCAATTCAAAAAGGCTGAAAAAAAGGAATTAAACTCGGCTGCGGCAATTCGATTTTGATAAAACTTAATCAAATCGGCACGGTTTCGGAAACGCTGGAGGCAATCAAAATTGCGCAAAAAGCGGGCTACACCGCCGTGATTTCGCATCGCTCGGGCGAAACGGAGGATACCACTATAGCCGATCTTGCCGTTGCAACCAATGCGGGGCAAATCAAAACGGGCGCACCGAGCAGAAGCGAAAGGGTTGCAAAATACAATCGCCTGCTTCGCATAGAGGAGCGGCTCGGCGCCTCTGCATGCTATCCCGGCTTCGGCGCGTTTAATATAAACCCATGCACTAAGCGCGAAAAGTGTTAAAATGCTTAATGCTAAAGGGTTTTAACATCCTTTAAGCTCCGGGAGCGTTTCCCCTTCTTTCTTTCCATTATTTCGGGGGTTACGCTCTTTTTTTCTTGACTTTTTGTTTTTGAATGTGATATATTGTATTTGCAATGTGATATATTGTATTTGCAACATATAAGTGGCTGACGGAGTGGTGGCAAGTAACACTCCGCGTGGCTTATATATTGCGCCCCGGCTTTTATTGTCGGGGTTTTTTTATTTATTGCTCGGGCTTAATCGTTCGAGCTTTTGCTTTTGGTTTCCTTATAAACTTGTTAAGAGCATCAGGCCGGCATTGCTTTGCCCTGACTCGAATGGCTTTTTGAGTATTGCACAAGCTTAAAAATACGATTCTTTTTAGATTGCTTATGCAAAATTTGTACAAAAAAATCGTTTGTGTGTATTGACAAATTTGTAAATTGTGCAATAATTGAGGCGTAGAGGTGATTTTTATGGAAAAAGCTAAATCAACTAAGCTCGGTGCAAGAATTTGGGTAAGTATTTTTATATTTTTCGGTCTTGCAGGCCAGCTTGCTTGGGTAATAGAAAATATGTATTTCAATGTTTATTTGTTTGATGCCGTAGGCGGCACGGCAAATGACATTGCAGCCATGGTTGCCGCTTCCGCCGTAACCGCGGCTCTGACAACGCTGATTATGGGTGCGCTTTCCGATAAGCTCGGCAAGCGCAAGGTTTTTATAACCGTGGGCTACATAATTTGGGGGCTTGTTACGGCATCGTTCGGCTTTATCACCGTTGGCAACACGGAAAAGCTTTTCCATTCCGCAAATGCGGTCGCCACGGCCTCGCTCATTATAATCATAATGGATTGCGTTATGACCTTTTTTTCGGCTCAACGGGATTTGACGCGGCGTTTAACAGCTGGGTAACCGATGTTACGGACGATACAAACCGCGGCAGAGCGGAAACGGTTATGCAGGCGCTGCCGCTTTTGGCAATTCTTGTTGTTTTCGGCCTTTTTGGACGGATATAAGCAGCGCGGCGAATGGAAAACGTTTTTTTCCTTATTGTGGGCATCACCACCACTGTTGTGGGCGTTTTAGGCTTGTTTTTCTTAAAAGATAAGCCGGGAATCAAAGCAAACAACGAAAACTATTTTAAAAACATTATATATGGCTTTAAGCCGTCAACCGTTAAGGCAAATAAAATGCTCTATGTGGCATTTGCGGCATTTTGTATTTTTAATATTGCTTATCAGGTTTTTATGCCCTATCTTATAATTTATCTCGAAAAAAACACTCGGAATAGAAAATTATGCAATTCCGCTCGGCGCAATTCTTGTTGTTTCCGCCGTTATTTCCGTTTTGCTCGGCGGCGTTATCGATAAGGTGGGCAAGGTTAAGTTTTTGCTGCCTGCAGCAATTATATTAACAGCGGGCTTTGTTTTGATGTATTTTGTTAACGGTGAAAAATATGACCTTGCTTATCATTATCGGTATAATTATGATGAGTGCATTTCTCGTTACATCTGCCGCTGTTTGCGGCACAATCAGAGATTATACGCCCAATGACAAGGTTGGCCTTTTTCAGGGCGTGCGCATGGTTTTCCAGGTGCTTATTCCCATGATCACCGGCCCTTATATCGGCGCAGCCGTTATTGCAAACAATAATCAAACTTATGAGGAACTCGGCGTTATTAAAACAATTCCAACCCCAAATATTTTTCTTGCGGCGGCAGCCGTGGCGGTGTTTTCCTTGATTCCGATTGCCGTGCTTTTGCACAGCGGGCGCAAGGCACATGCACCCGAAAACGAAAAGTGATTGCAAACGGCTTTTTTTCATATTTTTTTACAAATAGTGAACGCTGTATGCGGCGCAAAGCAAAAAATAAATATAATAAAGCCTTTTAACTCACGCCTTTTTGGTTAGATTTAACAAAGTTTTTCAAATGGCAAAAATTGCTTGATATTCGGGGCGAAACAGTATAAAATAGATATCGACAAAATGTTGTCAATCAACATTTTTAGTATTTAATTTTTTCGGAGGTATAATCCAATGGTAAAAGTTGCTATTAACGGTTTCGGCCGTATCGGCCGTCTTGCATTCCGTCAGATGTTCGGTGCAGAAGGCTATGAAGTTGTTGCTATCAACGATCTTACAAGCGCAAAAATGCTTGCTCATCTTCTTAAGTACGATTCATCTCAGGGTAACTATGTTGCTCAGGGTCACACTGTAGATTTCCACGAAGGTGAAGGCGAAGATAACTATATCGTAGTTGACGGTAAAAAAATCGTTATCTACAAAATGCCCAACGCTGCCGATCTTCCTTGGGGCGAGCTTGGCGTAGATGTTGTTCTTGAATGCACAGGTTTCTACACCTCTAAAGAAAAGGCTTCCGCTCATATTCAGGCAGGTGCTCGCAAGGTTGTTATTTCCGCTCCCGCAGGCAACGACCTTCCCACTATCGTTTACAATGTAAACCACGAAACTCTTAAGCCGGAAGATACTGTTATTTCCGCTGCTTCCTGCACAACAAACTGCCTTGCTCCCATGGCTAAGGCTCTTAATGATTTTGCTCCCATCCAGAGCGGTATCATGACCACAATTCACGCTTACACAGGCGATCAGATGATTCTTGACGGTCCTCAGAGAAAAGGCGATCTTCGTCGTGCCCGTGCAGGTGCTGTTAACATCGTTCCGAACTCAACTGGCGCTGCAAAGGCAATCGGCCTTGTAATTCCCGAACTCAACGGCAAGCTTATCGGCTCTGCTCAGCGTGTTCCCACTCCCACAGGCTCAACAACTATCCTCACTGCTGTTATCAAAACAGATAAGGAAGTAACTGTTGAAGCTATCAACGCTGCAATGAAGGCAGAAGAAACCGAATCCTTCGGCTACAACACCGATCTTATCGTTTCTTCCGATATCGTTGGCATGCGCTACGGCTCACTCTTTGATTCTACTCAGACTATGGTTCTTCCGATCGGCGACAACACTTATGAAGTTCAGGTTGTTTCTTGGTATGATAACGAAAACAGCTACACTTCTCAGATGGTTCGCACAATCAAGTACTTCTCAGAGCTTGGCTAATAGCTAACGGCTGAATTAAAAATTAAAGGACTTTCGGTTCGCGCCGAAGGTCCTTTTTTGTTTAAATTGTTTTTGAAAATATATCGCAAGCCGAAGCCGCGCGCCGCTTGCCGAACCGTGCGGTTGCGTTTTTTTATTTAAATCGCTTTATCGGTGCTTTTGCGGACACGGCAAAGATTATTCGTTCACTTTTGGGTTGCTTGTTCTGTCGAGAAGGTAATCAATGCTCACATTGTAATAATCCGCCAATTTTATAAGCACCTCCGCGGTTATTGCAATAACCCCGGTTTCGTATTGCGAATATGTGTTTTGCGACACATTCAGCACCTGCGCTATTTCGCGCTGTTTAATATCATTATCCTCTCTTATGCTTTTTTTAAGTTTTTTTGTAAATCATAATCTCACCTCCGGTAATATTATGATTTATCTTCCACACAGATATTGACATATATCTGTAATACAGATATAATATAATCAAAATATTAAAGGGAGAATATGTTGATCAGCTCGGCATAGGTGAAAAGTTATGAAACTCACGGTTAAAAATCAATCCTTGGAGCCTGCGGCAAATTTCAGCCAAAAGCAGTATATAACGGATTTGTATGAATGTGAAAAAAACAAAGTATATTCTTGAAAATCGCCGTAAATGGCTCAACAACGAAATAACTCAGCTTTTTGGTAAATATACCGAATTTTTGGAAAACAGCAGCTATTATAAGGAATATAACAAGCAAAAAGGAAATGACTGCTGAAGAATTGCGCAAAGTTCCCAAGCCGTATAACAATGTGAAAACTTTTTCCGAATATTTTTTTGGCGATTTGTCGGTCTGGGAATAATAATATCTGTGATTGCCAATATTGTAATCGCTTTTTTTGCCTGATTATTATGTGTTTTTTTGACGGAATTAAAATAGGATTAAAAATTGATTTTCTGAGTGCAATAATAGGCGCATTTGCGTCTTTAATTATAATTTTGATTAAAAAAATTCTTCTTATAAGCGAAAAAAATCAAAGCATGATGTTGAAATAGAAAAAAAGCAAGAAAAAAATTGTTAAAGAACGCGATAAAAAGCATTTATAATGCAAAGAAAAAAATGAATATAATGATTATGTTTCCAAAACGAAAGCCGAAAGAGCGCCGATTATTGAAATGTATCGCGCGGAAAAACGGCAGGTTAAAGCAAATATAGAAAAGCTTGAAACCACATTGAGCGAGCTTTATTCAATGCGAATAAACGGCGTTTTGTGCCTGCACCCGAATTATCAGGGCTTAGTTCCCGTTTCAATCATATACGGGTATTTTTGACACGGGCAGATGCACTCAGCTTCAAGGTCATGAGGGCGCGTATAATCTTTATGAGGATGAAAGGGTTAAAGGCTTAATTATAAACAAACTTGACGGTATTTCGCAACAACTCAATAAGATAAACGGCACAATGTCGTATGTGGCTTCGGCAATTGACAGCTGTAATAACAGGCTTTCAACGCTTGAAGATGCGGGCAGAAGAATGGAAAAAAGTCTCGGCAGTCTTAATAACAATGTTAATTCGCTCAACGGCAATGTTTCAAACCGAATGGGCGCAATAGAAGCAAACACGGCAAACGCCGCATATTATTCCGAAGTCAGCGCAAGGTGCGATGTGTTTAATACTGTGTATAATTTATATAATAGCTAAATTCAAATATTTTTGCGCCAAAAAGCCCGAAAGAGCAATCTTTCGGGCTTTCTTTTGCCTGCAAATTCAAAAGAAATGCGGCATTGCTTTTTGATAAGCCTGCGGCGTTTGAAATGATATGCAGTTGCTTACAAATCACAGTCTTTGTCACCTAATTTTTGCGCGCTTTTTTGTGCATTTTTTCAATTTACAATTATCGCCCGATTGTGTAGAATTGAAATATATTGGTTTAAGGCGGTGCCGAGTGAAAAACGAAGTTGCTTTGCTTGTTAAAGAAAAACTGAATTGCCGCATTTTAGGAGTTGAAAAAATCGGTCGGGGCGCAAGCGCCGAGGTTTATAAGGCGGCTGTGGATTTGCCGCAGGGCGCGATTGCGGTTAAGGTGTGCAAAAATTCAAATCTTGCTTTTGAGGAATATGAAAGAATAAATTTCATTTCAAGCCGCGTTGATTGCAAATTGCCGAGGCTGTATTTCGTTGCAAAATCGGGCGATTGCGGCGTGCTCGTAATGGAACTGTTGGAAGGGTGCGAGGCAAGCGCAAAATCGCTTTTGTTTATGCCGAATAAGAAAAAAAGCTTGCGAATGAAATAATTGATAATCTGATTAAAAATTCATTCCGTTCACAGCGATAAATTCGGCCCTGTTGAAAAACGCCGTTTATGATACTTGGCTTGATTACTACGGTGAATTTGCAGATAAAATTGCGGATTTTGCAGAAAAAAATCCGATGTGCCTAATATTGTTAAGAAAGCCGTCTGCGAGGGACTGAATTCTCTTTCGAAGCTGCTCGGCGGCAATACGGGTTAGCCGACCTTGATTCACGGCGATTATTGGATGCCGAATTTTATAATCAATCCAAAAAATGCCGAGCTTGTCGGCGTGGTGGATCCGTTTAATGTTATGTGGGCGGAGCCTGAATATGAGCTTTTCGGGCTGACAGTCGGCTGCGGTAAACGGCTTCAACTTTATGATATTTATAAAAAGCAAGGTTAAAAACATCGCCTTATTGTGATGTTAAGCTTGAGCTTTATGCTCTTTTTAACGAGCTTTATTGGTATAAAACGCTTGGCAAAAATCGATTTCGGATATTTGAAATACAGAAGCAGGCGGTTGTTGAAAGAACTTGCGAAAAATAAATCAGAAATCGAATTCCTTGAATTTATTTGATATCCATTTTATGCATGAATAAGAAAAAAACACTTTGATTTTTTTATATGAGGGGGATTTTATGAGAACTGTTTTTAAAAATTGCACTCTGCTTGACGGCACTTTGGATATGCAGCCGAAGCCGGGCACGGATGTGGCAATCGAAAACGGAATAATAACGGAAATAGGCAGCATTGCGCCGAAAAGCGGCGATGAGGTTATAGATTTAACCGGTAAATATTTAATGCCGGGTCTTATAAATTTGCACGTGCACCTGCCCGCGGGCGGCAAACCGAAAAACAAGCCGCTTAAAGCAGATAAGCTTGCAAAGCTTGCTCTTTCTTCCTCCGTTATGAGGGAGATTGTTATAAAAATTTGCCAAGATTATGCAATGCAGGGGCTTATGTCGGGTGTAACCACGGTGCGTGCAGTCGGCGGTCTCGGTGATTTCGACACAACTCTCAGAAACAGAATAAATGCCGGCAAGGCAGAGGGACCGAGAATTCTTGCCGCAGATTACGCAATCGGTGTGCCAAACGGGCATATGGTAGGCTCTGTTGCAAGAGCGGCGAAAACCCCGGAAGAGGCCGCCGAGATGGTGGATGATTTAAATTCACACGGTGTTGATTTGATAAAGCTGATGATAACGGGCGGTGTTATGGATGCCAAGGTTAAGGGTGAGCCCGGCAGGCTGATGATGCAGGCGGATATGATTAAGGCTTGCTGCGATCGCGCTCACAAATACGGCCTCAAGGTTGCGGCGCATGTGCAAAGCCCGGAAGGCGTGCGCACCGCAGTTGAAAAACGGTGTTGATTCAATCGAGCACGGTTCAACGCTTACTCAAAAGAGAAATAGACGCTTTTTAAAAAAAGCATAGTGCCGTAATGGTTTGCACTCTTTCGCCTGCTTTGCCGATGGCAAAATTTGAAAGGGAAACTCTCGGCATTTCAGAGGCGGTTCAATATAATTCCAATGTTGTTTTTCAATAATATGGTTATCGGCTCGAAAACCGCTCTTGAAAACGGTATAACCGTTGGGCTCGGCACCGATACGGGTTGCCCGTATACAACTCATTACAATATGTGGCGAGAGCTTCATTATTTTTGAAAAAAATGTTGGCGTTTCTGCTTCGTTTGCGCTGCACACGGCAACGCTTGTTAATGCCGAAATTCTTGGAATAGATGATGTTACCGGCAGCATAGAGCAGGGCAAATGCGCCGATATTCTTGTTTCAAATTCAAATCCGCTTGATGATTTCAGAGCCCTTTCTCAGCCGTTTATCGTTGTGGCAAGGGGAAGAATTTATAAGAATCCGAAAATTAAAAAAATACGAAAAAAATGTGAAACCGAGCTTGATAAGTATTACGATTGATTTTTGCATTGCGCAAAAAAACAGGACGACGGATTAAATTCCGCCGTCCTTATTATTATTTCTGTTTAAATACCGCCGCATGCATTCGGTTAAAAGATTAAAAATCCTGTGCTTTGAAACACTTGCCGCATAAAAATCAGCTTATGGAATAATAAATCTTATTTGCAATGTTCATCGGCTGTGCGGAAAATGCCTTGCGAAATCTTATTCTTTCGGCATCGCCGCCTGCGTAAGTGATGTTGTTAACGCATTTTACGCTGATGGATTTGGGGTCTATTTTGCAATCTTTTTTTCAAGGCGGATTGTTTTCTTTTCCCCGGGCACAAGGTCAAAGCAGTTGTCTGAAAGCGGAGCGCTTTCACCCTTGATATCCACGAAAACGGATCTTGCAAAGGTGTTGCTTTCAAGGGTCATTTCATTGCCGCTTAAATAAAGCGTTATCTTTGCGTGCTGTAATTTGAGCTTGCGTTCGGGCAACAGCACCGCCGTGCGGCTGAGCACGGTTTTTCCGCTCTTGAGAAGCTCTGCCTGTGCAAAGCATGCGCTTTTTTTCAATCCCTTTGCAGAAATGAAAAATGCTTTTTGCGCCTTGCCTGCATTTGATTTAACAAGCAGTGATTTGCTTCGCAGCTCTTTGCCGGTGAAATCCTTAAAGGTTATAACGGCGGTGTATTCCTCGCTCTTTTGCGTGTCGTTAAGCACATAAAGCTCAAGGCCTCCGTCCGCTTGCCTGAGTGAAATCGTTATCGGGGCAAAAATCCTTTTGCCCGCATACATAAGCGGCTTCCATTTGCCGAAATAGTCAACCGAGGACCAGCTCGGTGCGCCCCAGCAATCGTTCATCTGCCACCAAAGCGCGCCGTTGCAGCGCCCCTTGTTTCTGCGCCAATGCTCGGCTCCGTTTGCCACACATTCCGCTTGGGTAAGCCCGGTTAAGTAAATCAAATCCGCAAATTTCGCGGGCTTGTTGAATTTTTCATAAAGGTAAAACAGCATTTTGTCGTTGCCGCTTGCGCATTTCTGGTGGCTTTGCATAACATCGGATTTAAGCTGCATATCTTTTTGCGTTGCAAATTGCAAAATGCAATCCTCACTCGGGAAGGATTCCATACCGTATTCACTGCAAAATCTTGTGTAGCGCTTGCCGTAATAGCTTAAATCCTTGCTTCCGTGCCAAACATGCCACATATGCGTGTCGCCGCATTTATCTGCTGTTATGTCTTTTCTGAAGCCGCTTCCTATCGGCGAGGTTTCTATGTAAGGTGTGTCTTTATCGTATCTTCTCAGCTCGCCGGGCAGAATTTCGTAGAAAAATTCTTTATACCATTTAACGATTTTAAGCGTTGACGGCAGATGTTGAAACATAAATTCGATCTCGTTGTTGCCGCACCAAAGTGCAAGCGACGGATGGCTCGATATTCTGCGAACATTGTATTTAACCTCGTCGAGCACATTTTTGAGAAACACTTCATCGTAAAACGGATACATAAGGCAGGCAAACATGAAATCCTGCCAAACCAAAATTCCGTATTCGTCGCAAAGGTCGTAAAGCTCGTCAGAGCCGTAGTAGCCGCCGCCCCAAATTCTCAGCATATTGAAATTGGCATGAACGGCGTCAGAAACGATTTTCTCTGCCGTTTTTTTGCCGATTCTGTCTGCCATGGCGTCGGGCGGGATAACATTTGCGCCCTTTGCGAAAATCGGCACGCCGTTTAAAAATAAAGCGGAAGTTTGAGCCGTACTCATCCTCGCTTCTGTCAAGCACTATTGTGCGCAGACCTATTCTTTTTTTTATCCCTGCCACGCAAACCGTGTAAAGAGGCTGCTTTTCCTTGCCGGAAAGCTCGCGCGTTTGCCAAAGCTCCGGATTTTTAATTGTTACGCAGGCATTGCCTTTTTCTATTCCGAAAGCAATGCTTTCACCGCTCGGGGTTATTATTTGGCCGCTGCTGTCAAGCGCCTTGTTTGCTTTGATATATAATTTGACTTCGCCGTTTTCCGAATGCTCCTGGCGTACCCAAAAATCGCGGATTTCGTTGTTGTAAAACAGAATTTCTATGTTGCCGAATATGCCTGAAACGGGCATGTTTATGCCCCAATCCCAGCCGAAATGGCAGGCGGGCTTGCGGATATAGGGCACGCCGTCTATGCCGTTTGCGTTCGGCGGCAGCGGCGCTTCCGATTGCTTTGATTTAACATATTCTATCGGCGAAAGAAAATGAATTTCAATTGTGTTTTTCGCCCTCGTGTAAATAATCAGTGATATTTGTTTCGCTGCAAACATATGCATTGCTTGAAATATCCGCCATTTGGCCGTTTATATAAATTTGCGCCAGTGTGTCAAGCATTTGGCAGCGCAAAAGCGCTTTTCTGTATTCGAGCTGCTCTTGCGAAATTTTAAAGCTGCGCTTAAAGCTTTTGCCCGTTTCGGCAATAAAAAGGCATTTGTGTTCGTTCGTTTTGTAAAAAGGATCGTCAATTGTGCCGTTTTTCAGCAATGTGCCGTAATCGGAGCAGGGCACATCTGCCTCGTAATCACGATTCTGTTTGTCCATGTGCAAAATCCATTTGCCTGCCAAAGACATTCTTTCCATAAAAAAATTCCCCTTAAAATAAAAACATTGCATAAAAATGCAAATTTTGTATTTATAAATTTATTGTATCAAAGAGGCATAATTTATTCAAGTTTTTTTATTGATTTTTAAGTTAATTATCATTTATAATACAAACCGTCAGTTCGCAAAATCCTGACCAGTCTGCATCCCGCAGGCTTCTAAAAACAAAACTAAGGAGAAAATTGAATCATGAAAAACAAAAAGGTATTGTTCATTGTGCAAACCGCAGTTATAGCGGCAATGTATGCGGCGCTTACTTATGCGCAGAATCTGCTTTTGCCGGGCACCACCTCGGCCGCCGTGCAGTTTCGCGTTTCCGAGGCGCTTAATGTGCTTGCGCTGTTTACCCCCGCCGCAATTCCGGGCTTAACTCTCGGCTGCATGCTCTCGAATATTTACAATATCGGTTCGGGCCTGCCGCTCGATTTGATATTCGGCTCGCTTGCCACGCTGGGTTCATCCGTTTGCATGTATCTGCTGCGCAATGTGAAAATCAAGTCTTATCCCGCAGCTTCAATGCTTATGCCGGCTGTTTGGAACGGCGTTGTTATCGGCTGGGAAATCGAAACCTTTATGATAAGCGGTTCGTTTAAATTCGGCGATTTCCTGCTTCAGGGCGGCCTTGTTGCCGCAGGGGAGATAGGCGTTATGGCTGTGCTCGGAACTTTGCTTTATTATGTTATCATAAAAAAAGAAATCTTGATAAAAAAATATTAGGCGCATAATGCTTGCGCCAAGCAGGTGAAATAATTTTTCGGCTGTTTAAAAAAAGGCGACTGCTTTCTTTTTAAAAGCGGCCGCTTTTTTTCTGTTATAAAAATATTTGAAAGGTTTCTTCGGGAATTATCGTAAATTTGCTGCGTTTCGCTTTTTTTGCCTGCGCCAAAAAGCTCATTTATGCTTTCTGCGTTTGAATCGGGCGGCAGGCTTTTTAAGCGTGCCCATGGAAACTTCCGCGCTTTGCAGCACGGAATGATCCGTAACATAAGAGGCTTTTTTGTGGTAATCGCTCCACATATCATAAATTTCGGCGCAGTATTTAAGCTTTTCGGGCGTGCTTTCACATTCCTCCGCCTCACTTATGGCGGCGATTATTTCACGGCAGTCTCTGCTTATATAAATTTGCTCACCGAAGCAGAGCGAAAGTGCGGCAAGCATGAATATCGCGGAAAACCAAAGCCTTTTCACTTTTTTGCCTCCTTGGGAATCATAAAAATGTTGCCCGCGGAATCGACTGTAAGCAGCATTATTTTGTGCATTTCACTGCCGCTCTCTTTAATAAGCAATTCGATTTCGCTGAGCTTGATTTTTGGTTTTCGCCGAAATATTCGGGCGTGGGTTTTCCGTCCGTAACCGCAGGCACGGGAGTGAAATTTTCGTCAACCGAAAGGGAAAGCTGCTTCGGTGTTACGGGGCTTTCTTCCGCTTTTTGAAGCACGGAAACCGTGCCGTTTGTTTCTATAACCGCATCCTGAATCGAAGATAAATCAAAAAAATCCCTTTTTCCCGCACGGCGTCCGTTAAATCGTCTATCGTAAGGCGCAGGCGCCTCATCTGCTTTTCGTCAAGCTTGCCGTTTCTGATAACGAATATCGGCTTGCCCTGAACAAGATTGCGAAAGGTAAGGCTTTTCATCGATATTGCGGAAACAAGAATTTCAAGCGAAACGAATATTAAAATCGGCACCACCATGTTTGCAAGCGGCATTCCGTTATCCTGCAGCGGAATTATCGCCACTTGCGAAACAAGAATGGTTATCACAAGCTCGTGCGGCGTAAGCTCGCCGATCTGCCGTTTGCCCATTATTCGCAGGGATATTATAACGGTTATATAAATGATTACCGCTCTTATAAAAAAATAATGCTCATTTTGTCTGCGCACCCTTTCGTGTTTTTTTGCTTTTTTATATTTTTTTGCATAAGCCGCCGTTTTATTGAAAAAAATATTTTTAGAAATATTTTTGTTTTTAAAAGGTGATTGTTTGGAAAAAAATTTATTCCTCCGCCGCTGATAATAAAAAAATAAGCTTCGGCGCGATTATGCCGATTGCTCTGATTTTTTAATTCGTGAATGTGAGGTGAGCGGCAGGAAATGCATAGTTTGTGTGCTGGACGGAATGATAAGCTCGCTTCAGCTTTCGCAGATGATAATGACGCCGCTGCTTTCGTTTAAAGAAAAATGCAAAACCCCGGCTTTGCTTTACGAAATCGTTAAGCAGCGTGTGGTAAATTCGCTTGAAATGAGCGATGCCGAGGATTTTGAAGATGTTTATTTTCATCTTTCCTCGGGCTTTGCCGCCGTTTTTTTATAGACGGCGTTTCAAAGTGCCTTGTGCTTGGAATACAGGGCTTTGAAAAAAGGGGGATAGATGATCCTGCAACGGAGGCAAACATCAAGGGCGCGCGAGAGTGCTTTACGGAAACCTTAAACGATAATAAGGCAACTCTGCACCGCCGCATAAAAACCCCGGCTCTTAAAATGAAGCAAATAAAAGTGGGCAGGCAGGTGCAAACCTCCGTTGCGATTTGTTATATAAAAGGCATTGCAAGCGAAAGGCTTGTGCACGAGGTTGAGCGCCGCATAAATTCCGCAAATATAGACCGTGTTTGCGATTATGCCGAGCTTGCCGCGTTTTTTTGGGCAGTGATGTCGGCTCTGTTTTTTTCGGCTTACGGAAACACGGAACGCCCCGACACTCTGTGCTCAAAATTATACGAGGGGCGCGTTGCCGTGCTGGTGGACGGTTCACCGTTTGCCGTTTATGTGCCCTGCCTTTTCACCGATTCGTTTTCCACCGTAGATGATTACAACAATCGGCCCGTTTACGCAAGCATGAATCGCCTGCTTAAATATTTTTCGTTTGTTATTTCGGTTGTGCTTCCCGGGCTTTATGTTGCCGTGGGCACTTTTCATCAGGAGCTTTTGCCCACATCGCTTATGTATACGATTGCCGCAGCGGAAATTACAACGCCGTTTTTCCCTTATGCAGGAGGCGGTTATGATAATGATTTTGTATGAAATCAAGCGTGAAGCGGGACTGCGCCTTCCGCGTGCCATAGGGCATGCCGTGTCCATAATCGGCGCGCTTGTTATCGGCGATGCGGTCGTAAACGCGGGGCTTGTCGGTGCGCCCATGCTTGTTGTGGTGGCGGTTACGGCAATATCGTCTTATGTGATTTATCCGCTTTATGAAAGCGTTGCCGTGCTGAGGCTCGGATTTATCATTCTCGGCGGTTACACGGGCATTTACGGCGTTGTGCTCGGAATGTGCGTGCTGTGCGTGAATATAACCGCCATAAATCCTTACGGTGTGCCTTATTCCGCTCCGATTTCGCCGCTTAATAAAAAAAGCATAGGCGATGTGTTTTATCGCCAAAATTGGAGGAAAATGGCAAAAAGAAATATAACCGTTCAAAGCCTGCGAGGTGCGGATATCAGTGACGAAAAATAAATTTAAAAGGGAAGCGGCCGCGCCCGTGAGTTTGTTTTTTATTGTGTTTGTAAGCAGACTTTTGGTGGGCTTCACGGCAAGCTCGGCGGTGCTCGGCACCGAATACAGCGCAGATATAGCAATCAGCACCGCTTCGGCTGCTGTTGCCGCACTTTGCTTATCGTGTGCGGTGATAAAAATGCTTGAAAACGGTAAAAATGTGGTTGATAATGCGGTTTTGCGGCGGCTTTACGGATTGTTTTATCTGTTTTCCGGCGCGCTTTCAATAAGCAAATTTGCGCTTTTTTCCTCTGCCGAACTGCATCAGGAGGCACGCACCTTTGTGCTTGGTGCGTTTATGATTGCCGTCTGCACCTATGCCGCATCGCTCGGATTTGAGGCGATTTCGCGCTTTTCTGCGCTTGTTTTTGTGCTCACGGTTATCGGTGTTTTCGGAATTGCCGCGGCTTCGGCAAACAAATTTGAATCAATAAATCTTTTTCCGTTTATGCAAAACGACAGTGCCGCGGTGCTGAAAAATGCAGCGTATTCCCTGTGCAGCACAAGCGAAATTCCGCTTCTTTTTGCTTTGCGACCGCGGGTAAACGGAAAGGCGGGCAAGCCGTTTTGCTTTGCAATCGTCCTCTCATGTTTACTGAGCCTCTTGATTGCCGTTTTGGCCTGCGGTGTTCTGGGCAACACGGCTTCCGTTTCGGCTTATCCCGTTTTTGAGCTTTCTCAGCTTGCACGCCTCGGCTCAGGCGAAAGGCCGGAAGCGGTTTTTACCGCGCTTTGGATTTTTGCCGTGTTTTTGAAAATCTCCGTTTTTCTTTATTGCGCGGCGCTTTGCTTCGGCAAAACGCAAAATCGCAAAAAGTGTGTTGCCTGCGGCCTTGTGATGCTTGGGGCAACGGCGCTGATTTTATACACACGCCTTTACTCGGCGGCAAACGGACTGCTTGTTTATATTCCGTTCGCGGTTTTCGGCGCGTTTTTACCCGCAGTCTATGCGTTAACTCACAAAAGGGGGAATCGGTTTGAGAGGCGTTAAAGTAATTGCAGTGTTGCTTGTTGCTTGCCTTTGCTTTTGCGGCTGCTCGGCAAGAAAAAATCTTAAGGATTTAAGCGTTGCCGAGGGACTCGGAATTGATAATGCCGAGCAGGGAAAATGCGTAACGGTGCAAACGCTTAATCTTGCGAAAGCGGGAAACGGCACCGACGCACTTTCGGGAAATGTTACCCTTAACACCGCTGGCACGGGGCAAAATATATCCTCTGCTGCTGCGGCAGCTGCGGAAAGTTTGTCCAAGGATTTGTTTTTCGGTCAAAATAAACTGCTTGTTTTCGGCATGGATGTGGCGGTAAATGATCTTGCAACCTGCTTTGATTATCTTATGCGAAGCGAAAATTCGCGCCCGGATGTGCCTGTGTGCATTTCATCCGGCACCGCCGCTCAGCTGCTTGATTGTGGGCAAAACGATGCACTTGTGCCCGCACAGGCTGTTGCCGAGCTTTTGACAAAAACGGTCAAAATTCGGGGTTTTTCGCTTTATGTTACCGTAAACGAAATGCTCAATCTTTATAAGGATAAAACCTCCGATATTTGCTTGCCTGTAATAACCGCCGGCGATGAAAGCTCCAAAACGAGCGGCATCGCGATTTTTTCGGAAAGCAGGCTCGCTGGCGTTTTATCCGGTGTTGAAACGGTCGGTTTGCTCTTTTTAAAGGATAAAGTCAAATCGGGCTATATGGAGCTTGAAAGCGAAAAATACGGCAATATCGGCGTGCGCATAATCGGCGCTTCGGCAAAAACGAAGGCGTTTGCGCAGGGTGAAACCGTGCATTTTAAGGTGGGCGTTAAGCTGTTTTACTCGATAGACGAAATTGAAAACGGCTCAAAGGAGTCGCTTTCGGATGCGGAGCTTGCCGAAATCGGCAAAGAGGTTGAAAACGCCGTTCGGCGCAACTGCGAAAAGGCTTTTTATGCCTGCACGAAAAACGGAAGCGATTGCCTGCGAGTGGGCGAAAATTTGGCAAAAGTATGACCCCGCCGCTTATGAAAAAAATGAGCGATGATTGGGAAAAAGTATCTAAAAAAACGCCGTGCTTGATTTCGATTGCTCGGGTCGCCTTAAAAAAAGATGAACGAAAATTCAAACGGCAAATGATCTTCGAAAGCGGGCAAAAGTTAAAAAAAGCAGCTTTAAACAGCCGACTTTTTGACTGCTTAAGCCTTGGCTTCGCCGATTTGCGCCGAAAAAAATCGTTACAAGCTCGTTTCTGCCGCCGCTGCTTTTTGCGGCGGAGGCCGCCGCGGGCACGGCAAGAGTCAAAACGAATAAAATCACAAAAAAATTATCGCCGCTTTTTTTCATGTTGCTTCACGTGTCCTTTCCGATTGCGCGGCACTGTTTTATTTTTTTCGCGCCGCCTTGACTTCAAGTGCCGAAATATAGTATAATAACTTTTGATTTAATTATAATTTATATTAAGCTTAAGGGTTGATAAACTATGTCATCAAAATACATTTCGCCCATATCAATGGATGCCATTTCAAGATTATGCGGCGAGCTTGAAAAAAAATAACTCAATTAAACCCCGTGATTTTGAAAGATATCATGTTAAGCGCGGCCTCAGGAATGAGGACGGCACAGGAGTTATGGCAGGCCTTACTCGAATCTGCTCGGTTGAAGGATATTATATTTTAGACGGCGAAAAAGGTTGCCAAGGACGGTAAGCTTTCTTACAGAGGCTATGACATAAACGATATCGTTTCCAATTGCGTTAAAGAAAATCGCTTCGGCTTTGAAGAGGTTGTTTGGCTTTTTGCTTTTCGGCGATTTACCAACGGCACACCAGCTTGATTCGATTTGCGAGGTTATCGATGTTTGCCGATTTTTTTGCCCGATGATTTTATCGAGGATATGATAATCAAAAATCCCTCAAAGGATATTATGAACAAAATTGCGCGCAGCATTTTGGGGCTTTATTCTTATGACGAAAATCCGGATGATATTTCCGTGCAAAATGTTTTGCGCCAAAGTCTTCAGCTCGTGGCACAGTTCCCAACCATAATGACAACGGCATATCAGGTTAAAAGAAGGGCGTTTTACGGCAAATCCATGTATTTGCATCCGATTAAAAGAGGGCTTTCCACCGCCGAATATATTTTAAGGCAAACAAGAAGCGATAAGCTTTATTCCGATGATGAGGCAAAGCTGCTTGATATTATGCTTATGCTTCATGCCGATCACGGCGGCGGCAACAATTCCACCTTTGCCACAAGAGTGCTCACTTCAAGCGGCACGGATACATATTCGGCGATTGCCGCGGGCGTCGGCTCGCTTAAAGGCCCGCGCCACGGCGGTGCAAACCTTAAAACCTCTGCAATGATGAATGAAATTATTGCAAATGTTGCCGATTCAACGGATAAATCCCAGGTTAAGGATTATCTTGTTAAAATTTTGAATAAGGAAGCCGGCGACGGCCTCGGTCTTATTTACGGTATGGGTCACGCGGTATATACGATTTCAGATCCTCGTGCGGTTATTCTTAAAAACAGCGCAAGGGAGCTTGCTTATCGTTCCGGCTTTGAAAAAGGAATTTAAAACCCTTGAAAATATTGAAGAAGTAACTCCGGAGCTTTTGCACGAAATTAAGGGCGACGATAGGAAATCTGCGCCAATGTGGATTTGTATTCCGGCCTTTGCTACAAGGTGCTCGGTATTCCCGAGGATTTATATACTCCGCTTTTTGCAAGCGCAAGAATAGCCGGCTGGTGTGCCCACAGACTTGAAGAGCTCACTTCAAGCAAGCGCATTATTCGCCCGGCGTATAAGAGCGTTTCCAAAAGAAGAATTTATACTCCGATAGAAAAAAGATAATGAAAAAAAGCAATTTTTCGGTATGCGGCGCTTTTTGCTTTTGGCTTGGCTGTGCAGCGGCATTTGCGGCCTTGGCGCTTCGCTGTGTGCAGGTTTTTAAATATACGGATTACGAAACCGCGCATGTGTTAAAATCCGCTTCGGAAAGCGTTGCGGCGTTTTATTCGTTGCTTGCCGCCTCGGCGGTATTCTTCGCGCTTTCCGTTATTAAATGCAAGCCGTTTTTCTTCGGTTAATCGAATGCGCGGAAAAAGCATTTTTTTGCCCTTTGTCTTTTATCGGGCGCCGGAATGTTTTTATGATTTTGTTTATCGCTGCATTTTGTGCTTTGACTATGTTTCGTCAACGCAGCACCCAGCGGCAAACAGATTGACTCCGATGATATGTACGGCGATATTTGCGCTGTTTTCTGCGGCGTTTTTTATTGCGCTCGGAATTTCGTTTAAAACAACGCGATATCAAATGAGCAGCCTTTGGTTTTTGTATATCTCGCCCGTTATGTGGGCGATTTCGGGGCTGCTTTCACTGCTCACTGTTTACGATGATGTGTTTTTTGCCGAGGAAACCTTTTTAAAATATGCCGCCATGATTGCGGCGGTGGTTTTCTTTTTGCTTTTTGCGCTCGGCGAGGATAAGGATAAATCCGCGCTTCCTGCGCTTGTGGCAGCAGGGCTTGTTTACGGCTCGTTTGCGATTTCACTTTCCGTTCCGCGAATTGCGGCACTGGCGGCAGGTCTGCCGCTTGTCGGGGCGGATTTTTTTCATCTGTTTCTTTCCTGTTTACCGGGCTTTTTCGCCGTTTGCGCGGCGCTGAAAACGGTATTGACAAGCAATGAAGCTTGATTCTGTTCTTAAAATATGAATGCACGGAATATTTTTTTAACAGATTTTTACAAATTGGAATATAAATTTATC
The DNA here is from genome assembly GCA_022009795.1 of Anaerotruncus sp. Lineage (GTDB taxonomy): Bacteria > Bacillota > Clostridia > Oscillospirales > Acutalibacteraceae > Eubacterium_R. Next base: position 79,010 of record CP091724.1, read on the forward strand.
CTGTTTGTAAATTTTGTTTTTAAATTATATGGAAATAACTTTACAAATTCCTCCGGTTAAGCTTATAATTTGATATGCAGACAATGCATGATCTTCCTTTATTTCGCTTGCCCGCGGCGAATGTTTTGAATTTGCGGGGGAAAGGCTATGAATCGGTTATGAAACTGATAATAACTATCGTGTCGAATAAAGACACGGAAAATGTACTTGATAAATTAAGCGAGGCGCGTTTCAGCGCCACACGAGTGTCCACAACGGGTCTGTTCCTTGAGGGCGGTCATTCATGCCTTTTTATAGGTGTTGAGGATTCCAAGGTGGACGATGTTTTTGAGGTGCTTCAGGGCGCCGTAACAAAAAGAGTTGTTCGCCAGCACGGTGTTAAAAAGCACTTTGCAGGGCACATTGTTGCAGCAGCCGGTTGATGTTGAGGAATTCGGCGGCGTGGCATTTGTTGTTGATGTTGAGGAATTTAAAAAGTTTTTAATTGAAGCATATGTTGTTTAATAATTTTATCGGAAACGAAAAAGCAAAGCAGCAAATTTCAAATCTTTATGAATCCGGCAGGCTCCCGCATGCAATTGTGCTTGAGGGGGAAACCGGGCTCGGCAAGCGAACGCTGGCAAGGGATATTGCACAGGCGCTTGTGTGCAGAGCCGAGAGTGAGCACCCCTGCGGAGTTTGCTCCCAGTGCGTAAAGGCAAAAAAGCAACTGCACCCGGATATTTACGAATACAGTGCTCCGGGCGGTGCAAATTCGTTTCACATAGATAAAATCAGAGATATTATTGCCGATGTTTATATAACCCCCAACGAGGCGGATTATAAAATTTATATTCTCGGCAACGCGCATTGTATGAATGAAAATGCGCAAAACGCACTGCTTAAAATATTGGAAGAACCGCCGGGCTATGCCGTGTTTATATTAACTGCGGAAAATCGCTCCGCTCTGCTTGAAACCGTGCTTTCAAGGGCGGTTGTTATATCCGTTGATGGCGTTTCGCCGAAGCTCGGCGCCGAATTTATAACCGGGCTTAACGAAGATGTTGATTATAACGACGCTTATAATGCCGTTGCCGCACTCGGCGGAAATATCGGCAGGGCCTATGAAAGCATTGCGGGCGGCAGGCTGCAAAAATTAACCGCCTTGGTGGATGATATTGCACAAAAGCTTGCCTCAAACAATGAATACGATTTGCTTAAGGCGGTTGCTCCGCTCACGGGCAATCGGCAGGATACCGCGGCGGTGCTCGGCATGCTTAAAACCGTGCTTCGCGATGCAGTGGCGGGCGGCAAAAGGCTTTCAGGCCTTGACAATGCCGTTGACGCACTTAAAGGCGAGTTCTCAAAGCAAAAGCTTTTTGCGCTTTATAATGCCGCGCAGGAGCTTGAGCTGGCGGCAAATAAAAAAATTCCAATTCGGCATTGCTCACAACAAAAAAATCTGCTATTCGCAGCGAAGAGCGGCAGGCAGATAGGAGAATCATTTGATGACAGAAATTGTTTCCGTTCGTTTTAAAGACGCGGGAAAAGTATATTATTTCGACCCAAACGGGCTTAAAGTAAGAATAGGCGATAATGTTATCGTTGAAACGGCAAGGGGCGTGGAATGTGCCACGGTTGCTGCCGCAAACAGATTTGTGGAGGATGATTCGCTTGTTTCTCCGCTTAAACCGATTTTAAGAATTGCCACGGCAGAGGATAAGGCCACCCTTCAAAAGAATAAACAAAAGGAAAGAGAGGCCTATGAAATCTGCGTTAAAAAGATTGAGGATCACGGGCTTGATATGAGCCTTTCCGAAGTTGAATATGCGTTTGACGGCTCCAAGATTATATTCTTTTTCACGGCAGACGGCAGAGTGGATTTTCGCGAGCTCGTTAAGAACCTTGCCTCAACCTTTCACACCAGAATTGAATTGCGCCAAATCGGCGTGCGCGATGAAGCCAAAATGCTTGGCGGACTCGGAATATGCGGCAGACCGTTTTGTTGCTCCACTTTTCTTAATGACTTTCATTCCGTTTCAATCAAAATGGCAAAGGAGCAGGGGCTCAGCCTTTCGCCGGGCAAAATCAGCGGCACCTGCGGCAGGCTTATGTGCTGCCTGCAATATGAAGAAAATTCATATGAATATTTAAATAAAATCACACCCAGGTGCGGAAGCGTTGTTGATTGCCGCGAGGGCAGGGGCACGGTTGTTGATGCTTCATTGCTTACGGGCAAGCTTAAAGTGGCACTTGACAGCTCTGTTGACGGTGCGGCTCCCGTTGTTGTAAACAGGGAGGAATGTGTTGTTGTTCGCGAGCCGGGAAAGCGCCGCGCACCATCCAAAAAAATTCCGAATAACAGCCCCGAAATTCAAGGAATAAACGCAAAAATTAGCGTATGCTAACCGACTTTTCCTCTTGAAAAAACAAAATTATGTGTTATAGTATTAGTGAAAGTTGATGATATTGCTTTCGGTAATAATGATGGGAGGTGTCTTGGAATGGCATACAAAATTTCAGATGATTGCATTTCTTGCGGTGCTTGCGCGGCAGAATGCCCTGTAAGTGCGATTTCGGAAGGTGACGGTAAATTTGAAATCGATGCAGATACCTGCATTGAATGCGGCGCATGCGCTGGTGTTTGCCCCGTAGGTGCACCCGCTCTTGACGAATAATTTCGTACTGCATAATTAAGTAATAAAAAAAGCCGTTTTTTTAAGCGGCTTTTTTATTATGCGAAAAATTCATATTTTTTTATGTAATAAGGACCGAGGCTCTGCCGCGGTCCTTATTTTTCTGTTTTTTTCATTAGCATTATAACCTTTCGATTTATTTGCAGAGAGTGTTTAGATTGCACCTTCTGCGCTTTGCGGCGGCTTAAAACATAAGATAAACAATTGTTGTTTTTATACTCCTGTTTGCAAAATTAAACCTTTTATATAATTTTTAGCATTATTTATGAGATATCACAAGTGAAAAAAAGCAAATTCGCAAAAAAAGCATGCATTCCCATTTGCAGGCAAGAAAAAAAGCAAGCAAAAACAAGCAGCCCCTCCGGTGGAGCTGCTTGAAAACAAGCAATGCGAGGTTAAACTGGCGGCAGCGATTTTTCAGTCGGCAATCCGACAGGCGGCCCTTATAGGGCCTGTGCAAATCGCCGGTTTATGATTGCTTTTGCCTTTTTGCCTCGTGTTAGAACTTTTAGGCGCGGCACTTTCGGCTGATTACAGCCTCAGTTCATCCTCTTTGCGCTGCTTTCTTGCTCTGATTGCCGTTGGAATTCCCCAGCCGCAAAGTCCTCCGGCAGCGGCGCCGCAAAGAGCAAACAACCACCAAAGCGGATTTTTCTTTTCTTTCTTTTCCGTTTCATCTGCGTTGGTTTCCTGCGGCTTTTCTTCAATAGAGGTGCTGATTTCCGCCGTTTTTTCAACGCTTTCGCCAAGCTCGTTTTCGCAGTAAATCTTTATTGTGCCTGTTGCGTTGCCAAGCTTGTCGGCTGATATTCTCAGATTTAGATTTGCGCTTTTGCTTTCGCCTGCGGCAATGTCGCCGACGAAAAACCGTGCCGCCCGAATTCATTGAATCGGATTCAAAGTCTATTTTGCAGTTTGAAATTTTGCCTTTTCCCGTGTTCATAAGATTAAGGGCAAGAGTTTGTGTGTCGCCCTGATAAACGCTTGCGGGCAGCTGCGCGCTTGAAAAATCAAGCTCTGCCGGCTGGGAAACGGTGATCGGCAGGCTGTCGCTTGCCGAATAAGAAGTGCCGTATTCATCCTCATATTCTGAAGCAATTGCAATTTTGTGAATTCCTGCCTGTGCCGCTTTTGTTGCGGTTATTTCAAGATTCCATGTGTATGTGCCGCCGGCCTTAACGGATTGCACATATTGAGTGCCCGTGCCGTTGATTATGATTTCGCCGCTGTCCTCGGAAGCGGAAAGCTTGATGTTTTGAATTTTTTTATCCTTGCTTTGGTTTTTTATTGTAACCTTTAATGTGCTTTTACCGCTTGGCGTTATGTTGCCGCCGGTGTCGTAAGCAGTAACCATAAATCTGGGATTCGATGTATTCTGCTTTTTCCTCGGTTTGTGATTCCGCTTCGGTCGGTGCCTCATAATCATCTGCGGCAAATGCGGGAAACGCCGCAATTAAGCAAAGTAAAAATGCCAGTAAAATTGCTGAAATTCTTTTCATATTCTGCCTCCTTATAATTCTCTTATATTGTCTATAATGCTGTTTTTAGTTTCTTTGCGGATTTTCGATGCCAGGTTTACGGAGCAAATTATAAACAGCAGTACGCAGGCACTGAGTGTTTGCCAAATTTCAAAGCCCAGCAGCATGGATTGCATTTCCCCGTGTGCCTGTGCAAACATGCTCAGGAAAACAATCAAATATGCTCCGAAGCCTGCCGCACAGCCCCATATAAACATGGAAAGAAATCGCAGGATATATGATTTTGCAATCAAAGAATGAGTTGCGCCGACTGCACGCATTGTGCCTATCGCTCGCTTGCCCTCTCGAATTTCGCCGCTGAGGTGGCTGTTTATAACGCCGGCACTGATGCTGAGCATCAAGATAATAACCGAAAGCAAAGCGGTCAGCGTGGCATTATAGTTGCTCCTTGTTTCCTGCACAAAATCATAATTTGAATAGATGCTCGGATTTTCAATGCCGCTTGCCGCTGCAATGTCATTGAGCATGGCGGTTATTTCTTTGTTTGCCTCCGGTGTGCATTCTTCTTTCAAATATGCGTAAGCGTTTTTTTGTAAGGCAGGTTTGGAAGATAATTTCTTATTCCCGCCATTGTTGTTATTATTGTTATCGGCGAGGATTCCATGCCTTTTTCAATTGGAATGTTGCAGTTTTCCGGCAATTCGCTGATTATTGTGCCGATTGTGAATTCCTTTTCCGTTTTTTTGCAGTCGGACGGATATTCTGCGGTTAGCTTTTCCGGATCTTCGTTTGAAGATATAAATGCAAGCTTTAATTTGTCTCCAACAGAAAAAGTCTCTTTCTGCGGTTTTTAAGCAAATGCATTCTTTCGCTTTCCTGCTTTTTTTATAAAGTCTGTGCTTTCGGTGTATTCGGAAGCGGTTGATTCTATTTTTTTCAATTGCATATCCTATTTCCTTGGGCGCAATCACCATAACCTCGTTTCCCGAATCCATGGCAGCTTCGTTCGGCGCACCGCTTTCGGCATATTTTGCAAGCATTTCAATTCCCGCATAATCCATAATGGCAACATTTATATTTACCGAATTGCTTGATAAACCGAATTGCTGCTTTGCATCTGCGCATTTATCGGAAATTGCTTTGGTGAGCACCGAATTTAAATTTGCTTTATCTGCAATTATTTTTATCCGCATAAGCGCCGATTTCATCGTAAGAGCCATTGTCAAACGCAATATCAAGCGGGCGGCCGTATGCGGTTGTAATATAGTCCGAAAGCATTGAGTCGCTTTCCAAAAAAACGCATTGCAGCTTGCACAGCCGTAGGCTTCTTTTATATAGGGGGATGATTGAAGCCTGGCAATGCCGGATGAGCTTATGCCTTTTTCATATGCCGGGAAATTAACCGAGCCTGAATATATTGAATAAGATGAAATGTTTAGCGAATAATCGTAGCCCGGGTCGTAATTGAATTGTGTTTGTTTAAGCCATGAAAAGCCCATGCAGGAGATGAAAACGGTTATTGCCAAAAATAAGCTTACTCCAACCTGCTTTTTTCTGTTGAAAAGCATATCTCTTTGCGCCAGCAGGCTTGCCGTGTTAAAGCTCTTTTTGGTTTTTATGTGCTTTGTTTTAACCTTGCGTGTCTTTTCAACATCCCTGATTGATTGCACGGGTGAGATCCGAGTGGCAGAGGAAAGCGGTATAGATGCCGCAATCAAAACGCATATAATGCTGAATACTCCGCCTGCGGCAAGCACTGCGAAATTTGGAATAAATACAAAAATTTTTCACCAAGCAAAGAAATTATTCCCTTAACCGCAAAAAAATGAAACGGCAAGGCTTGCGGGAACGCAAATCAGAGTTAAAAATTGTTGATTCTCTGCCGTATATGCTTATGATTTGCCGCTTTGTTGCGCCAACCGTGCGCAGCATGCCTATCTGCTGCTTTCTGTCGTTCAAATTAGTGCCGAATGCATTAACTATTCCAACGCAGGAGGCAACCATCAAAACCGCTGCAAGCAGTGCCGCAAGGGCAACCGTTTGCACCATTGAACTGTTTCCTTCGTCATAAGAAGAAAGCGTTGATAAAAACGAATCGGGCAGTGTGATTATTCTTGAATCCTCGCCGCCGTTCTTGCTCAGTAAATCGTGCAGTTTTGAATAATTGTCGTAATCGTTTTTTCTGTTTCCGTAGTCAAATTTTGTGTAAAGCGCAAGCTTTTCTTTGCCTCCGGGGGCTGCTTGAGCGCCGCTGTAAACATAACCCGATTGCAGATTATCTTTTCTTATATCATATCCGTTTGAAATGTTTGTGAATTTGTTTTGCGCAATGCCGCAAAGGGTATAGGTCTTTTCAATCGGTGTTTGCAGGTAATCTTCCGCGCTGTTTGGGGTGTAAACATTCAGTGTGATTTGGTCGCCGATTTTTGCATCTTCAAGCCCCAGGCGCAAAAGCGAAGCTTTTTCAAGCAAAAAGCTCGCCATCTGCTTCCGGGTATTTGCCTTCCAAAAGCTTTATGCTTGCAAAATCAAGCCCCTTGTCATCAAGCCTTGCGATTGCAACACCGTTGTTTGTGCCGGAAACATCATTGCAGGCATAGCCTGTTATATAAGACAAGCCGTATTCGCCTATCAGCTCTGAATCGTCAAGCACGGAAACGGTTTCTTTGCCGAGATTGTATATAACCATGTTTTCCTTGCCGTACATATCAATGTTTCTTTGCTTAAGCGAAGAAACAAGCGTTGAAGCAAAAAACAGTATGCTGCTTCCGAAAGACATGGCAAGTATTATGCTTATTATCATTGTGATGTATTGCCGCCTGCGCACCTTTAGGTTGCTGCCGGCAATGGTGTTAACCGTCAGTTTTCTTTTTTTCAAGGCTCACACCTCCGCAACAGATGCTTTCACAACAGGGGCGGCAATTCCTTTGCTGTCTGAAACTATTATGCCGTCCTCAATGGTCAGCACTCTTTCCGCCTGCTCTGCAACATGCAAATCATGAGTGACGAGAATAAGCGTTGTGCCGTATTTTGAGGCTGTTTCGCTGAGCAAGGAAAGCACCTCTCTGCCGCTCTTGCCGTCCAAATTGCCCGTTGGTTCGTCTGCAAAAAGAATGGATGGCTTGTTTGCGAGCGCACGGGCTATGGCAATTCTTTGCTGCTGACCGCCGCTCATGGCAGACGGCAAATGATCTATTCTGTTTGAAATTCCAAGCGTTTTTACAATGTCGTTTAAATATTCCTCGTCGGGCTTCTTCTTATCAAGCATTACCGGCAAAAGAATGTTTTCGTATCCCGTAAGCTCCTGCACAAGATTATAGGATTGAAACACAAAGCCGAATCTTCTGCGGCGAAGAATGGATAATTGATCGTCTGAAAATTTGCCAAGCGATTTTCCGTCATATATAACCTCACCGGAGGTGGGGTATTCAAGGCTTGAAAGCATATGAATAAAGGTTGATTTGCCTGAACCGCTTGGCCCCGTAACTGCGCAAAACTCGCCTTTTTCAAAGCAAACGGAAATGTTGTTTACTGCTTTAACGGTGTTGTCTCCGCTGATATATTCCTTTGTTAAGTTTTTGCATTCAATTATGTTCATGGGAAAATTCTCCTTATTTGTTTCTAACCTTATAATAACACAGTATTCTTAAGTTTGCCTTAATTTAATCTTAAGATTTCGTAAGGAAGGATTTTTTTCGCTGCGGTTTTTGCGCCTTAAAAAGTGTGCTTTTTCTCCTGCTTAATTCAAATAAATATTGCATATTATATATTTCTATGCTAAATTAAAAATCAGAGGCCGCGATATATTTTGCGAGCATGAAAAGCGAATTTTTGCTTGTGCTCAAGGGCTTTAAACACGGCGGTCGGAAAGGTTTGGGTTTTATATGAAAATCGCAATTATAATCATTGTGGCGGTTGTTGTGCTTATTGCGCTTTATATCGTTTCGGCATACAATTCGCTTGTTAAGCTCAGAAATTCCGTGGAGGAGGCTTTTGCCACCATGGATGTTTATTTAAAGAAAAGATGGGATTTGATTCCCAATATTGTGGCTTCCGTTAAGGGCTATGCAAAGCACGAAGCCGAAACCTTGCAAAATGTTATTGCCGCAAGAAACGGCAATTATTCAAATATGACGGCAGAGCAAAAGATTTCCGCCGACAGCGAACTCACAAGGGCGCTCGGCAGCATAAATGCGGTGGCGGAGCGTTATCCGGAGCTTAAGGCAAATCAAAACTTTCTCGATTTAAACGAGCAGCTTAAAAAGAACGAGGAAGATATCGCAAACGCAAGAAAATACTACAATGCCGTTGTTAAAAAATACAACAATAAAACGCAGCTGTTCCCGTCCTCAATAGTGGCCTCAATGTTTAAATTTGAGAAAAAGCAGATGTTTAATATTGAAAAGCCCGAGGAAAAAGAGGCAGTAAAGGTGGAATTTTAATGCCGTTTTTTAAAAGGATTTTTGCCGCGATTGCGGCGCTGATGGCGGTTTTTGCTTTTGCCTCTCCCGCATATGCCGCCGAGGAGGATAAGCCTTATTATTTTTTTCTCACTACGACGTGCAAAATGCAGGTGGAGGAAAAACAACACCTATCATATCACGGAATATATTTCCGCGAATTTTTAACGAATATCGCCACGGAATTATAAGAAATATACCCTATAAAAAAACACGGTTCGGCGGGCAGACGGTTCTTCTGCTTCCGTCAGGGCGAAAATAAAAAATGTCAGGTGCAACGAGGATTTTTCAAAATCCTATTCAAACGGCGGGCTCTCGCTCCAAATCGGCGATGAAAACGAAACCGTGATAGGCGCGGTTAATTATGTGATTTCGTATGATTATGTTTTGGGAGCGGACACACTTGACGATGCCGATGAATTTTATTACAACATAATCGGCACGGAGTGGGATACATATATTGAGGACGCTTCGTTCACAATCACAATGCCCAAGGAATTTGATTCGGATAAGCTCGGGTTTTCAACCGGGTCTTACGGTGCGGAGGGCACAACGAATATTTCCTATTCTGCAGAGGGAAACACAATCACTGGCAAGATTTTGCGCACGCTTTATCCATATGAGGGCGTTACTGCGCGCCTTGAACTGCCGAACGGCTATTTTGTGTTTAACGAGAAAGCGGAATACGGCAGGCTTGCCGCAATCGGCGTGCTTGCGCTTTTTGCCGCTTTGTTCACCGTTTTTGCATGGGTTAAATTCGGCAGGGATAAAAAGATGCTCGATATAGTTGAATTTTACCCGCCCGAAAATATGAATTGCGTTGAGCTTGCATATTGGTATAAGGGCTCTGCGTCGAGCAAGGATGTTGTGCCGCTTCTTATTGAATTGGCAAACGAGGGCTATATAGAAATTGAGGAAAACGCCGCGGATTCGATGAACTCGAATTATGCCGTGGCTCGCCTTAAAGAATATGACGGAACGGACGAGGATAAAAAGCGTTTCTTTAACGCGCTGTTCCAAAGCGGCAAAAGTAAAATTTACCGCGCTGATATGGAAGGCTCGATTTGCGATGTGATCGGCTTTATTGCGGATAAATATAATATGCTTGATAAACACAGCAGAGTGTTTGCTTCAAATTCGATTGTTATGCGAATAATGTGTTGGGTTGTTTGCGCGCTTTGCATTTTCGGCCAAATTCTTATTTGTAATGCCTGCTTCTATCAGGCGCGTTTCGCTGTTTTGGCGTGCTCGATTGCAGTCACCGCTGCGGCTGCCGGCTTTGCGTTTTTTGTTCGCCGCAGAACGGATGAGGGAGCCAGAATAAAGCAGCAAATTCACGGCTTTAAAATGTTTCTTGAAACGGCGGAAAAAGAAAAGCTGGAGCAGCTTGTGTTTGAAGATCCTAAATATTTTTATAATATTTTGCCCTATGCCTATGTGCTCGGCGTTTCGGATAAATGGATTAAAAAGTTTGAAAGCATAGCGGTTGCTCCGCCGCAATGGTACAGAGGAGCTTATACATATAATAATGTAATGCTTTGGCACTTTGTGGATTCCACAATGCGCAGCGCAACAAACGCAATGCTCACGCCTCCCTCCGGAGAGGGCTTCGGCGGAAAAAGGCGGTTCGTCATTCGGCGGCGGCTCGTTTATCGGCGGGGGCGGCGGATTTTTCCGGCGGCGGTGTCGGCGGCGGAGGCGGAAGCAGTTGGTAAGTGTGTTTGAAACAGCTTAAACAATTTGGAAGGAAAACAATGCCTAAAAATCAAAGATTTGAAGTGATCTATTCACAGGGAACAATCACAGCCACGGAAATTTGGGCAGACAGGGAAACCGGCGTTAATTACTTATATCATGCTGCCGGTTATTCCGGCGGTTTAACACCTCTGTTAAACAGCAACGGAAATCCTATTATTTCAAAAATCGAAAAAGAGTAATCGTATATGATAAAAATAATGTTTGTTTGCCACGGCAATATTTGCCGTTCGCCAATGGCCGAATTTGTGCTGAAAGATATGGTTAAGCAAAAAGGCTTGCAAAAAGATTTTATGATTTGCTCAAGTGCAACAAGCACGGAGGAAATTTTCAACGGAGTCGGAAACCCCGTTTATCCGCCTGCAAAAGCCGTGCTTGAGGCACATGGCATTTGTTTAAGCGGCAAGCGTGCCGTGCAGCTTAAAAGCAAGCGACTATGATAAATACGATTTGTTCATCGGTATGGACAGCGCTAATATTAAAAAAATATGAATCGCATTTTTAGGCGGCGATAAATCGGGCAAAAATTCATAAGTTGCTTGAATACGCAAACAGCCCCGCCGATGTGTCTGATCCGTGGTACACACGGGACTTTAACCGTTGCTATAATGATATTTATAAAGGCTGCAAGGCGTTGCTTGAAGTGCTTGCAAAATAGGTGCATTTTTTAATTATTTAAATCAACCGAAACAAAAGGTAAAACAGGCACCGAAGATATTAAAGGCTTGCTTTATGCAGCGCCAAAATTCAAATAAATATAAGAAAAAGACACACCGTGCAAGGCGCCGGTGTGCCTTTTTGTGTGCTTATATTCGGAATGTATCCGTTTTATTTTTATATTGTATGCCATCACCGTTTGAAAATACTGGGTGCCTATAAATTGCTTGGCATAAACGGTTTCAAAGCCGCTTTTTTCAAATTCCGGCACAAGCCTGCGTGAAAGGGTTTCGTATAAAACGGCAAAGCCTTCTTTTTCGGATTTTGCCTTGCATTGTGCTATAAGCTCGGCAATATCGGCATTTTTCCGCCTGCGGAGCGGCATAAATTGTCATCACCCTGCGCTTTGCTTGCTCCGGCAAAAATTATTTCGGATATTTTTTGCACGGTTTCACGGTGAATGAGAATGTTGCGGGAATATTTGCTGATCTTCAGCGAAAGACCTTTTTTGCCTTTAAAGCTGAATTTATAAGCTGTTGAATCTATCAGTGTTGCGGCGGCGTTTTTGCTTTTGCAAAAAAACAATTCGCCGTTTTTTTGCCAAATATTTATGTAGTAGGAAAAAAATATTTGCTTATAAATTTTGCCCTGCCGTTTAAATCCGGGCAAAGAAACATAAAAATACGGGTCTTTCAAAAGTATTCTTGAAAATTTGGAAACAAGAATTTCTCCGTTTGCCTTTTCAAGGGAACTCATATGCTTAATTCAGCCTTTCAAAATTACTGATTGAACAGCCAATTAAACTAATAATCGACTATTACATTTATTATGATAATATATTTTTGGCTGATTTTTGCAATCAAATTATTTTTTTGAACTTCCATATTGAAATCCGGGTCTTTTTTTCAGATTCTTTTTTTAATAATGGCAAACATCAGCGCTGCCAGCACAACGCAGAAAAGGTCTGCCGCCGGCTGGGCGAATATAATGCCGTTGAATTGAAACAGCGAATTCATAAGGATAACGAGCGGGAAAAACACAACGCCCTGCCTGCCGATTGAGATTATAAGGCTGGGCAGCGGCTTTGCCATTGCCTGAAATGCAAAGTTATAGGTGAACATTATGCCGAGGAACGGGCCGGAAATCATAAGTGCTCTTAAAATTTTAACGCCGTATTCCGTAACCTGCGGGTCGTGCTCGCCGTTGAAAACATTTATGATTTGAGAGGCGAATATCAAATAAAGAATCGAAAGCACGGTGCCTATGATAAATGTGCACAGCATGGTGAATTTCATTGTGCCTTTAAGGCGCTTTGCGTTTCGCGCGCCATAGGAGTATCCTATAAGCGGCTGAACGCCCATTCCTATGCCCATTTGCACAAATGCAATCAGCATATTAACCTTCATTGCTATTCCGAGTGCGGCAACGGCGGCTTCGCCGTAATCCTTCATATAATTATTGAGCAAAATGTTTGAAAAGCTCATAAGCAGATTATTTATGGCGGCCGGTATGCCTACGGGGATAACATTTTTCAAAATTCCGTCGCCGAAAGAAAACTTTTTAGGGTTGCAGGAAAGAATGGAATTGCCCTTGATAAGGTAAAATGCATAATAGACAACGGACGCCAGATTGCCGATAACGGTGGCTATTGCCGCACCGCCTACTCCCATATCAAGCGCCAAAATCATAATCGGGTCAAGCACAATATTTGTTACCGTGCCTATCATAAGTCCGGTCATTGATTCTTTGGCTGCGCCCTCGCCGCGCACAAGGTTGCTTGCCGCGATGGAGGTTACGATCATCGGACCGCCGATTGCAATATATTTTTAAATAATCTCTTGAATATTCGGTAACGATTTCGCTTGTTGAGCCGAGCGCTTTGATAAGCGGGTTGATTGAAAGCAAAATCGCCGCCATGAGCAGCGCGCCGCACACGATGGAGGAAAAAAATCGCAAAAGGAGCTTATTTTTTAACTCTGTCTTTCTTTCCCTCGCCCATGGATCTTGCAATATAGGCGCTTCCGCCCACGCCGAAAATGTTGCCGAATGCCACAAAAAACAGAAAAACGGGCATGGTAAGCGAAACTGCGGCGGTTGCATTTGTGTTTTTCATAAGGCTCACAAAAATAAGTGTCTGCCATATTATATATAACATTAACTATGCTTGAAAGCACGCTCGGCAACGCAAGCGCCGCAACGGCTTTAGGTATAGGGTATGATGAAAATATTTTTTCTCTTTTTTCTTTTGATGCCATTATTTTCGTCCTTTCCTTATATTCGCCGGAATGTAAAAAAATGTTCTCCCGATACAAGCGGAAAACGGCGAGCAAAAAGCGTGCCGCGTTTGTTTTTAATCGGTTATTTAATCGGCAAAATGCGCGCAAGCGCTTCAAATTCCTGCATGGTAAAGCTTTCCGCTCTGTCTTTTTTTCGTTTCGGCCTATTTCGCAAAGAGCCGCCGAAACCTCGCTTTTCGGAACTCCAAGTCCCGCCGAAAGGCAGTTTGCCGCGGTTTTCCTGCGCTGCAAAAACGCCGCTTTAACCACCTTGAAAAATTTTGCTTCGTCCGCAACCTCAACGGGCGGTGCTTTTTCTGATTTTTAAGGCGCATAACGGCGCTGTCAACTTTGGAGAGGGCATAAAAGATTCTTTGCCCACCTCAAAAAGCATTTGCGGCTCGGCATAGTAGTTTGCAGCCACGGTAACCGCCCCGCATTCTCTTGAGCCTATCGGCGCGCAAAGCCTTTCTGCGGCTTCTTTTTGCACCATAACCACAATGTCGTCGATAGGGAGCTTGCTTTCAAGCAGCTTTATAATAAGCGGAGAGGTGATGTAGTAAGGCAGGTTGGCACAAATCTTAACGCTGCTCATTCCTGCAAATTCCGTTTCAATCAGCGCCTTTAAATCCATTTTAAGCGCGTCGCCCTCAATAATGTGCAAATTATCAAATTCGCCGAGTGTTTCATCCAAAACGGGGAAAAGCCTTTTATCAAGCTCAATGCATGCCACTTTGCCGCAGGCCTTGCAAAGCTCTTTTGTGAGCACGCCGATTCCGGGGCCTATTTCAAGAGCGGCGGTTTGATTGTTTGCGTTAAGGCTTGCCGCCATTTCGGGGCACACATCGGGGTCTATCAAAAAGTTTTGCCCAAGTGCTTTTGAAAATGTAAAGCCGTGGCGGGATAATATTTTATTCACGGTGTTTATATCATAAAGATTCATAATTTACCTGCCGTTTCAAATAATAAAAAAAGCCGCATGTTTAATATGATGTATTATATAATGAGAAAAAAAGGCGCAGAAGGCCCATTTTTTTCCCTTTGGCGGTGCTATTCTAACACATAAAAAGACAGTTTACAATATTTCTGTTGACAAATTGTTAAATTGTGCTAAAATGTTGCTTAGTCGGCTAATGTTAGTTGGCTAACATTTAAGCCGAAAGGTGATTTTTCTATCGGATCGGAGTGATAAAATGTATTATAAACACAAGGACCCGCCTCCCGAAGGTATAATAGGCCCAAGAGTTAATTATCTTTCAAGGCTTGTTCGCCGCAGATTCAACGAGGTTATTGCGGAGGAGGGCTTGTTTTCCGGCCAGCAGGATATTTTATTTGCAATAGTTGATAATGAGGGTGTTACCTCAAGCGAGCTTTCCTCTATGGTGGGCGTTTCGGCAGCCACAATCAGCGTTTCCGTTAAGCGAATGGAAAAAGCGGGCTTCATAATTAAAAAAGCGGATGAAAATGACGCCAGAATAAGCCGTCTTTATCCCACGGAAAAGGCACGGGCGCTTCCCGAAAACATAAGGTATAAAATGAACGCACTTGAAGAAACGCTTTGCTCGGGCATGAGCAGGGAAGATGTTTTGCGGTTTTCGTCCTATTTGCAGCTTGCGATTAAAAATCTTTGCGAGCAAAGCGGGCAATGCCTTGCCGGCGGCGATAATATTGAAGGAGATGAAAATAAATGATAAAAAAATTGGGCAAATATATGAAAGGACTCGGTTGGCTTTCGATTGTCAGTGTGCTTGGTATGATTATCGAGGCGTTTTTGCGAGCTTGCAATGCCAACCCTTGCAAACAATATATATAATAATGTCAGCATTTCCACCACGCCTGAGGAAACACGGGTCTATGTGCTTAAAATGGGCTTCGGTATGCTGGCGTTGGCCGTTATCGGCTTGTGTGGCGGCCTTGCCACGATGAAAAGCTCTGCCGTTGTAAGCCAGAAATTTGCCTTTAGGCTCAGAAATGATGTTTACAAAAAAATCAGCAGATTTTCGTTTAAAAACATAGATAAGTTCTCAACGGCTTCGCTCACAACCAGAATGACGAATGATATCACCATGCTGCAAAACGCCGTAATGATGTCGCTTCGTATTCTTGTAAGGGGACCGGCGCTTATCATAATTTCGGCGGTGTTTGCCGTTCGAATCAATCCGGGTATGTCGACAATTCTTCTTGTTATGCTTCCGATAATCGCTGTTATTGTGGCGCTTATAATGAAGTTCGGCTTCCCGATGTTTCAGAAAATGCAGAAAAAAGTTGATAATGTTAACCGCGTTGTGCAGGAAAATCTTATCGGCATGCGCGTTGTTAAGGCGTTTGTGCGCGAGGATCACGAAAAGGATAAATTCCACGACGCGTCCGACGAGCTTGCAAAGCAGGGCGCAACGGCATCGGGGCTTATCGTAACGGTTATGCCGGTTATGATGCTTCTTTTTAATGCCGTTATAGTGTTTGTTTATTACAAAGGTGCGCTTTCGGCAAGCGCCGGCACAATGCAGGTCGGTCAAATTTCCGTTTTTGCCTCGTATATCGTGCAAATTCTTATGAATCTTATGATGATTTCAATGATGCTGCTTATGCTTGCAAGAGCAAAAGCCTGCGGTGACCGAGTTGTTGAAGTGCTTGATACGGATATCGATATTGTTAATCCGAAAAATGCATTCGTTCCCGAAAATCCCAAGGGCGAGGTTGAATTTAAAAATGTTGATTTTAAATATGACACTCAGGATCACGGCGATAATGTGCTTCAAAATATAAGCTTTAAGGCAAAGCCGGGGCAAATCGTGGGCATAGTCGGCGGTACGGGCTGCGGCAAATCAAGCCTTGTCAATCTTATTCCACGCCTTTATGATGCCACCGGCGGAGAGGTGCTTGTTGACGGCGTTAATGTTAAGGATTACGATCTTACCGCGCTTCGCGATATGATGGGTGTTGTGCTTCAAAAAAATGTTCTTTTCAGCGGCACGATAGAGGATAATATCCGCTGGGGCAAAAAGGATGCCACGGAGGAAGAAATCGTTCGCGTTTGCAAGGCTGCACAGGCAGACGGATTTATCAACGAGCAGCCGGACGGCTATAAAACAAACCTTTCGCAAGGCGGTCTTAACCTTTCGGGCGGTCAAAAGCAAAGGCTTTGCATTGCCCGCGCAATGATTAAAAACCCGAAAATCCTTATTCTTGACGATTCCACCAGTGCGGTAGACACCGCAACGGAGGCAAAAATCAGGGAAAGCTTCTATAACGAATTTAAGAACACCACCGTGTTTATAATTGCTCAAAGAATTTCATCCGTTAAGGACGCGGATGAAATCCTTGTTGTGGACGACGGCGAAATCAAAGGCACCGGCACGCACGATGAGCTTATGAAAACGAACGAAATTTATCAGGAAATTTACAACACACAGCAGAAAGGGGTGAGCGAATAATGCCAATGGGAGGACCTCTGGGAAAAAGCGATTTTAAAAAGCCGAAAAATGCAAAAAAGACCTTCGGCAGAATTTTTAAAATATATGGGCAAAAAAACAAGGCATTGCTTTTTGGTTGTGTTTGTTTCGCTCGTTCTCAGCACCGTGTGCAGCATCGGCGCTTCGTATTGCTTGAAGCCGATTTTAAACGATGTGGCTTCTTCTATCAAAGCAGGCAATTTCGCAAGCGACGGCGTGAGCACGCTTATCAAAAACCTTGCGCGCCTTTCCGCACTTTATATCGGCGCTTCGCTTTTTACATTTATTCAAAGCAAAAATAATGGTTAAGGTGGCGTATAAAACCACAAATCTTTTGCGCAAGGATTTGTTTGACCATATGCAAACCCTGCCGCTTCGCTATTTTGATTCGCAAACGCACGGCGAAATCATGAGCCGCTTCACAAACGATGTGGATAATGTTCAGATGATGCTGGAGCAATCCATGGTTCAGCTTGTTTCATCTGCATTCACCTTTGTGGGAATTGTTGCGATGATGATTGTTTTAAGCCCCGTGCTTTTCGGCTTTGCTCTTATTTTCCTTGTTGTTATGATGATAGTCGTTTCGCAAATCGGTAAGCAGTCAAGAAAATATTTCAGGGCGCAGCAAAAAAATCTGGGAGCAATGAACGGCAACATCGAGGAATCCATCGAGGGCATGAAGGTTATTAAGGTCTTTAACCACGAGGAGCAGGCGATTGCCGATTTCACCGAAACAAACGAAAATTTCCGCAAGGCGGCAACAAATGCAAACTTCTTCTCCGGCATTATGGGTCCGTGTTCCACGGGTATCAATAATGCAAGCTATGCAACAATTGCTCTTGTGGGCGGTATTCTTGCCCTTTCCGGCAATCTTGATATCGGCACATTTTTCACCTTCCTCAGCTATTCAAAACAATTCACTCAGCCGATTAACCAAATCGCAAACCAAATGAACACTGTTTTTTCTGCCCTTGCGGGCGCAGAGCGCGTGTTTGAAATAATGGATATGGATCCGGAAGTTGACGAGGGCACCGTTACTCTTGAAGAAAAGCTTGAAAACGGCGAAAGAAAGCTTTTTTGGAACGACGGCGGCAAAATCAGCCCTGTTGAGGGCAACGTTGTTTTTGATGATGTTGATTTTTCCTATGTTCCCGAAAAGCCGGTGCTTAAAGATATTTCCCTTTATGCAAAGCACGGACAAAAGATTGCTTTTGTGGGCTCAACGGGTGCAGGGAAAACAACCATCACAAACCTTATAAACCGCTTTTACGATATTCAGTGCGGCACGATAACTTATGACGGAATTGATATTAAACGCATCAAAAAAGACGATTTGCGCCGCACGCTTTCCATCGTGCTTCAGGATACGCATTTGTTCACCGGCACCGTTATGGATAATATCCGCTACGGCAGGCTTGATGCCACGGACGAAGAATGCATCGAGGCGGCCAAGCTTGCTTCGGCACATTCGTTTATCAGGCGCCTGCCCGAGGGATATAACACCCAAATCAGCGGCGACGGCGATAATCTTTCGCAGGGTCAACGCCAGCTTCTTGCAATCGCAAGAGCCGCGGTTGCCAAGCCTGTTGTGCTGATTTTGGATGAGGCGACCTCTTCCGTAGACACAAGAACCGAGCTTCATATCGAGCACGGTATGGATAGGCTTATGATGGGCAGAACGGTGTTTGTTATTGCTCACAGGCTTTCAACCGTTCGCAATTCAAATGCAATTATGGTGCTTGAAAACGGCGAAATTACAGAGCGCGGCGATCACGAGGATTTGCTGCAGCTTAAGGGCAGATATTACGAGCTTTGCACGGGCAAGGCACAGCTCACCTGATTTTGAAGCACACATATTCAAAAAAGTGCCTGAAAATGAATAATTGTAATAACTGTGTAATAAACATTTTTAATAAATTGTTAAAAGTTTTTTTAAAAACGCTTTACAATTCTTCGCTTTAATGTTATAATTCATATGAATTGTAAATGAGAATATTATCTCGAAAAAAATATTTATGAGGTGTTAATTATGAAAAAAAGAAGTTATTGGCAGCAGTTATTTCTGTTATCGCTGCAATCTCTGTTTGCACTGCATTTGCTGTTCCGGCAATGGCTGCAATCAATGTTTACAGTCC
Organism: Anaerotruncus sp.; assembly: GCA_022009795.1. Lineage (GTDB taxonomy): Bacteria > Bacillota > Clostridia > Oscillospirales > Acutalibacteraceae > Eubacterium_R. The sequence continues at coordinate 97,898 of CP091724.1, forward strand.
TCAGGGTGTTGCAATCATTTGCTCAATTAACGATCCGCTTGTTAATAAGAAACCTTCCAATCAGCTTACCGGCGCTCAAAAAGAGCCCGGCTCCAAGGTTATCACTTTCACATATTCCGGTTCTTCCAAGCTTCTCGGCTGGAGCTTTGTAAACGGTGCAGGCCAAGAGGTTTCTCTTGCTTCCCTTTCAGACAGCTGCAGAATCATCAGTCAGGAAGGCAATACACTTGTTATCGAAATCACCAATCTTGATACTTTCCAGGCTCCGGACGGCTACACCGTAAACGCTAATGTTGAAGTTAAGAACGGCGAATCCGAATCCACAACAGGCAAAAAGGACAATTCTTCTAAGTCTCCCAGCACAGGTGCGGCTTCAATCGCAGCAGCATCCGTTGCGGCAGCAGGCGCAGGCATTGCAGTTATTGCTCTTGCAAAGAAGAAAGACGCTGAATAATTTTTTTAACAATGATTTTTAAAAACCTGTTTCCCCGGGCAACAGGTTTTTTTACTGTGTGCGGCAAATGAAAGCCTGCCGTGCAAGAATTTGCGATTCACTATATCGGCGGTGATATTATGAATGAAAAAAATATAAATAATAATCAAATACCGGAAAATAAGAATGGTGCCGGTAAAAAGAACAATAAAAAAACAAGGCAAGAACGGTTTTTGCTTATTATTGCCGTAATTATTTTTTTGTTTGCGCTTGTGTTTATATAGGTTTTTTTATCTTTATAATGTTAAATCGGCGGAAAAATGAAACCACCTCTGCGCCGCAAACCACTCAAACCACAGAGGGGCCGCTTGCCGAAAACCCCGTTGATTTTGCCTCGTTGCAATCCCAAAACAGCGAAATCTATGCTTGGATTAAGATTGATGACACCGATGTTGATTACCCGATAGTGCAAAGCGGCAGCGATGATGATTTTTATTTGCGCCACAGCGCTTTTGATAAAAAGTATCTTTCAAGCGGCGCAATTTACACACAAGGCGTAAATCGCACGGATTTTACCGATCCGATAATGGTTGTTTACGGCCACAACGGTTATAAAGAAACCATGTTTACAACTCTTCATAAATTTGAAGATTCCGATTTCTTTAATTCGCACGAATATTTTTATATCTATATGCCGCAGCATAAGCTGACTTATCAAATTATTTCGGCTTTTAAATATGACGATCGGCATATAATGAACTCGTTTAATTTTTATGATGAAAATGACTTGGCGAATTTTCAGGCGGAAATCACCAATCCTTCATCCGCTTTAAAAAAATGTTCGCACAAATCTTGACACAACTATTGATAAAGACAGCAAAATTGTGGTATTATCTACGTGTATTACGAATCAAAAAAAGCAACAGATTCCTTGTTTGCGGGGTACTTGTAAAAAGATGAGAAAACAAATTGATCCAAATTTATCGGGCAGTGCCGATGAACTTCTTTTTATGGGCGCGCAGGAAGCGCCCTTGGCAGAGTCTCACGAAAGCACCGAGCCTTTTAAAATTCAAGAGAGTGAAGCGGATGAAGCTTCGTCTTCCGGTGATTTTTCTGCCGATGGGCAGCATCATCATCACAGTTCCTCCGGTTCTCACAGCCATCATCATTCATCCGGCTCGTCACACGGCAGTCATCATCACAGCCGGCACCATCATCGCCATCATCACCACCACCATCATCACCATTCAAAAAGAAGAATTCCCGTTTGGGCACGCATTCTTATAATAATTTTTGCAATTCTTTTTGCTGCGGTTGCCATTATCGGCGGCACATATTTGGGGCTTCGTGAAAAAAAGGGCAGAATGATCTTGTGGTTGAGCAGGCAAATCCCAAATATGAAGAAACCGTTGAATATAACGGCCACACATATATTTATGATAAAAACAAGGTTGCCTTTGCTTTTATAGGCGTGGACAGCGAAAAGGTTGGCAAAAACGATGGGCTTATAGGCACATCGGGTCAGGCGGATACGGATATGGTTGCCGTTGTTGACACCGCTACCGGAAAGGTAAGCATCATAACCGTGCCGCGAGACACAATGGTTGATATAGACCTTTATTCGACGGACGGTAAATTCCTGCGCACCGAGAATATGCAGGTTTGCCTTTCTTATGCTTACGGTGACGGCGCAGAATCCTCGTGCAAAAACACAATCACGGCTCTCAGCAGAATTCTTGCAAATGTGCCGATTGAAAAGTATTTCGTGCTTGATTTAAAGGGCATTGCTCCGCTTAATGACGCAATCGGCGGAGTGACCGTGGAATCGCTTTATGATTTTCCCGATCAAAATATCAAAAAGGGCGATAAGGTAACGATTATGGGCGATTTTGCCGAAACCTATGTTCGCAAAAGAGATACAAACACGATCAATGCTTCACTTAACAGAACAGCGCGTCAGTCGCAATATATCAAGGCGTATGCCGAGCAACTCAGAAAAGCCGTTACAAGCGATTTCTCAACCATTTCAAATTTGTATAACACGGCTTCAAAATACAGCCAAACGAATATTTCACTCAGCGATGTAACTTATCTTGCTTCCGTTGTGCTTCAGCACGGAGTAACGGAGGTTAACCAATATACGATAGACGGTGAAATGAAAGCTTCTTCCGAAGTTTCGGAGGATGTTTTTGCCGAGTATTATGCAGACAGCGATTCCGTTATGGAAATCGTGCTCAACTGCTTCTATCAGCAGGTTAGTTAATGTTGACGCTTGCGGCTTAAATTTCGGCATTTCAGTGCTGCGGGAGGCCAGTGAAAAAAATAAATGCAGCAGAAAGGGCTCAATTGATGAACAGCGAATTAAAAAGAGAACTGTCCGTTTATGCCACTCAAATAAGAATCGGCATAATTGAAGGCACATATAATGCAAAAGCGGGCCATCCGGGCGGAAGCCTTTCCGCGGCAGATGCTTTGGCTTATCTTTACGGCGCGGAAATGAAATATGATACAAAGAATCCTAAAATGGAGGATAGGGACAGATTGGTTCTTTCAAAAGGCCATGCTGCACCGGCTCTTTACGGCGCACTTGCTTACAAGGGCTTTTTCCCTGTTGAGGATTTAAAAACACTTCGCCATATCGGCTCATATCTTCAGGGTCACCCGAATATGAATACCGTTCCCGGCGTTGATATGAGCACAGGCTCTCTCGGCCAGGGCGTAAGCGCGGCTTGCGGCATGGCAAAGGGTGCAAAAATGCTCGGCAAAAACGATATCAGAGTTTATACCATCCTCGGCGACGGCGAAATCGAAGAGGGGCAGGCTTGGGAAGCTATGATGTTTGCTTCTCAGTATCAGCTGGATAATCTTTGCGTTATCATTGATGTAAACGGTCTTCAGATAGACGGCAAATGCAGCGAGGTTATGAGTGCAGAGCCGATTGATGAAAAGGTTAAGGCTTTCGGCTTCGATTGCATCACGATAGACGGCAATGATTTTGATGAGCTTGAAAAAGCTTTTTGATGCTTTCCACAACAGTAATAAGCCTTTTTGCCATTATTATGAAAAACCGTTAAGGGCAAGGGCGTTTCTTACATGGAAAACGCAGTCGGCTGGCACGGCAAAGCTCCCAACACGGAAGAATATGAAATTGCAATGGCAGAGCTTAATGAAACTCTTGCAGAATTGGAGGCGTAAGATATGGCAGAGATTAAATGTGTTGCAACAAGAGAAAGCTACGGCAATGCTTTAAAGGAGCTTGCGCAAAACGGCGCGGATAATCTTGTTGTTCTTGATGCCGATCTTTCGGCAGCCACCAAAACGGCAATTTTCAAAAATGCTTTTCCGGATCGCCACATCAATTGCGGCATTGCGGAATCAAATATGATGAGCGTTGCGGCAGGTCTCAGCACAATGGGCTATGTTCCTTTTGCCTCAAGCTTTGCAATGTTTGCCGCAGGCAGAGCCTTTGAGCAAATCAGAAACTCTGTAGGCTATCCTCATCTTAATGTTAAAATCGGCGCCACACATGCCGGCATTTCCGTCGGCGAGGACGGCGCTTCCCACCAGTGCTGCGAGGATTTTGCGCTTATGCGTTCAATTCCCGGAATGGTTGTTATTTGCCCGGCAGACGATGTTGAGGCAAGGCAGGCTGTTATTGCCGCTTATCATTACGACGGCCCTGTTTATCTTCGCTTCGGCAGGCTTGCTGTGCCCGTTTTCCACAATGACGATTATAAATTTGAAATCGGAAAAGGCGAGCTTGTTAAAGAGGGCAGCGATGTAACAATCATTGCAAACGGACTTATGGTTGCCGAGGCTATCAATGCCGCAGATGAGCTTAAAGCTCAGGGTATTGACGCCGAGGTTATTAACATCGCCACCATCAAGCCTCTTGATACGGAGCTCATTGTTAAATCGGCAAAGAAAACAGGCAAAGTTATTACAGTGGAGGAGCATAATGTTATCGGCGGTCTCGGAGAGGCTGTTTGCTCGGCTCTTTCGGAGTGTTGCCCAACACCGGTTAAACGCATAGGTATAAACGATGTGTTCGGCCACAGCGGTCCCGCAAAGGATCTGCTCAAGCAATTCGGCCTTTCGGCAGAAAATATTGTTAAGGAAACAAAAGAATTCCTCGGCAAATAATTTAAGATTGCGATTAAACGCCCTGTGCACTTTGTCCATGGGGCATTTTTTTGCGCAAAATTGATAATTGAACCATAAATTTGATAATCGGCTAAAAAAATAGCATAAATTTGGCATTTAAATCATCTTTTTGATGTTGGAACAGCATAATATCAGGCAAGGAGATGATTAGATGAAAGAAAAAAATTTAAATCGTTTATTACAAAGCATTCCGAAATTTGGAAATTTATTAAATTTACCTTCACCGGTGCCAGCACATCCGTGCTTGAGCTTGCAGTGTTTGCATTGCTGCAATATGTTGTGTTTAAAAATCTAAACAATGTGCCCGTAACCGATAATGCAGTGCTTTCATTTTTGAAAATAGAGTATAAGGGCTACTTGTATTCTTATTCAATTTCTGCTATCATCGGATATGCGGCGGCGTATATTATGAATCGCAAACTCACCTTTAAGGCTGATGTTAATCCCGTGTTTTCAACCGTTGCCTATGCAGTAATGGTTGCCTGCACAATAGCGTTTAACACTTGGTTTGGCGCCTTTCTCGGCACGCTTGTTAAAAACAGCGGCTATGATAACTTTATTGTTGAAATGCTCACAAAGCTTTTGGTTATGACTGTTCCGACTTTGTGGACCTATCCTCTCAGCCGATTTGTTATTCATAAGCGCAAAAAGCCATTGCCGCAAGCAACTGCCGCAGAGGCAGTGTGAAACGGAGGAATTGCAATGGTTGTTGCAACCGATCTTGACGGCACTTTAATAGCAAGCGACACGTCGATTTCAAATCAAAATCTTGAAGCGATAAAGCGGCTTTCCGAACACGGAGCAAGCATTGTGCTTGTTACCGGCAGAACCTTTTGTGAAATTTTGCCGCAGCTTATTGAGTGCTCGTATATTGATTATTTCGTTTATTCTAACGGCGCCTGCATTTATAAGCAGGGGAGCGGGCTTGCTTTTTCAAACTGTATGCCCGGCAGCGCGGCACTCTCAATTTATGATATATTTAATTCGTATAAAACCTTCGTTGAACTTTACACTCACGGCAAGCCGCTTGTTGATAAATCAAAATTCTGTGATTCGGGATTTGAATTTTTATAAAAATATCGCCTGCGTTTTTTTGCCTGAACTTAAAAGAAGCCGAATCCCCGTTGAAAAATTTAAATGCCGAAATGGAAAAATGCAGCGGATATTGAAATGTTTGATGTGTTTTTTTGCAGATGCAAACGAGCGCCTTGAATGCCGCAAGCGGATTGAAGCGGAATTTCCCGAATTTGAAATCACTACCTCGCTCGATAATAATTTGGAGGTTATGAATCAGGGCGTAAACAAGGGCACGGGGATTAAAAAGCTGTGCGAAATTGCGGGATATGATTTAAATGATATTGTTGCGTTTGGGGACAGTAAAAACGATATAACAATGTTTGAGGCGATTGAAAACAGCTATGCGGTTTTTAAACGCCTGCCCCCGAGCTCAAAAATAAGCAAGGGTATTGCTTGCAGCAATGACGAAGATATTATGCTGTGGGCGGAAAATAAATTTTACGGAAGTAAGTAACATGGATGCTGTTCATTTTTTAAATACAGGCCATTCCGATTGTATTATATTGGAAAGCTGCGGCAGGTTTGCCATGGTTGATGCGGCAGAGGATACGGAATATCCCGCCGATATGCCGTGGCTTAAAGGCAAGGGATATGAAAAAGAGGTTTGCGATTATCTGCTTAAAAACTGCGCTGATGAAAACGGCTGTGTAACGCTTGATTTTGTGGTGGGCACGCACGCTCATTCCGATCATATAGGCGGGTTTGACACGGTTATTGCCAATCCCGCGATAACGGTTAAAAAGGCTTATTTAAAGCCGTACAGCGATGATTGCACCAATTTGTATGAACGCAAACGCTGGGATAACGATGTGGTTTACGGGCAGATGAAGGCGGCGCTTGATGCAAAAAAAGCGTGCCGATTATCGAAAAACTTTGAGGGTGAAAAAAACAACCCTCGGAAATTTTAAAATAACCTTTTTAACGGCAGCAGGGCGGAAGATGACCGCAAAAAGCGGTGAAAACACAAGCTCGGTTGTTATGCTGCTTGAAGTGCACGGCAAAAGGGCGGTGCTTGCGGGTGATTTGAATTATCGCTTCGGCGCGGAAAAGAAAATTTCCGCAAAAATCGGTAGGGTGGATTTGCTTAAAGTGGCGCACCATGGCTATGCCAGATCCTCCACGGCCGCATGGCTGAAAAATCTCAGTCCGCAAATCGATGTTATTTGCAACGAAAAAAACGCGCCGTTCATGCCTCCGTTATGCATAGGCTGAAAAAATATACCGGTGCAGAAATTTACACCACCGCCGATTGCAACGGCGTTAAGGCTGTTTTTATGCCCGATAAAATCGAAATGCAAATCGATATTATGTGAAAAATAAAAGCGAATAAGTCTGTACGAAATGGATGACAGAAAAAATCAACCCTCCCGATGTTATACATCAGGAGGGATTTTTAATGGCAAGAAGTTATCAATTTCTGCAACAATTGCCGTATTCAAACTAAAACAAAACTGACTCCGCCTGAAATGCGAAATCAGCTTGTTGCCTAAAATTTAATTTTCTGCTTCAAGTCTGCTCTTTTGTACTGTCTGCACAATCCGGGGCAGTTCAAATAAACAGCTTGCCGCTTTTTTTGTGTAATTGTTATTCGAGATAAAGCGTTATTTTGCCGCTTTCAAGCGTTTTTTTCATATCTATGATGCGTTGGTTTTCCGAACCGCGGAATTTGAGCGTTATGTTTTTAAGCTCTTTTTCAAATTTGCCGTCCACCAAAATGTCAATGCATTTCAGCATTTCGCGCGCTGTTTCGCCGGTGGCACGGCTTTGAATTTTGCCGGTGAGCTGTTCAAGTGTAAATCCCGTGTAGCACCAAATGCTTTTTTGCGGAAAGCGCTCTTTAAAATCGCGCATCAGCAAAAGCAAGCCCTCTTGATTTTCGGGCTCGAACGGCTCTCCGCCAAGCAAAGATAAGCCCGCTATCCACGGCGGCGCGCAGGAGGATAAGATAAATTCTTCGGTTTCCGTATTCCATGGTTTGCCGTATTCAAAATCCCATGCGATTTCGTTAAAGCAATCGGGGCAGTGATGGCGGCAGCCGGAAACGAAAACCGAGGTGCGAACACCCTCGCCGTTTGCAATATCGTTTGTTTTAATCTCGGCAATATTCATACTAAAACCCCTTTCTCGCTTTTAACGGCACCCTGTAATGAGCATCGCTGAATAAAATATCAATGCGTTTAATACCTAACCACAATCATAGGTCTTACCCCTTGGCTTTCCGACATTGAAATTCCGTCAGTAGCTTCCCTTACCAACCAGTAATAAGAACTGCCTAAAATTTTGCCGTTTGAATCGATTATTGTGCCATATCCATCACCGGGTTCTTCGGCTGTGTCGGCGGTCCAATATCCCATGTTATCCGAAAATCCCATCTTGCGCTCTGCATACTTCGTAAATTCGCCGACGCAATCTTCTCCCTCGCCTAAAAGAAGGCTTATATTAACGGAATTAGGCAATTGCACATAAGCGGAAATTGATTCGTCAATTTTGTTGCCTGTCACGGCAGTCAGGCATAAATATTGCTTTTCCTCATCGCTGAATGCTTTGTTATAAAAGTCATCATTCAGCCAATCCCTCAGCGAGCAATTGCTCCAATTTACGGAATACGATGATGAGGAGTTGTTATACGGTTTGCAATCCAAGCAATAAACACTGTATAAATATGCTGTGTTGCCATCCTTACTTATCACATACCATTCGATAGGCTCGGAGCCGTTAAGCTTGTTGCCATCCTGCTCATAAGAGCCAAAGGTTACCGTTGATCCCTCGGCACCTTTGGCACCGTAATAGCCGGCGCGCTTAATAGCCGCAAGCTCGGATTGAACATCGGCTGCGGTTTCGCTTATCCGTGCGTCATCTTGCTCTTCCGAGTCGTAAAAATCATTTGAGGTATCATTATCGGTATTTGAATCGTAATTGTTTGCATTGCCGTTATAACTGCAGCCGCAAAGCAAAAAGCAAAAGCGCAAAAACAATCGAAAGCATTTTTGATTGAATTTTTTTCATTGCTATCTCCTCTTTAATCACACTTGTGTTTTTTTGCATAAAGCCTTTTTGGTGCGGAAAAAGCAGGAGCCGTCGGTTCCTGCTTTTTTTCAAGCTTAAATTATAAATGTAAAACTCTGTCCTTAATCTCCTGCGTTCTGCCCTGATTCCAAAACTGTGTTCCTATATAGCCGCAGGTACGGCGGGCAACATTAAGCTTATTTTGATCCTCGTTGCCGCAGTTCGGGCAGCGCCAAACGAGCTTGCCCTCTTCTTCAACGATTTTGATTTCGCCGTCATATCCGCAAACCTGGCAATAATCGCTCTTTGTGTTGAGCTCGGCATACATGATATGATTGTAAATATATTGCATAACGGATAAAACAGCGGGAATGTTATCCTGCATGTTCGGTACTTCAACATAGCTGATGGCACCGCCGGGAGAAAGCTTTTGAAATTCCGCTTCAAATTCAAGCTTTTTGAAAGCGTCAATCTTTTCGGAAACATGCACATGATAGCTGTTTGTGATATAGTTTTTTTATCTGTAACGCCGGGGATTTTTTTCCGAATCGCTTTTGCAGGCATTTAGAGAATTTGTAGGTTGTGGATTCAAGCGGAGTGCCGTAAACGGAAAAGTCGATGTTTTCCTGCTTTTTCCAAGTGTTGCAGGCGTCGTTAAGCTTTTGCATAACGGCGATTGCAAAGTCTTTTGCGTCGGGGTCGGTGTGGCTCTTACCCGTCATATATTTAACACATTCGTAAAGGCCGGCATAGCCAAGCGAAATTGTGGAATATCCGCCGAAAAGCAGTTTATCAATTTTTTCGCCTTTTTTAAGCCTTGCAAGAGCGCCGTATTGCCAAAGAATTGGCGCAACATCGCTCGGCGTGCCAAGCAATCTGTTGTGGCGGCACATCAATGCGCGATAGCAAAGATCAAGCCTTTCATCAAATATTTTTCCAGAATTTGGTCATATCCCCGCCGGAGGAGCAGGCGATGTCAACAAGGTTGAGAGTAACAACGCCCTGATTGAATCTGCCGTAATATTTGCCTTTGCCCGTTTTCGGATCAACATAGGGGGTAAGGAAGGAACGGCAGCCCATGCAGGTGTAAACGGCGGGATTGCCGTTTTTATCGATTTTAAGCTCTTTCATCTTCTTTGCGGAGATGTAGTCGGGCACCATGCGCTTTGCCGTGCATTTTGCCGCAAGGCAGGTAACATCCCAATATTTTGAACCTTCGGTTATATTATCTTCGTCAAGCACATAGATAAGCTTGGGAAATGCGGGAGTTATCCAAACGCCGCTTTCGTTTTTAACGCCCTGAATTCTTTGACGCAAAACCTCTTCTATGATAAGCTTAAGGTCGTCTCTCGTTTGGCCATCCGGCACTTCGTCAAGATACATAAAAACGGTGACAAAAGGCGCCTGACCGTTAGTCGTCATCAGTGTGATAACCTGATACTGTATCATCTGAACGCCGCGGTTGATTTCGTCCTTAACGCGAACCTCGGTTATTTTGTTGATTTGCTCGTCCGTAGGCTCAATGCCTGCCGCTTCAAGCTCTGCCTTAACATCCTTTCTGAATTTCTTTCTGCTTAAATCAACAAAAGGCGCAAGGTGCGAAAGGCTGATACTTTGGCCGCCGTATTGGCTGGAGGCAATTTGAGCGATGATTTGCGTTGCAATGTTGCATGCCGTGGAAAATGAATGAGGCTTTTCAATCATCGTGCCGCTGATAACGGTGCCGTTTTGCAGCATGTCCTCAAGATTGATAAGGTCGCAGTTATGCATATGCTGTGCAAAATAATCCGCATCGTGGAAGTGGATTATGCCTTTTTCGTGCGCCTCAACAATGTCCTGCGGCAAAAGGATCCTTCTTGTGAGATCCTTTGAAACCTCGCCGGCCATGTAGTCGCGCTGAACGCTGTTTACGGTTGGGTTTTTGTTTGAATTTTCCTGCTTAACTTCTTCGTTATTGCATTCAATAAGCGTAAGTATCTGCTCATCGGTTGTGTTGGATTTACGGATAAGTGAGCGGTTGTAGCGATATTTAACATATCTTTTGGCAACCTCAAATGCACCCTGAGCCATAATTTGGTTTTCAACAATATCCTGAATTTCCTCAACCGAAAGGGCACGCGCCGCTTTTTGGATTTTGAATTCCACATATTCGGCAATATCGCTGATTTGCGAAGCCGTCAGCTCTTCTTTTTCGCAGGCGGCATTTGCCTTTGTAACGGCCGCCACGATTTTGGTAAGGTCAAATTCCGCCTCGGAGCCGTTTCTTTTGATAATTTTCATTTCTTTTACACCCCTTGATTCGGTAACAAAAGCCGAATAAATGTTACAAAAATATTACATCGTTTAACTACTGCCTTTACATAATATCAAAATCCCGTGTTACTGTCAATACCAAAATCGGAAAAAAAATACAATATCTTGTGTTGAAAATTTTTAAATCGCAAAAAAATAAACGATATGTAGATTTTTGTGTTAGCCGATTTTTGCTGTGTAATATAGCGAAATTTGCCGCCGCTGCGCAGTTTCTCAACCTGTTTTTGCACCAAAATATTACATATTGACAGTACAAAAAGTATAATATTTACGAACAGTTTTTCTATCTGCTTTTGATTTTATAAATGCAGTGGATTTCCGTGCCGCTTTATGGAACCGGTTTTGCCTCTTGGCGTTTTTTTCCTCTTGTTTTTATTGCTGCGGCAATAAAAGCATTTTGCCGTTTGGCGTTGACAAAATATTTGCTGTTGTATATAATAGGTATAACTTAATAAGTCAGGGGTGCCGAACGGCTGAGATTATACCCTTCGACCTGTGCATTAGTATGGACAGCGGAGACATAACATTGTGTTCTATACCCCGCTGCGTGCGGGGTTTTTCTTTTGGCTTACTAAGAAATATTATGAAAGGAAGTAATTATTATGAAAGCAAGTGTGGCCATTCAGGTTTTGCCGTCAGTGCAGGATGAGGACGAGCTTATCCGCATTGTTGATGAGGTTATTGCCTATATCAAAAGCACGGGGTTAAACTGCTATGTCGGCCCGTTTGAAACAACCATTGAGGGCGAAAGCTATGATCAGCTTATGGAGATTGTGGCAAATTGCCAAAAGGTTGCCATCAAAGCAGGCTGTGAAAGCGTAAGCGCATACATTAAGGTGGTTTACAACCCCGAGGGCGAGGTACTTACCATTGACAAAAAAGTTACAAAGCATCACCAATAAAACGGCGCCGCTTATCGCGGTGGCGGTTATAATTTTAATTTGGTATATCTGCTCGGACAGGGAAGTGGTGCCGGCATACATGCTGCCGTCGCCCTACGATGTGGTTAAAGCGTTTGTTGATAATTTTTTTCGGTAATGATGAAGCAGGCGGCTGTTACCTTGCAGGAGGCTTGCTACGGCCTTTTGATAGGTGTGGCGCTTGCGTTTATTGTTGCCACGCTGATGGATAGATTTGCTTTTCTTTATAAAGCGATTTATCCCATCCTTGTTATCACGCAAACAATTCCAACCATTGCCGTTGCGCCGCTTTTGGTGCTGTGGATGGGCTTTGGAATGGCTCCTAAGATAACGCTTGTTGTTATCACCACATTTTTCCCGATAGCCGTGGGCTTGCTCGGCGGCTTTGAAGGGGCAGACGGTGATGCGATAAATCTTATGCGGGCAATGGGCGCAAACAGATATCAGATTTTTTTAAATATGTTAAGCTGCCGAATGCAATGCCTTCGTTTTTTTCCGGGCTCAAGGTTTCGGCTTCATATGCCGTTGTGGGCGCGGTAATTTCCGAATGGCTCGGCGGCTTTGAGGGCCTCGGCGTTTATATGACGAGGGTTAAAAAAAGCATATGCGTTTGATAAAATGTTTGCCGTTATAGTTTTTTTATTTCTGTAATCAGCCTGTTGCTTATGGGGCTTGTTAATCTGCTTGAAAGAGCGGCAACCCCGTGGAAGCATGCCAAAAAAATAAGTAAACATTTATGTTCACAGGAAAGGTAATATATCAATGAAAAAAAGAATCTTAAAAAAAGGCTTTTGGCAGTTCTTTTGGCAGCCGTTTTGGTTTTCAGCTTTGCCGCTTGCAGCAAAAAAGGAAACGATTTCGGCGAAGATAATAAAGAGAAAACAAAAATAACGGTTTGCCTTGATTGGACTCCGAACACAAACCACACAGGTATGTATGTGGCTCTTGCAAACGGTTATTACGATGAGGCAGGTCTTGATGTTTCAATCGTTCAGCCTCCCGAAAAACGGCGCAACGGAGGCTTGCTCCGCAGGCCAGGCTCAGTTTGCCATCGACGCGCAGGACACTTTGGCAGCAGGCTTTACATCGGATACCCCGATGCAGGTAACTGCCGTTGCGGCGCTTATTCAGCACAATACTTCGGGCATTATCTCATCAAAGGGTCAGGGCATGGACACCCCCAAGGGCCTTGAGGGCAAAACATATCTCACCTGGGATTCGCCGATTGAGCTTGCAATGATGCAAAATGTTGTTGAAAAAGACGGCGGAGATTGGAGCAAGGTAACAAGAATTCCCAACACAGTAACCGATGAAGCGCAGGATGTTAAGCAAAATCCCGATCACGCCATTTGGGTTTTCTACGGTTGGGGCGGCATAAATGCCGAAGTAAACAATGTTGATGTTGATTTCTTCTATTTCAAGGATCTTAACAGCACATTCGATTATTACACTCCCATTCTTATCGCAAACAACGATTTTCTTAAATCAAATCCGGATGCGGCAAAGGCTTTCCTTGCGGCAACCAAAAAGGGCTATGAATATGCGATTGAAAATCCCGAAAAAGCCGCTCAGATTTTGATAGACGGCGATGACACCAAATCTCTTGTAGGCTCGGAGGAGCTTGTTGTTGCCAGCCAAAAATGGCTTGCAGATCAATATGTTGCCGATGCTCAGAAATGGGGCTATATCGACCCCGCAAGATGGGACGGCTTCTATGCTTGGCTCTATGATCAAAAGCTTATCGATAAAGAGCTTCCGGCAGGCACGGGCTATTCAAACGATTATCTTCAGTAAAAGGCAGCTATGGAAATTTTAAAAGCGCAAAACATAAGCAAAAGCTTCGGCGAAAAGCAGGTTTTAAGCGATGTAAGCATCACCCTGAACAAGGGCGAAATCGTGAGCCTGCTCGGTGTGAGCGGCGCGGGCAAAACCACGCTTTTTAATATCCTTTCGGGCATTTATAAGGCGGATACGGGCAATGTTTATCTTAACGGCGAGGATATCACGGGCAAACCCGGCAAGGTCAGCTATATGCTGCAAAAGGATTTGCTTTTTCCCTATCGCAAGGTGATAGATAATGTGTGCCTGCCGCTTATCATAAACGGCGCAAAGAAAAAAGAGGCGCGCGAAAAGGCACTGCCGCTTTTTAAGGTGTTTGATATAGAGGGCACGGAATTTAAATATCCCGATCAGCTTTCGGGCGGCATGCGGCAAAGAGCCGCTTTGCTGCGCACCTATCTTTCGTCAAACGGTGTTGCGCTGCTTGATGAGCCGTTTTCCGCGCTCGATACAATTACGCGCACCAAAATTCATAAATGGTATCTTGATGTTATGGGGCAGATAGACCTTTCAACCGTGTTTATAACCCACGATATCGACGAGGCCATTATTTTGTCGGACAGAATTTATATCCTCTCCGGCACGCCGGGCACAATCGCAAACGAAATCGTTATCGATGAAAAAAAGCCGCGGCGCGGTGATTTTAATTTAACCGATGAATTTCTTGCTTATAAACGCGAAATAGTAAGGCTTTTACATATCTGATAATTAAATAAGCTTAAATCGCTTCGGCGCAGAGATTTTTCTCTGCGCCGCTTTTTTATATAAAAATTCTTATATATTTTTAGATATTATGCATAACGCTTGACAAATTGCAGTTTATATTGTAAATATATAATATGATTGTATTTAGAAAAAGAGGAAATCCGTGAAAAAAATACAAATAAAGAGCAATGCGAGCGATTGTGGCGGGAATATGAACCGCAAATACGAAAAAAATTTGCAGGGTTAAATTATATAAGTATCAAAATGAAGTCGACGATACGGTTTCCGATGTGTTTTTGGCACTGTGCAAAAATCGAAAAATCCGGTGTGCCCGAAAACCCAAAGCCTTGGCTTTATGCCGTGCTGAATAATATTATAAATCAAAGGTTAAGAGATATTTATAGGCAATCGGAATGCGAAATCGAATTTGATTTTGAAAAATGTGTGCCTGCCGTTTGAAAAAAATGCGAAATCGAAGAAAAAAATCGAATCCGTTTACAACGAGGAAATACAGGGCAAGTTGAAAAACGATTTTTGTCGGAAGACGAATATCAAATAATCAAATACATCTATTTTTAACAGGCTTAAACTAAAAAGAAATTGCGATTTTTAACAGGATCCACAGAATCGGCTGTTAAGCAAAAGCACTACCGCATTTGCAATAAACTGAGAAAAAAATAATAAAAAAATCATGATGAAATTTGCTGAAAAGCGTTACCTTTTTTTATTCCAAAAAGCAACTTATTATATGAAAGGCGATAATATGGATAATTCAAATTTATTAAATGTTCTGAAATCCGATTCAATGACCTTTACAGTTGCCGAGGTTCGCCGCATTATGGACGAAGAACTCGGCAAATCCCCCGGAAGAGATGGACACGGAATTGATTGATATATGCGCTGAAATTCTTGATAAAGAATATTCAAAACACAACGCGTATGCCGCAGGCGATTCGGCACCGAAAAAAAGAAAACCTCAAAAAGTGATAAAAACTGAAAAAAAGGTTTTGATTGCCGCTGCCGTTGTTGCGGCGGTTTGCGCAATTGCAATTCCCTTGGGTGCAAAATATGTAAGCAATGATGCATCCGATAAAATCGTTCAATTCTTCGGAGATCATTTTTAAAGTTGATTTGCGCGGCGAAAAAGATGATTCGCAATACAAATCACTCGAAGGAGTTGATATTGAAAAAGAATTAACGAATGCCGGTTTTTTCGATGTTAAATTGCCCGAAAAGCTGTTGAACGGCCAAATTCAAAAAGACGATATCGAAATATCTGAAGACGAATATTATTTGTCAACATCGATAAATTTTCTTACGCCCGAAAAATGTTGATGCAAATATAATCATTTGCAGGCACAAAAACCGAATTAACCACTGATCTGCTTTATGAATTTCAACTCGGCCCGCAGTTTGATTCGGCAAAAGCAAATCGATATCGGAAATATGACGGTGCTTGTTTTTTCGGGAAAAGATCAAGTTTTAGTCCATTATACCGATTTTAAAAATAATACCGAGTATATAGTAAGCATGCTCGATTGCGGCGATATGGATTATGCCATGGAAGTTGCAGAAACCGTAAAAAGAATAGGAATTAACAAATGCATTGATAACGAAAACACATATTTGGTTAAATCAAAAAAATAATTTGTGATGCATATAAGTAATTATTAAGGTAAATGTTATGAAAAAAACATAAAAAAATTATATCGCTGATTATGATATTTATTTTTGTGTGCGTTGGGGCTTGGCGGCTGCGCGGGAAGCGGCAACTCGGCTGCCACAAACGCCGATGAAAGCGCTTCGGTTTCGGATTTTAAATATCCAAAAAAATCCGCTTTTTAAATTTGAAGTGAGCGAAAGCAAAGTAACGGCGAAAAAAAGGGCGATATTATAAAAAAATCAATTGCTTTTTTTGAAGAACACTTCAAAAAAACGATTATCATATTGAGCACGGTTCGGAAACTATAACCTATTCATATAATGATGAGAGCGAGGTTATAACCGCTTTGGCGGTGCTTGACGATTTTAAAAGCAATTCTAAAAATTCAGCGCAATTTGGAAATCACCGCCGATGAATCGGGCGAGATAATCGTTTATGCAGAAATAAGCGTTAAGCCGTCGCGCTTCAGCGAAGAAATGAAAAACCTATAATTTTGAAAAGAAAATAAAGGTAACGGTAACGGAGTGATTCGGCAAAAAAGCCTGCGGAAATTAAATTTTGCGCTTTATATGCGTGAATTGCCCGTGAATTTATAAGATGGTGGAGGCTATGACTGTATTGAGAAGCGGCGCTTTTTTGATTGGCGCAATCGTTTTAGCGATTTATGCGATTGTTATGATATTCAAAAAAAGTGCCTGCGCAAAAATTTTTTATGAATTTGGCGTTTGGGGCTTATTTGGCATTTATAATCGCAATGTGCTTTTTTTCCCCAATCAAAATTACGCCCCTACGGCGAGGATGTTGCCAATAATTTAATTCCTTTCAAAAGCATTGTGCAAAGCTTCAGTGAATCTTTTGCCGAGCATACTCCGTATGGTTTGGTGAGTGTTTTCGGCAATTTTGCAATGCTTATGCCGCTCGGTGTGTTTTTTTCATTATTATATTAAGGATTATAAAATGCGCTTTTTTGGGGATTGTGCTTTTTTTCCGTGTGCATTGAGCTTGTGCAGTTTATAATCGGCCTGCTGATAGGGTATAACTACCGCTGTGTTGATATAGACGATGTGATTTTAAATTCGCTCGGCGGTATAATCATATTGCTTGTATTTGAGAGAATAATAAAGCGGGTGAAAAAAACGCAAAAGCAAAAAAACAAGGTTAGAATTAAAAAGGGCAAACCATGGGGTTGCACTCCGTAAATAATAATAGCTCAACAAATTAAAAAGCCGGCAATACTTTCGTATTGCCGACTTTTGTTATATATCGGTTATATTCAATTAAGCGTTGATAGCTTCCTGAACGGCAACCGCGCAAGCAACCGTTGCGCCAACCATCGGGTTGTTGCCCATGCCGATGAGACCCATCATTTCAACATGCGCGGGAACAGAGGAAGAACCTGCAAACTGAGCGTCGCTGTGCATTCTGCCCATTGTATCCGTCATGCCGTAAGAAGCGGGGCCTGCTGCCATGTTATCCGGGTGAAGAGTACGGCCTGTGCCGCCGCCGGAAGCAACGGAGAAGTATTTCTTGCCTGCTTCAAGGCGTTCTTTCTTATATGTGCCTGCAACGGGATGCTGGAAGCGAGTGGGGTTTGTGGAGTTACCTGTGATGGAAACATCAACATTTTCTTTCCACATGATTGCAACACCCTCGGTAACATCGTTTGCACCGTAGCAGTTAACCTTTGCGCGGAGTCCGTCGGAGTAAGCCTTGCGGAATACTTCCTTAACCTCGCCTGTGTAATAATCCATTTCGGTTTCAACATAGGTGAAGCCGTTGATTCTTGCAATGATTTGAGCGGCGTCTTTGCCAAGGCCGTTAAGAATAACTCTTAAAGGAGTTTTTCTAACCTTGTTTGCCTTTTCGGCAATACCGATAGCACCCTCTGCGGCTGCAAAGCTTTCATGGCCTGCAAGGAATGCAAAGCATTCTGTGTTTTCTTCAAGAAGCATTTTGCCGAGATTGCCGTGGCCGAGACCTACTTTTCTTTGGTCTGCAACTGAACCGGGAATGCAGAAGGACTGAAGACCCTCGCCGATAGCGGCAGCGGCCTCAGCGGCGGATTTAACGCCTTTTTTGATTGCGATAGCGCAGCCTACGGTGTAAGCCCACTTTGCGTTTTCAAAGCAGATCGGCTGAATGCCTTCAACGATTTTGTAAGGATCAAAGCCCTTAGCCTGGCAGATTTCTCTGCATTCTTCGATAGATTTAATATCGTATTGAGCAAGAACAGCAAGGATTTGCTTTTCTCTTCTTTCATATGATTCAAATAAAGCCATTGTTCTTCTCCTCCTTATTCTTTTCTCGGGTCGATAAGCTTAACGGCGTCTGCAACTCTGCCATATTGGCCCTGAGCCTTTTCAAATGCAGTGTTTGCATCGTCGCCTGCTTTGATGAAGTCCATCATCTTGCCGAAGTTAACAAACTTATAGCCGATGATTTCATTATCAGCATCAAGAGCAATCTTGGTAACATAGCCGTCAGTCATCTCGAGGTAACGGGGACCCTTTGCGAGAGTACCGTACATTGTACCAACCTGAGAACGAAGGCCCTTACCGAGATCCTCAAGGCCTGCGCCTACTGCAAGACCGTCATCGGAAAATGCGCTCTGTGAACGGCCGTAAACGATTTGGAGGAAAAGCTCTCTCATTGCGGTGTTGATTGCATCGCAAACAAGGTCTGTGTTAAGAGCCTCAAGAATTGTTCTGCCGGGAAGAATTTCGGCAGCCATAGCTGCGGAATGTGTCATGCCTGAGCAGCCGACTGTTTCAACAAGAGCCTCTTGGATAACGCCGCCTTTAACATTAAGGCTGAGCTTGCAGCAGCCCTGCTGAGGAGCACACCAGCCTACACCGTGTGTGAAGCCGGAAATGTCTTTAATTTCTTTTGCCTTTACCCATTTTGCTTCCTCGGGAATTGGAGCCGCGCCGTGTGCAACGCCCTGTGCAACAGGGCACATTGTTTCAACTTCGCGTGAATAAACCATATTTAATACTCTCCTTCGTACAAACTGATAATTTTTAATGAATTACCACTGATATTATACCTATTGCCGCTCCGTTCTGCAAGAGCAAGAACGCAAAATTTGCTATATTTTCTTATTTTTTTATAATAGCTTGAATTGTTTTGTGCATATTGGTATAATATTTTTATAAATTTATCTTTTAAAGGAATTGTTTGCCATGAAAATAAAAAGCGGATTTGCAAAAAGAAATATTGCAGGCTCCGAAATCGTCGTGCCCGTGGGTAATAAAGCAATGGAATTTAACGGAATGATAACCCTTAATGAATCGGGCGGCTTTTTTTGGGATTGCCTTGTGGAGGGCTGCACAAAAGAGCAGCTTCTGAGCAAAGTGCTTCTGGAATATGAGGTAACGGAGCAAAAAGCAAGCGAGGATATCGATAAATTTCTTGATATGCTTCGCGAAAACAATTTGCTTGACGAATAATGCCGTTTCGGCAAAATAACACAGCAAAAAAGCGACTGTTCGGAGTTTGTTCCGATAGGTCGCTTTTTTTAATTCATATGCTTTTTTAAATTAAAAGTCCTCGGGGCGGTAATTAAGTTTGCCTTCGGGAGTGTCTCTGTAATACTGGGTGAACGGCTTGAAACGCTCTTTTTCCTCCCAGATTTCCTTTGCTTTCGGTGCCCAGGCAGCGGCGTATGCATCGCATTTCGAGCAAAGTTGTTCTGCGCTTTCCTCACAAATCAGGTTTGTTGATTTCGCGCCGCTTCGTGCCGCCATTTTGCGCAGTGCCTGCGGGTTTTCCAGCATCGGGCAGGGGCGCAGCATGTTTTTATTAAAGGGCTGGCCCTTGTAATATTCCTTGAAAAGAGGAGAGTTTAAGCATTCGATTATCGATTTTTCGCGAATGTTTGAATCCGAATAATGAATGAAAACACAGGGCTCAACATCGCCCTCGGAATTAACATGAAAATAGTTTCTGCCGCCGGCAATGCAGCCGCCGACAAATTCGGCGTCGTTTTGGAAATCAACCGTGAAAATCGGTTTGCCGTGCTTCGAATCACGCCTGTCGCGGATTGCGCGGTAAACATGCTCTCTGCTCGGGAGTGAGCAGCAGGGAAGTGTCGGCATTTGCTCCAACGGGCATATAGTGAAAATACCACATGTATTTTGCACCCGCTTCAATCATTTTATCGTAGAATTCATCGCTTGTTACGGCGGCGTAGTTTGCCGCTGTGTAGCAAACAGAGGTGCCGAAAAGGCAGCCGTGCTTTTTAAGCATTTTCATGGCGTTCATCGTTGTTTGGTAAGCACCGTCGCCGCGTCTGCCGTCGTTCGTTTCCTCTGTGCCCTCTATCGAAAGCGCAAGGCCGAAGTTGCCGCATTCTATAAGCTGTTCGCAAAATTCATCGTCAATCAGCGTTGCGTTAGTGAACGCGAGAAACATACAGTCGGGATTTTCCTTTGCAAGCGAAATTATATCTTTTTTTCTGATGAGCGGCTCACCGCCGGTAAACATGAAAAAGTGAGTGCCGAGCGCTTTGCTTTCGCTCACTATTTTGCGCATTTCATCCATGGTGAGGCTTGATTTGTGGCCGTATTCAGCGGCCCAGCAGCCCTTGCATTTTAAGTTGCAGGCGGAAGTGGGATCAAGCAACACAACCCACGGAATGTTGCATTTTAATTCATCGCGCTTTTTTCTCAGCGTTGATGTGCCTATAAGTCCTAAGTCGATGCCAAAGGTCAGCACGGCTCTGCGAAGTAAATCGTGGTCTATTTCAGCAATTCCCCTAAACAGATATTCGTGCCAAACATTGGTTTCGTCCGTAATTATTTCAATTGGCTTAGTGAAAGTGCTTTCGGGATACATTTTTCCAGCAAGCACCTTGCCGAGCTTAACAAGCTTCAGCATATTGCGCCGAGGATTTTTGTAAATGTATTTAAAAAGACTGTTGCCAACCGAGTGAAGCACTTTGCTTTTAAAAGATGCCATGTTTTTTCCTCACTCTCATTTTGTTCGCCGTTTATGTGTTTTTATTATTGTTACATGCTTTCGGGAGCGGAAATCTTAAGCATGGTAAGAATGTTTTTAATGGTGTCTTTTACCGCAACGCAAAGATAAAGGCGTGCCTGCATAAGGCCTTCGTCGTCGGCAATAACCCTTTGTGCGTTGTAGAATTTGTGGAAAAGCGTTGCCAGCTCGATAACAAAATGGGTTATTCTTGCCGGATCGTATGTTTTGGCGGCGGTGATAACCTCGTCCGTCAGCGAAGAAAGGTGGCGGATAAGCTCCGTTTCCTCGGGCGAATTCAAAAGATTGAGTTCTTCATCGGTAGGTGTGCGAAGCGTTATGCCGCTGCTCTGTGCTTTTTTAAGGATAGAGCATATTCTTGCGTGCGCGTATTGCACATAATAAACGGGGTTTTGGCTTGTTTCCTGAGCCGCCAAATCAAGGTCAAAATCAAAATGCGAATTCGGTTCGCGCAGATTAAAGAAAAATCTTGCTGCGTCTATCGGGATTTCATCCAAAAGGGTGGTAAGAGTTATTGCCTTTCCTGAACGCTTTGAAAGCTTGATTGTTTCGCCGTCTCTTACAAGGCGAACCATCTGCATAATCACACAGTCAAGCCTGTTTTCATCAATTCCAAGGGCGGAAAGTGCCGCTTTCATTCTCGGCACATATCCGTGGTGGTCTGCGCCCAAAACATCAACGGCTTTGTCATAGCCTCTTGTAACAAGCTTGTTATAATGATATGCAATATCGGGCACTATATATGTCGGTATGCCGTTTGCACGAATAAGAACAACATCTTTATCGTTGCCGAATTCGGATGCCTTAAACCAAAGCGCACCGTCTTGCTCGTATGTTACGCCAAGCTCTTTGAATTTTTCTATAATTTTTGCAACGGAGCCGTCTGCGTGCAGAGTGCTCTCTTTAAACCAATTATCATATTTGATTCTGTATTGCAGCAAATCCCTTTCAAGGCCTGCAATGTTTTTGGGAAGCGCAAAATCAACGAGCGCCTTGCGCCTTTCCTTGCTTTCTGCCTCAACATATTTATCGCCGTATTCTGCGGCAAAGCTCTTTGCGTGCTCGGTTATATCTGCGCCCTTATAAGCGTCCTCGGGAATTTCGATGCCGTCTTTGTAAAGCTGAAGATAGCGCACCTCAAGCGAAGTGGCAAATTTTTCGATTTGGTTGCCGGCATCGTTAACATAGAATTCGCGGCTGACATTGTAGCCGGCTTTTTCAAGCACTGCGGCAAGGCAGTCGCCGATTGCGCCGCCGCGTGCGTTGCCTATATGCATGGGGCCAGTGGGATTGGCGGAAACAAATTCCACCAAAACTTTTTTGCCTTTGCCGAAATCCGAGGCACCGTAATCCTCGCCCCTGGTTATAACATCTTTAACTATTTCCGAATAATATCTTTGCGAAAGGTAAAAATTCAAAAAGCCCGGTCCCGCAATTTCAACCTTTTCAAAAAGCGAGCCCTCCAAATCAATGTTATCCGCAATGCTTTGGGCAATCATTCTCGGTGCTTTTTTGAACGCCTTTGCTCCCGCAAGCGCAATGTTTGATGAAAAAAAATCGCCGTTTGCGCTGTTCGCCGGCTTTTCAATGTTAAATGCCGGCAACGGCTCTGCCGGCAGTTCTCCGTTTGCAACGGCTCTGCCGAGTGCGTCCAATATTTTTTCCCTTAATTCCTTTTGAGTTTCTTTAACAAGTAATGACATTTTTGATTTGCTCCCGTATATTAAGCTTTGCGGCTTTGCTGAAAAAACCGCGTTTTATGTTTGCCGTTATTGCTCGGCCTTTACTTCTTTAATCTTTCTCGGGCTTTGTGTTTTTGTAAGCTTCATTCGCACCTTGTTTTGCGATGAAACAGAGCCGTTAAAATCAATATCGTATTCAAAATTGAAAAGCCCGTCTTCGGCATTTGCCTCGATATCCTTGCCGTATATTCCCATGAGTATGTTGCCGAAATCCGTGCCGTAGCTGCAAAGATTGCGCTTTGCTTTTTCGATCGTAAGGCAGGCATGGCTTCTGCCGGATCTCGTCATCTCAACAAAGCTTTCATCCTTTTGCACGCGCACGGTAACACAAACCGTTTCACTCGGGTTTTCAAGCTCTTCGTTGTATTTGATTATGTAGGCGGCGCCGTCGTCGCGCAGGGTGCCGTATGTTGTTAAATCGGTAACATCCGTATCGTGCCCGTATTGCTGGGTGGCTTTAACCTCCACCAAAACCTTATCCGTAAAATTCACCGCCTTAAATTTATCGCATACCGAGTTTTCGCTATATTGTATCATATAAAAAAATAATAAATTCAACAGTAAGCATATTATTTATAACAGTTATTTAACAAATTAGATAGTGACAAATGCTTTGCAAGATGTTATAATACTTAATCGAAACAGTAAATATGTATAAAACAGGAGTTTTTCAAATATGGAACTTATCGAAGCTTACAGAATTATAGATAAATATCTTGAACCGCGTATTCAGCCGCTCGGCTTTTTCAAAGGCTAAATCCGAGGATGAAGCCGCAGTTCACTATAAAAAGTGAAAAAAAGGCCTTTTTAGATTTAGATACGAAAAAAAGAAAGCAATATTCTGCTCTTGGAATGTGCTTATGAAGATAAGGGCGAATCCACGGAATATGAAACTATTTCAAAATCCCTTTTCACTCTTGCCGATGCGGATGAAAGGGATTGCCGCTCCGCCGCAAACGAATTTGCCTACGAGCTCGAGCCGCTTTTTTTAAAACAAATAAGAAAAAAAGGATTTGGATAAAATCAAAATGCCAAAAGGCGGTTTCCCGCTCAAAAAGCGAAAAAAACGGCGTAATCAGTTATGATGTTGATTCGCTTGCAAATCGCTTCGGCACACTTTATCCCGAATATAAAGATGCAATTAAGCAAAACATTTCCGATTACGGCGAATTTTTGCCCGAAACCTTTTTTGAGGAAGTGGGCACGCAGAAAGTGCTTGATGTTATCAAAAAAACGGCACCGAGCAGGAAAGAAAAAAAGCTTTTTAAAATGCTCGGCGATGTTTATGAGGATGGCACTAACGAAGTGCAGGATGTTATCGGCGTAACGATCTTGGGTGAAATGAAAAACGATCCCGATATGATGGCCGTTGCCGATAAGTATATGACGGAATATATGGCAGGCCCCGTGCATGAAATAAATAAAATCATGGCAAAAAGCAACAGGCTCACCAAAAAGCTTGCAAATCCGCCCGCGTATAAACCCAAAAAGAAGAAAAATGCAGGCATACTTCAGAATGCACTCAATCAGCAGCGATAAACTGCGCGTGTTTGGCATATAATAAAGATGATTTAATCACCCAACGAAGTTTAAAACTTTTTGGGTGATTTTTATTTTGGAATGAAACAATAAGCTTGAAAAAGAATAGTTAAAAAAATTTAACAAAAAAATCGCTTCTTTCCGATAAAGTTCTGCTTAAAGCATTGACAAAAAGTTAAACATCTTTATAATATTAGCTATATCACAATTAAAAATGCGAAGGAGAGGCAATTAATAATGTCCAGAGTTTATAATTTCAGCGCAGGTCCTTCAACCCTGCCGGAGTCCGTGCTTGAAAAAGGCAGGCGCGGAAATACTTGATTACCGCGGCTGCGGTCAATCCGTTATGGAAATGAGCCACCGCTCAAAGGTTTTTTTGACGAAATTATCAAAAAAATGCCGAAAGGCTTATGCGCGAGCTTTACAAAGTGCCGGATAATTACAAGGTGCTCTTTTTTTGCAGGGGCGGCGCTTCCGCTCAGTTTTTCCGCAATTCCGCTCAATTTTATGAACGGCAGCGGCAAGGCGGATTACATCATCACGGTCCAGTGGGCTAAAAAAAGGCGTTTCAGGAGGCGCAGAAATACGGCGATGTTAAAGCCGTTGCCTCCTCGGCAGATAAAACCTTTACATATATTCCTGAAACAAAGGCAGAGGATTTCCGCGAGGATGCCGATTATGTTTACATTTGCATGAACAACACCATTTACGGCACGAAGTATCGCGATTTGCCTCCCGTCGGCAACAAGGTGCTTATTGCCGATGTTTCCTCATGCGCGCTTTCCGAGCCTCTTGATATTTCAAAATTCGGCATGGTTTATTTCGGCGCTCAAAAGAATGTTGCTCCCGCAGGCCTTGTTGTGGCAATTATTCGCGAGGATTTGCTCGGCAACGCAAGGGATATCTGCCCTGTTATGATGAATTACAAGGTGCAGGCGGATGCGGATTCGCTTTATAACACGCCCCCGTGCTGGACCATTTATATCTGCGGCCTTGTGCTTGAATGGATCAAGGAAACCTACGGCGATCTGGAGGGCATGAAGGCTCATAATGAGAAAAAAGCAAAAATTCTTTATGATTTTCTTGATTCAAGCGAAATGTTTAATGGCACCGTTGTGCCGGAATACCGTTCGCTTATGAATGTTCCGTTTGTTACGGGCAGCGATGAGCTCAATGCCGAATTTATTAAGGCGGCGGACGCTGCGGGCTTTGTTAATCTGAAGGGCCACAGAACAGTGGGCGGCATGCGCGCATCCATTTATAATGCAATGCCGATTGAGGGTGTTGAAAAGCTTGTTAAATTCATGAAGGAATTTGAGGAGGCTCATAAATAATGTTTAATATTAAAACTCTTAATAAGATTTCATCCGTCGGTCTTGCCGAATTTGATAAATCAAAATATGCTTACGGCGATGATATCGCAAATCCTGATGCGATTATGGTGCGCTCCGCCGCCATGCACGATATGGAAATGCCGAAGTCACTGCTTGCAATCGCAAGAGCCGGCGCAGGCGTTAATAATATTCCGATAGACCGCTGCACGCAGGACGGCATTGTTGTTTTCAACACCCCCGGTGCAAATGCAAATGCGGTTAAGGAGCTTGTTATATGCGCGCTTTTGCTTTCAAGCAGAAAAATCACCAAGGCAATCGAATGGTGCAAAACGATTAAAAACGATGAAAAATGTCGGCAAAAGCGTTGAAAAAAAGGCAAGTCTGCTTTTTTTCCGGACCCGAAATCAAGGGCAAAACCCTTGCCGTAATCGGCCTCGGTGCAATCGGCAGATTGGTGGCAAACGCCGCCGTTGATCTCGGCATGAAGGTTGTCGGTTATGATCCGTTTCTTTCTCCCGCCGCGGCCGAAACGCTTAAAAAAGATGTGCAAATAATAAATTCGCTTGATGATATTTTCCCGAAGGCTGATTATGTTACCGTGCATGTGCCGCTCACTCCCGAAACAAAGGAAATGATTTGCGCCGAAAACATCGCAAAGATGAAGGATACGGTCAGAATTATAAACCTTGCAAGAGGCGATCTTGCCAATTCCGCGGATGTTGTTTCCGCTCTTGAGGATGGCAGAATGGCGGCTTATGTAACGGATTTCCCGTCTGCCGATCTTATCGGGGTTGACGGTGTTATTGCCATGCCCCATCTTGGTGCTTCCACTCCCGAAAGCGAGGAGAACTGCGCCACAATGGGCGCCGATGAGCTGATAGATTTTCTTGAAAACGGCAATATCATAAATTCCGTTAATATGCCTGCGGTTTCCAGCCCGAAATGCGGCGCGGCAAGAATAACCGTTATTCATAAAAATCAGCCGAATATGATTGCCACCATAAGCGACACAATCAGTAAGGACGGAATAAATATCGCAAACTTCGTAAACAAAAACCGCGGCGAAATAGCATACAGCATTTTGGATGTTGATTCGGATGTGCCTGGTGTTGTTCTCGGCGATATCGAAAAAATTGCCGGCGTTGTAAGAGTTCGCGTTATTAAATAATATAAAACCATATTATATAAGCGCTTATGCGGCTTTAATATGCTTTTCAGGCGGAAATGCTTTGCATTTCCGCTTTGTTTTTTTTGATTTTCTGTTGACAAAGGAATGCGCACCTGTTATAATACCACTAATCTGCTTTAAAGTGATGTGACTTTAAAGCGATAAAGCGATATTTCTGCGAACAGGAGAGGATATTATGGCACCCAGAAAAGGTAATATGATGACCGTGCGCGCCGATGTTAAGGTGGTTGACGCCACAATCAGAGACGGCGGCCTTTGCAACAATTTTGAATTTACGGATGAATTTGTTACCGAGCTTTATAAAACGAATGTTAAAAGCGGCGTGGATTATATGGAATTCGGTTATCGTGCCTCCAAAAATCTGTTTGATGTTAATAAATTCGGCAAATGGAAGTTTTGCGATGAGGCGGATATTCGCAGCATAGTCGGCGAAAATATTTCCGATATGAAAATCGCCGTTATGGCAGATGTGGGCAGGTGCGATTTTAAAGAGGATTTTGTGCCGAAAAGCGAATCGGTTATAGACATGGTGCGTGTTGCCTGCTATATTCACCAAATTCCGGCGGCACTTGAAATGATTGAATATTTTCATAATCTCGGCTATGAAACCACCTGTAATATCATGGCGATCAGCCAGGCTTCGAGCGAGCAGATTGAAGAGGCTCTTGAAATGATAGGCCAATCAAGTGTTGATGTTATTTATCTTGTGGATTCTTACGGCTCGCTTTACCCCGAAACGGCGGGCGCACTTGCAAAAAAATATCTTGAAATCGGCGAAAAATACGGCAAGGCAATCGGCTTTCATGCGCACAACAATCAAAATCTTGCTTTTGCAAACACGATTGAAACTCTTTCTTACGGTGTTTCTTATCTTGATGCCACGGCGGCAGGCATGGGAAGGGGAGCGGGCAACTGCGCAATGGAGCTTTTGCTCGGATTCCTTAAAAAAATCCAAAAATATAATCTTTTACAGTCTGCTTACCTTCCTTGAAAATTACATGATTCCGCTCAAGGAAAGCGGCGTGAAATGGGGCTACGAGGTGCAATATATGCTCACGGGTCAGCTCAACCGTCATCCGCGCGAGGCTATGGCTTTTACAGCTGAAAACAGAACAGATTATTGCGAGTTTTACAAATCCCTGCTTGATAATTTCTAAATTATTTTGCGGCGCAGGCGATTTTTTGCAGTGCTTTTCACTGCACTCTCTGTCTTTGTAAAAAGGGCTCTGCCGTTTTGATGCGGCGGAGTCCTTTTGCATATTGAGCCAGTAAGAGTTTTTTTCTATTCATAAAATGTTAAAAATATGTCCAAAGCAAGGCTTAATTTTTGCGCTGCCATTTGGGCTAAATTACGAAATTTTTTTAATATTGTTTGACAAATTTTTAATTTTAGTACTAACATTAAATCATAAATTAAACAGCCAAATGCAATGAACAGGAAATGACCCTGCGCAGCACCGTTCACAGAAAGCCGCCGGTTGTGGAAGGCGGTAACAAGGCGCGTTCGGCCCTCACCTGCAAGCAGCTTTGCTGAAAAGCTATCAGTAGGCAAAGCCGGGTTCCACCGTTATATGGAAGCACTTTCCGAAATTTTGCTTTCTG
Source organism: Anaerotruncus sp. (assembly GCA_022009795.1). Taxonomy (GTDB): domain Bacteria; phylum Bacillota; class Clostridia; order Oscillospirales; family Acutalibacteraceae; genus Eubacterium_R. The sequence continues at coordinate 126,422 of CP091724.1, forward strand.
CGGATTTTTGGGCGGTGATTGAGCGGTCGGCTTCGTGCCGGCAAGCAAAGTGGTAACACGGATGCAGTTAAACTTTATATTTAAGTTGATGCCTTCGCCTTTGCAAAATCTTTGATGATTTGTGCAAAGCGGGGGCTTTTTTATTTGCCGGCGGCTGTTTGAAATAAGAAAAGGAGATAGATTTTATGAACACATTGGTAATTGTTTTAATCGCCGTGGCTGTTCTCGGTGCGGGCTATGTGCTTTACGGCCGCCGCATTGCAAAAAATGGGGAATTGATCCCAAAGCGGAAACTCCCGCCGTTAAATATAACGACGGCAAGGATTACGTGCCCACAAACGGCTGGACGGTTTTCAGCCATCAATTTTCGTCAATCGCGGGTGCAGGCCCCGTAACCGGCGCAATTCAGGCCGCCGTGTTTGGCTGGCTTCCCGTTTTTGCTTTGGATTTTTAATCGGCGGCGTTTTCTTCGGCGCGGTAACGGATTTCGGCGCGCTCTATGCCTCGGTTAAAAATCAGGGCAAATCAATGGGCATGCTGATTGAAAAATATATCGGAAAGCTCGGCAGAAAGCTTTTCACAATCTTTTGCTGGCTGTTTTCACTGCTTATCATAGCTGTTTTTGCCGATATGGTTTCGGGCACATTTAATGCCTTTGACGCCACCACCGGCGCAAAGCTTGCCACGGCGGGCGCAAACGGCTCTGCCGGCATGGTTTCGATCATGTTCATGCTTTTTGCCGTTATTTTCGGCCTTATTCAAAAGAAATTCAATTTTTCCGGCTGGAAAGAATTTCTTATCGGTGTTGTTTTCATTATAGCTTCGTTTGCAATCGGCATCAAATGCCCCATCGTTCTCGGTAAGGACGGCTGGAGCTATATCGTTTTTGCGTATATTTTTGTTGCCGCAATCGTGCCGATTTGGCTTATGAAACAGCCCCGTGATTATATGACCACGATTATGTTTGTTTGTATGATTCTCGGTGCGGCGGTCGGCCTCATCATCGGTCACCCCACAATGAATTTGCCTGTTTTCACGGGCTTCACAAATGAAAAGCTCGGCACAATGTTCCCGATTCTTTTCGTAACGGTTGCCTGTGGTGCGGTTTCGGGCTTCCACAGCCTTGTTTCCTCGGGCACTTCGTCCAAAACGATAGCAAATGAAAAGGATATGGTTAAAGTCGGCTACGGCGCAATGATTCTTGAAAGCGTTTTGGCGGTTCTTGCGCTTTGCGTTGCAGGCGCGGCAGCGGCTAAGGACGGCACCCCGGCAGACGGCACTCCGTTCCAAATCTTCAGCCGCGGCGTTGCGGGCTTTTTTGAAAAAATGGGCATGCCTGTTCAGGTTGCAACCGTGTTTATGACGATGTGCGTTTCCGCTCTTGCGCTCACCACGCTTGACGCCGTTGCGCGTATCGGCAAAATGTCGTTCCAGGAAATCTTCAGCGTTGATGATATGGAGCATGCAAAGCCTTGGCGCAAGGTGCTTTGCAATCCTTATTTCGCCACGATTTTCACGCTTCTTTGCGGCTTTGTGCTCACGAAAATCGGCTATGAAAAGGTTTGGCCGCTCTTCGGCTCCGCAAACCAGCTGCTCAGCGCGCTTGTTCTTATCACGCTTTGCGTATTCCTTAAAGTAACGGGCAGAAGCAATAAGATGCTGTTCCCGCCGATGATCATTATGCTTTGCGTAACCTTCACGGCACTTGTTCAGCGTGTTATCGCCCTTGTTAAGGCTATTGCCGCAGGAACGGATATCTCGGCTCCGCGCTTCAGCTTGTTGTTGCCGTTTTGCTTATCACGCTCGGCCTTATCATTGTTGTTAATTCGTTTAAGAGCTATGTTAAAAGTAAAAAGGGCAGTGAACTTGCCGAAAATGAAGAAAGCGAAAACGCAAAATCAGTTGAGGCATAAAGCTTAATTCTTAACTATGTAATAAAAAGGCGCTTCGGTGTATCGCATATCGTGCGAGGCGGGGCGCTTTTTGCGTTAAGCGTGCAAAAAGCCGAATGCGATATGAGATATGCGGAAACGGAATATCCGGTCGGAGCTTAATGTAACCCGTGCGGCGATTTCACGCAGTTTGGCGCATTTTGTTGACTGCGGCAAAAATTTTTGTAATATAATGTTTTAAATTAAAATTTAAAATAAGCGGGGTTAAAAATGTTTTATCATATTCTCGGCAATGTCGCAGGCTCGGCGAAATATATTGCGTGCGCGTTTTTGGCGGCGTTTGCAATCTGCTTTGTGCTTCTTAAAATCAAATTGCCGTTTTTGCCAAAGGATAAGGGCAGGGCTTTTGCCGTAAACGGAGAAAAAAATCAAAGGGCAAAATCAGGGGAGTAGGCTTGGTAATGATTGCCGTGTTTGTGCTTTGCTCCGTATTTTTAATGCCGGTTACGCCCGAACTGATATGCTATGATGTTTTGATTTTTATTGAAATGCTCAGCGGTTATTTGGACGACGCTTCCGATAAGCCTTGGTCGGATTACAAAAAAGGCCTTATCGATTTGATTGTGTGTATTTTGATTTCCGTTGTGTTTGTTCTCAATAATTCCACATCGTTTGTTATTTTTAATCACGACTTCAGCGTTCATCCCGCGGTTTTTGCCGTGCTTTCCACAATATTGCTTTGGATCGGTATAAATGTTACCAACTGCTCCGATGGGGTGGACGGGCTTTGCGCTTCACTCGGCACAATATCACTGCTCAGCATTATATTTGTGTTTTCAAAGCAAATCGCGGCACCGTATTCGGTGTTTGGCTTTATTATGATCGGCGTGCTTGCAGCATATCTTTGCTTTAACACAAGCCCCAGCTCTCAGCTTATGGGCGATGCGGGTTCAAGGCCGCTTGGGCTTATTATTGTGATTATGATTTTAAAATCCGGTCATCCGCTTTCATATATTCTGCTTTCCGCCGTTTTGCTTGTGGACGGAATTGCGGGCCTTATTAAAATCTTCTTAAAGCGCTTTTTCAAGATCGAAGTGCTTAAAAATGTTCGTACTCCCATCCATGATGAAATGCGTAAAAATCACGGCTGGTCGGACACGCAGGTTGTTTTTGGATTTTCGATTGTTCAGGTGCTTTGCTCCGCTGCCGAATTTCTTATTTGCAAATAAAATATTTTAATATGATAAAAGCCCTTGAAGCCGTTAAACGCTTCAAGGGCTTTTGCTGTGTGAAATTGATTTGTGATTAAAAGCTCTGGCTTATTCTTTGCCACTCGAATGCTTTTCTCTTAGGATTGCAACATTTTCCTCAACCTGCTTTTTGTGAAGCGGATACCAGAACCAAAGTATAAGCGCAAGAATGATAAAGCTTACTGCGGGCACAAGTGTTGAAATATCGAAAATGCCCTCTTTAACTTCAGGCGTAAATGCCGTTGATTGGTCGTAGCCTATAAGCGAAAGCAGTGCGCCGGTAAGGCCCGCCGAAGCCGCCTGACCGAGCTTGCGGGCAAAGGAATAAAGCGCGTAAACAGAGCCGTCCTCCCTGATGCCGTTTTTGATTTCGGAATAATCGATAACATCCGTGATAAGTGCCCAGGTAACCATGGAGAAAAACACCGAGCCCAAACCAGGAAAGAAATTGGAAGGACACATAAACCCAAACATTTTGCGGCCTTACGAAATACAAAATTATGCAAACAACGCCTGCAAGCATATTTGCGATAACGCTCATTTCGGCCTTGCCGATTTTCTGTGCAAGCGGCTTTGCTATAAGTGCCGCCACAAGCATTCCGCCGCCCATAACAACCATTGAAAGGCTTTGTGCTTTTGCATTGCCGTAATAATTGGGAAATACATAGTTTGCCATTTGCTGAATGGTAAGCTGCGAAACCAGCATGAAAACGGAAGCGACTATAATTGAAATAAGCGCTCTGTTTTTAAGTGCGTTTTTTAGCATGTTTCCCACGCTGTTTTGCCGCATTGCGTCGGAAGAAGCTTCGGTTCTAACTCTTTCGGTGGTGAGCGAATAGCAAAGTATATAGCAGATGAATGCCAAAAATCGAGCAAACGCCTGCGATTATCGTGAATCTTTTGCCGTTTAAAACATCGTTGCCGTTAACCTTATCATAAATCATAAGCGGCACGCCCGCCATAATGAATGCGCCGGCAAACATTCCGCCCATTGTTCTGAAGGTGGAAAGGGATTGCCTGTCGCCGGGGTCATCGGAAATGGCAGATGCCATTGAGCCATAGGGAATATTGATTGAAGTGTAGAAAACAGAGCCCCATAAAATCTCAGTTATTGTTAAATAAACTATTTTAGCCCCTTGGGGCAAGCCCGAAAGCCCGCCTCGATACATTAAAAAAACGAAACGATAACAACAGGCCCGCACATTCTGCGAATCCACGGCTTGAATTTGCCCACGGGGGTCATTTTGCTTCTGTCGCAAATTCGGCCCATGGCAACATCGGTGAATGCGTCAACAAATCTTGCCACCATCATTATGATGCCCACTATATAGCCGTCCACGCCCATAACATCGGTGTAAAATTTCATCAAAAAGCTTGAAGAAAGCAAAAATGTGAAATCGTTGCCGAAATCGCCGAACATGTATCCCAGCTTATCCCGTATGCCGAAAGGCTTCGTTTTTTTGAGTTGCTCATGGCATTATCCCTCTCAAATGAATAAAAAAATATTTTTTTGTAAAAGCAAATATTTTTATGCAAAAAAAGCACAAAACTTTTTCTTTATTATATCATAAGCGGATATAAATTTCCACGCTTATTTTATATTTATTGTTATTGTGTGAAAAAAACGGGAATAATTATTCCGTGCAAGAAGGCAAAAATCCGCGTTGCCTTTTTGGGCGTCGCGGATTGCAGATTTTTTTAAAGATTTTATATTGTTTTTTTATTATGATATTTTTCGCCAGGCGCTGTTTAACCTCTCTGTATTTTTTTCGGCACATCGCTGCATTCGCAGAGCAATGCCCTTTTGTGGTGCCTTTTTCCTTTGCCGTTTCATAAAACCAAATTTTATAGTCAATCGTTTCAAGCGTTTCCTGCAGTTCCTTTATCTGCTGCTCGGTTTCCTGCTTGCGGCGCAAAAACATTTGCAGGCGTGCGTCTATTGTTTCATCGCCCAGCATTGCCATGTTTATGTATTCCCTGATTTCGGTCAGCTGCATGCCCGTCTTTTTTAAACATTCGATAATGCCGAGCCATTCCATATCCTCGTCCTGAAACATGCGGATTCCGCTTTCCGTTCTCTTAACAAACGGAAGCAAGCCGATTTTATCGTAATATCTTAAAGTAGAGGTGGGTAAATTCATAATTTTTGCCGTTTCGCCTACCGTGTAATTCATAATGCTTTCAACCCTTTCGCGTTGCGGATAAATTTTTTTAAAAAAACGCTTGACTTAAAGTTTACTTTAACTTGTATAATCTTCGTGTAATAAAAAAAGTATAAATATTTTTTTATTAAATTTGTCAATAAAGGAGAAATAAATATGTATCTTGAAAATATCAATTCACCGCAGGATGTTAAAAAGCTCGATTTCGCTCAGCTTGAAGTGCTTGCCGCTGAAATGCGCGAGGCCCTTTTGAAAAGGCTTTCCGTGCACGGAGGCCATTTCGGCCCGAACATGGGAATCGTGGAGGCAACCATTGCGCTTCATTATGTGTTTGATTCACCCGAGGATAAAATCGTGTTTGATGTTTCGCACCAATGCTATCCGCATAAAATGCTCACCGGCAGAAAGGACGCTTATTTGGATCCCGCAAAATATGATGATGTAACGGGATATACAAATCCGCTTGAGAGCGAGCATGATATGTTTAATATCGGCCACACCTCCACCTCCGTAAGCCTTGCGTGCGGTCTTGCAAAGGGCAGGGAGCTTTGCGGCGGCAAGGAAAACATCATTGCCGTTATCGGCGACGGCTCTTTAAGCGGCGGCGAAGCGCTTGAGGGTCTTGATTTTGCGGGCGAGCAAAGCGGCAATATGATTATTCTTGTGAACGACAATGATATGTCCATCGCGGAAAATCACGGCGGCATTTATAAAAATTTGCGCATGCTTCGCGAAAGCGGCGGCAAATGCGAATGCAATCTTTTCCGATCCATGGGGCTTGATTACAAATTTGAAGCAAACGGAAACGATATTCAAAGCCTTATTAAGCTTTTTGAATCTGTTAAGGATATTGATCATCCCGTTGTTTTGCACATTGTAACGGAAAAGGGCAAAGGCTATGCTCCCGCCGTTAAAAACAAGGAAAATTGGCATTATTGCGCTCCGTTCAACATTGAAACCGGAAAGCCCACGGTTGATTTCGGCGGGGAAAATTACAGCGATATCACAGCTGAATTTTTGCTTGATAAAATGGCAAAGGATAAAAAGGTGGTTGCAATCACCTCCGCAGTGCCCGCCTCCATGGGCTTTGATAAGGCGCGCCGCGATAAGGCGGGCAGTCAATTTGTTGATGTCGGCATTGCAGAGGAGCACGCCGTTGCTCTTGCTTCCGGCATTGCCAAAAACGGCGGCAAGCCCGTTTACGGCACTTACAGCACCTTTATTCAGCGCACTTACGATCAAATTGCTCAAGATTTGTGCCTCAACAGCGAGCCGGCAACGATTGTGCTTTACGGCGCTTCCGTTTTCGGCATGAACGATGCGGGCCATATCGGCTATTATGATATTCCCATGCTTTCAAATATTTTAAATCTTGTTTACCTTGCGCCCACCTGCAAGGAGGAATATCTTGCAATGCTTGATTGGAGCATTGAGCAAAATGAATATCCGGTTGCAATTCGTGTGCCCGAAAACGGCGTTATCACAACCGGCAGGGAATTTGATAAGGATTACGGCGATTTGAATAAATATCAAATCACCCAAAGCGGCAGCGATGTTGCAATTATTGCGCTCGGCTCGTTTTATCGGCTCGGCGAGGAAACGGCAAAGGAAATCGAAAGCAAAACGGGTAAAAAGCCCACTTTAATTAACCCGCGCTTTATCACGGGAACGGATGACGAGCTTCTTTCCGATTTGATGAAGGATCACAGTGTTGTTGTTACTCTTGAGGACGGCGTTCTTGACGGCGGCTTTGGCGAAAAAATCGCAAGATTTTACGGCAGGGACAATGTTAAAGTACTCAATTACGGCCTTAAAAAGGAGTTTGAGGATCGTTATGATCACAATGCCTTGCTTGCCGAAAACAGGCTTACAAAAGAGCAAATTGCCGAAGATGTGTGCGAGCTGCTTGACTGAATAAAAGCATTAAAATTCAAAATCAGATTATTGTATAAAAAACTGCCGACACCCGAAAAGGTGCCGGCAGTTTTGCTTATGTGTAAATTTAATATTTTAATCAGGCAAAGGCTTTATGCATTTTTCTTTTTTTGGGAAAAGAGCCTTATAAATAGTTTTATGATTTCGGAAAGCACTATCACCGTGGCAGACATTCCGAAAAGCTTGAGCCACATTTCGACTCCGAGCGCAACGGTGCCGAAAAAAATGCACCCGCAAATTGAATAATCAAAATCTGAAGTGCAAAGGTGCAGCCCACTATCAGCAGCATAAGCTTGTTTTTTTAAACAGGTGCTTGAATATGCTTTCGCTGTGCAGCTCGCGGCAGTTGAAGGCGTTGAAAAGCTGGAATAAAACGAAAAGCGTGAATAAAAACCGTGCGCATTTCGCCTTCTGCCGCGCCGAGGAAGTTGAATTTGTATTGGCAAAGAAAAACGATTGAAACATAAACGCCCGTAAGCCCTATGCGAGTGAACATGTTTTTTTGAAATAATGTTTTTCGCCGCGCGCAGTGGGCCTGCGATTCATCAAATCGCTGTAATTCGGCTCAAGACCGAGCGTAAGCGCCGGTGGGCCGTCCATAATAATGTTTATCCACAGCAGCTGAAGCGCCGTAAACGGTGCCGACAGTCCAAGCAAAACGGAAACGAAAACGCAGATAACGGAAGCTAAATTAACCGTGAGCTGAAAGCTGATAAATCTTTTGAAGTTTTCATAAATATTTCTGCCCCATTCAACGGCTTTAACTATTGTGGCAAAAGAATCGTCCAGCAGCACGATATCGCTTGCTTCCTTTGAAACCTCCGTGCCGGAAATGCCCATCGCAATGCCCACATCGGCATTTTTAAGCGCGGGAGCATCGTTAATTCCGTCGCCAGTAACAGCCACAACATTGCCCTGCGATTTAAGCAGCTTAACTATTCTCATCTTAACACTCGGCGTGCTTCGCGCAATAACGCTTATCTGCGGCAAAATGTTGCAAAAGCTCGTCGTCGCTCATTTCCTCTATCTCTTTGGCTTCAAGCGCCACTTTGCCCTCGCCGAGCAAATCAAGCTCGCTTGCGATGGCGGAGGCTGTGATTATATTGTCGCCGGTAAGGATTTTAACTCCCACGCCGGCACTGCGGCAGCATTTAACCGCATCGTAAACATCTGCGCGAAGCGGATCGGAAATGGCAACAAAGCCGTCAAAAACCATGTTGCTTTCCATTTGTGTGTGCTCTTTTTCTTCTTCGTAATCGCGCATGCCGTCGAGCTCTTTGTGTGCAAAGGCGATAACGCGCATGGCGTTTTCCTCGGCATTTGTGATTGCGGCTTCGGCCTTTTTTCGCTCCTCGCCGCTGATGCCGCACATGGCAAGTACACATTCGGGGCTGCCTTTAACATAGGATATAATACGCCCGTCCACCTTTGAAACGGTGGTCATATGCTTAAGATCTGAGGAAAAGGGAAATGCGAAAAGCACCTCGTGGTCGTTTCTCTCGTCTTTATATGAATTGCCGCAATCCTCGTGCGCCTTTGAGGCTTCGTAAAAATTCAGCATTGCGCATTCGGTGGGATTGCCGATAAATTCGCCGCCGTCGCCCAAATCGGCGGTGGTGTTAAGGCAGATATTGTGCGTTAAATATTCGTTTGTAAGCTTGCTTGCATCGGTGTGCATTTCAAAGTCGTGAAAACCGCGCACCGTCATTTTGTTTTCGGTTAATGTGCCTGTTTTATCGGAGCAGATAACGCTTATGCAGCCGATGGTTTCGGAGGCAATCATCTTTTTTACAAGCGCATTTTGCTTTGAAAGCTTGATGATGTTGATTGAAAGGGAAACCGCCACGATGGTGGGCAGCCCCTCGGGCACGGCGGCAACTATAAGAACGATGCTTGTTATAAAAGCTTCGGTAATCGCATCAAGCGAAATTGTGCCGTGAATGGCAAATGAAATGATTTGCGAAATAAAAACTATTGCCGCGGCGATAACGCCGATAACCGTGATGGTTTTGCCGAGCCTTGCAAGCTTTTCCTGAAGCGGCGTGCTTGCTTTGTCCGCACCGGTAAGCTCGCCTGCGATTTTGCCGAATTCCGTGGTATCGCCCACCGCGGTAACAACGGCCTTTGCATGACCCTCGGGTATAAATGTGCCGCTGTAAATCATATTGGCTCTTTCGGCAAGCGGTGTTTTCTCGTCTGCAATTTGAAAATCGGCGTCTTTTTTAACCGGGAAGCTTTCGCCGGTTAGCGCGGATTCGTCAACCGTAAGTGCAGTGCTTTCAATCAATCGGCAGTCTGCGGGAATTTTGTCGCCCGCGGAAAGAAGCAAAATATCGCCAACGGATATTTCATCACTTTCAAGGGTAATTGCTTTTCCGCCCCTGATTGCGCGCACGGTTATGTTGCCGTTTATTTTTGAAAGCGCTTCAAACGCCTTGGCACTTTTGCCCTCCATAACAACGCTGATAACAACGGAAAGCGCAATCGCCACAAAAACGCCCACACATTCAAGAAAATCCGCTTCGCCGCCCGTTACACTGCGAACGATGTTTACCACAAGTGCAATCAGCCCTGCGGCAATCAGCATCAAAAAGCATCGGCTCGGTGGCCGCGTCCCAAAGCCTTTTAAGCAATGAATCCTGCTTTTTTCGCGTAAGCGAATTTTCACCGTATTTTGCTCTGTTTTCGGCAGCTTTATCGTTTGTCAGCCCCGTTTGCGGGTTTGAGCCGAATTCTTTGAGCAATTCTTCTTTGCTTCTTAAAAACTCCCTCATATTTTCCTCCTGCCCGGCAAAGCCGGTGAATTTTTTACAAATAAAAAAGCTCACACACGGTATTGTGCCGTGCATAAGCCAAAAAAATAAAGACTTATGCACAGATGCCGAGGCGTTATACCTGCCGGCGGTGTGCATGAGTCTCGTTAATTAAGGCAAGCCAGACCATAACGGTCAGTCTGTTGACTTGCCGCACATTTTAAATTTAATGCGCAAACTACTCCCTCAGCGAGCATTTAATTTGTGCGATAATACTAACATTAAACATTACGGTTAGTCAAGGATAACTTTTATTTTTTCGTTTTTATGTATTTTTTTCGGCGTAATCCTCAAATGCCAAAAGCAAAAAGCTTCGTGCTCTTTTTGCCGCGGCGGAGCTTGGAGCAACCATATCAAAGGCATGGAAACAGCCGTTTTCGATTTGAAGTCTCGCTTCCGTTCCCGCGGAATAAAGTGATTTAAAATATTTAATCGTTTCTTCGTAAAACGGCTCGATCGTGCCGATAACGGAAACTGCGGGCGGCAGGTTTGTAAAATTGTCAAGCCTTGCCGGTGCGGCATATGCGCTCACTCCGTCGCTGCCGTAAAGCGGGCCGAGATATCTTTCCCAAGCCGCGGTGTTTGCCGCCGTGTTCCAAAGCGGCGCATCGTTGCAGCAGGAGGTTTTTGTTACTCTGTCGTCAAGCATGGGGTAAAGCGGCATTTGAAAGGCAATTGAAGCATTTCCTTTATCGCGCGCATAAATGCAAAGTGCGGCAGCCAGTCCTCCGCCCGCGCTTTCGCCGCCCACTGCAAATTTTTCATATCCTATTCCCAGCTTTTTCCTGTTGTTGCTCATCCATTGCAGGGTGCGGTATGCATCTTCAACAGCGGCAGGGTAGGGAGCATCGGTTGAAAGTGTGTAGTCGGGGCAGATTATAACACAATTGAATTTCTGAAGCAGCGCTTTGGGCATGGTCATAACCGCCATTTCGGGCGCACCCATAACATATCCGCCGCCGTGCAGCCAAAGTATGCCTATTGCATTTTTTTGTTTGCATTTTTTTGCTTTTGAAAATGCAGGCTTTAAAATATGTGCCGTTTTTGCGGCGAATTTCAGTTTTTGTGCAGTTCATACTCCTGAGCGGCAATGCGCCGAGCGCGATTTTTGAAATTCTGCCCATTATTCCCTGCATGCCGTAAGAGCCGAGCGGATTTATCGCCCTTATCATTTCGCCGCGCAGGCGCAAATCGGAATCTATCATATTATTTGTTATTTTTCATATTATTCACCACGCATAAAAAGTTTGACCTTTGTTGTTTGCCTTTGACCTTTATTATAAATGAAAAGCAAAAAGCAAAAAGATTTTTTTAATTTTTTTGCGCCGTTTTTGAATTAAAACTCCGAAAAAAACCGCACAGTTGAGCGGAAAAATCGTGCTAAAAAATTTTAAAAAAATCAGAAAAAAGTATTGACTTTCTCTGACCTTCGTGCTAATATGTAATCAAGGTCAAGGAAAGTCAAAGTCAAAAGCAATAAAAGTACTTCGACAAAACATAAGGCCTAAAACAAAATATAAGCTAAAAGGAGTGAGTGATAAGTGAATATGACGGATATTATAGCCGGAATGATTCTTGATATGTTTGATGAAAAACAATTCAACCGTCAGAATCAAGCGCAATGATCTTGCTTCGCAAAATCGGCTGCGTTCCGAGCCAGATAAACTATGTTATCGCATCGCGCTTCACGCCCGAGCAGGGCTACAGAATCGAAAGCCGCAGGGGCGGCGGAGGGTGTATTTATATCACGCGCGCCGATTCAAAAAATGCCGCCGTTATGGCGTTTATAAACAGCATCGGCAACGAGATAGACGAACGCTCCGCAAAAAGCAAATATATATAATTTAAATTATCAGCAGCTGATAGATTCAAAAAAAGCGCAAAAAAATGCTTGACGCCGCAATGGCGGAAAGCAATTTCAAAAAGGCGTTTCGCAGGAAATTAAAAACGCCGTTCGCGCAAGGCAGTTAAAGCAAATGCTGCTTGCGTATATAAGTTGATTTAATAAATGAAAGGATGATATTTATTATGAAATGCCAGCATTGTAATAAAAAAATGAAGCCACGGCTTATTTCAAACAAAATATAAACGGCAATGTAACGGAAATGCATCTTTGCGAGGATTGCGCAAGGGAGCTTGGGCTGATGAGTGATTTCAGCGCCGAAAATTTCTTTGCGGACACATTCCTCGGCAACCTGCTCGGCGCAGGCATACCGGCAATGAATATCCTTTCCGGTATTGACAGATGTGACAGCTGCGGTTCAACCTTTAACGATATTGTAAGCAGTGGCTTGGTCGGCTGCGCGGATTGCTATGATAAATTTGCCGATAAGCTTCAGCCATCGATTTTTTTAAGCTTCACGGAAACGCAAAGCATGTGGGCAAAAACATTACTTACACCGAGGTTCCCGATGAACCTCAAAGCAAAGAAGAGGCGGCTGCAGAGCAACCTAAATCGGAGCTTGAAAAGCTTAAAGAGGATATGAAGCTTGCAATCAAAGAGCAAAGATTTGAGGATGCGGCGGTTATAAGAGATAAAATCAAGGAACTCGGCGAAAAGGAGTAAGTTATGAAAAATTGGTACGGCACAGGCGGCGCGGATAATGATGTGGTTCTTTTTTCAAAAATAAGGCTTGCAAGAAATTTAAGCGACACGCCTTTTAAATCAAAGCTCAGCAGCGAAATAAAGCGAAACACGGTTAAAAAGCTTTATGCCTGCATTAAAAATTCGGAATTGGCGGGTGATTTCACACTTGTTGATTTACAGGGAGCATCGCCTGCTCAGGCTGCTGCATATGCCGAAAGGCAGCTTATAAGCCCCGAATTTGCAAAGGAAAAAGGCGCATTTCTTGTTTCTCCCGATGAAAGCGTTTGTGTAATGCTTTGCGAGGAGGATCATATCAGAATAAATGCTTTTGCGCCGGGTCTTGACCCCGAAAGCGCATATGCAAAGGCAAATAAGGTTGATGATGTTTTTATTGACCGCCTGCCGATTGCATTTGATGAGAGGCTCGGCTTTCTCACCGCAAGTCCGGTTAATTTGGGCACAGGGCTTAAAATCTCCGTCGGCTTGCATCTGCCCGCCGTTGAGCATGCGGGCGGCATAGGCAAATTAGCCTCGCTCGTGGGCAAGCTCGGCTTCACGCTTCGCCCGCTTTACGGCGAATCGGGCGCGTTTTATGTGCTCACCAATCATGTCACCCTCGGCATAACGGAAAAAGAGGCGGTTGAAAATATTGCCTCCGTTGCAATGCAAATCGTTATGCGCGAAAGAAATTTGCGCGCCACAATGAAGGGCAGCGAGATTTGGGAGGATAAATTATACAGAAGTATGGGCACTCTTAAGATGGCAAGGCGTTTAAGCTATGCCGAATTTATTGCTCTTGCTTCGGATGTAAGGCTTGGTGCGGCGCTTGGATTCTTTGATTTTGATCCTGCGCTCGTAACTGCGCTTATTCACACATCGGCAGACGGTAATTTACTTGCCGCCGATGATTGCGGCGACCCGGATTCCGTTTCCAAACTCAGGGCGGAAAGAGTCAGAAACGAATTAAACTAAGCGGTTTTACGGCATATCCTGCCGAAAACAAAGGCTTTGATTTCGCATATGCGGCATCAATGGCATAAAATCCGCTTTCGCGGAGCTTAAATGATTATTCGCTCGGATTAATTTGCGGCTCGCAGGCTTGCCTGCGTTTTAAAGGAGGAATAATTATGTATAGATTCAACAGTTTTACTCAAAAAGCAAATGATGTTTTAAATCTTGCAATCAAATCGGCCGAGAATTTCGGCCACACATATATAGGCTCCGAGCATATCCTTATCGGTGTGCTTAAAGAAAACACAAGCTACGGAGCAGAGCTGCTTTCCGAAAAGGGCATAGCTCTTGAATCGGTTGAGCAGATCATTAAGGATAACACGGGTGTTGGCAACCCTACTGCGCTTTCACCGAATGATTTCACACCAACGGCAAAAAGAATTCTTGAAATTGCATTTCAGCTTGCAAGGGGAATGAGAAATTCCTTTGTCGGCACAGAGCATTTGCTGCTTGCATTGCTTCGTGAAAGCGATTCGGCAGCCGTTAAGATTTTGAATGCCTGCGGCGTTGATGAAGATGCTTTTACGGAGGAGCTTGTTAACGACCTCTCAAGGCCGGAATCCGAATTCAGAGGCTCAAAGGGCGGTAAAAAGGGCAAAAGCTCAACGCCTACTCTTGATGAATTCGGCACTGATTTAACCGAAAAAAAGCAAGAAGCGGCGGCATAGATCCCGTTATCGGCAGAGAAAAAGAAATTGAAAGGGTTATTCAAATTCTTTCAAGAAGAACAAAAAACAACCCCTGCCTTATCGGCGAGCCCGGTGTCGGCAAAACCGCTATTGCAGAGGGCTTGGCTCTTAAAATAGTTAAGGGCGAAGTGCCTGAAATGCTTGAGGGCAAAAAGATTGTTGCCCTTGATTTAACATCAATGGTTGCCGGCACAAAATACAGAGGCGATTTTGAGGAAAGAATCAAAAAGGCCATGGATGAGGTTAAGCAGGCAAAGGATGTTATTCTCTTTATTGACGAGGTGCACACGCTTATCGGTGCCGGTGCCGCAGAGGGCGCGGTTGACGCCGCAAATATTCTGAAACCGGCTCTTGCAAGGGGCGAGATACAGGTTATCGGCGCCACCACAATAGAGGAATACAGAAAAAACATTGAAAAAGACGCAGCTCTTGAGCGCCGTTTTCAAAGTGTTAATGTGGGCGAGCCGACGGAGGAAGAAGCAATTGAAATCCTCAAAGGCCTGCGTGATAAATATGAGGCTCATCATAAGGTTAAAATTTCCGATGAAGCAATTGAAACCGCAGTTAAAATGAGCGTCAGATATATTGCAGACAGATTTTTGCCGGATAAGGCAATAGATCTTATTGATGAAGCGGCTTCCCGTGTAAGGCTTAAAGCGTTCACCGCTCCGCCGAATCTCAAGAGTATGGAGCAGGAAATCAAGCGCCTGCAGCAGGAAAAATCTTCTGCGGTTAAAAGCCAGGATTTTGAGCAGGCTGCCAAAATCAGGGATAAGGAAAAAGAGCTGCAAACTCTGCTTGATGAGGAAAAAGAAAAATGGAAGAATTCTTCGGGCAGGGATATTAAGGAAGTCACCACGGAGGATATCGCCAATGTTGTGTCTTCTTGGTCGGGAATTCCCGTAACACAGCTCACAAAAGAAGAATCCGAAAGATTGCTTAATATGGAGCAGATTCTTCACGAAAGAATCGTCGGCCAGGATAAGGCGGTGTCTGCCGTTGCAAGGGCAATAAGGCGCGGCAGAGTCGGAATCAAAAATCCCAACAGACCGCTCGGCTCGTTTATCTTCCTCGGCCCAACCGGTGTAGGTAAAACAGAGCTTTGCAAATCCCTTGCAGAGGCAATGTTCGGCTCTGAAGATGCGATTATTAAGCTTTGATATGAGCGAATATATGGAAAAAGCACACCGTTTCCAAGCTCATCGGCTCGCCTCCGGGATATGTTGGGTTTGATGAGGGCGGTCAGCTCACCGAAAAAAATCAGAAGAAAGCCTTATTCGGTTGTTTTGTTTGATGAAATCGAAAAGGCGCATCCCGATGTCTTCAATATTCTTCTTCAAATTCTTGAGGACGGTGTGCTCACCGATTCCAAGGGCCGCAAGGTTTCCTTTAAGAATGCAATTATCATTATGACCTCCAATGTGGGTGCCGCAAAAATTATCAGCAGCAAGTCGGCTCTCGGCTTCGGCGGTGATGATAATGATGCAAACAAGAGCATTGAGGATCTTGTTATGGAGGATCTTAAAAAGACCTTTAAGCCTGAATTTCTTAACAGAATTGATGATATTATCGTTTTTCAATCGCCTTGAGAAGGATGATATTAAGGAAATTGCGGCAACAATGCTCAAAACTCTTACAAAGCGCCTTGCAGAAATGGAGATCACGCTTGAATTTACAGATGCGGCAATTTGTGCAATTGCAGATGCGGGCTTTGATAATGTTTACGGAGCAAGGCCTCTTCGCCGCGCAATTCAGCGCAAAATAGAAGATCCGCTTTCCGAGCTTATGCTCCAGAAAAAGGTTTCGGACGGTGATAAGTGCACCGTTGATTTTAAAGATGATAAATTCACCTTTAACGGCGAAGTGCCCGAAGAATAATAATATAAAAACGCACGGAGCGGTTCAAAATGAACTGCCCCGTGCTTTTCTTTTTTTATGTAATGTTTTTGGCTTTGTAATTATTTTGCAAGGTATTTTTCTTGTTTCGGCAAGAAAAAAATATCCATTTCATCATCCGTGCCTATTGTTATGCGCACATAGTTATCTATTCTCGGTAAATTGAAATATCTTATAAACACATTGTGCTTTTTTTCAAATATTCAAAATATTCTTTCATGCTTTCTTTTTCAAGGGTGGCAAAAAGAAAATTGGTTTGTGAATCAAGCACGGTAAACCCAAGCTTTCGCAGCTCATTTGTAACACGCTGCCTTGTGGCAATAACTTTTGAAACGGTTGCTTTAAAATAATCCGTATCTTTGATTGCGGCAGTGCCGGCAGCCATTGAAATGCTGTTTACGGTATAGCTGTTATAGGAATTCTTAACCGCTTCAAGCACGCTTATCAAAGCCTTGCTTCCTATTGCAAAGCCTATTCTCATTCCTGCAAGGCTTCTGCTTTTTTTGAGAAAGTGCCGCAAACAAGCAGGTTTTTCGTATTCTTTTGTTAATAAAACGCTTGAATATCCGCCGAAATCAACGTATGCCTCATCGATAATAACAATGCTGTCTTGATTATAATCCATAATTTTTCTTATGAATCCTTCGCCCTCGCCAAGAGAAGTGGGCGCATTCGGATTTGGAATAACAACGCCGCCGTTAGGCTCTTTGTAGTCCTCGGCATTGATTCTGAAATCCTCGGCAAGCGGGTGCGTTTTGAAATCAATATTAAAAAGGCGGCACCAAACCGGGTAAAAAGCTGTATGTTATATCCGGGTAAGCAATCGGCTTTTCACCGTTAAAAAATGCCTGAAAAGAAAGGGCGAGCACATCGTCCGAGCCGTTGCCGATAAAAATATATTTTTCCGGCTCAACTCCGTAAAAACTCGGCAATTGCCGCTTTAAATTCAGTCGCATTTGCATCGGGATAAAATCTTAAATTATCCGTGCATAAATTTTTTTATAGCCTCGGCCGCTTTGGGCGACGGGGGATAGGGGTTTTTCGTTTGCATTTATTTTTAACTATATTCTTTTTCCTTGCTCTGTTCGCCGGGAACATATGGCTCAATGTTTCTTAAATTGGCTGCCCACGCTTTTTCCATTATTTAAATTTCCTTTCGCCGCAATATGTGTTTATGCTATTTTATCACGATATTTGCCATTTATCAACAAAGTTTATACACATTGTTTACATTTGCCGCTCTTTACAAAAAATATGTGTTGTGATAAAATTGGATGTTGAATGATATTGAGAAGTTTTGAATATATTATATATGTTTGTGCCGCCGTTTTGCCGATTTTTCTGCATTTGCACTCATTCTATCGGGCAAACGGCTGCGCAATGATTATGATTTTTGGAAAGGAAGCAAATATATGGTTTCAACCTTTGATATCGAAACAGGCAACTTTATTTATCGTGATTTTGATGTGAATTTTGCTATTCTTCATGATAAGAAGATGACGAATATTTCATTGGCCGGCAACAAATTAAGCCTTGTGTTTGATAATATAGATATTGATGAAAAACGATTATTCCGTTGCCGATAATTATGAGGAGTATAAAGCGTTTAAAAAATGCACCGTTGAATATGAACTTGTGGATGCCATGGGGTTAAGCTGCGCGGTGCTGGAAACGGATTTAAACGGCCGAAATGAATATAAAACCAAAATTCTTTCTCTGCGCGAATTTGTTATTATTGCGCCCGATCTGGAATTTGATATGCTAAACACAACTATCAGCGGCAGCGGCGTGCAAACCTTTTTTGCAAAATATATCGGCAAATATTCATCCGTTTATCTTGATTTGTTTGTTACAAGAATTTCGTTTATTTGGGAATAAAATAATGCGTTAATAAAAAAATCGGCGGTTCTTTTGAACTGCCGATTTTTTATGCGTAAGCTATTCCTCAAGCCCCAAAATATCGTTTGCGCTGCTGCTTTCAAGCTGCTCCACATTGCGCAGATTTTTTTGGATAATACTGTTTCGGTGGTCTGCTTCGTCAAGCGCTTTGCCTGCTTCATCCACCTTTTTGCGCGCCTTTGCAAGCAAATCGCCGAATTTATTGTATTGCGTTTTGGCAGCACCCAAAATTTTCCAAACCTCGGTGGCTTTTTTGTTTATTGCCATTGTGCGGAAGCCCATGGCAAGCGAATTAAGCAGTGCCGTTATCGTGCTTGGGCCTGCAATCATAATGCCCTGCGCCTGCAATTGCTCGGAAAGCGCGCTCTTGCCGGATGCAATTTCGGCATAAAGCCCTTCCGTAGCCAAATACATAATCGCAAAGGGCGTTGTGGAGGGCGAAGAAACATATTGCTTTATTTGCTTTGCTTCATCTTTTATGCGGCGCTCCAAATCCTTTCTTGCCGCTTCCATCGCGGGTAAGTCACCCTGCTCGGAGGCGTTGCAAAGCCTGATATAATCCTCCATCGGAAATTTTGAATCGATGGGAAGATAAGCTATGTCGTCCGTTTGTGAATTGGGAATTTTAACGGCAAATTCAACTCTGCCGTTGTAGGCGGGATTGGTTTGCACATTGGTTTCGTACATTCCGGGGATAGTTTCGTCAAGTATATTTCCGAGCTGAACCTCTGCCCATGTGCCGCGCGCCTTGACATTTGTTAAAACGCGGTTGAGGTCTTTAACATTATCGGTAACGCCTGCGGAAAGCGTTTTCATTTCTCCGAGGCTTTGGTAAACAAGCGTAAGCTGCTCCGAAACTGTTTTGAAAGAGCTGCTTATGCGTCGGTTTAAGGTTTCGTCAAGCTTTTTCGTTTACGGTGTTTCGCATTTCGTCAAGCTTTTTTTCGTTGCTTTGCTGCATTCCGGTTATCGCTTCGCCGATTTTTTGCGATTGCTTTTTCCGCATTGGCGCTCAGCGATTCGTTTATTTTAAGCATTTGCTCATAGTTTTTTTCCGTAAGAGCCTGCATTTGCAATGAAACATTGTGCAGTGCCTCATCCGTCCTTTTGGCGGTTATGTCTATTTTTTTGGTCAAGCAAGGCAATGTCGTTGCCCTGTTTGCCCCTTTTAATCCCGTAACAAGCGCTGCGGCGGAAATGATTATAGAAATCACAAGCAGCACGCAAATTATAATATTCATAATTGTTCCTCCGTTTTTTTATTAACAGCCGAATTTGCAAATTTAAATATCGGTTTCGGTTTGTGTTTTTAAACGCCTTGTTTTTATGCGAATTTTTCATTCGGGTGTTTTTTTGCTCCCCCTCTTTTTCAACGGAAAAGGCGAGTTGCTTAAATGATTATATCAAATACTTTGCTTTTAAAAACAAGTGTTGCCTGATTTGAGTCCGAAATAGTGTACTCGTAATTGAAAAATCGGCTTGAAATTGATAAAATTATAACAAACATTTCAAAAAAAATCGGTGAAATTCGGCGAATAATTATTGCACATCGTGAATATTTATGAAAACTTTTTCAATGGGTACTGCCAAATATCACCAAAATGCGGCAGAATATCACCGAAATAGGGTTAATTGGCAAAAACACAAAAAGAAAAACTTGTTTTTTTGTTGAATGAAAAGAAACGCAATGATATATAATATTGATGAAAAAGATGAAAAGGGGTGTTGTTATGAGCTATAACAATAGATTAAAGTATGTAAGGGAAAATAAATCGCTCAAGCAGGCGGAAGTTGCCGAAATGCTTGATATCAAACAACAGCAATACAGTGAATATGAGCGCGGATTCAGGCAAATGCCTATCAACTATCTTGTTCGTTTTTGCCAAAAGCTTGATGTTTCCGCAGACTATATCCTCGGATTGGATGGCAGTACAACCGCTGTTGCAAATGCAGGCTGAGCGAAATATATTTAATTATGATTTTATTTTTCGTGAATCACAATGAAGATTTGCGGGCGCAATGAAAAACGGTTTCGGCTGAAAAGCCGAAACCGTTTTTTGTTTGCTTTGCTTTCAAAGGCTATTGCGCTCCGTTTTGCGGCGGCTTTTCGCTCATAAAAACTCTGAAAAGCGGCAGGCACGCCGTGAAAAACTTTTTGTATGCCTCGCAATAATCCTCGCTCAACTGCGTGCGCTTGCATCCGCCGGCACGGCAAATAGGATAAAGGCGGCAGGTTTTGCATCGCTGCGGCATTTCAATGCTTTCGCAAATAAAAATCCTTCGCCGTTTTGCAGGTTGCAAGCTCGGTGAAGTCCTTTTCCGTTATATTGCCGAGCAAATATTCATCCGTGCAATAGAAATCACAGGGGTAAATATTTCCGTTGCTTTCGGAAACGAATTGGTGCGAACAGTGCCCCATCATTCCGCATTGCTCGGTGGGCTGGCGCAGGAAAAGGCGCACCCAGTTGTCGAATTGGCGCACGCTGATATATCTGTGGCGCACATAGTCTTTAACATAAAGATTAAATATTTTTAATCAAAAAAATCGGCATATTGTGCGCTTGTCATATAAAGCTCGCTTTGTTCGTGCGAATCAAACGGGCGCAGGCAGGGGATAAATTGCAAATATCCGAAGCCTTTTGAGCGGAAATATCTGTAAATATCCTCCGCATTATCGGCGCAGTAGCCGGTTAAAACGGTAAGAATGTTAAAATCAGTGCCGTTTCGCTTAAAGCATTCGGCGGCTTTCAAAATCTTGTAAAAGGAATTTTTGCCCGTTCGGCATTTTGCGGAATTTGTTTCTTTCGTAATCGCCGTCAAGGCTCAGACCCACAAGAAAGCGGTTTGCCGTGAAAAAAATTTTTGCCCATTCGTCCGTTATCATTGTGCCGTTTGTCTGAATACTGAAAAAAACGGGGCTGTGCTTTGTGTTAAGCTCCTTAACCGTGCGCACAAAGTATTTGAAAAAATCAAGCCCTGCCAGGGTGGGCTCGCCGCCCTGAAAGGCAAATGCCGCCTGATTTCCGTTTGCAAAATCAAGCGCTTTTCTTATAAGCGTTTTCGCCGTTTCTCTTTCCATAATGCCGAAACCGAGATGCTCCCTGTGTTCGGAAACATCCCGGTAAAAGCAGTATTCACAGGAAAGATTGCACAGCGATGACGCCGGCTTTATCATAAGAGATATAGGGGGCATTTCATCACATTCCCGTAAATTTATTTTTCGTTTTTATCAATAATGCCGCGGCGGTTTTCCTTGAAATCCTTTTGAATTTCATCAAGCTTTGCATGGAATTCATCGGCAATTTCAGGATAAACCGTTGTTCTGTTGTAGTTCTCGCCCGAATCATCGGTAAGAATATGCAGCCAATTTGTGCGGTATTTATCGAAGAATGCAGAGTTATCGTTTTGGATTCTGTCGAAATATTTAAAGGTTATATATTCATTGTCGTTAAGCACATCAAAATTGTAATCGGGATATTGCTCCTTAACGCTTT
The DNA here is from genome assembly GCA_022009795.1 of Anaerotruncus sp. Taxonomy (GTDB): domain Bacteria; phylum Bacillota; class Clostridia; order Oscillospirales; family Acutalibacteraceae; genus Eubacterium_R. Next base: position 148,050 of record CP091724.1, read on the forward strand.
CGGTGGAAACGGTGTATTGAATAGCCTTAATATCCTCTCTCTTCATATGAAGAATGGGGTGATCTTTGGTGTGGATAACTTCGTCGTTTTTAAGAACGGGTGTCATCGAAATGCCGTCGATAACTCTGTCCGTCGGCATATAATTCTTAACCGTGCCGCCCTCGCCGGTAATTCCGCAAAGCTCAACAAGAGTGGGATAAAGGTCAACAAGTGTTGCGGATTGCTTTCTTGTGGTGCCTGTTTGGCCGAGTGCACCGTTTGCGTCATCCCATCTGATCATAAAGGGAACCTTTTGGCCGCCCTCGTATGCAAGATATTTGCCGCCGCGAAGCTCATTTGTGGAGCCTTGAAGCGCAGGGCCGTTATCGCTGGTGAAAAACAATAATTGTGTTTTCAAGCACGCCCAGCTCTTCCATTGTGTTAAACAATTCGCCGAGGTATGTATCAAATTCATGAACGCAATCAACATATGTGCCCATGCCTGTTGTGCCGTCAAAATCATCACCTGCAAAAACAGGGGCGTGCGGCCACGGTGAAGTGTAGCAAGCAAAGAACGGCTGATCGGATTCAGCCTGCTCGGTGATCCAATTTGAAATTTCATCATGAATCCACTTTGTGGCGTTGGATTGATCTTTAAGCTCATCCGTGCCGCGAGCGATTGTGTATTGGCCGTTTTCTTCCCTAACATGATAAAACGGGCTCATATCGTTAACATAATGGCTGCCGTAGAAATAATCGAATCCCTGATTTGTTGGCAGATATTCGCCGTAGTCGCCAAGGTGCCATTTGCCGAAAAGGCCGGTGCTGTAGCCCGCAGATTTAAAGGTTTCGGCAATTGTGATTTCATCGCCGAGCATACCGTCTGCGTTGCCGCCGAGCTCAACGGAGTTGAAAACTCTTGTGGAAGCAAAGACGGAAGTGCTATCAACCGTGGGATAAATAACATTATCGGCATAGCCTCTGTAAGGATATCTGCCGGTCATGCAGGCAAAGCGAGCGGGAGAGCAAACGGAATATGATGAATAAAAGTTTTCAAAATTAAGTCCGTTTTCGCCGATGCTGTCGATATTCGGTGTGTCAAAAATAGAGCCGTTGAGTGAAACGTCGCCGTAGCCAAGGTCATCCATAAGCACAAAAAGCACATTAGGGCTTTGCGAATTTGCGGTTTTGTCTATTTTACCGAGATAATCGTCCTGGCCTTCCCACAATCTGTCTGTATTCGGCTTTGAACGCATGTTCATCGTGAGCACATAAGAGATGCTTGTGCCAACGAGTAAAAAGGCTGAGCACAGCGGAAAGGAATTTTTTAACGCCATCTTTTTTGAAGGTGTGCTTTGCGGTGAAGTATAAACCCCAAAGGCAAATTGCGGCAGGCAGGCCAAGCAAAATGTTGCCTAAAAGCCTTGTGCCGAAGTTGCCGCTGCCCGTCATAAGCGGATGGTCTGCGGAATTAAAGCCCGCAAGGCCGCTTGTGAAAGCACCGAAGCCGGCATCTGCGCCCCAAATAACATAGTAAACTATAACGCCGATGCAAGCGGCGGCATAGCCGTAAATGATGGGAGCATAAACCTTTTTGCATATTAACCCCAAAAAGAACAATTGCCGAAACTATGCAGCAATATCCTACCGACACGATGGCAACCATGTTTAAGCGCACAATCCACATGGCAAGCATAAGCGCAAGGCCTATAACCATCACGATCAGCGGGAAAAACCTTTTTTGCCCGTGTCAAGCGTAATCTTTTTTTCATGATACGCCTCCTTAATAATATAGATATAAATACAATTATATAAAGTTTAACACTTTGTGTCAATATGATGAACTTGAAATTAACAACCGATACAGATTAAAAAAATTCAAAAAGCCTTGCTTCGGTTTTAAAAAAATCGCCTCTGTTTTTGCGCTTCAATTTTTGAAATTCAAGGTGTTACAAAATAAAAAAACGCCGCTGCGAAAATGGTTTGGAATCCGCTGCGGCGTAAAAATAATATTCGGCTGTCAAATCTTAAAATAAAAAAATTTCAAAAAGAATTGCGGCGATGATCACGGCAAGCAAAACTGCGGCAATTTTTTTAAGCCCCTGCTCACCGCGTCATAAACATTGGTTGGCATAATCTGCAAAATTGCAAATCTGATTTTCTCTTTAACCTTGTTGCCGATGATGTCACGGTATCTTAAATCATATGTTGAATAAGTGCCGTCTTTTTTCAGGTTTATCATGCGAACGCCTCTGTCCTTTCCGGGGCCGTAAACATGAAATCCCGCACCCTGCGTGTATCCGAGGTCGATTCCGCAAACCTTGCCGTTGAAGGAATTATTATGGTCGTGGCCGAAATAAATGCCCTTAACATCGCCCTTTTCGGCCATTGCGGCAAATTCGCCGCTGTTTTCCATCGGGTCTGCCGGAGATTCTTTCATAAAGCCGTTTTTGTTTACCTTGTCCGGATTAAGAATATACCATTTTCCTGCATGATTTCTAAATCCCTGAACAGCGCCTTTTGTGCCTTTTTTTACCTCAATCAGCAAATCCATAACTTCGGGCACGGGAATGTGCTGAATAACTATTGAGGGCACTGTTGCGCCGTATTGCTTTTCATATTCATCGCGCGTTTTTTTATACCATTCTATTTGGTTTTGATGCACATTGTCATAGCCGATTTTAAGATTTGTGTGGCTGTCTATAAGATAAAGCAAAAATGCAGGTCTGTCGCCGCTGCAAATTTCAATAACCTGGTTTGCGCAGCCGTCGATTCCGGGTGTGCTCTCGCCGATGAAGCAATCGAATTTTTTGTAAATTTCAAACTGCTCCTCGTTTGAAAGGCCAACCTGTCTGTCATGGTTGCCGAAACAAACCGCAAACGGAATTTTGCGCGAAAATGCAGGCTCGGTGAGTGCTCTTAAAACCCTTTTCAACTTTTTTTCGGCATTGCCGCCGAAGCTTGATTTTTCCCCAAATTTGATCACCCGAATAAACGATTAAATCGGGTTTTTTCGCGCTCAATTGCCGTGTTGATAAGATTAAGCGTGTCCGGGCTGACTTTTTGAACCCTCCTGAGTGTCTGCAATTTGCATTATTTTTAAATTCGTCATTTTTTTGAAATTAAGCTTCATGGCGTTCTCCCGCGGGGCGGAGCATGCTCCGCCGAGATATTCGAAAATTTTGTTTTCTGCAAAATTAAAATGGTCTGCCCGAAGGGACTCGAACCCCCAATCTTCTGAATCGGAATCAGATGCATTAGCCATTGTGCTACGGGCAGATGAGTATGGGGCGTTTCCGAAATATAACAATTTTTTTATTTTACTACCTTAAAAGTGTTGTTGTCAATCAAAAATTTATGTTATAATATTGCAAATTAGTGTTTTTGCGGCGGTGCAGAGTTATTTTGCGCGCCGCCTGCATAAATAAATGAGCTTTGGCTCGGGGGAAATTTATGTTGAATCTTATACCGAAACCGGCAGAGGTTAAGGAAGCAAGGGGCTTCTTTAAGCTTGAAAAGGGCGCTGCCGTTTATTCGCAAATCGATTTGCCGCTCGCTAAAAAAATATCGGCGGCGAAAAATTCGCCCGTTAAAATCTATGCCGACGCAAGCCTTGATAAAGAAGAATATCGTCTTTCGGTGGGCGAGGCAGGCATTGTTATAAAAGCCTCCGATAAGGCGGGCGCGTATTATGCGCTTCAATCCGTGCGTATGCTCGGCAGGCTTGATGAGGGCAAAAATCTTGTTCCTTTTGTTGAAATCAGCGATAAGCCGCAATATAAATGGCGCGGTCAAATGCTTGATGTGAGTCGTCATTTCTTTGATAAAGCAGCCGTTAAGGATTTGCTTGACGATATGTTTCGCCTGAAGCTGAATGTTTTTCATTGGCATTTAACAGATGATCAGGGCTGGCGAATAGAAATCAAGAAATATCCGAAGCTCACGGAAATCGGCTCAAAGCGCAGCTTCACACAGGTCGGCGGCTGGGGCAGCTCGAAAACGGAGGATATTCCTCACGGCGGGTATTACACTCAGGAAGATATCAAAGAAATTGTTGAATATGCGGCTCAGCGCTGCATATCGATAGTGCCGGAAATAGATGTGCCGGCGCACTTTGCCGCAGCGCTTGCAGCTTATCCGCACCTTGCATGCAGAAATATTCAAAGCCGGGTTTTCGGCGAAATGGGCGGCAGGCTTTTTACTCTAAAGGGAATAAGAGATTGAAAAGACCCGCTTGCCTCGGCAAAAAAAGAAAGCCTGCAATTTATATTTGATGTTTATGATGAGGTTTGCGGGCTTTTTCCCGTTTGAATATTTTCATGTGGGCGGTGACGAAGCCGATGTTTCCGAATGGAAAAAAATGCCCGGATTGCCAAAAAAAGCCATGAAAGAAATGGGCTTTAAAAATGAAAGAGAGCTTCAAAAAAAGCTAACAAATGAGCTTTGTGAATATCTTAAATCCAAGGGCAAGCATATGATAGCTTGGAATGATGTGCTCCGGCAGGGCACGGATAGGCTCGATACCGATATGGTTGTGCAGCAATGGCTTCCCGGTCAGGATAAGCACACACGGCATTTTGCCGAAATCGGCGGCAAAATCATAATGAGCAACCATAAATCGTTTTATTTTGATATGACTTATGCTCAATATCCGCTTAAAAACACATATGCTTTCAAGCCCTCTCAATACGGCATTAACGATAAAAAAACAAAATGCTCGGCGTTGAGGGCGAGATGTGGACGGAATGGGTGCCGTCCGTAAGCAAAATGCAGTTTATGCTTCATCCGAGAATGGAGGCTTTAGCCGAGGTCGCATGGACTCCGGAAAGCAGCCGAGATTTTAATGATTTCCGTGCAAGATATGAAGGCTATAAGAGCGTGTATAAACAGCTTGGCATAAATTTTTGCGGCAGATTCAATCTGTATGCCAAAGAATTTGTTTAAGCGCTCTCACATAAAGCGTAAATTCACCTTCGGCGATCCCGATCTTGAGTTTCGCGAAAATAACAAACAAAAGGAGAAATGAAAATGAAAATCAGCGAATTTCCGAGTGCGGTAATCAAAGAAAATGTTGATTACACAGTTAAGGAAATCACCAATGTCATCAAAAAGTACGGCCCCCGTGAATCGGGAAATGCCGCATGCTTCGATGCGGAAAAGCATCTGAAAAAGGAACTTGATCAGTTTTTCGGATGAAACCCATTTTGAGGAATACAAAATGGCTCCCAAAGGCGTTTTTTTGCATTTCACAAAAAAATTGTTTCCACCGTTATAATGGCGGCGATTGTAATCTGCCTTGCGCTTGTGTTCACAAATGTTATTTCATTTATGATCGCTCAGTGCATTGTGGGCGCTTTGGTTGCAATCGGCCTTTTCATCACGGTTATGGAATTTCTTATGTATAAGCAGTTTATGGACGGTATGTATAAAAAGTAACCGGCCATAACCTTGTTGCCACAAGGAAGCCAACCGGTGAGGTTAAGAAAAGAATCGTTATCAGCGGCCATATTGACGCTGCATATGAATGGCGCCATATTCTTTATTTTAAGCAGCACGGCATGGGCCCGCTTATGGGCGGCACAATCGTTTGCGCTATAATTTCCGTTATTGTTGCAGTTGTTGCGGTTATTGCCGATAATGTGAATATGGGTGCCTTCGGCGAGTTTATGGTTAATTATTCTTATTATTTTTCATATTCTTACTGCGCTCTTTATGATTTCGTTGCTTTGCTTCGTTGATTTTCGCAGAATTTCTCCGGGCGCAAACGATAATTTAACGGGCACTTATGCAGCCGTTTGTGCTCTTCGCATGCTTGATATGGCAGGCGTTGAGTTTGAAAAACACAGAGGTTGTTGCCATGATTACGGACGGCGAAGAAGCCGGCCTCAGAGGCGCAAAGGCATTTGCCAAAGCACATCATGATGAATATACTTCCGGCGATGTTAAAACCGCCGTGCTTTGCGTGGATACATTAACGGATATTGATTATTTCAATGTTTATTCAAAAGATATGTCAGGAACGGTTAAAAACGATAAGGAATTTTCACAGCTCGTTTTGGATTCTTCAAAGAAATCCGGATATGATTCCGCAAAATTCGCAAGCGTTTTCTTCGGCTCCTCCGATGCCGCTGCATTCTCTCAGGCAGGCATTAAGGCAACCTGCCTTGCAGCTATGGATCCGGCACCCGGCGATTATTATCATAACCGCAGAGATAATTACGACCGCCTTGTGCCCGAAGCTATCGAAACAGGGTATAAAATTGTGCTTTCAACAATTTTAAATTTTGACGCCGAATGATTTTATTCAAATTTTATATGTGCCGATGCAGTGAAGCTTTCACTGCATCGGCTTTTTTGTGTGACCGAATCGGCTTTTGAATCGTTGTTATATCGAAAGCAAAAAATGCACGGAGGAAAAGCTCTATGCCGAAGAACGAAATTAAAGAACAGTTTGAGGAAAAATATAATCTTTACGGCGATATGCTTTATAAAATAGCCTATCTTTATCTCGGCAACCCGGCCGATGCGGAGGATGCTTTGCAGGAGGTTTTTATAAAGCTTTTATCAAGAACATTGCCTTTTTAAAAAAATGCCGAGCATGAAAAAGGCGTGGCTTATAAGAGTAACTCAAAATAAATGCCGCGATATGCTCCGATCCGCGCACGGCGTGAACTTTCCCGAAAATGAAAGCATTGCCGCCGAGGGCGATGACTTTTGTGGCGCGGAAAGAAAGGCGGATGTTATTGCCGCAATTCAAAGCGTGCCGCCTCAGGCAAAAAAACAGCCATAATTCTTTATTACTATTATGATTACTCGGTTGCGCAGATAGCCCAAACACTGAAAAATAAGCAATTCGGCAGTAAAAAAATGCGGCTAAAGCGCGGCAGGGAAATATTAAAAAAAGCAAATTGGGGGATTATGAAAATGAAAAAAATGAAATTAAAAAAATGCAGTTTCTCAAATAAAGCCCGATGCCTGCATGAAAGTGCGCCTTAGTGAAAAAAATCGCTTGTGCAAAGCCTAAAAAGAAATGCCAAAAGGCGAATCACGGCGGCGATTTGCTGCGTTATGTGCTTTGCCGTTGCGGCGGGCACCATGGCTTTTTATCCCGGCAGGGAAAAAGCCGCAGAGCGGCAGCGATGCCGATTCTTCCGTAATTAGCGGTGCGGAAAAACAGCTTTGTGCTTTGCGTTTCGGCGGCGGAATCTGAGCAAACAATTCAAATCGGCACTTCAAAAACCGCTTTGCCGGATTACCGCCTTTCTTACGACAAATACGGCGATTTGCACATAAAAGGCCGATAATTCGTTTGATGTGAGCGGTGAAAACATAAAATCCGTTAAATTCTCGTGCGATAACGGCAGCTTTGATTACACGGATTTGAATTTGATAAATTATTTGAAAAAAAGCGGCAAATATTATGATATCATCGTGCCTTACGGCAGTGAATATCAAGCGGCGGGAGGCAGCAGAAGCGCATTGCTTAAAACAATGCTTGCTCATATCGAAAACGGCGATTACGATTCTTATTTTAAGGCGGCGGATATTCAAAAAAAAGCCGCAGGGGATTATTACACGGCCGAGCTTGTTTATGATGAAGCGGATAATCCCGTCGGCGTAGGCATTTTGGCGGAGGAAACATATAAAAAATGCGTTGGCTTCAATCAAAAATCCGCCGAGTTTGAAAACATAAATAAGCAAAATGAAAATATTATCGAAACGCTTGTTTGGACCCCAGCTGTTTCGGACGATGCAAAAATATGAGAATTTTTTTCCGATGTGCCGGGCGATGTTATAACGGTTACCGTCACCTTTGAAAAACGGCGGCGTTTTGCAAAATAAATATGCTTTTGCTTTTAATGATGACGGCGCTTTAACCGCAGAGCAGATTTGATTTTTCCGAATTTACAAAATGAGAAGGCTTTTTCTCGGCATTGAAATATTCCGAACGATATTGTATAATATTTGCATAAGTTGTTTCGGAGGCTGCCATGGAAAAAAACGCTCAAAGAAAAAGAATATTGTGGCTGGATTATGCCAGGTGCTTTGCGATTATCTGCGTTGTGTTTATTCACAGTGTTGAAAGAATATATAATGCCTATGATATGCAGGAAACCGCGCAAATGGCAGCGGGCTCGCTTTTGTTTCGCAACGCGGCATTTGCAATAGGCAGGCTCGGCGTGCCCGTGTTTTTAGCTATTTCCGGCTATCTGCTGCTTGACCGTGATTATTCCTCGGCAGATAAAAATCTTTAAATTTTATAAGCACAATTTACTGCCTATCGTTATAACAACGGAAATTTGGAATGTGATTTACGATGTTATAATTTTTTTATCGGAAACGGAAAATTCGATTTTTGATATGCTTATTCGCGACTTGCTTTTCTTTAAAACAAATCAAATGGGCAATATGTGGTATATGCCCATGATAATCGGTGTTTACATCGCTTTGCCTTTTGTTGCAAACGCAATCAAAAATATCGAAACCAAAGCGCTTTCCGTGCCGCTTATTCTTTTGTTTGTAATCGTTTTTATTTTTGGGCTTTATTCTCAGCTTAAATCGGTTTTTTTGGCTGGAGCTTTCAAATATCGGGAGTTATAGATATAAGCTTTTTGGGCGGCACTTACGGAATGTATATTTTTTTCGGCGCCCTTTGTAAGCGCGGCGTGTTTAAAAAAATTCCGTCTGCCGTGCTGTGGCTGTTTATTGCTGCGGGCACGGTGCTTTGCGTTTGGCTTTTAACCTATTCAATCAGAATCGGCAATTCAATCAGATTGTGGTATGATTTCCCCGGTGTTTTGCTTGCATCGTGCTCGATTTTTGAGCTGTTTTCAAGAATGGATTGCACGGCCAAATCGGCGGCAAGGCTTGCACCTCTCGCAACGGCAATATCCGTTTCAAGCTTCGGCACATTTTTTTGTGCATAAAGTTGTTATATTCTATCTCGGCAATGCCGCGGATAAGGTGTTTGTTTACGACCCGCTCAAAACCGTTGTCTTTTTTTCATCGCCACTTTCATTATCAGTGCGGCGGTTTCGTATTTGTTCTATAAAAATACCCAAATTCAATCGCCTGATTATGGCGGCAAAATAATCGCTCAAAGTTTAAATAAATTAAGATAAAGAATAACCCCAAAGCCTTAAAAGCTTTGGGGTTTGTGCTTTGCGCGAAAAAAATCAGCAAATCATTCCGTTTTCAATCCAATTCATAACGGAGGGATATTCTTCTTTGTAGGAATCAAGTCTCTCCGTATTGGAATCAACAAAGGCAAGAAATTCATCCGTGTCCTCAAAATCATAGGTGAAATCCTGCTCAAAATCATATGTGGCGGTGAAGATGTAGTCAAAAAAACATCGTCGGCAGAATAATCTTCCAATAATTTATTTGCCGCAAGTTCTGTTACATAATCAAGCGCGTTTTTAACCGTTGCCTCAAAATCGGCGGGGTCAATTTCTATTTCCGGCTCGCTTTCGCAATATTCGATAATGTCGCTTTCGCCCACGCCTATGTTTTGCAGGTATTCGATAACATCTTCAAGCCCGGTTTCGTTAACCGCGTCATACATGCGATAGTTAAATTCGCCCACAATGTTTTGCAATGCCACGGCTTTAAAAACGGCGTCCGTTTCGTGGCCCGATTCGTCGGTAATCACAAAGCCGTCCTCTTTAAACTGCTCCCAAAAAAAGCTCATAAAGCACTTTGAATTTGGGCTTTTTCCTCAAAAAAATTGCTTCATAAATGTAGGAATCAATGTTCATTCTGTGTGTTCTCCTCAAATCTTTTTATATTGTAACGCATTATGTTTACATTTTTCAATATTGCAATGAATTTTTATAATGATATATAATTAACTTTAGTAAGTATGTTATGAAATAATATATAAATTTTTAAGAAAAAGGTGAGCTTATGGCTGTTAAAATATCAAGCGGCAATGTTACCGTGCTTTGCCTGCAGGAGGGCGCAATGCTTCATTCTCTTGTTAAGGACGGCGTTGAATATCTTTGGCAGGGCGACAAAGAGCATTGGGGCGGTCAGGCACCCGTGTGCTTCCCGATCGTCGGCGTGCTGAAGAACGGTAAAGCAAACGCTTTCGGCAAGCCGTGCAATATGAAAAGGCACGGCGTTGCAAGAATAAATCCCTTTGAGATTAAAGAGCAGGGGCCGAATTTCGTTTCGTTTGTTCAAAATTCAAGCCCCGAAACAAAAAAGGAATTTCCTTTTGATTATTCGCTTCAAATAAAATATACCGTGCTGAAAAACAGCGTTACCACGGAATATACGGTTAAAAACACCGGCGCGGATAAGCTTCCGTTTGCAATCGGCGGTCATCCGGCGTTTAATTGCCCGCTTGAGAGCGGCGAAAGGTTTGAGGATTATTCGGTTAAGTTTGACAAGGTGCTTAATCACCCTTGCCTGCGTCCCGATATTCACAGCGGCATAATCGATATTTCAAAGCGATATGATGTTGTTTCAAACAGCGATGAAATTAAAATGGATCACTCCCTTTTTACGGACGACGCCATGGTGTTTGACGGAATTAAAGCAAAATCCGCCACTCTTTCCGCAGGCGGCAGGGGAGTGCGACTTGATTATCAGGATTTTTGGAAAATCTTTTTGATATGGTCCTCCGCAAACGGCGGCAATTTCGTTGCCCTCGAGCCATGGACGGGCATTTCAACCTGCACGGATGAATCAGACGAGTCTGAGAAAAAACGCGGCATGACAGTGCTTGAGCCCGGCGAAGAGGCTTCGTTTAAGTTTAAAATTACTTTGATTTAGGTGAAATATGAATTACGGATTTTTTTCAGGGCGGCGTCGGCCTCGCTCAATTTAAAGGTTGCAGACCCGCAGTATAATAAAAAAATTCAATAATAAGCGCAATTGAGGCGGCGGAAAAAAAGAGGGCGCAAGGCTTCTTGTTACTCCCGAACTTTCCGTCACGGGCTACACCTGCGCGGATCTGTTTTTTTACCTTTGCGCTGCAAAAATGCCGCAAACGACGCACTTGCTCAAATCACGGCGGCCACAAAGGGCAAAAAAACATCGCAGTTTTGCTCGGTATGCCGGTGCCGTTTCTCGGCAGCCTTTATAACTGCGCTGTGCTTGTGCGCGGCGGCAAAATAATCGGTGCCGTGCCAAAAAAGCACATTGCAAATTATAACGAGTTTTATGAAAAACGCTGGTTTGCCTCAGGCTTTGATTTTTGAAGCCGTGCAGGATATAAGCATCTGCGGCTTTGATGTAAAAAAATCGGCGATCAAATTTTTTTGATCTCGGCGGCGGGGCAATGCTCGGCGTTGAGCTTTGCGAGGATTTGTGGGTGCCGGCTCCGCCGAGCTCGCAGCTTGTGCAAAGCGGCGCAAATATAATTGCAAATCTTTCGGCAAGCGATGAATATGTTTCCAAGGCGCAATACAGAAAAAGCCTTGTTGAAAATCAATCGGCGCGCTGTGTGTGCGGCTATGTTTATGCCGGTGCAGGTCCGTGCGAAAGCACCACGGATCTTGTTTTCAGCGGCGCAACGCTGATTGCGGAAAACGGCTCGGTTGCCGCCGAGGGAAACAGATTTGATTTTGAAAATCAAATCGTTTATGCCGATTTGGATATTGAAAAGCTTTCCGCGCTGCGCAGAAACAATATGTCGTTTTCAAACAAAATCGGCACTGTGCAAATCGTAAGCGCGCCCGTGCAAAATAATGAAAACGATTTGAAGCACCGCTTTGTTGACCCTCATCCGTTTGTGCCTGCGGATGATGAAATGCGCCGCGAAAGATGCCGCGAGATTTTTGCCATTCAGTCCTGCGGGCTGGCAAAAAGAATTTCACATGTCGGCTCCGCCGGTGCAATAGTCGGCATTTCGGGCGGGCTTGATTCAACGCTTGCCCTGCTTGTTGCCGCCGAGGCAATGAAAAGGCTCGGCAAAAGCGCTGCCGATATAATCGGAATCACAATGCCGGGCTTCGGCACAACGGGCAGAACATATAATAACGCCCTTGAGCTTATGCGCAGACTCGGTGTGCAAATCAAAGAAATAGATATAAAAGCGGCGTGCGAACAGCATATGCGCGATATTGAGCACAACTCTGAAATTCACGATATAACATATGAAAACACCCAGGCAAGAGAACGCACGCAAATCCTTTTTGATATGGCAAATAAGCATAATATGTTGCTTGTGGGCACGGGCGATTTGAGCGAGCTTGCAATGGGCTGGTGCACTTATAACGGCGATCATATGAGCATGTACGGCGTTAATGCCTCTGTGCCGAAAACGCTTGTGCGCTATCTTGTGGAATATGTTGCTTCGGTAAGCGATAAGGAAACTGCGGCGGTGCTTTATGATATATTGGACACGCCTGTTTCTCCCGAATTGCTTCCGCCCGATGAAAACGGAAATATCGCCCAAAAAACAGAGGAAAATATCGGCCCTTACGAGCTTCACGATTTCTTCCTTTATAATTTTGTGCGCTTTGGCTTTTTCAAAGGAAAAGCTGATAATGCTGGCACAAAAAGGCGTTTGAGGATAAATATTCGTCCGCGGTGATTGAAAAAAATGGGCAAGCGTGTTTATGCGCAGGTTCTTTATAAGCCAATTTAAGCGCAGCTGTATTCCGGATTCGCCGAAGGTCGGCTCGGTTTCGCTTTCTCCTCGCGGCGACTGGCGCATGCCGAGCGACGCTTCGTTTAACGCATTCGTTTGATTTGTGCAAATAATATATTTGTTTAGAATATTATGGAGTGAAATTTATGGCAGATGAAAAAAACAATCTTCCCGATAGCAATTCGGAAGAAAACAAAAACACGGGAAAGAAAAAGCCCGATAAAAAGCTTATAATCGGCATTGCTGCCGCCGTGGCGGTTGTTGCGATTGTTGTGGGAATAATTGTGGGCGTAAGCTCGGGCGGTAAGGAAAAAAATACACGGAAAAGCCCGTTTCAACAACAGCGGGCGATTCGCAGGGCGATTCCGCAAAGCCGGGCATCATAAACGGCGAAATCATCGCTCCTACTAAAGAAAACGGCAATTCGTCATCCGGCGGCGGTTCTTCAGATTCGTCAGATTCAAATTCAGGCGGCAATTCAGGCAACGGATCGGATTCAAATTCCGGCGGCGGAAACGGCAGTGAAAAACGGCGGCGGAAACAATTCGAATAACAATGAAATTATTCCCGTAAACAGAAAGCTGCATATTGAAATTACTTTTGCCTAACGACGGTTCAATTGAAGATGTGCTTTATGTTTATATAAACGGAGAACAGCTTGATCTTTCGGGCGGCACAAGAGATGATTACGGTTATGTTGTTAAAACGGACGGCAGCGTTTTTTTGCATTTGATACGGATAAGGAGTATAAAGGCTCAGTAGCCGTTGAGGCAAGCCTTAAAAAATACGGCAAGCCTGCCAAGCATACTTCCGGAATAAACGACTCAAATATAAGAGTAGCACTTCCTCTTGCCCGCTCCGAAGAAGGCGTGGTTGAATTTTAAATTAAAAAGCTCTTTCGGCAAAAAAACTGCCGCAAGAGCTTATTTTTTTACAAAAAAAGCACAAATTCTAAAAATAATAATTATTAAATTGTTTGTTGAAATATAAAAAAAGCTTTGTGTTAAAATATTGGCAAATCACAAAAGGGCTAATTGCGCCCATTTTTTTGATTGAGGGAGAGAATTTCAGGCGCCTTGCATAGCAATGTGTCTGTTTAAGTGCATATAAGGCACTTGATCGGCGCGCTTTTGCGCCGCCTGAATGTTCCTCGTCACTTGTTAAGTGTAAATTATGAACTTTGCGGTTCTCAGGAGGTAATTTATTCACATGGTACAAAGAAAAAAGAAAACGATGGACGGTAATAATGCCGCTGCTCATGTTTCCTATGCATTCACGGAAGTAGCCGCTATTTATCCCATCACTCCTTCGTCCGTTATGGCGGAGGTTACGGATGTTCTTTCATCCCAAAACGCCAAAAACATTTTCGGCCAAAACGTAAGAGTTCAGGAAATGGAATCAGAAGGCGGCGCTGCAGGTGCCGTTCACGGCTCTCTTTCCGCAGGTGCTCTCACCACCACTTATACGGCTTCTCAGGGTCTTCTTCTTATGATCCCGAATATGTATAAGATTGCAGGTGAGCTTCTTGCATCTGTTATTCATGTTTCGGCTCGCTGCGTTTCCACCCATGCATTAAACATCTTCGGCGATCATTCCGATATTTATGCCTGCCGCCAAACGGGTTATGCAATGCTTTGCTCAAACAACCCGCAGGAGGTTATGGATCTCGGTGCGGTTGCTCATCTTTCAACCCTTAAATCTTCTGTTCCTTTCCTTCATTTCTTTGACGGCTTCCGCACTTCTCACGAAATCCAAAAGATTGAAGTTTGGGATTACAAAGATCTTAAAGACATGGTTGATATGGATGATGTTAAGCGCTTCCGTGAGCGTGCACTTAATCCTGAGCACCCCACGCTTCGCGGCTCGGCGGAAAACTCGGATATCTTCTTCCAGCACAGAGAGGCTTGCAATAAATATTATAACGATGCCGTTGAAACCACCGTTATGTATATGAATAAGGTAAACGAGAAAATCGGCACCGATTACAAGCCCTTTAATTACTACGGCGCACCCGATGCAGAGCATATCATCATCGCTATGGGCTCTGTTTGCGACACTATCGCAGAAACCGTTGATTATCTTAATGCAAAGGGCGAAAAGGTTGGCCTTGTTAAGGTTCACCTTTACAGACCTTTCTCTCCGAAATATCTTATCGATGTTATCCCCGCAACGGTTAAAAAGATTTCCGTTATCGACAGAACTAAAGAGCCCGGCTCAATCGGCGAACCCCTTTATCTTGATGTTGTTGCAGCATTTAAGGGCTCGCAGTTTGAAACAACTCCTATCTATAACGGCCGTTACGGCCTCGGCTCTAAGGACACTGTTCCCGCTCATATTATTTCAATCTATGATAATATGAAAGCAGCAGAGCCTAAGCAAACCTTCACCATCGGCATCACAGATGATGTTACGAATCTTTCTCTTCCTGCAGGCAATCATGTAGATACAACTCCCGCAGGCACCACAAGCTGTAAGTTCTGGGGTCTCGGCTCAGACGGTACTGTCGGCGCTAATAAAGACTCTATCAAAATCATCGGCGACAACACCGATATGTATGCTCAGGGCTATTTCTTCTATGATTCAAAGAAATCGGGCGGCATCACGGTTTCTCACCTTCGTTTCGGTGTAAACCCGATCACATCTTCTTATCTTATCAATAAGGCTAATTTTGTTGCCTGCCACTGCCCGTCATATGTAACAAAGTATGATATGGTTCAGGATCTTGTTCCTGGTGGCACATTCCTTCTTAACTGCATTTGGAGCCCCGAAGAGCTTGATAAAGAGCTTCCCGCTTCAATGAAGAGATATATTGCAAACAACGATATCAATTTCTATATCATCAATGGTATTAAGATTGCAGAGGAAGTAGGCCTTCGCGGCAGAGCTTCCACAATTCTTCAGTCTGCATTCTTCACAATTTCGGGAATTCTTCCCGTTGATCAGGCTATTGAGCTTATGAAGGCTAAGGCAACAGCTAAGTTCTCAAAGAAGGGCGATGCCGTTGTTGCAGCTAACCATCAGGGCATAGACAGAGGCTCTAAGGAGCTTATTAAGGTTGAAGTTCCCGAAAGCTGGAAAACAGCAGAGGACGAGATTGTTGAGAAAGAAATCAAAACAGACCGTCCCGAAATGAAGAAATTCGTTAAGGAAATTCTCAGCCCCGTTGATCATCAAAAGGGCGATGCTATTCCTGTTTCAACATTTGTTGATATGGCAAGCGGTGTGTTCCCGGCAGGCTCCTCCGCATTTGAAAAGCGCGGTATTGCCGTTGATGTTCCCGAATGGGATCCCACAAAGTGCGCTCAGTGTAACAGATGCGCAATGGTTTGCCCCCATGCTGTAATTCGCCCTGTTGCCCTCACGGCAGATGAGCTTGCAGCTGCTCCCGCAAACACAAAGGCTGTTGATCTTAAAGTTCCTAAGAACAGTGGCCTTAAATATGCTCTTATCGTTTCCACACTTGACTGCACAGGTTGTGCATCATGTGCAAATGTTTGCCCCACAAAGTCACTCACTATGAAGCCCATCGCTTCTCAGCTTGACAGCCAGCCCGTATTTGATGCTCTTTGCGATATTGATCCCAAAGCAGAGGTTGCTTCTGATAAAACTGTAGTTTCCGCTCAGTATCTTAAGCCTTATCTTGAATTCTCCGGTGCTTGCGCAGGCTGCGGTGAAACACCTTATGCTAAGCTTGCAACTCAGCTCTTTGGTGATAAGATGTATATTGCCAATGCAACAGGCTGTTCTTCAATTTGGGGCGGTTCGGCTCCTTCAACTCCTTACACGGTTGATAAGCACGGCAACGGCCCGGCTTGGTCAAACTCCTTGTTTGAGGATAACGCTGAATTCGGCCTTGGTATGTTCCTTGCTCAGGCTCAAATCCGTTCAAGACTTGCCGAAGACGCTATTGCTCTTAAAGAAACAAGCGTTGGCAAGGAAGTTCAGGAATATCTTGACACATTCCATTCAACCCGCGGCAACGATGCTCCTGCAAAGGCTCTTATTTCCGCTATTGAAAACACAGAGTTTGATGGCGAAGCTAAAGCTGCTGCCGAGGACTTCCTTAAGGATAAGGATTATGCCGCAAAGAAGAGCCAGTGGATCTTCGGCGGCGACGGTTGGGCTTATGATATCGGCTTCGGCGGACTTGATCACGTTCTTGCTCAGAATCAAGATCTTAATGTTCTTGTATTTGATACCGAAGTTTATTCAAACACCGGCGGTCAGGCTTCTAAGTCAACTCCCACAGGCGCGGTTGCTCAGTTTGCTGCTTCCGGTAAAATCACAAAGAAGAAGGATCTTGCAAAGATTGCAATGTCTTACGGCTATATCTATGTTGCGCAGGTTGCTATGGGTGCAGATTATAATCAGTGCCTCAAGGCAATGAAAGAAGCAGAAGCTTATAACGGCCCTTCACTTGTTATCTGCTATGCTCCCTGTATCAACCACGGTATCAAGATGCCGTTTAACCAGGCAGAGCAAAAGAAGGCTGTTGAGGCCGGCTATTGGAACCTCTTTAGGTTTAATCCTGCTCTTGTTGAAGAAGGCAAGAATCCGTTCAGCCTTGATTCAAAGGCTCCGACTTCCGATTATATTGAGTTCATTAACGGCGAAACCCGTTATTCGGCTCTCAGAAGAAGCTTCCCCGAAAAGGCAGATAAGCTCTTCAATATCGCTGCGGAAAACGCTGTTCAGAAGTATAACGATCTTCTTCGCACCGTTGAATATTACGCTCCTAAGAAAGACTGATTTTTTTGCGAAAAATCCGCAAATCGTTTCAAAATGTAATATAAGCAAAAATAACCGAGATTGCCAAAGCGATCTCGGTTATCTTTTGTTTGCAAAAAAATAAAGCCTGCATCGTATTTTTTCGGATGCAGGCCTTTTGCACATAAATATATTTGCTTTTTTTGCGGCGTTTAATTTGCCGCTGTTTATTTTAAGAATCGGCTTTCAATCATTTCAACTTTTCAAATCCGGGATAGTATTTAAATTCGGCTTGGCCTAAGATTTTATTTTCGGCAACATAAGTGTTGTTCCAAAAATCTTGAATCATGGGATTTATTTCTGTTGTCTCCCATGCAAAAAAATAGCATTTTTCGGAAACGGTGTAATTTCCGCTTTCGTCCTTTTTGCAATATTTGTCAAGAAATTCAAGCGAGCCGACCGTCATTCCGTTTTCGGCAATGCATTGCGTGCCGTTTACAGTGATTTTTTCGCCCTCTTTAGGGATATAGTACGGACCGTAATTGCCCTCCGGCTTTTCGTTTGTAACGAATGATTGGTCTGTTTCAACGGTGTTGCCGTTCTCGTCCGTGATATATGCTATGCCGTTTTCAACCGTAACCGTTTCACCCGGCATGCCGATTATTCTTTTAACAAATATTTGGCTTTCATCGTCCGGAAATTTGAAAAGAATAATATCGTATCTTTGTGGGTCGCTTTTTATGTATGCCACACGGCTTGCAATGATTCTGTCGCCCTCGTTGATGGTGCTTATCATTGAGCCTGTGGGCACAACGGCATTAGCGAAAACAAAGGATTTAAGCAGCAAAGCAATCACCACCGCTATAACTATCGGCAGCATAAAATCAATCGTTTCGCGCAGCTTTGATTTTTTTTTTTTTCATCGCCTTCGGGCTCGGCCGCCTGTGCCTCTGCGGGCGCAGCGCTTTGCTGCCGCTCAATTTCGAAGATTTGCCTTGTGGCACTCATCTCCGGGTTGATGGCGGTGTTAAAATATTTTTGCGCCGCAGTTGGGGCAGGTGATCCAATCGCCGTCCTCCTGCGCACAGTCAAATCCGCATTTTTTGCATTTCATTGGGTTAATTGCGCCTCTTTCTTGATTTGATAAGATGCTCTATTTCAACAAGCTTGTCATAAGGCAAAGCTTTTTTTCAATCACCTTAAAGCTTGCGGCGTTTCCTGAAAGCTCGCAGGAAAGCTGCGGCTTCATAGCGGGCGAATAGCCGGAGCAGTCAAGGGCATTGTCCACATAAATCTTAATCATACCGTTTTTCTCGCGCACAACGGTGATTTTGTGGCTGCTGCCGCTTATGCTGTTTTCCGATTTCAGAACTAAGCCGCCCATGGACGCGCAAACAAGACCTTTTTGAACAGAAATTTCAATATCGTCGTTTTTTTGCAAACAATTCCGTCCTCACCCGTGCTGTCAAATGAAATTGTAAACGGATTAGGCTCGTTTTGCCGAGAATATCTGTTGTCTGTTTTTCCAAATTGGAAAATCTTAATTTCAAACGGTGCCAAAGTAAGGTTTATCTTGTCGTTATAGTTATATGTTTCGTCTGTATCCGCTCCGCTTTTGTTAAGCACATTGTATCTGTGCACCTCGTTTAAGCTTTCGGGGCAACCCATAAGCTTTATTAAGCGTAAGCGTAAGCGGAGCTGTTTCGTGAGTGGGATTGCGAAGTGCAATAACGCCTTCGCCGTCCTCCGTCCACGAAGCATAGCAGTAAACATTGTTTTTCAACGGGGTTGCCGCCGATGAACATTGCGTTTCTGAGTATGTGGTAATTCGTTTTTCTGCCAGTTTATAACGCGAGTGAGAATTTGCCATTTTTCCTCGTTCATCATGCTGCTTGAAATGTAAAGCTCGTTAAGAGCTGCGCCGCGGCATGCGTTCCAGAAAAAAGCCTTTTCAAATTCCGCATCCGTGTAATCAAGGTGGGCTTCACGACCGTAAATCGGTTCATGGTTATAAATGTTTGAAAACGGGAATTGAAGCCCTCTTTTAACGGCAAAATCATAATATATGCCGTCTCTGTAAGTGATTTCGGAGTCAACCTGAGCTTGTTCGCCCTCGGGATAATTTTGTGCAAAGCCTATATCACTGCTGTTTTGAAGCCAAATCGAATTAACATATTGCAGCCACCACGGTGAGGGGGTAACATAGCAGGTAAAGTTTATCCAAAGATTTTTGCCCTGCTTTCTGCGAAGCTCGCGCATGTTCTTGAATATTTTTATCCAGCGTGTCCACATTTCGGTGTAGAAATACATTTCGTGGTCGCCGCCCGTAATGTGGTCGTGCTTGGCGTTTTTACAGGGCTTAAGACAAAAAGCCGTCCAGCTTCCAATATGAAATATCGTTTTCTTTCATTGTTGTAAGGGAAAAAGCTTTCAAGCTTTTCAAGATATCTTTTTGAGCCGACGCAAATGTCGTTGCTTTCTGCATTGTGATAGCCGTTGCCGCCTTTTTTTCAATGCGCTTTGCAAGCTTTGCCGTAAAATTGTAGCCGCCGCGCGGTCCGAGCCAAAGCCCGAATTCACTGCCGAATCTTCTTGAAAGGCTACTTATATCAAGGAAATCATTAGGAAAGCGCTTTTTTTGTTTATGCTCCAAAAATCGTCTTTGTAGTTTGGCCAACTCGTCGTCAAGCACATAGCCGTCAATCGGGGAATGCCGTGCCCCGTGAGTTGCTTTTTCGATTTTTGTAAAAATCCTCGGTAATGCAGTCTGCGTCAATGTTGAGCATTCTGTCGTACCAGGTGTTGTACATAAGATAATAAGGTGTTTTAAGTGAAATGCTTTCAATATATTTGAAAAACGCTTTGCGAAGATCTGCCATAAGGTGACCCTCTGCGCCGCCGATAACAACGGTGGGGCACACAAGCTTTTCGCCCTCAACGGCCTTGCCCAAATAATATATAACCTGGCCTCTGCCGTGGAAAATTCCGTTTTTGGTTATCGGAAAATCACAGCCGAAGAAAAGGCTGTCAATATAAAACGGCTGACCGAGATTTGAATAAAAAGCGTCAATATCCGTTTCGCCGCCGGGAACGCTGTAGGATGATTTTGAATTTATAATGCCTATGTTTTCAAGGAAAATGCAGTCGATAACCTCCGGCTCGCTTTGCGTAAGCACAAGCTGCTTCTCGATTGTGTTGCCGTCCTTGCCGACTTTGAAGCGCATGGTTGCGGTGGTGTGATTTTCCTCTTTAAATCTGAAAAAAAGCTGGCCGTCTTTTTTTCTGCATATTCGCTTATGGGCAGATTTTTTGAGGATACCGTGGTGCCGTCTGCAAATTTTATTTCAAATTCGCAGCCGCTTCCGTCCGGAATAAAAGCCGAATCGGAAAGAAGGTTATTTATTTTTGCCGTGTAAAGGCAGCCTTCGGATGTGTTGAACTCACATTCAAGGGCGTTGCTTTTTAATGTGTACATAATATTCTCCTCATTATTCTCCTTATTGTCATCGTAATCATTCGACGATGTAAAGGTTGCCGGCGATTTGCTTCAGCGCCGAATGGATTTTATTATAGTATAAACTATTATAATTATAATAAATGCGCACACCGATTTCAACAACTATTTGTTAAAGTTTTACAAATTTATGCCGCTTTTTACCGCCCGTCATCTTGAAAAAGGTATTTTTTTCCTGTGATATTATTTAATTGAATACCGAGAGGCACTTTGCGCCTTTTCGGTGCGCAAAAAGCTATTTTTTTAAGGGGTAAAAAAATTTATGAAGAAATTAAAAGTGGGCATCATCGGCGCAGGCAGAATAGGGCAGGTTCATGCCAAGTCAATCACCTATCACATTCCGCAGGCAGAGATTATTGCCATTTCCGATATTTATGAGGACGGTGCCGCAAAGGTTGCAAACGAGCTCGGAATCCCGGCTTACTACAAGGATTATCACAAAATTCTTGAAAATCCCGATATAGACGCGGTGCTTATCTGCTCTTCAACGGACACACATGCCGATATCGCTTGTGAGGCGGCAGCCGCAGGCAAGCATATTTTTTGCGAAAAACCCGTTGACCTTACAGTTGCAAAAATCAAAAAGGTTATCGAAGCCGTGGATAAAGCGGGCGTTAAGCTCCAAATCGGCTTCAACAGAAGATACGATCACAATTTTGCGCAAATCAAAAAGCTTGAGCAGGAAGGTAAAATCGGCAAGCTTCAAACAATTAAAATCACAAGCCGCGATCCCGAACCCCCGGCAATCGAATATGTTAAGGTTTCGGGCGGCATTTTCCTTGATATGACAGTGCATGATTTCGATATGGCGCGCTTTATCGGCGGCGAGGTTGAAGAGGTTTATGCAAACGCAACCGTTATGGTTGATCCCGCAATCGGCGAGGCGGGCGATGTTGACACGGCGCTTGTTACGCTCAAATTCAAAAACGGTGCGGTCGGCGTTATTGACAACTGCCGCAAGGCGTCTTACGGCTATGATCAGCGCCTTGAGGTTTTCGGCTCGAAAGGGCAGGCAACGGCAGGCAACGACACCCCCACCAATGTTTTGTTTATTGATGAAAACGGCAATGTTTCCGATAAACCGCTCTATTTCTTCCTTGAAAGATATATGCAGTCCTTCACCGATGAAATGACTCAGTTTATCGATTGTGTGCTCAACGATAAGCCCACTCAAACCACGGTTTATGATGGGCTTGAGGCGCTTCGTCTCGGCCTTGCTGCAAAGAAGTCCGTTGCCGAGCACAGACCGGTTAAGCTTTCGGAAATCGAGGCATAACAATGAAAAGAGAAAAATTAACAATGTCCCAAGCACTCGTAAAATTTCTTGATAATCAATATATCGAGTGCGACGGCGAAGAAACAAAATTCGTTTCCGGCATATTCGGAATTTTCGGCCACGGCTGCGTTGTGGGCGTTGGTCAGGCTCTGGAGCAGGGCGGTCACAATTTAAAATTTTATCAGGGTAAAAATGAGCAGAATATGGCACTTGCCGCCGTTGCCTATGCAAAGCAGATGGACAGAAAAGCAATAATTCCCTGCGTTTCGTCAATAGGACCGGGAGCCACCAATATGGTTACGGCATGCGGCTGCGCAACGGCAAACAGGATTCCTCTTCTTGTTCTCCCGGGCGACACTTTTGCCTGCCGCCAGCCCGATCCCGTGCTTCAGCAGGCGGAGTTTTTCGATAATTTCGGCAGAACGGTTACCGATGCGTTCAAGGGCGTTTGCCATTATTTTGACAGAATTTTGCGCCCCGAGCAGCTTATGACGGCTTGCTTAAACGCAATGCGCGTGCTCACCGATCCGGCGGATACCGGCGCGGTTTGCCTTGCAATGCCGCAGGATGTTGAGGGTGAAGCGTATGAATATCCCGAGCATTTCCTTAAAAAACGCGTTTGGCATTTAGACAGGCGCCCCGTAAGCTTTTCTCAGCTTGACAGGGCTACCGAGCTTATAAAATCATCAAAAAAGCCGATTTTGATTTGCGGCGGCGGCGTAAGATACAGCGGCGCCGAAAAAGCAGCTTATTGAATTTGCAGAAAAAAATATAATATTCCGATTGCCGAAACTCAGGCGGGAAAGGGCATAGTGCCGTGGAATCATCCGCTCAACCTCGGCGGCATCGGCGTAACGGGCGGCAAAGCGGCAAATGTTATCGGCCGCGACGCTGATTTGATTATCGGCGTGGGCACAAGATTTTCGGATTTCACAACCTCGTCAAAATGGTTGTTTAACGAAAACAGAAAAGTGCTCGGCATAAATATCTGCCCGTTTGATGCATATAAAATGGATGCCGAAGCGATTGTTGCGGACGCAAGGGAAACACTTTCCGCCCTCACCGTAAGCTGCAAGGGCTATAAATCCGATTACACGGATGAAATAGCTGCTGCAAAGAAAGAGTGGGATGCAATTGTTGATAAATATTATTCAACTGAGCTTCCGGGCGGATTAAATCAAACTCTTGCCCTCGGAATAATAAATGAATTTATGGCGGATAATGATATTGCCCTCGGCTCTGCAGGCTCTTTGCCGGGCGATATGCAAAGGCTTTTCAGGCCGAAAAACAGGGGCACTTATCATATGGAATACGGCTATTCCAATATGGGCTATGAGGTAAACGGAGCGCTCGGCGCAAAGCTTGCAAGCCCCGAAAGCGAGGTTTACACCTTCTGCGGCGACGGTTCTTTTCTTATGGGTCATTCGGAGCTTTATACCGCGCTTCAGGAAAATCTTAAAATAAATGTTTGCCTTTTCGATAATATGGGCTGGGGCTGTATCGAAAATCTGCAAAATGCGCAGGGCACGGATACTTTCGGCACGGTGTTCAGAGCCAGAAATCCGAAAACGGGCATGCTTGACGGCGATGAAATCGATGTTGATTTTGCAAAAATCGCAGAGGGCTACGGCGCAAAAAGCTACACAATCCGCACATCGGATGAATTGCGCGCCGCACTTGAGGACGCAAAAAAGCAAACCCGCTCCGTTTTGTTTGACATAAAAGTGCTTCCCAAAACCATGACCCCCGGCTTTGAATCCTGGTGGCGCGTGGGTGTTGCCGAGGTTTCAAAAAGCGAAACGGTTGCCGCGGCTTATGCAGATATGCAAAAGCACATTAAAGAAACATTCGATTATTAACGATTTAAATACAGAAAGGTAAAAATTTATGCTTAATCCCGATAAAGTTAAGCTTGCCATAGCACCTATCGGCTGGACAAATGACGATATGCCCGATCTCGGCAGTGAAAACACCTTTGAGCAGTGCATAAGCGAAATGGCGCTTGCCGGCTTTAAGGGCACGGAAATCGGCAACAAATATCCCCAAGACCCCGCCGTGCTCAAAAAATATCTTGATATCAGAGGGCTGAGTGTTTGCAATGCCTGGTTTTCTTCTTATCTCACCTCAAAGCCTTATGAAGAAACAATAGAAGCGTTTAAGGCTCATTGCGATAAGCTGCATTTTCTCGGCGCAAAGGTTATCGGCGCTTCGGAGCAGGGCAATTCAATTCAGGGCGATTTAAACAAATCTATTCTTGAGGAAAAGCCGTGCTACACGGAGGAGCAGTGGGAAATCGTAACAAAGGGCTTTAATGAAATGGGCGAATATGCACGCTCAAAAGGCATGTTTTTCACCGTGCATCATCACATGGGCACGGGTGTGCAAACAGCTGAGGAAATAGATAAGCTTATGGAGCTTACCGATCCCGAGCTTGTTTATCTGCTGTTTGACAGCGGCCATCTCACCTTTGCCGGAATAGACCCCGTTCCCGTGCTTAAAAAATATGTAAACCGCGTTAAGCATGTGCATTTAAAGGATGTGCGCCTTGATGTTTACAACAATAAGGTTGTGCCGGAGCATATGTCTTTCCTTGATGCGGTGCGTGCCGGTGTGTTCACCGTTCCCGGTGACGGCGATGTTGATTTTAAGCCGATTTTCGATATTCTTTCGGATAATGATTATGAGGGATGGGTTGTTGTTGAGGCTGAGCAGGATCCGGCGAAGGCAAACCCCTTTGAATATGCCGTTAAGGCCAGAAATTACATCAGGGAAACGGCGGGTCTTTAATGCCGCTTAGGCATAACGGACGAAATATAATTCCGTATAGATTAACAGTAATGCGCAAGGGCAAAAGACCTTTGCGCATTTTTTGTTTTTTTGGTATTGACTTTAGCGCGCTAATGTGATAAAATGAGCACATCATAATTCAACAAACGGAGGATATTTTATGAAATCATTAAAAAAAGTGCTTGCTGTTGTGCTTTGCGTGCTTTTTTTGTAACGGGTATGTTTGCGGCGTGCAGCAAAAAGCAACGGCAAATCCGAAAGCGATCTCGCCTACATCAAATCCAAAGGCAAAATGGTTATCGGAATCACGGAATACGAACCCATGAACTATCAAGATGCCAACGGCGATTGGACGGGATTTGACACCGAATTTGCTCAGGCTGTTTGCGAAAAGCTCGGTGTGGAAGCAGAATTTATCGTTATCGATTGGGATAATAAAATTCTTGAGCTTAATTCCAAAAAAATCGATTGCGCTTGGAACGGTATGACTCTTACCGATGAAGTTAAATCTTCAATGAATTGCACCGAGCCTTATGTTAAAAAAACGAGCAAATCGTTGTTATGAAGGCAGATGTGGTTAATAACTATAAGCAATCAAGCGATCTTGCAAATGTTACTTTCGCGGCAGAGTCCGGTTCCGCAGGCGAAGCCGCAATTCAGGATTTGGGCTTTGGCGCAAAACTCACTTCCGTTTCCGCTCAGTCGGATGCGCTTATGGAGGTTGAAAGCGGCTCTGTTCAGGCTTGCGTTATAGACAACACCATGGCAAGCGCCATGACGGGCGCAGGCACAAGCTATGCGGATCTTGCTCAGGGCATTTCCCTCACCTCCGAGGAATACGGCGTGGGCTTCAGAAAAGATTCAGATGTTACCGCCGAGGTAAATAAGATTATTCAGGAAATGAAGGCAGACGGCTCTCTTCAAAAGCTTGCCGATAAATATAATCTCACTCTTGCATAATTTGATTCTTTTTATGTATAATCATTGCGGGCAGAGGGCTTTTGCGGCCCTCTGCTCTTTTGCCGTATCTCGGTGCGGCTTAAATGTGTTGAAAGGTAAATGTTATGTTTATAAATATGGATTTGAATATGTTCCTTTCGGTAACAAAGGATTTGCTCGGCGGCTTTGGGATGACCTTAAAGCTTTTCGCTCTCACCCTTGTGTTTTCGTTGCCGCTGGGGCTTATAATCAGCTTCGGCTCAATGAGCAAGTTTAAGCCGCTGAAGCTGCTTACCAAAGCGTTTGTTTGGATTATCAGGGGCACACCTCTTATGCTTCAGCTTATTGTGGTTTATTACGGCCCCGGGCTTATTTTTCATTGGGATTTAATGGAAAGATTTGACGCCGTTTTGATTGCGTTTGTAATAAATTATTCCTGTTATTTTTCGGAGATATACAGAGGCGGCATTGAGGCAATTCCGCGCGGCCAGTATGAAGCCGGGCAGGTGCTCGGAATGACAAAATCGCAAATATTCTTTAAGGTTGTGCTGTTTCAGGTTATAAAGCGCATTGTGCCGCCTATGAGCAATGAAATTATCACTCTTGTTAAGGATACTTCGCTTGCGCGCATAATCGCCGTTTATGAAATTATTTTGGACGGCGCAAACCTATATTAAGCTTGAAGGCCTTATTTGGCCGCTGTTTTTACACGGGCGCGTTTTTATCTTATCTTCTGCGGAATACTCACTCTTCTTTTCGGCAAGCTTGAAAAGAAAAATGGATTATTATAAGGGCTGATAATTATGGCAATTCTTGAAATAAACAATGTTAAAAAAAGCTTTGGCTCAAATAATGTTTTAAATGGCATTTCATTTTCACTTGAAGAGGGTGAGGTGCTTTCGATAATCGGTTCCTCGGGTAGCGGAAAAAAACAACCTTGCTGCGTTGTATGAACTTCCTTGAAACGGCGGATTGCGGCACTTTTTTTCGGTAGACGGCAAGGTGATTTTTCGACGCTTCCGACAAAGCCAAGCTTTCCGATAAGGAAATTCGCAAAAAAACAGGCTCAATTTCGGGCTTGTTTTTTTCAGGATTTCAATCTTTTTCCGCAATACAGCGTGTTTGAAAACCTTGTGCTTGCGCCCAAATTGCTTGCAAAGGAAGACCAGCGCTATAAAACGGATAAAAAGGATATGGTAGAGGAAATAGAGCAAAAGGCACTTACTTTGCTCGAAAAGGTTGGGCTTTCGGAAAAAGATGCTTATCCCTGCGAGCTTTCCGGCGGTCAAAAAGCAGCGCGTTTCGATTGCAAGGGCGCTTTGCCTTTCGCCGAGGGTGCTGTTCTTTGACGAACCAACTTCGGCTCTTGATCCCGAGCTTACAGGCGAAATATTAAAGGTTATCAAAAGCCTTGCGGCCGATAATATGACAATGGTTATAGTAACTCACGAAATGAAATTTGCTCACGATGTTTCCGATTGGGTTATGTTTATGGATAGCGGCGTTGTTTGCGAGCAGGGAACGCCCGAGCAGGTGTTTGAGCACCCACAGCATGAGCGCACGAAGGAATTTTTGCAGGCATACGAGAAATAATATAAATATGCCGTAAAAATATAATGAGGGGGATATTTTTATGGCGGTTAAGCTTAATCCGGATAAGGAAATCGTCAAGTCCGTTAAAGAGGGCTTAAAGCGCACAGGCGGCTATTGCCCATGCCGAGTTCAGCGAACGGAGGACTATAAGTGCATTTGCAAAAGAATTCAGAGAGCAAATCGCAGATCCCGAGTTTGAGGGTTTTTTTGCCACTGTATGCTTTATTATAAATCTAAAGATAATGATAAGGATAAGAAGGAGAACTAAAATGGCTGTTATAACTTTAACAGGAGCAACCTTTAAGGAAGAAGTTATGAATTCCGATAAGCCCGTGCTTATCGATTTTTGGGCAACCTGGTGCGGCCCGTGCAGAATGCTTTCGCCCATCGTTGACGAAGTGGCAGAGGAAACGGATTCCGTTAAGGTTTGCAAGGTTAATGTTGATGAAGAGGCACAGCTTGCCTCCATGTTCGGCATCGAGGTTATTCCCACGCTGATTGTTATTAAGAACGGTAAAACCGTTAATAAAAGCGTGGGCTACATTGATAAGCAGCAGGTGCTTGAGCTTATCAATGTTTGATCATTTGAACAACTGAATAAGAATACAAAAAGTGCCGTGAACGGAATTAACCGAACACGGCGCTTTTTTTATTACTTTTGATTTTATTTTTTTATTTTTGCTTTTTCTTTTTTTGCCATTGAAAAGCTTTGCCACGATATTGTTGCCGCTCTTTTTTTCTCGTGCGGCGGAATATGGTCTATATCGATTGTTTCATATGTTTTCCAAAGATGAATTCTGCCCGTGTCGTTAAACGCCTTAATGGTCATTAGTGTGATCGGCACAACAAACATTCCTATAAATCCGAAAAGTTTTAATCCGAAGTATAAACCGCCGAGGGTGATAAGCGGGTTTACGCCTAGCGAATCACCAACGATTTTAGGCTCTATATATTGGCGGATAACCGTTATAATAATGTAAATAACGAACAGCCCGATACCCTGTGCCGTGTTGCCCATAATTATTGAAATTATTGCCCACGGGTTTAAAATACCGCCGGAGCCGGCAACCGGCAAAATATCAAATATGCATATCGCAAGGGCGATAAGATAAATGTAATTGTTGCTCATTATTCCTGCGGCACTCATAATCGTGAAGCCGAGCGAAAGCTCGCAGAAGGTGATAAACATTATAAGGCCGTAAGCCTTAACCATTTTTAATATTGTGTTTGAAAAAACTTTTTTTATTTCCGAAGGCAGATTTTTTTTGCTTTCGGGCAGCTGAAGCTTGATGAAGTTTACAACCTTGCTGTAATCCTTAGTGAAAAGAATCCAAGCGATGATGCCGATAACTATGCCCAAAATTGCCGAGGGCACGCTTTTTGCAACACTGTAAATTCCGCTTACGCCCGTGGAAACGGTGCTTTTTAACCGTGTCGGCGGTTAGTCCGATGGAGCTGAAATTAAAATCGCTTGCGGCATGAGCAAATGCTTGAGTTATTTTTTTCGGAAACCGTGCTGTAAATCGAATCGGGCAAAAAAAGCTGAGCCATTTAAGAAGCAGCGCCTGCAAATCACTCATAAATTGCGGAAAAATCGGCAATCTGCCCAAGCAAATATTTTTGAGAAAAATCTTTAATCTGATTTACAAGACTGTTAATCAACAAAATAACCGGCACAAGAATTATTGCAATGGAAAGCAGCACCAACACAACAGACCAAGCACCGCGCCCCTTGCCCTTGCATTTTTTTGTGAGCCAATTTACGGGCTTTTGCAAGCCCACTGCAAATAAAAAAAAGAAAGCATAAACGGCGCAACCGGCCAAAACAGATATTTAAAAACATAAGCAAGCCCTAAAATGGCCGCTATAAACAGCAAATCAATCAAAAAAAATCTTTGCGCTTTTTCGGTTTTTTTGCGTTCATAGGCTTCTCCTTTAATCACCTTTTTTTAACTGTTGGTTTTGAGTATTTTTATATAAACTTAATATTCTACTTTATTCAATAATAATTCAACAGTTACAAATATTCAAGGTTTTTTTATTAAAAAAATTTCATTTTCCCTCTTGTATAATTTTTTTCGATTAGTGGTATCATATCACAAGTGTATTTCACGGCAACACAATTGTGCACGGGTGGTGAACAAATTGCCAAAGTTAAAATATTTGCTTGTAAACGAATCTCTGTTGCCGGAGGTTTATTCAAAGGTTATTGCCGCAAAGGCTTATCTTGCTTCCGGTGAAGCGCCTAATGCCACGCAGGCGGCAAAAATGGCAGGCATTTCAAGATCGGCATATTATAAATATAAAGACGGCGTTTTTGAATACAATCCGCAAAACAGCGGCGAAATGCTTACTCTTTCGCTTAAATTAAAAGACAATAAAGGCGTGCTTTCGGCAGTTTTGAGTTTTCTTTATCACTTGGGAGCAAATGTGCTTTCAATCAATCAAAGCGTGCCGGAAAACGGAGTTGCCGCAGTTACTCTTACAGTGTTCACGGCGGAAATGACAGCCGATATTGAAGCACTTTCGGCAGGACTGAGTGAAATAAACGGCGTAAGCGCCGTAAGTATAAAATAAACAGGAGGTATATATTTATGAAAATAGCTATTATGGGTTACGGCACAGTCGGCAGCGGCGTTGCCGAGGTTATAGACACTCATGAAAAAAGCCTTGAAAAAAGCACAGGCGGCGAAAACATGGAGGTTGCAAAAATTCTTGATTTGCGCGATTTCCCCGGCGATAAGCACGAAGCCGCGCTCACCAAGGATTTCAACGATATTCTTAATGATAAGGAAATCAAGGTTGTTGCCGAAACAATGGGGGAGTTAATCCCGCTTTTTGATTTCACGATGAAGCTTCTTAAAGCCGGCAAATCCGTAGTTACTTCAAATAAAGAGCTTGTGGCTCAAAAAGGGCTTGAGCTTTTGGAGGCAGCAAAGGAAAAACGGCGTAAACTATCTGTTTGAGGCAAGCGTCGGCGGCGGTATTCCGATTATCAGGCCGCTTTCACAGTGCTTTGCAGCCAATAATATTATGGGCATTGCAGGCATTCTTAACGGCACCACAAACTTTATCCTCACCAAAATGATAGAGGATGATATGAGCTTTGAGGATGCACTTCACATGGCACAGGAAAACGGCTATGCCGAAAAAGACCCCACCGCCGATGTTGAAGGGCACGATGCATGCAGAAAAGTTTGCATTCTTGCTTCGCTTGCATTCGGAAAGCATGTTTATCCCTCTCAGG
Organism: Anaerotruncus sp.; assembly: GCA_022009795.1. Classification (GTDB taxonomy): domain Bacteria; phylum Bacillota; class Clostridia; order Oscillospirales; family Acutalibacteraceae; genus Eubacterium_R. Next base: position 178,693 of record CP091724.1, read on the forward strand.
TTGAAACCGAGGGCATTTCAAATATAACTCTTGAAGATGTTTCATATATTCATTCGGCAAACGGCGTTATTAAGCTCCTCGGCCAAATCGAATATATCAGCGATGATAAAATCGCGGCGTTTGTAAGCCCCGCAGTTGTTTATAACGGCAGTCAGCTTGCAAGCGTTCGTGATGTTTTTCAATGCCATTCTTGTGCGCGGCGACGCTGTTGGCGATGTTTGCTTCTACGGCCGCGGTGCAGGCAAGCTTCCCACGGCTTCCGCCGTTGTTGCGGATATGGCGGATTGCATTAAGCATATGAACAGGCGCAAGATTTTCGGCTGGGGCCCCGGCGACGAAAATTATGTTGTTGATTATAAATCAAGCATTTCAATGCCGTTCTATGTAAGGGCAAAAATGGCCGCGCAGGAAGTTCTCAATAAATTCGATGATGTTAAATTCCTTTCAAGAAAGGGTCAGCCGTCCGACGAGGTAGCATTCATCACCGATGCCATGACGGAAAACGAACTTAGCGAAAAGCTTGGTGATGCAAATGTTATTAACATTATCAAGGTAACAAATTATTGATTCGGAGGAAAATATTAAATGGCACTTATTGTTCAAAAATTCGGCGGCTCATCCGTTGCGGATGCTGCTCGGGTAATGAATGTTGCCCGTATCGTTACGGATACTTATAAAGCCGGCAACGATGTTGTTGTGGTTGTTTCCGCACAGGGCGATACAACGGATGATCTTATCGCCAAAGCGCAGGAGATCAATCCCAATGCCGCTAAAAGAGAAATTGACCAGCTGCTTACGGCAGGCGAGCAGATCTCCATTTCATTGCTTGCAATGGCTATCGAAAAGCTTGGCTATCCCGTTATCTCTCTTCTCGGCTGGCAGGCGGGCTTCAACACCAATTCGGTTTACGGTTCCGCCCGCATTAAAAATATAAAAACAAATCGCCTTCAGGCAGAGCTTGCAAAGCACAACATCGTTGTTGTGGCAGGCTTCCAGGGGCTTAACAGATATGACGACCTCACAACGCTCGGCCGCGGCGGCTCGGATACCTCCGCCGTTGCAATCGCAGCTTCCCTTCATGCGGACAGATGCCAAATCTTCACCGATGTTGAGGGCGTTTACACCGCAGATCCCCGCAAGGTTGAGGGTGCTCAAAAAGCTTGATGAAATCACTTACGACGAAATGCTCGAGCTTGCCACTCTCGGCGCACAGGTGCTCAATAACCGCTCGGTTGAAATGGCTAAAAAATATTCTGTTGAACTTGAAGTTCTTTCATCACTCAATCCCGTTCCGGGAACTATCGTTAAGGAGAAAGTTAAAATGGAAAAAATGCTTATCAGAGGCGTAACAAAAGATAAAGACGTTGCTATTATTTCACTCGTTGGCTTAGATGATAACCCGGGCGTTGCATTCAGAGTGTTTGCAAAGCTTGCTCAAAAAGAATGTTAATGTTGATATCATTCTTCAGTCCGTCGGCAGAGACGGCACTAAGGATCTCACCTTTACCGTTTCCAAGGAAAAACGGCCCCGTTGCCGTTGATGTTCTTAAAGAGATGGACGGTATCGGCGATAAGGAAATTAAGTGCTCCACCGATGTTGCAAAGGTTTCAATCGTCGGTGCAGGCATGGAATCTCACCCCGGCACAGCGTCAACAATGTCTGAGGCACTTTATGCTCAAAACATCAACATTCAAATGATTTCCACTTCCGAAATCAAAATTTCCGTTATTATCGCAGCCGATGATGCGGACAGAGCCGTTGCAGCCGTTCACAAAGCATTTATCCCGAACGACTGATTAATCAGCGATTTTTCACAGAGCCGAGAGATTTGTTCTCGGCTCTTTGTTATTTGCTTGACATTAAAATTATAATAATATATAATTAGTTGATTAAAAAAATCTAAATTAGGAGAGATTCTTTATGGCAGCAAAAACTTTTAAGATGACGGCAACAGGCAAAGCAGAGCTTGAAAAAAAGAGCTTGAAGTGCTTAAAACAGAAGGCCGTATTGATATTGCGGAAAAAAACTTAAGGTTGCCCGTTCTTACGGCGACCTTTCCGAAAAACAGCGAATATGATGAGGCAAAGTCCGAGCAGGCTAAAATCGAGGCTCGAATTAACGAGCTTGAATATCAGCTTGATCATGCCGAAATTATCGATGTTGAGGATGCAGATGCCGTTTCAATCGGCAAAAAAGTAACCGTTAAGCGTCTGAGCGACGGCGTTGAGGCAACCTATGAAATCGTAGGTTTTGCTCAGTCCGATCCGGCAAGCGGCAAAATCTCCGATGAAAGCCCCGTGGGCAAAGCGCTTGTAGGCTCAAAGGCAGGCCAAACGGTTGTTGTTGAAGCGCCAATCGGCAATTTGGAATATGAAATTTTAAGTATTGATTGATTAAAGAGGTATTTTTTTATGGCAGGAAAGTTTGAAATCAGCAAGGCTGCTGACGGCACTTTCTCTTTTGAATTTAAAAAAATGAGGACAAGATTTACGCCGCTTCACCCGTTTTTTTCAAAAAGAGGATGAGTGCAAAAGAGGCGTAAAAAGCAGTTAAGAAAAAAACAGCCGTATGAAGGTGCAAAAACACTATTGCGGGCGATGAAGAAAAAAACAAACCCCAAATTTCTTGTTGAGCAGGACGGCGATAAGGTAAAATATACTCTCTTTCTTCAAACGGGCGCCGTTGCCTGCACAGGCTCTGCCGAAACAGAGGCCGAGGCTCTTGAAAATATTGAGTTTATAGGTAATAACGCAAATGCAGCTCCCATGGCTGTTGCCGAGGTTGTGCTTTCCGAAAACGAACAAAAGCAAATCAGAATAGATAAACTCAGGGCTTTGCAGGAAAGCGGCAAGGATCCTTTTTGAAATCACGCTTGCAACGCAGACCCACCACTCGGATGATATTAAGGCGAATTTTTGAAGCGCTTGAAAACCAAGATGTTGTTATTGCCGGCAGAATTATGACATGGCGCGATATGGGCAAGGCCAATTTCATTGATGTGCAGGACAGAAACGGCAGAATTCAAGCCTATGTGAGAATGAATGATATCGGCGAGGACGCTTTTAAAGAATTTAAATCCTGGGATCTCGGCGATATCGTTGAAATCAAGGGCTATGTGTTTAAAACCAGAACGGGCGAGGTTTCCGTTCACGCAAAGGAAATCAGGCTGCTTTCAAAATCCCTGCTTCCGCTGCCCGAAAAATTCCACGGCTTAACGGATACGGATACGCGCTACAGAAAGCGCTATCTTGATATGATAATGAATCCCGATGTTAAGGACACTTTCATTAAGCGTTCAAAAATCATAACCTCCATCAGGAATTATCTTGATAATCACGGCTTTATCGAGGTTGAAACCCCGATTTTGAACACAATTCCGGGCGGTGCCGCCGCAAGGCCGTTCATCACCCATCACAACACTCTTGATATGGATATGTATCTTCGCATTGCTACGGAGCTTTATCTTAAAAGGCTTATCGTGGGCGGCATGGAAAGAGTGTATGAAATCGGCAGAAACTTCAGAAACGAGGGTATGGATGTTCGCCACAATCCCGAATTCACCTGCATAGAGCTTTATCAGGCGTTCACGGATTATCACGGCATGATGGATATTGCCGAGGCGCTTATCCGCAATGCCGCAAGCGAGGTTTGCGACAGCCTGCATATCACATTTAACGGCACGGCTATTGACCTTGAAAGTCCGTTCCGCCGCCTCACTATGATTGACGCGGTTAGGGAATACAGCGGCGTTGATTTTGCCGAGTTTATGAGCGATAATGAAAAGGCAATCGCAATTGCCAATGAAAAGGGCATTGAAATTCAGCCCGGCAAGGCAACCTGGGGCGATATTCTTAACAGCTTCTTTGAGGAGTTTGTTGAGGAAAATCTCACTCAGCCCACCTTCATTATGGATTATCCCGTTGAGGTCAGCCCGCTCACAAAGCGTAAGCCCGATTGCCCCGTGCTCACCGAAAGGTTTGAGCTTTTCATTCTCGGCGGCGAATACGGCAATGCTTATTCAGAGCTTAATGATCCGATCGATCAAATGTCGCGCTTTGAGGCTCAAATGAAGCTGCGCGAGGCAGGCGATGACGAAGCTAATATGATAGACCATGATTTCGTTACCGCGCTTGAATACGGTATGCCTCCCACCGGCGGACTCGGTATCGGAATAGACAGGCTTGTTATGCTCCTCACGGATTCTTACAGCATTCGCGATGTTTTGCTTTTCCCGACAATGAAGCCCCTCGGTGGTGTAAAATCCGAAAATGGTGTAAGTTCTAAAGAGGTTTCTACACCAAATTCAGAGCCTGAGAAAATTGATTTTTCTAAGGTAAAGATTGAGCCTTTGTTTGAAGAAGATGTTGATTTTGATACATTCTCAAAGTCTGATTTCAGAGCCGTTAAGGTTAAAGAGTGCGTTGCAGTACCGAAATCAAAGAAACTCCTTCAGTTCACTCTTGATGACGGAACAGGCACAGATAGAACCATTTTAAGCGGTATTCACGCATATTATGAGCCGGAAGAACTTGTCGGTAAGACACTTATTGCAATCACAAATCTTCCTCCGAGAGCAATGATGGGCATTGATTCTTGCGGTATGCTTCTGAGTGCAGTACACGAAGAAGAAGGCGAAGAAAAGCTCCATCTTCTTATGGTTGATGACCATATTCCAGCAGGTGCAAAGCTCTATTAAGATGATGTAAAGATGTACCGTTTTACCGAATAGACGGGACGTACTTCATTTGATAAAAAACTAAAAAAACAGCGATTTACATCAAACTTACATCAATTGATGCAGAAATCGGTGCAAGCAAGAAAAAATCGCATAATTAGTGCAATGAGTGGGCAATTCCAATCGGGATTGCCCATTTTTTTAAAACAAACAGAAATACAAATCGAAGTTTGTAGAATTAAGAAAATCGGAAGTTTTTAAAGGAGAAATACTATGGGATTATTTGGTAAAAGCAAAAAAAGAACGAGAAAAAAAGAATACATGAACAAATTAGATGTTCCATCGTGTTTAAAAAGGAAATTTTTGAATTGATTATTGATGATGCATTTACAATTATGGGGGTTGGAACAGTTGCCACAGGAAACATATTAATAGGGATGTGCAGAGAAGGGGAAAATGCGTGTATTTATAAAGCAAATGGAGATATCTTAGAATCCAGAATTACTACTGTCGATGTACATACAAAAGAACGAAAAGCAAATGGTTGTGGATATAAAACAGAGCATGTTGGACTTGGGTTACGAGGAATTTCCAAGGAACAATTAGAAAAAAAGGCGATAAAGTAATTGTAAAAAAATGCCAATATGTATGGAATGTAATTACAAATTCCCGTTTATTGGGAAGTCGTAGAGAACGAAAAATCGGAAGTTGTAAGGAGTTGATATTTTGAAAGGATTTGAACGAAAAAATCAACTATTTTCCCTTTGTGGATTGAATTGTGGGTTATGTCCTATGTTTTTAGGAAATCATTGTGGTGGTTGTGGTAACGGTAATCAATCGTGCAAAATTGCTAAGTGTAGTCTTGAGCATGGAAAAATGGAATACTGTTTTGAATGTAAAAACTATCCATGTGAAAAGTATTCTCACATTGATGAATATGACTCTTTTATTACTCATAAACGTCAGAAAGCAGATTTGGAAAGAGTGCAGAACATAGGTATTAAACAGTATAATCTTGAACAACAAGAAAAAAATACAAATTCTTTCTCATTTACTTGCTAACTATAATGACGGTCGCAGAAAAAATTTCTTCTGTGTAGCAGTCAATTTATTAGAGCTTTCAGAACTACAAGAAGCTATGAAGCAAATAAAAACAAAATGATGAATTATCTGTCTTGTCCGTCAAAGAACAATGTTCAAATATAGTTGATATACTTCAAAAAAATTGCTGATAGAAGAAATATAAAGCTAAAACTTGTTAAAAAAAGTAGTTTGTAAATTCCAGTTGTGCGCCCAGCTAAGGGTGTGTAGTCAAGCCGGTGGGAATCCGGTTTATCCAAGGTTTAGCCAACCAGATAATAGCGAGTCTTGGGATGATGTCGGTAACGGCATCTGACAAGCGTAGACAGCAAGAAAGCAGGGTTGAATAGTGATTGAGCTTCGAAACGTTAACTTCAGTCGGTCGACGTCTTAACTGGTGCGGAAGACAATATCATGTAATACGATATGGCGAGTATTATGTGGCACTGCGGAGTCAGAGAACCAATCATGTTTACATCGTGAATACACATCAACTGGGGAGAACCTGCCGTTTCTCGAAAAAGAGTATGAAGTCACAACTGAAAACGGAGGATTTCAAATGAATGGCAGGTAGTCGGACAATCTCATAGTACTGTAGAAATCGGGTAATGCCGATGGAGGGAAGGGGATTGCATAGTAAAGGTCTTACTGAGGACACATTATCCGTACTCAGGGACGGAGGAAATAATGGAAACGAAATTAGTAAGAATAGCTGAAATATCAGCAACAACAAAACATCCTATATTTACATCAGTGTACCATTTGATAAATGAAGATATGTTAAAGCAATGTCATAAGGAATTAGATGGGAGCAAAGCAGTCGGAATCGACAAGGTAACCAAAGATGAGTATGGGAAGAACCTTGACAGAAATATCAAGGATTTAGTACAAAGGCTAAAAAACAAATCCTTTAAGCCACTTCCATCGCTGAGGGTATACATTCCTAAAGCAAATGGAAAGAAAAGACCATTAGGGATAGCTTCTTATGAAGATAAGATTGTACAAATGGCAGTGAAGAAAATATTGGGTGCTATTTATGAGCCAAGATTCCTAAACTGTATGTATGGATTCAGACCGAACAGAGGTTGTCACGAAGCGATAAAAGAGGTATATCAACGGATAAGTTATGGGAAAATCAGCTATATCGTAGATGCTGACATCAAAGGGTTCTTTGACCATATCGACCATGAGTGGATGATGAAGTTTCTCGAATGGAACATACAGGATAAGAACTTACTGTGGCTGATACGTAAATATCTTAAAGCAGGAATAATGGAACAAGGTAAATTTGAACCAACAGAGGAAGGTTCGGCACAAGGCTCAGTAATGAGTCCGATGCTTGCGAATATATACATGCATCATGTGCTGACGTTGTGGTTCAAACTTGTAGTGAAGAAGGAAATGCAGGGAGAGTGTTTTCTTGTCAACTTTGCGGATGATTTTGTTGCAGGATTTCAATATAAGTCAGAAGCTGAAAGATACTATAAAGAGTTAAAAGAACGAATGGAAAAGTTTGGTCTGGAACTTGAGAGTAGTAAAAGCAGACTGATTGAATTTGGAAGATTTGCAGAGCAGAATCGCAGGGCAAGAGGAGAACATAAACCGGAAACATTTGATTTTTGGGATTTACTTTCTACTGTAGCAAAAACCGAAAAGGAGGTTTCGTACCAAAAGTACAGACTTCAAGAAAGAAGTTTGAGCAAAAGGTCAGAGCCTATAAGAATTGGATTTATGATAATCGGAATCGACCGATGCGAGAGATAATCAAGGAATTAAATGTGAAGCTAATCGGACACTATCGGTACTATGGTGTTACATGGAATTTCCGAAAGATAACAACATTTTTGCATAGAGTTCAGCAGTTTCTGTTTAAAGCTATGAATCGGAGAGGTTGTAGACGGGCATACACATGGAATGGATTTGTGGAAATGCTCAAGTATTATCCATTAGCAAAGCCTAAAACGTACTATTGCTTATATTAAAGTGAATGTTACTATGAGGAGCCGTATGCGGGAAAGCCGCACGTACGGATCTGTGAGGGGCTAAGATTGAGAGGTCTTAGTCTACTCGACTGTCAACTTGCCCTTTGAGAAAAAATCCTTTTCTCAAAAGGTTGTGCGATACTGAATGTTATGTTAAGATAACAAGTTTAGCGAGTGGGCAATTCCAATCGGAGTTGCCCATTTTCTAAAATGAACGGAATACGAAGCTGAATTTTATGCGAGGTATATATTATGAAATATTTATTGATGGTGGGAATGGCACTTGTAATATTTGGGATTTGCTTTTTTTGGTTACTTTTCGTAAAGAAAAAGCAAAAAAAGATATATAGTTGTTCAAGGAAAAAGTAATCGAAGTCGTCAAAAAGTCTTGGGGTAGGGGGAAGGATTTACCTATACTCCTATCTTTGAATATCAATACAATAATAAAACATTTAGAGTTGAACACAGAATTTCATCGTTTACACCTAATTGCACATATAAGGTTGATGATGTTGTGGAACTAAGAGTATATGAAGATAAGCCGGATAAAGCTATTGTTAACAGCAAGAAGAATTTGATAATGCCACTTGTTTCGGGTATAAGTTCCATAATTCTTGGCATTGTATTCGTTATTATATATGCTTTATTTAAGTAATTCACAAATTCCGATTTGTCAATGGATAGAAATATGAAATGAAAATGTGAGGATATTTAATTGAATAATAGTGTTCAGTTGTTACCGCTTGAAGAAAGTGATAGAGAGCAATTTATTGCAGATAATCAAGAAGCTTTTAATTATGGAGCAATGGAAGAGTTTGGACTTCGAGATAATCATTTTGAAGAAGATGGACAAATTATTTCACGAGAAACGATAGAGCAGTCTATTGACAGTGGAGAAGCATATCGTATTGTTTCTGGCGGTAAAAAAGTTGGTGGTGTAGTGATTAAAATTGATGGCAGCAAAGGAGATTTAGATTTGCTTTTTGTTTCACCGCATATTCACAGTAAAGGAATCGGTTATGCTGCTTGGTGTGAGATTGAAAAAATTCACCCGGAAGTCAAAGTTTGGGAAACAGTCACACCATATTTTGAGCAACGCAATATTCATTTTTTTATGTGAACAGGTGTGGATTTCACATTGTAGAGTTTTTTAATCAGTATCATCTTGACCCCAGTGCCCCAGAAAAGAATATCAAGGAACTCGATGAGCAGTTTCCAGTTGGAATGTTCCGTTTTGAAAAAGTCATGGGGTAATTTGTTATTTGGAGAGAATGAAATGACCAGAGAAAAAAATTAGAAAAAAATATTCAGAATAATTACAGTGCTAAACCGGATTATCCGTGGATAAAACATCCTGAGCATGAAGTGTTCCGTCATACAAGTAACAAGAAATGGTTTGCCCTTATTATGGAAATACCAAAAGACAAACTTGGATTGCAAACAAAAGATATTTTGAGCGTTGTTAATTTTAAATGTGACCCAATAATGATAGGCTCTTTCCTTAATAAGGAAGGTTACTTTCCTGCGTATCATATGAATAAAACAAGTTGGATAACAGTCGCACTTGATGGGAGCGTTCCTGATGATGAAATTAGAATGCTTTTAGATATGAGCTTTGAAGCAACTGCACCCAAAATACGTAAGAAGAAAAAAGAAGAATTTTGATATATTCTTTAGCTCTTTGAGTGAGAAGGAATCCTTTTCTCAAAGGCTGCTTTGAATTCGTTCCCTGGCTTTGCAATATGGACGAACGCAGCTGTCGAAACGACGGTGGCTTGCTTCACCGCACAAAAAAACGCTGGCAAGAGATGATGATTGATGCGATTTTTCATGTTACAAAGGATTAAATGATTTTTGAATTTTTAAATCGCTTGCCGTGAAAATATACTTTCTGTTTACAGAAGGCATTAGGCGTGAAATATCATAACGGCGCCGCTTGGCTCAGAAATGCGCTTGCGTGAATAATGAAAAACAATAAATTTTTAAAGCGGACAGTCGCGGCACACTCTGTAAAGGATAAAGCGCCAGTTGATATCCGCTTTTTGTTTTGCCGATTTTTTTAATTATATCTGCCGCCGCACGGCAAAAAGCTTACACAGTATCTATATAAAGTAACAAATTATTAACGAGTTTAAAAAGTGATTGAATTTTAATATATATGATGTTATAATGTATCGAGTATAAAGCCGCGATTTTGCGGCGGTATACAGCTTGTTTTAATAATTATTATCTGATACACAGCGCTTTTTTGCGCAAAAATGGGAGATGTTTTAATGAGATCGGATTTGATTAAAGAGGGCCCTACCAGGGCTGCACACCGCTCGCTTCTGCGGGCGCTCGGCATTGATGAGCTTGAAATGAAAAGGCCGTTCATCGCTGTTGTTAATTCAAAAAGCGATTATATTCCCGGCCATATGCACCTTGATAAAATTGCAGAGCAGGTTAAAGCGGGAATCAGAAATGCCGGCGGCGTTCCGTTTGAATTCAACACCATCGGTGTTTGCGACGGTATCGCAATGAATCATAAGGGCATGAAATACAGCCTCTGCTCCCGTGAGCTTATTGCGGATTCGATTGAGGTTATGCTCACTGCGCATCCGCTTGATGCAATCGTATTTATTCCGAACTGCGATAAAATCGTTCCCGGCATGCTGCTTGCTGCCTGCCGCCTTAATCTGCCGTGTATTTTCGTTTCCGGCGGTCCGATGCTTCCGGGCAAAAGCACCGAAACGGAAAACAGAATCGGCCTTTCGGAAATGTTTGAATATTCGGGCAAGTATTTTGCCGGCAATATGAGCCTTGAAAACCTTGAAAGCTGCGCTTGCACGGCTTGCCCCACCTGCGGCTCATGCAGCGGTATGTATACTGCAAATTCAATGAACTGCTTAACCGAAACAATCGGTATGTCGCTTCCTGGATCCGGCACGATTCCCGCAGTTATGAGCGAAAGACTGCGCCTTGCAAAAAGAACGGGCGAAAGGGTTATGGAGCTTCTTAAAGAAGATATTAAGCCCGGCGATATCATCACCGAAAAATCAATCGAAAATGCAATTCGCACCGATATGGCTATCGGCTGCTCAACAAACACAATTTTGCATTTAACCGCCATTGCCCATGCGGCAGGCCATGATATAGATCTTAAAATGCTTGATGAATACGGCAAAAAAACTCCGCAAATCTGCAAGCTTAATCCCGCTTCCTCTGTGTTTATTACGGATCTTAATGATGTGGGCGGCATTCAAGCCGTTGTTGAAAGAGCTTGCAAAGGGCGGCATGATAAATACAGACGCACTCACCGTAAACGGCACTGTTGCAGACAGAATCGCAAACGCCCCCGACGCAGACGGTGAAATCATCCACACGCTTGACAATCCGTTTTCCAAGGACGGCGGTATCGCAGTGCTTTGGGGCAATCTTGCAGAAGAAGGCTCCGTTGTTAAAAAGGGCGCTGTTGCTCCCGAAATGATGCAGCATAAAGGCCCTGCAAAGTGCTTTAACAGCGAAGAGGAGGCTATTGCGGCAATCAACGGCGGCAAAATCGTTGCCGGCGATGTTGTTGTTATCAGGTATGAAGGCCCGAAAGGCGGCCCCGGCATGAGGGAAATGCTTTCTCCCACCTCGGCAATCATCGGTATGGGTCTCGGCAACTCTGTTGCTTTGCTTACTGACGGCCGTTTCAGCGGTGCCACAAGAGGCGCTTCCATCGGCCATGTAAGCCCCGAAGCGGCTCAGGGCGGCACGATCGCACTTGTTGAGGACGGCGATGAAATCGAAATCGATATTCCGGCAAGAGTGCTTAAGGTTAATGTTTCCGATGAAGTGCTTGCCGAAAGAAAAGCAAAATGGCAGCCTCCGGCTCAAAATCTTTCGGGATATCTTAAAAGATATGCTCAGCATGTTACAAGCGGTGCCAAGGGCGCTGTTTTTTTGAGGACTGATTATCGCTTCTCCGCGGCACACCCGGCTTTCGGTTTTGCCGCATAAGTTGCAAAGTTTAAAATAAGGCAGGTATATTTATGCGTGATGATGTTGCAATTTCCGTTCAGAATGTAACAATGTCTTTCCAACTGAATAAAGAGAAAGTCGATAACCTGAAGGAATATGTTATCAAGCTTATAACTCATAAGCTTGAATATAAAAAGTTTCACGCTCTTAACAACATCAGCTTTGATGTTAAAAAGGGCGAGCATCTTGCAATTCTCGGCTTTAACGGTGCAGGTAAAAGTACCCTGCTGAAAGCCATAGTAGGCGTTTATAAGCCCACAACCGGAAAAATCGAAAAATGCGGCGTTATAGCCCCTCTTTTGGAGCTCGGCGCGGGTTTTGACCCCAATTATTCCGGCAAGGAAAATATATTCCTTTACGGCGCAATTCTCGGCTATTCAAGGGAATATATCGAATCAAAAATATGATGAAATTGTTGAGTTTTTCCGAGCTTGGCAATTTCATAAATGTTCCGCTTAAAAACTATTCATCGGGCATGAAGGCAAGGCTCGGCTTTTCAATTGCAACCGCGGTTGAGCCCGATGTGCTTATTCTTGATGAAGTGCTTTCCGTAGGCGACGCAAAGTTTCGCACAAAAAAAGCCTTAAAAAAAGTTCAATCCATGTTTGAAAAAGGGCGTAACCGTGCTTTTCGTTTCACACAGCATTGATCAGGTTAAGGCGATTTGCGACACGGCAATTCTGCTTGATCACGGCAATATTATCGCCCAGGGCGATGTTGACACCGTTTCGGATATTTACGATGAAATGACCCGCGATGTTAGGGACAGTAAAGCCAAAGCAATGAAAGAGGAAAAAGAAATCCTTAAAAAAGTTGTTGCGGCAAAGCCTAAAACGGAAAATACCGAAGCCGAAAAGCCTGCAGAGGCGCCCTCGGCTGAATAATCTTGCTTGGAGCGATTATGAAATCACTTGAAACCTTGTTTGGCTCTGCCGATATAAATTCGTTTGAATTGCAGGCGGATTTCGAGCAGGCTGTTGAGGCTTGCAAAAACAATATAATAAATAAAAAGGCGGATCCTGCACTCGTTAATGCAAAATCCGTGCGGTTTGATTTCGGCGGCAATTCGTTGCCGCCGTCGCGCTTTTATTCCGTTTTGGGCTCTGCCCGCATTGAATGCTTTTTTTCAATCGCGGCAGCGCAAAAAGGCTTGTGGTCTTTTTCAGCGGCGCGCGCACAAGAAACGGCGGCAGAGATCTTGCTCCGTTTCCCACTTTTTTTCTTCTTGGTCTTGGTGCGCTGAAACAAATGCAAGCGTGCTTTGCATAGATGACCCCATGTTTTATAATTATCCCGCGCTTCCGCTCGGCTGGTTTAACGGCACAGAAAAGGAAGATTACAGGGAATATGTTGCAAGTCTTGTGTGCGAAATTTCGCGCTTGCTCGGCGTTCAAAACAGGGATATCACGCTTTACGGCCGCTCCGGCGGCGGCACGGCGGCTATAGCCGTGTGCGGCTTTATTTCCGAAAGCTCCGCAGTTGCAATAAATCCGCAGCTCGATATTGCAAAATATCCTTATAATGAAAAATTCACTCCGATTACGGGCATAAATACATCGGATGAAGCTTTCTTAAAGCGTAATAATTTTGAAAATATAATTAAGCAACATAAGAAAAACACATTTTTGATTATTTCAAATGCCGCGTCAAAAATCGATTATGATATTGATATAAATTTTTCTTTCCGCTAAATTCGGGGCGAATTTGAAATACGGGTTGTCTTGCCTGGATAATCTTTGCCTTTGGCAGTATTATGCCTGCGGCGAGCCGGATCCGCACAGCGCGTTTGATAATCCGGCGCTTTTCAGAATGATTATGGCAGTGCTTGAACTTATTAAAGCAAAAAATATTGACGGCGCCGCATTGCTCGCTTCGTTTGCAAATGAGTATTGGGCCGACAGATATGAGCTGCTTATGCGCAAGCGTGAAATAAATCAAAAAGCGATATTGCGCGGCGAAGAAATAAAGGCTCTTAAAGATCAAATTTCCGAAAAAAATAGAAAAAGTTATATCGGAAAAGAATAAAGAAATTTCCGCCTTGAAAAAGCGAATGCACGAATCGCTTTTTTTGCCAAAATAAGGCGCGCTTTGCGTAAACTGTTTAATAAATAAGAAAAAAAGGAGTATCCGATGATACTCCTTTTTTGTTGCCATTTATTTGTTTTAGCCCTCGTAATCATCGGGGTTTTCCCAGTTGTGCCAAATGGCCTGCACATCTTCGTTTTCTTCAAACATATCAATCATGCGGCTCATTTTCATCATATCCTCTTGGTTTTCAAGGCGGGTATATGTGGCGGGAATGTATGCCGGCTCGCTGGAGATAACCTTGTAGCCCTTTGCCTCAAGATCGTCGCGGATTGCGCCCACATCGTTTGCCTCGGTGCGGATTTCAAACACATCTTCGTCATCCGTGATGAAATCGGTTGCGCCGGCGTCAAGCGCGTCCATCATAAGTGCATCTTCATCCACATCTTCTTTTTCAATCAGAATAACACCCTCACGGCTGAACATAAATGTAACGCTGCCGCTTGTGCCCATATTGCCGCCTGCTTTGTCGAAATAATGCCTAACTTCGCCTGCGGTGCGGTTTCTGTTGTCCGTAAGAGCTTCAACCACAACGGCAACACCGCTCGGGCCGTAGCCTTCATAGATGATTTCTTCGTAATCCGCTCCGCCGCTTTCGCCGGAGGCTTTCTTAAGCATTCTTTCAATATTATCGTTCGGCACATTGTTTTTGCTTTGCCTTTGCGATAACGTCTTTAAGCTTTGAATTAACATTGGGGTCGGGGCCGCCGTTTTTAACCGCAACGGCAAGCTCACGGCCTATTTTTGTGAAAACTTTTGCTCTTGCGGCGTCGTTAGCACCTTTTTTTCTTTTAATGGTGCTCCATTTTGAATGTCCGCTCATATATAACAACTCCCTTTGAGATATTAAAAACTGCAATAATTTTTATCACATATGCTCTTTTCTTTCAAGAGCATTTTTTTCAGCCAAAATAAATTTGAATAATTTTTGAATTTTTATATTGATTTTTCTTTAAATGTTGTGTTATAGTATTAAAGCAATTGATTGCGGGGTGTAGCGCAGGTGGTAGCGCACCAGACTGGGGGTCTGGGGGTCGCAAGTTCAAGTCTTGTCACTCCGACCATAATAAGAGCATCTGCTTTGGCAGGTGCTCTTTTTCTTTATATATTTATTTAAATTGATATTTTTATATCGGAAGTGAAGCTGTATGAAAAACCGTTTATAAACGCGGTGTCGGAAAAACTTAAAACCCTGCTTTTTCGGCAAGGATATCAGGGTAACAAGTGGCGATGTTTATTCGGCGGTTAGGGATTATGATTTTTTTCATCATATTATCCGGAATCCGATTATGTCTTGCCTGCCGAAGTGCTGAGCGAAAATGTGTTTGATATCCGTGATTTCGGCGCGGTGCCGAATGATGAAAATGCGGATAATGCGTCGGCGATAAATGCGGCAATCGATGCAGCGTCTTCGGCAAAAGGTATTGTGCTCGTGAGCGGAGGCAGCTTCACTGCCACAACGGTTTTTTTCTTAAAAGCAATGTAACCCTTTTTTTATTGAGCACGGCAGTGCGATTTGCGCCGATAAGCGCGGCAGGGGATATACGAATAAAACAATGATTTACGGCGAAAATCTTGAAAATATCGTTATCACCGGCGGCGGAAAAATAAACGGCTTGGGCAATTATTTCGGCAGAGAGCCTGTTTTTTGCGCAAAAATATGACGGCTCCGCCCGAATATGTGGATATAATCGAAACGCGCCGCGATTACAGGGCACAGCTTCGCTTTGCACACGAAAGCAAATACGGTGGGCCGATCGTGCTTAAAAAAACTGCAAAAATATATAAAAAGCATATAATTTTATTATTGAAAACAGCGCGTATTGGACTTTTTCGCCTCGATAAATGCGAAAATGTTAAAATATATGATTTGGTGATAAACAATAATCGCAATGCCGCCAATGCGGACGGAATCGATATGGTCGGCTCAAGCAATGTTGATATCAGGCACTGCTTCATCTCCACGGCAGATGACGGAATCGTTATCAAAAACGCCCTGTGGGAGGGCTGCGATTCTGCAATGCGCAATATTAAAATTGCCGACTGCGAAATCATTTCGCGCACAAATTCAATTAAAATCGGCACGGAAACAACGCATGATATCGAGGATGTGCTGATTGAAAACTGCAAATTGTTTATGACGGATCTGTATCCCGGCACGGTCAGCGCTATAGCGCTTGAAGCGGTGGACGGAATGGCTTTAAGAAATGTTGCGATTAAAAATATCACGGCGGATCGCTGCCAATGCCCGCTGTTTATCCGTCTCGGAAACAGAAACAGAGCGGCAAAGGTAAGCGCTCAAAGCGCGCGGGCAATAGAGTTCGGAGAGTCTGTTAAAAATAAGCCTTGTGCGGATAAAAACAGGTTTAATCATAAAAGCCGAATCGAAAACATTGTGGTTGAAAACTTTAAGGCAACCGAAGCGGAAATTCCGATTATAATTTGCGGCTATCGCCAACACGGCGTTACAAAGCGCGTAAAAAATGTGGTGCTTAAAAATATAGATATCACAAACACAAAAAGGCCCTATGTGGTTGACAGGCGGCTTTTCATTCCCGAATACGCAAATGTGTATCCAGAGGCAAACAGATTCAGAAATCTGCCGGCCTACGGGCTGTTCATCCGCCATGCGGAAAAATGTTAAAATCGAAAATTATATTTTCCGCCAAAGCAAAACCTTCAAAAAAAGAGAAAAATACATAAAGGATTTAAAATAACAGAAAACAAAATATGAAAAAAATATTGAATTTACAGAGGAAAAAAAGATTTAATCAAAAGCAAGCAGAGGAATTGTTCTTATCCGTCGGCTGGGTTTCGGGCAAATATCCCCAAAAGCTTTATCGTGCGCTGATGAATTCGGAAACCGTTATTTCCGCTTGGTGCGGCGATGAACTTGTCGGTCTTATCCGCGCGATTGACGACGGCGCCATGGTTGCTTTTTTGCATTATGCGCTCGTTAAGCCCGAATATCAGGGCCGCGGAATAGCGGGCGAATTTTTAAGGCGCATTAAGGAAAAATATAAGGATTATCTTTATATTGAGCTGATGCCCGATAAAAAGAAAAATGTGCCGTTTTACGAAAAGCACGGCTTTGAAATTATGCCCGGCGGCACTGCCATGTATATAAATAATCTGCCAAGAGAATAGCGGAATTTTGCCGGCTTTTCACTCGGCAAGCAATAAGGGTTAATAAAAACAACAAAGCGCAGCGGTTTTATTTCCGCTGCGCTTTTGCTTTGCCGTATAATTATTTGATTCCCAAATTTTTAAGATATTGCTCTTTTATCAAGCTGAAGCTTTCTTCGCTGATATCGTGCTCTATTTTTGCAGGAATCCTGAAATGCAATTTTTTCGGGTGTGCCGAGCTGCATCAGAAAGCCTGCGATAACATTATGCCTGTCGTAAATCTTTTCGGCAATGCCTTTTCCTTTTTCGGTTAATGAGATATCGCCGTTTTCGTCTATCAAAACATAGCCGTCGTCCTTAAGATTTTTCATATACACCGAAACGGAGGGCTTTGAAAATCCCATTTTGTTACAAATATCGATGCATCTGCAATATCCTTTTTCCGTGTGAATCACAAGGATTGTTTCAAGATAATTTTCGGCGCTTTCTTTAATTTGCATAATACGCTCACCTCATTTGATTATATATTAACATAAGCACGCCGAAATTTCAATATTTCAACAGCCGCCGAGTTAAAAACGAACGCTGAATTTGAATTTCGTGCCGCAGTGCGGGCATGTTACCTCGTGCTTTCCCTTTGCCTTTTTTTCATTCTGAGTACGGCCTTGCAGCCGGGGCAGGTTCTGAAAACATGCGTTTTTCCGGAATTTTTATTCTGTTGCCGAGCAGATTGAATTTTTTGCGTATTCCGCCCGTCATTTTAAGCCATTTCGCGTTTTCCGCGCGGCGCTTTTCGATGTTTTTTGAAAAGAATCTGTAAAATGCATAAATTATAACAACCCAGCCGATAACGGAAAGCACGGTGTAGCAAATTGAATTAACCGTTCTGCCGAGTATTGCCGCAAGAAGTGTTATTGCTATAAAAATCCAAAGCAGCGCTCTGTATAGCGAATCGGTGCCGTATCTGCCGTACATAAATTTTTTTGCAGCTTTACGGCTGCATTGTTAAAAAATTTTTTCATAATAATCACCATAACCTTTCAGGCAACAAATAGTTTATTAAAAAAATCACCTTTATATCCTGCGTTGCCTGAACAGGTGTAAATGGTGATTTTAGCCATTTCAAAATTATGCCGCCGGCAAATTTTGAAGGCAATATAATCCGATTAGTGTGATTTTTTTCACACTATATAGCCTCTTTTTTTAATTTTGCACTGCCGAATTGTTCATGCGTTGTTGCTTTGTGCGGTGCAAAATCCGATATGATTGATTTGTTGTGATGATTGTGCTCTTGCGACTTTTATCCGCTTTGCGAATCGCCCGAAGCGGAGCCGAAATAGCTTCCGTAAGAATTATCGGCGGAATTTTGCGAATCTTTTTGCTCCGAATACGAACCGCCGTAGCTTTGGCTGTAGCCTGTTGAAGGCTGCCTGCCGGGATTGTAGTTTCGCGAACTGCTTATTGCCGAAATCGCCGAAAGCGCAAGCCAAATAATAATGCGTATTGCCACGATTATGCAAAATGATTTTTGAGCACTCTTGTGAGGCAGCCGCCGTTTGTGGTGAAAAACGGTGTGCGTTCTCGGCTCATCGTCAGCTTCGTCATAACCGTCAAAAATCGCCGAAACCGCTGAAATCCGCGAAGCCGCCAAAGGGGTTTGCATAGCCCGAAGCATTGCGCCTGATTCGCTCGTATGTGGCGGAATATGTGTAGTTTCCCGGTTCCATGGCGCAGGCTTGCTGAATGTGGGAAAGCGCAATGTCTCTGTTTCCTGCGCCGTAGTTCGCCACGGCGGAAAGGTAGTACCAATGCGCGGTTCTGTCCTCAATTCCGCCGAGCAGATTTATTGCCTGCCTAAATTGGCGGTTGTTTATAAATCTGGCAGCCGCCGTGTAATAATCGGAAGCGGAATCGGAGCTGCCGCGCCTTGAGCGTGCGGAATATCCCGCCTGCGGGGCGTTGCCGCTTTTTATTTGGTCAAATGCGGCGTTGATTTCCGCCATTTTTTTAGCGGCGGTTTTCATCGCCGGGATTAAGGTCGGGATGGTATTTTTTTGCAAGCTTTCTGTATGCTTTGGCACATTCCTCTTCGGATGCGCCGTGCGGCACCCCAAGCACTTTATACGGATCTGTTATCATAAATCTCCTTAATATTTTTGCCTATTTTAATGAATGCAATCGGGTTTAATTCGGGTAAATCCTTCATTTATCTTGAATTTATCATACAAGGTATCATAGAATTATTGAAAGAGTGTTAATAACTTGTAACAAATCCGCAAAACCAAACTTGAAAAAAAGGAGCCGGTTTTTGGTAATATATGTTTATAGCAAGTGGGCAAAAGCCAAATCCGATATAAATAAATCGGTGCGGCACGGCACTTTTTGCATTTTTGCCTGCTTAATTTTTTTATAAAGGAGCGATTATATGCATTTGATTTTTGATGACTGTGGGCGAAAGCCTTGATAAAGCCTTTTACGGCTTTGATATAGCCATATTCAAACTCTTCGCAGCAATTCAGTGCACATTCTTAACCTATGTGGCCAAGTTCTTTACGGCATTCGGCGACGAGAATTTCATAATTCCGATAGCCGTCATTGCCCTTGTGCTTTTGCTGTTCAAAAAAACAAGAAAATACGGCGTTGCTTTGGTGAGCGCAATTGTGATAGGCACTTTGGTAACGAATGTTATCGCAAAGCCCGCGGTATTGCGTATAAGACCGTATAACACACTTCAGGATGTTGATTTTTATTGGAAAGCCTATATCGGCGCGGGCGCGCTGAGCGAAAGCGATTATTCTTTCCCCAGCGGTCACACCACCGGCGTATTTGAAATTTCAATGGCTCTTGCCCTTATGTTTAGGAAAGACGGCAAAAAGAAGCTTTCGTGGATATTCCCCGTGATTGCAGTTTGCACAATGGGCAGCCGTGTTTATCTTATGGTTCATTATCCCACCGATGTTATCGGCGGCATGCTCATCGGCACGCTTGCGGGCGTTTGCGGCTATTTCATCGCAAAGCTCTATGTTCGTTTGGCGGAAAATGTTAAGCTCTTTAAGCAAATCGATAAAATCGATTTGGCAAAGGTTAAATTCCTTGGGTGGACAAAAGGCAAAGCCGGCGCAGCGGTTATTACCGTTGCCGTGGCTGCTGTTTTCCTTGCGGCGTTTATCCCCGGCCTTTCGGAGGGCGGCGATGTAAAACGCTGTGCTTATGTGGGCGAATACACATGCTATAACGAAGCAAAAACCGATGATTCAAAATATCCTCCGATAGACGGCAAAGAATATTGCAAAATCCATTGGAAACAGCTTTCGGGCGAGCAGTAGTAAATAATATCATTATTTTATATATCCTATTAAATAAACGGCGTGTCTTGGGGCATGCCGTTTTTGTGCTTTAAATACGCAGCTTTTAGCATTTGCACCCGTTTTGCATATCATATATGGGGTGATTGATTTGATTGGCATAAGCCTGTGTATGATAGTTAAAAACGAGGAGCGCGTGCTTGCACGCTGCCTGAACAGCGCTTTGCGGACTGTGGATGAAATTATAACAGTAGATACAGGCAGCACGGATAAAACAAAAGAAATCGCCGCCCGATACAGCGACAAGGTTTTTGATTTTGAATGGTGCGATGATTTTTCGGCGGCGCGTAATTTTGCGTTTTCAAAAGCCGAACGGGATTATATTTTGTGGCTTGATGCGGATGATGTTCTGCTGCCGCCCGATCTTGAAAAGCTGATTGATTTAAAGCGGAGTGCCGAAAAGAGCGTTAATGCCTTTTATATGCGCTATAACACGGCGTTTGACGAGCTTGGCAATCCCACTTTTTGGTATTATCGTGAAAGGCTGATTAAAAACAATGCGGGTTTAAAATGGCGGGGCAGAGTGCATGAGGCAATTGCCTGCCCACAGCCCGTTGAATATTGTGATATTGCAGTAACTCATAAATCGGTTAAAACGGAATATTCAAACAGAAATTTGCTGATTTACGAAAAGCAGCTTGCGCTCGGCGAGCCGTTTTCACCGCGCGATGAATTTTATTACGGCAGAGAACTTTATTATAATAAGCAATATGAAAAAGGCTGCTTCGGTGCTTGAAAAATTCCTGCAATCGGGCCGGGGATGGCTTGAAAACAATATCGAGGCGTGCAGAGTGTGTGCACATAGCAAAAAAGCGCTCGGCGATTTCGGCGGTGCGCTTTCTGCCTTGCTCGGCGCGTTTATTTACGCTCCCGCAAGGGCGGAGATTTGCTGTGATATAGGCAATCTGTTTTTGGAGCAAAGGCAATATGATAAAGCTCTTTTCTGGTTTCGTTCGGCTTTGTCGCTTAACGAAAATGCCGAAAAGGGTGGGTTTGTGAATACGGATTCCCACGGTTTTTTGCCCGCAATCGGGCTTTGCGTTTGTTATGACGCGCTCGGTGATTATGAATCGGCAGAAAAAAATATAACGAAATCGCAGGCGGATATCGCCCTGCTTCTTCTGCATATCTTCACAACAAGAAATATTTTTGAGCAAAAAAAGCGGGTAACCGATGATTGCCGCCACGAATATAATGATTTAGATACTTTATGTATCTTATATGATGATAGGGTGGGTAAAATATATGACTTATTACAGAGGAACGGATATAAATTCTTTTTGTAACTGTGAAATGAATGTGACCTCCTGCAAACCTGCGGCGTGCTGCTGCCAAGGCGTTACCGGCCCGACAGGGCCGACGGGCCCTGCCGGACCCGCAGGCGGACCGATCGGTCCTACGGGTGCCACGGGAGCTACAGGTGCAACCGGTCCCCAAGGCCCAGTAGGCGCACAAGGCCCCGCCGGTATTCAGGGCGCAACAGGCGCCACAGGTGCTCAAGGCATTCAAGGTGAAGTCGGTGCAACCGGAGCCACAGGCGCTACGGGTCCACAAGGCGCAACAGGCGCCACAGGTGCTCAAGGCATTCAAGGCGAAGTCGGCGCCACCGGAGCCACAGGCGCTCAAGGCATACAAGGTGAAGTCGGCGCCACCGGAGCCACAGGCGCTACGGGTCCTCAAGGCGCAACAGGCGCCACAGGTGCTCAGGGCATTCAAGGTGAAGTCGGTGCAACCGGAGCCACAGGCGCTACGGGTCCTCAAGGCGCAACAGGTGCTACGGGTCCTCAAGGCATACAAGGTGAAGTTGGTGCAACAGGTCCTGCGGGAACGGTTACTCCGGCGGCTGCGGTTGCGGATGCGACGGGTACCGATGATATTGTTGAACAATTTAACGCCTTGCTTGCAAATCTGCGTGCAGCCGGGCTTCTTGCAACCTGATTTGGCGCGGCGGCGAATTATGTGCATTGCTATGGTGCTTCGCCGCCGTTTTTTTACATTTTTTTAATGAATATAAAATATTTATAAAATATTCAAACGCATTTTTTTCGGCAATCGAAAAGTGCGTTATTTTTGTTTTTACGAAAATAAATTTACTGTGCAACTCTACAAAATTATGAATGAAAACTTTGTGAAAAATAACGAAAAAAACTTTTTTTGAATTTATATATTGACAAACCCTCGCTTTTTAATATATAATAATCGAGCGTGTGAAAAAGGCGTATATTATAATTATTTATATATGCGGTTTTCTCACAACCAAGATATGCGATGATGCCGGAGGTGGCGCTTGATTCAAAGCGGGAATTTCGGCGGAGTATGTCCGATTTTAAACCGGGCGAAATTATACCTTTGATTTTCCTTATGCGAATAGCTTGCGTATGTTCGCAACCTGCATAAGGTCTGCCCGAATGATGCTGCGTCATTCGGCTTTTTTAAAGAGCAGGCTTGAAACACACGGGTGGGTGGAAAAATAAAGGTTAAGACTCGCACCAATATTTTTCAGGAGGAAAAGTAAATGGCAGCAAGCAAAGTTAAGATCCGCATCAGACTTAAAGGCTATGATCACAATCTTGTTGATCAGGCTTCCGAAAAGATCGTTGAAACAGCTAAGGCTACCGGTGCTCAGGTAAGCGGCCCGATTCCGCTTCCCACCGAAAAGGAAGTTGTTACGATCCTTCGCGCTGTTCATAAGTATAAGGACAGCCGTGAGCAGTTTGAGCAGAGAACACACAAAAGACTCATTGACATTCTCAGACCTTCAAACAAAACTGTTGAAGCGCTGACAAGTCTTGAGCTCCCGGCAGGCGTTGAAATCGAAATCAAATTATAATCGCGCTTGACGAGGTCAAGTTGGGAAACCAACCAATAACCAAGGAGGAAAAATATGAAAAAAGGTCTTATCGGTAAAAAGATCGGCATGACCCAGATCTTCGATGAAAACGGCAAGGTTATCCCCGTTACCGTTGTTGAAGCAGGTCCATGCGTAATTACCCAGAAGAAAACAATCGAAAACGACGGCTATGAGGCTGTTCAGGTGGGCTTCGGCGATGTTAAAGTCAACAAGCTCAACAAACCCATGAAGGGCCACTTTGCAAAGAACGATGTAGCTCCCAAGAAAACTCTTAAGGAGTTCCGCCTTGAAGATTGCTCCGCTCTTAATGTTGGCGACATCATTAAGGCAGATGCTTTTGAAGCAGGCGAAATCGTTGATGTAAAGGGCACATCAAAGGGTCACGGAACTGCCGGCGCAATCAAGCGTTGGAATTTCTCAAGACTCCGTGAATCTCACGGCACAGGCCCGAATGCTCGTCACCAGGGTTCACTCGGTGCGTGCTCCAGCCCGTCAAGAGTATTCAAAGGCAGAAAGATGGCCGGTCATTACGGTCACGAAACAGTAACAGTTCAAAACCTCACGGTTGCTAAGGTTGACGCAGAAAATAATCTTATTGCAATCAAGGGCGCGATTCCCGGTCCTAAAGGCGGAATCGTTGTAATTGCAGACGCTGTTAAAGCTTAACGAAAGGAGAGATACAAATGGCACAGGTTCAGGTTTATAACCAAGAAGGTCGCAAGACTTCAAAATTGGAACTTGCAGATTCTGTTTTCGGTATTGAGCCGAACGGATATGCAATGCATCTTGCAGTTGTCAGCTATCTTGCTGCACAGCGCCAGGGCACGCAGTCAACTCTCACTCGTTCTGAGGTTTCAGGCGGCGGCGCAAAACCCTGGAGGCAAAAGGGCACAGGCCGTGCTCGTCAGGGCTCCACAAGAAGCCCGCAGTGGACACACGGCGGTATTGCTCTCGGCCCCAAGCCAAGAAAATACACCGTTAATATCAACAAGAAAGTTAAAAGACTCGCTATGAAATCAGCCCTTTCCACAAAGGTTGCAGAGTCTGAAATGCTTGTAGTAAACAAGATTGAGCTTGAAGCAATCAAAACAAAGGCAATTGCCGAAATGCTTGAAAAGCTTAAAACCGGCAAAAAGGTTCTTCTCGTTCTTCCCGAGAACAACGAAGTTGTTTACAAGAGCGCACGCAACATCGAGGGCGTTAAGGTTGTTACCGTAAACACCCTTTGCGTATATGACATCCTTAATTGCAACGAAATCGTTGTTCTTAAAGATGCGGCTAAGAAAATCGAGGAGGTATATGCATAATGAAAACTGCTCATGACATTATCGTTAAGCCGATTATCACTGAGGAATCAATGACCGGCCTTATGATGAAAAAATATACCTTTAAGGTTGCTAAAGACGCAAACAAAATCGAAATCGCCAAAGCCGTTGAAGAGGTTTTCCCCGGCACTAAAGTTGCTAAGGTAAACACAATAAATGTTCGTGGCCGTGAGCGCCGTCAGGGTGTAAACAAGGGCTACACTCCTTCATGGAAAAAGGCAATCGTTACTCTTACCGAGGATTCAAAGGAAATCGAATTCTTCAACGATATGATGTAACGGCTACTATATAATATAGTATAGCAAAAGAGATATTTCGGATGATGAAGTATGAAGGGTGCCATCCCTTCGCAAAGTTATTCAGAAAGGAAAAATAATAATGGCTATTAAGAATTTTAAGCCGACTACCCCTTCAAGAAGAAACATGTCGGTTACCGATTATTCTTCCCTCTCTAAAGTTGCCCCTGAAAGATCCTTGCTTGTTCCCATCAGCAAAAAATCAGGCCGTAACTCTTACGGAAGAATCACCGTTCGTCATCGCGGCGGCGGCAACAGAAGAAAATACCGCGTTATTGATTTTAAGAGACAGAAATTTGATATGCCTGCAACAGTGCAGACTATCGAATACGATCCCAACCGTTCCGCACACATCGCTCTCATTCAGTATGAGGATGGCGTAAAGAACTATATCATTGCTCCGGAAGGCCTTAAAGTGGGCGCAACCGTTGAAGCAGGCCCGAACGCAGATATCGTTGCAGGTAATGCACTTCCTCTTAAGAATATCCCGGTCGGCACAGTTATCCACAATGTAGAGCTTTATCCCGGCAGAGGTGCTCAGCTTGCTCGTTCCGCAGGCAACAGTGCTCAGCTTATGGCTCTTGAAGGTGCTTATGCACTTCTCAGACTTCCTTCGGGCGAGCTTCGCAATGTTCCCGCTGAATGCATGGCAACAATCGGCGTTGTAGGCAACACCGATCACGCTAATGTTAAAATCGGTAAAGCAGGCCGCAAGCGCAACATGGGCTGGAGACCCACAGTTCGCGGTTCTGTTATGAACCCGAACGACCACCCCCACGGCGGTGGTGAAGGTAAATCACCCATCGGTCGTCCCGGTCCTGTTACTCCTTGGGGCAAGCCTGCTCTCGGCTATAAGACTCGCAACAAGAAGAAAGCATCCAATAAGATGATCGTAAGACGTCGTAACGGTAAATAATCAGAAAGGAGAAGATTAAATGAGTAGAAGTACTAAAAAAGGCCCTTATGTAGAAGAAAGCCTTTATAAAAAAGTTGTTGCTCTTAATGAAAAGGGCGACAAGCAGGTTATCAAAACCTGGTCCAGAAGTTCAACAATCTTCCCTGAGTTCGTAGGACACACATTTGCTGTTCATGACGGAAGAAAGCATGTTCCGGTTTATGTTACCGAGGATATGGTTGGACACAAACTCGGCGAATTCGCCCCCACAAGAACGTTCCGCGGTCACGCAGGCGCAAAGACCACGAAGTAATGAAAGGAGAATTAACTATGGAAGCAACAGCAAAAGCAACATATGTTCGTATTTCTCCCAGAAAGGTGCAAATCGTTCTTGACCTTATAAGAAATCAGCCTTGCGATAAGGCAATGGCTATTCTCAAGCACACACCTAAGGCAGCTTGCGAACCGCTTGCAAAGGTTCTCAAATCTGCAATGGCTAATGCGGAGAACAACAACAATATGGATACTTCAAGATTATATGTAAGCTACTGCAATGTTACTGCGGGCCCCACTCTTAAGAGAATTCGCCCCAGAGCTCAGGGCAGAGCATACAGAATCAATAAGAGAACATCTCATATCACAATCACCGTTAAAGAAACGGAAGACTAAGCGAGGAGGAAAGTTGAATGGGACAGAAATGTAATCCTACCGGTTTAAGAATCGGCGTTATTAAAAACTGGGACTCCCGCTGGTATGCAAAGAAGGCAGACTTCGGCAACACGCTTGTTGAAGATTATAATCTTCGTAAATACCTTCTTGAATCTCTCAAGAGTGCAGGTGTTCCCAAAGTAGAAATCGAGCGCGACGCTAAGCGTGTAAGAATTAACATTCACTGTGCAAAGCCCGGTATGGTTATCGGTAAGCAGGGCGCTGAAATCGAAAAGCTCAAAGCAATTTGCGCTAAGAAGCTCGGCAAAAAGAACGATGAAGTTTTCATTAACATCATCGAAATCAAGCAGCCCGATCTCAATGCAACTCTCGTTGCTCAGAGCATCGCAACTCAGCTTGAAAAGCGCGTTTCCTTCCGTCGTGCGGTTAAAATGGCTATCAGAAACACGATGAAGCTCGGCGCACGCGGTATTAAGGTTCAGGTTTCCGGTCGTATCGGCGGTGCGGAAATCGCACGTTCCGAAACATATAAGGAAGGCACAATTCCGCTTCAAACAATTCGTGCGGATATTGATTACGGCACCGCAGAGGCTGCAACAACTTACGGCCGCATCGGTGTTAAGATTTGGATTTATCAGGGCGAAGTTCTTCACGAAAGCAGAAATAAGCCCCAAAGAAGATCCGGCAATTCTCGTCGCAACGGCGGCAGAGACAACAGAAGCAGACGTAAGGAAGGAGGAAATCAATAATGCTCTTACCAAAGCGTGTTAAACACCGTAAGCAGCACAGAGGTCGTATGACCGGTGAGGCTACAAGAGGTAATAAAGTAACATACGGCCAGTATGGCCTTCAGGCAACAGAGCCTGCATGGATCACGGCAGCTCAGATTGAAGCAGCCCGTATCGCAATGACGCGTTACACAAAGCGTGGCGGTCAGGTTTGGATTAAGATTTTCCCCGATAAGCCGATCACCGCAAGACCTGCCGACACCCGTATGGGTAAAGGTAAAGGTAACGTTGATTACTGGGTAGCAGTAGTTAAGCCGGGCAGAGTTATGTTTGAGCTCGGCGGCGTTGAAGAGAGTATGGCTCGTGAGGCAATGCGTCTTGCAGCCAACAAACTTCCTATCAAATGCAAATTCGTAGTTAAAGAAGAGGGAGGCGAGCAGTAATGAAAGCAGCAGAAATCAAAGCTTTAAGCGCAGATCAGCGCGCAGCTAAGCTTGCAGAGCTTAAAGAAGAGCTTTTCAATCTTCATTTTTCAGCAGGCTATCAATCAGCTCGACAACCCGATGAGAATTAAAGCTGTAAGAAAAGATATCGCACGCATCAAAACAGTTGAGCGCGAAATCGAGCTTGCAAGCTCAAATTCTTAAGATAGGAGGTAGTTTGTGATGAGTGAAAGAAACCTCAGAAAAACAAGAGTTGGTGTAGTATCAAGCGATAAGATGGACAAAACCGTTGTTGTTTCTATTAAAGACAAGGTTCGTCATCCGCTTTACGGCAAAATCATTAACCGTACGGTTAAATATAAAAGCACACGACGAAGAAAAACACCTGCGGCGTAGGCGATAAGGTTCTTATTATGGAAACCCGCCCGATGAGCAAGGATAAGAGATGGCGTGTGGTTGAGATCATTGAAAAGGCAAAGTAATCATTGCGAATTACAAGCTTTTTAAAAATTAGTTTAATAAAATAATAACTGCAAGATGAGCAAAGTGTTATTTTGCAGTACGAAGGAGGAAAATGCTGTGATACAACAGGAAAGTCGCCTCAAGGTTGCAGACAACACAGGCGCAAAGGAAATTCTTTGTATCCGTGTTCTCGGCGGCTCCGGCAGAAGATACGCCAACATCGGCGACGTGATCGTTGCTTCCGTTAAGAAGGCTGCGCCGAACGGCGTTGTAAAAAAAGGCGAAGTTGTTAAAGCAGTCATCGTTCGTACAACTAAAGGTGTACGTCGTGACGACGGTCAGTACATTCGTTTTGATGAAAATGCTGCCGTAATTATCAAAGAGGATAAAACTCCTCGTGGCACCCGTATTTTCGGACCGGTAGCAAGAGAGCTCCGTGATAAGGATTATATGAAGATCCTTTCTCTCGCTCCGGAAGTACTTTAATGGAGGTGCGTGATAATGAGTAAAATGTTTGTTAAAACCGGTGATACCGTAGTGGTTCTCAGCGGTAAATCAAAGGGCGTTAAGGGTGAAGTTATCGCCGTAAGCCCCAAAGAGGGTAAAGTAATCGTTAAAAACGTAAACGTAGTTACCAAGCATGTTAAGCCCCGTAAGATGGGTGATCAGGGCGGCCTCGTTGAGGTTGAATCCGCTCTTTATGCATCAAAGGTTCAGCTCGTTTGCCCCAAATGCGGTCAGGCTACCCGTGTAGGTCATAAAGACGGTAAACGCGTTTGTAAAAATGACAAATGCGGTAATGAATTTTAAGTAAGGGAGGAACATAACAATGGCTGCAAGGTTAAAAGAAACCTATAAGAGCGAAGTTGCTCCGGCATTGATGAAGAAATTCGGCTACAAATCTGTTATGCAAATCCCGAAGCTTGACAAGATTGTTCTCAATGTTGGTTGCGGCGAAGCCCGTGAAAATTCAAAAGTAGTTGATGCTATCGTTAACGATATCGGCATCATCACAGGTCAAAAGCCGATCATTTGCCGTGCAAAGAAGTCTGTTGCTAACTTCAAACTTCGTGAAGGCATGCCCATCGGCGTTAAAGTTACTCTCCGCGGAGACAAGATGTATGAATTCCTTGACAGATTCTTCAATCTCGCTCTTCCCAGAGTACGCGACTTCAGAGGTATCAACCCCAATTCATTTGACGGCCGCGGCAACTATGCCATGGGTATCAAAGAGCAGTTGATTTTCCCCGAGATCGAATATGACAAGATCGACAAGGTGCGCGGTATGGATATCATTATGGTAACCACCGCAAACACAGATGAAGAAGCACGGGAGCTGCTCAAGCTGATGGGCGCACCGTTTGCAGAGTAAGGAGGGATTATCGTGGCAAAAACATCTATGAAAGTCAAGGCTGCAAAGCCTGCTAAGTATTCAACAAGAGCTTACAACAGATGTAAAATCTGCGGTAGACCTCATGCATACCTTCGTAAGTATGGCGTTTGTCGTATTTGTTTCAGAGAGCTCGCACACAAGGGTGAAATTCCCGGCGTAACAAAATCTTCTTGGTAAGAACCGAGAATTGCTAAAATAATAAGGAGGAAATATCAATGCATATTACAGACCCTATCGCTGATATGCTTACGAGAATTCGTAATGCTAACTCGGCTAAGCACGATACAGTAGATATTCCTGCGTCAAAGATGAAAAAAGCAATTGCTCAGATTCTTGTTGATGAAGGTTATATCAAAGCTTATAAAATTATTGATGATGATAAACAGGGCGTTATCCGCGTAACTCTTAAATACGGTGAGGGTAAATCTCAGGTAATCACAGGTCTTCGCAGAGTGTCGAAGCCCGGCCTTCGTATTTACTCAAATGTTGAGGATATGCCCAAGGTAATGAAAGGCCTCGGAGTTGCAATCATTTCAACTTCAAAAGGCATTATGACAGACAGAGAAGCTCGCAAGCAGAATGTTGGCGGCGAGGTTCTGGCGTTTATTTGGTAAGGGAGGTGCAGTAGGATGTCTCGTATAGGCTTAAAGCCGATCGTAATCCCTGCCGGCGTTGATGTAACGCTTGACGGCAACACTGTAACCGTTAAAGGCCCCAATGGTACTCTTACCATGGATAAAGCCCCTGTTATCGGTGTTAAAGTTGAAGGCAACGAGATTAACGTATCAAGACCCAATGATGAAAAAGAGAACAGAGCGCTTCACGGTCTTACCCGTGCGCTTATCCACAACATGGTTGAAGGCGTAACAAACGGCTTCAAGAAGGTTCTCGAAGTAAACGGTGTCGGCTACCGTGTTCAGATGCAGGGCGCAAACCTTGTTATGAACCTCGGTTTCTCTCACCAGGTTATAATGACAGCCCCCGAAGGCGTTAAAATTGAATGCCCCTCTGCTAACCAGATCGTAATTTCCGGTGCTGATAAGCAGGCTGTTGGTCAGTTCGCAGCTCAGGTTCGCGAAAAGAGACCTCCGGAGCCCTATAAAGGCAAGGGTATCAAATATGCCGAAGAGCATATTCGCCGCAAGGAAGGCAAAGCAGGTAAGAAATAAGGGAAGGAGTGAATTACAATGGTTTCAAGACAGGATGCTAACAAAGCAAGGCAGAAGCGCCACACAAGAGTTCGTGGCAAGGTTTCAGGTACTGTTGATTGTCCCAGACTTAACGTATATCGCTCCCTCAGCAATATTTACGTTCAGCTTATAGACGATGTAGCAGGTGTAACTCTTGCACAGGCTTCAACAGTTGAAAAGGATTTCGCAGGTTACGGCGGAAACGTGGAAGCGGCTAAGGCCGTTGGTAAAACATTAGCGGAAAGAGCCAAGGCAAAGGGCATTGAAGAATGCGTATTTGACCGCGGCGGTTACATCTATCACGGTCGTGTTGCTGCTGTTGCAGACGGTGCCCGTGAAGGCGGACTTAAGTTCTAACGAAGGAGGAAAATACTTTATGGCAAAGATTGACGTATCTTCAATGGAACTTGAAGAAAGAGTTGTAACCATCAACCGTGTTTCCAAAACCGTAAAAGGCGGTCGTATTTTCAAGTTCTCGGCACTTGTTGTTGTAGGAGACGGAAACGGTCTTGTTGGCTTTGGTGTTGGTAAATCCGGCGAAGTTCCGGATGCCATTCGCAAAGGCATAGAAGACGCTAAGAAAAATGTTATCAAGGTAGCTTTAAGAGGAACAACAATTCCTCACGAAATCACCGGCAAGTTCGGCGCAGGCGAAGTTTTGCTTATGCCCGCTCCCAAGGGTACCGGCGTTATCGCAGGCGGCCCCGTTCGTGCGGTTGTTGAAACCGTAGGTATCGGTGATATCCGCACAAAGGCTATCAGATCAAACAATCCTTATAATGTTGTTCGCGCAACAATTAACGGCCTTTCTCAGCTTCGCACAGCTGAAGAGGTTGCTGCTATCCGCGGCAAGTCCGTTAAAAAGATTTTAGGCTAAGGAGGGTGCAATCATGGCAGATGTTAAAATCAAACTTACAAAAAGCTTAATCGGCTGCAAGAAAGATCAGATTGCCACGGCACACTCTCTCGGTCTTCGCAAAATAGGTAATGTTACGGTTCAGCCGGATAACGATCAAACAAAGGGCAAGATCAAAAAGATCTGCCATCTTGTTCAGGTCGAAGAAGCATAAGAGGAGGTGCAGATAATGAAATTACATGAACTTTCTCCTGCTGAAGGCTCAAAGAAAGCCGTTAAGAGAATCGGACGCGGTGCAGGCTCAGGCCAGGGCAAAACTGCCGGCAAGGGTCACAAGGGTGCTAAGGCACGCTCGGGTTACAGCCGCCGTCCCGGCTTTGAAGGCGGTCAGATGCCCCTTCAAAGACGCGTTCCCAAAAGAGGCTTCAACAATATCTTCCGCACAGAATATGCAGTAGTTAATGTTGGCGCTCTTGAGGAAAAATTCGAGGCAAATGCCGTTGTTGATGTTGAAAGCCTCAAGGCTTGCGGCCTTGTTCGCAAAGGAACTCGACGGCGTTAAAGTTCTCGCTAACGGAGAAATCACTAAGGCTCTTACAGTAAAAAGTAAATGCTGTTAGTGAATCCGCTAAAGCAAAAAAATTGAAGCTGCAGGTGGCACGGTGGAGGTGCTTTAAATGATAAAGACCATCGTTAATGCGTGGAAGATTCCGGAAATCAGAAAGAAAATGCTTTTCACGGCATTTGTTATTCTCATTTTCAGAATCGGATCAATGATTCCTGTGCCGTTTCTTAACATCGTTAATGAAATTGATGTCGGCAAAGGTAATACGATTCTTACCTATCTCAGTCTTATGACAGGTAGTGCGTTTACTTACGGCACGATATTCGCTATGTCTATCACACCGTACATTAACTCGTCCATTATCATGCAGCTGTTGGCAGTTGCCATTCCGGCACTTGAAAGGCTTCAAAAGGAAGGCGAAGAGGGCAGAAAGAAAATCGCTTCCATCACCCGTATAGTTACGGTTGTGCTCGGTCTTCTTCAATCCCTTGCATATTTCTTCTTCCTTCGTGCAAACGATTATCTTATGAAGGATGCCGCAGGCAATGCCTTCACAGGCTTTGCGGCTGTTTTCCAGGCAATCGTTATCATTGCGGTTCTTACCGCAGGCACGGCCGTTATCATGTGGCTCGGTGAACAAATCACAATCGACGGTATCGGCAACGGTATTTCAATTATACTTTTCGCAGGTATCGTTTCAAGATTCCCCACAATCATTAAGCAATATATCCAGTATCTGAACACGGGCCGCACGGTTTATAAATTCCTTGTTCCGGCCATCTTCATTGTATTCCTTCTTATGATTGCATACATCGTGTTCATGGATAATGCCGAAAGAAGACTTCCCATTCAGTATGCAAAGCGCGTTGTGGGCCGCAAAATGTATGGCGGTCAGTCCACTCATATGCCGATTAAAATCAATATGAGCGGCGTACTTCCCATTATCTTTGCATCATCCATCCTTTCGTTGCCAGGCACTGTTCAGATGTTTATTTCATCCGATAAGTACGAAGGCACTTTCTGGGAAAAGTTCTTTAATGCTTTCCAGAGCGATTCCTGGTGGTATGCGGGAATGTACTTTATTCTTATAATTTTCTTTGCTTATTTCTACAGTACTATTCAGTACAACCCGATTGAAATGGCAAACAATCTTCGTAAAAACAACGGCGCAATTCCGGGTATTCGCCCCGGCAAGCCCACTTCGGATTATATTATGAGAGTTCTTATGAGGCTCACGCTCATCGGCGTTTTGATGCTTTCTGTTGTTGCTCTTCTTCCGATTGTTTGGTCTCTCATTTGCGATGCTGCTATTCCTCCTCTCACAGAGAGCGGTTCAGACGGCGGCTTCTCCGTAACACTCGGTGGTACTTCAATCATCATTATGTGCGGTGTTGCTCTTGAAACGGTTCGTCAGCTTGAATCTCAGATGATGATGCGCCATTATAAAGGCTTCCTTGATTAAGAAAGGTTTTGTGGATATGAAATTGATACTTCTCGGCGCTCCGGGTGCCGGCAAAGGTACTCAGGCTGAAAAAATAGTTGAAAAGTACGGTATTCCCGCAGTATCAACCGGCAATATCATTCGCGCCGCCCTTAAAGCAGGCACGGAAATGGGACTCAAGGCCAAATCCTTTATGGATGCCGGCCAGCTCGTTCCCGATGATGTTGTTATCGGTATAATTAAGGACAGACTTCAAGAAAAAGATTGCGAAAACGGATTTATTCTTGACGGTTTTTCCGCGCACCATTCCTCAGGCTCAGGCTCTTGAGGATATGGGTGTGGATATTGACAAGGTGCTTGATATCGAAGTGCCGGATGAAAAAATCACCGCAAGAATGTCCGGTCGCCGCGTATGTTCAAAGTGTGCAAATTCCTATCACCTGCTTTATAAAAAGCCGAAAACGGAAGGCGTTTGCGATGCTTGCGGCGGCGAACTTATTCAGCGTAAAGACGATGCACCGGAAACGGTTCAGGCAAGGCTTAAAGAATACCACGAGATGACGGAGCCTCTTAAAGATTTCTATAAGAAGCTCGGCAAGCTTGTGATTGTTGAGGGCCAGGAAGAGGTTGCGGACACAACCGCACTCGTCTTTAAAGCATTGGAGGATTAACATGATAGTGCTTAAAAGCAGCAGAGAGCTTGAGCTTATGAAAGAAGCTTGCCAAATCTCCGCTGAAGCATTAATGGTGGCGGGCAAAGCAGTTAAGCCCGGTATTTCCACAAAAGAAATCGACACAATCGCTTATAACCTTATTAAAAAAAGGGGAGCGACTCCGAACTTTTTAGGCCTTTACGGATTTCCCGCCACTGCATGTATATCTATAAACAATGAAGTTATTCACGGCATTCCGAGCAAGCATCGTATCATCCAAGAGGGTGATATCGTAAGCATTGATCTCGGAGCCGCGAAGAATGGCTATAACGGCGATAATGCTGCCACATTTGTTGCAGGGACTTGCTCTCCCGAGGCAAAGCGGCTGATCGATACAACCCGCGAGAGCCTCTATAAAGGCATTGAGCAGGCGATACCCGGCAACAGGATCGGCGATATCGGCCACGCAGTACAAGCGTATTGCGAGGCGCGCGGATACGGTGTTGTTCGTGACTTTGTGGGTCACGGCGTTGGCACAAAGCTTCATGAAGATCCAAGTGTACCCAACTTCGGGCACGAAGGGCGTGGTATCAGACTGTTACCCGGAATGACATTGGCAATTGAACCGATGATCAATCAGGGAACCTATAAGGTAAAACAGCTTGAGGACGGATGGACCGTGGTTACGGCAGACGGCAAGCTTGCTGCTCATTTTGAGCACACAATTGCAATAACCAACAACGGCCCGGTTATAATGACAAAAGTCTGAAGCTAAAATCAATTGCAGGCGATTACGCCGCGATGTGATTCCAGTTAAATTAAACATCTTATTCCTATGAATACAGAGAGGTAAAATGATGTCTAAGTCAGATATGATTGAAGTTGAAGGTACCGTGGTTGAGGTATTGCCTAACACAACTTTTAAGGTTACACTTCAAAACGACCACATTATTTTAGCCCATATCAGCGGAAAGCTCAGAATGAATAATATCAGAATTCTTCCCGGTGATAAGGTAACTATCGAGATGTCACCTTACGACCTTACAAAAGGCCGCATAATTTGGCGCTCAAAGTAATAATTAAGGAGGATATTCAAATGAAAGTAAGACCTTCTGTTAAGAAAATTTGCGATAAGTGCAAAGTTATAAAACGCAATGGAAAAGTAATGGTTATCTGTGAAAATCCAAAGCATAAACAGCGTCAGGGCTGATCCTGAACTAATAATCGGAGGTAAACTGTAAAATGGCACGCATTTCAGGTGTTGACTTACCAAACGATAAGCGAGTAGAAATCGGCCTTACCTATATTTTTCGGTATCGGCAGAACAACCGCTACTCAGATTATCGAAGCTACGGGAATCAATCCGGACACTCGTTGCAGAGATTTGTCAGAGGATGAAGTTTCCAAAATTCGTGATTATATCGAAAAGAATGTAACTGTTGAAGGCGATCTTCGCAGAGACGTTGCATTTGATATCAAAAGACTTATAGAAATCGGTTGCTATCGCGGCATTCGTCACAGAAAGGGCCTTCCTGTAAGAGGTCAAACTTCCAAAAACAATGCACGCACAAGAAAAGGTCCCAAGAAGACCATAGCAAACAAGAAGAAATAATTGTAGGAGGAAACAGCACATATGGCTACTAAAAAGACCACAGCTACACGCAAACGCCGTGATAAGAAAAAAATATCGAGCGTGGTACAGTTCATATTCAGTCAACCTTCAACAACACTATCGTAACCGTTGCTGATATGCAGGGAAATGCAATTTCTTGGGCTTCTGCCGGCGAAATGGGCTTTAAGGGCTCAAAGAAATCCACTCCCTTTGCTGCACAAACCGCTGCCGAAACCGCAGCAAAAGCAGCTATGGAGCATGGTTTAAAAACTGTTGAAGTTTATGTTAAGGGACCGGGTTCGGGCCGTGAATCTGCTATCAGAGCATTAGAAACGGTTGGCCTGCAGGTTACTCTTATTAAAGATGTTACTCCTATCCCGCACAACGGCTGCCGTCCGCCTAAGAGACGCCGCGTATAGTTTATTGGAGGTGTAATATATGGCAAAGAATATGGAGCCCATCGCAAAGCGCTGTAAAGCACTCGGCATTTCGCCGGCTGTTATGGGCTATACAAATAAGGAAACATTCAGAAATTCCTACACCAGAGCTCGCCGCAAAAAGAGCGAGTATGCTATGCAGCTTAACGAAAAGCAAAAAGTTAAGTTCATTTACGGCATTCTTGAAAAGCAATTCCACACTTATTATGAAAAGGCTGCCAAGGCTGAAGGCCAAACAGGTATTAACCTTCTCACAATGTGTGAATCACGCCTTGATAACGTTGCTTTCAGAACCGGCTTTTGTAAAACCCGCCGCGAAGCAAGGCAGGCAGTTACTCACGGCCATTTCACCGTAAACGGCAAAAGAGTTGATATTCCGTCTTATCTCGTTAAGGTTGGCGATGTTATCGCAGTTGCTGAAAACAGCAAGGATAACGGCAGATTTAAGCTCGTTAAGGAAGAGGGCGCTTATGCAAACGCTCCCAAGTGGCTTGAATCAAATGCAGCAGAGCTTTCTGCAAAGGTTGTTGCAGTGCCCGATCGCGACGATATCGATTACCCTGTTGAAGAGCGTTTGATCGTTGAGTTCTACTCTAAATAATAGTTGATCATTTCTGTTATTTAGTATCCAAAAATATTTTTTTAGGAGGCTTTTAAATGATTGAAATTGATAAGCCGAATATCGAGATAGTAGATTTATCTACCCAAGGAAGCAGAAGCGTAGGCAGATTTGTTGTTGAGCCCCTTGAAAGAGGCTTCGGCACAACTCTCGGCAACGGAATGAGAAGAGTTCTTCTTTCCTCACTTCCGGGCTATGCTATCACTTCCGTTAAGATTGATGGTGTTTTGCACGAATTTTCAACTATCCCTCATGTTAAAGAAGATGTAACCGAGATTGTTCTCAATCTTAAAAATGTTATTCTTAAAATACATGATGAAAGCCAGAAAACCCTTTATATCAAAGCAAGCGGCGAAGGCGAAATCACCGCAGGTGATATCGAGCACGGCGCCGATGTAGAGATTCTTAATCCGGATCTTCACATTGCGTATCTTGATGAGGGTGCAGAAGTTATTATGGAAATCACTGCAGACAGCGGCAGAGGCTATGTTCCCTGCGACCGCAATAAGCAGCTTATGGATCTTCCCATCGGCACAATCGCCGTTGATTCCATTTACACTCCTGTTCTTAAAGTTAATTACACGGTTGAAAACACTCGTGTCGGCCAGCAAACTGATCTTGATAAGCTTGTTCTTGATGTTGAAACAGACGGAACAATCCCCGCGGACGAAGCTGCTTCGCTTGCCGCAAAAATCCTTAACGACCATCTTAAGCTTTTCGTTGATCTCTCCGAAGAGGTCGGCAATCAGGAGATTATGGTTGAAAAGGACGAGGATGGCAAAGAAAAGGTTCTTGAAATGACTATTGAAGAGCTTGATCTTTCCGTTCGCTCTTTCAACTGCTTAAAGAGAGCAGGTATAAACACCGTAGAAGATTTAATCGGAAAATCCGAAGAAGATATGATGAAAGTCAGAAACCTCGGCCGCAAGAGCCTTGATGAAGTTGTTAATAAGCTTGCATCTCTTGGTTTCTCACTCAGTCATGAAGACGACTAAAGGAGGGAATTTCTATGCCAGGTACCAGAAAATTGGGCAGGCCTACCGATCACAGAAAGGCTATGCTCAGAGGAATGGTTACTCACCTTTTGGAGAACGGTAAAATCGAAACAACCGTTACCAGAGCTAAAGAAGTTCGCGCTATGACCGAGAAAATGATTACTCTCGGCAAGGAAAATACTCTTGCTTCAAGAAGACAGGTTCTTGCTTATGTAACTAAGGAAGATGTTGTTCAAAAGCTTTTTGTTGAGATTGCTCCTAAGTATAGCGACAGAAACGGCGGTTATTGCCGCATTATTAAAACAGGCCCCCGCCGCGGCGACGCAGCAGAAATGTGCATCATTGAGCTTGTTTAAAATATAGCTTAAATTCAGAGCGCTTCCCAAATAGGGAGGCGCTCTTCTTTTACATTTTCTTAACACAATATGCATTGTTTGCTATTGACTTTTATGCCGCGTTGTATGTATAATATCTCCGTATTAAAATAGTGCATAATTTATGCACGAACGGAGGAGAATTTATGAAAAAGCGATTTATCGCAATAATGCTTGCGGCATTGATGGCTGTTTGCGCAGTTCCGGTTTCCGCTATGGCGGCGGACGCGCTTACTTTTACCGACAGCACCGGTATTAACACAAATCATTATTCCTTTACCCTTTATAACGGCGATGACTATATTACCAATGTGCTTGAGGGTGCGGATAAAAATAAAACCCAAACCGTTGAAAAAGGCGAAACGGCAACATTCGTTTTAAATGCGGGCACATATGAATCTGCCGCATATCCCAATGTTAATTTTTCGCAATACACAACAGGCTCTTATCACTACGGCACATCAAATAAATATTGCATTGCAACAGACAGTGCTTTCACTCTTACCGGCAACGGCGTAACCGCTTCCGTTTCGGGCTTCGGTTCCAAAACTTACAGCGGCGACAGTAATTACGGCGGATATAAGAACAATAAATCCATAGCAACCACCTTCACGGTTGATACCGCCAATCTTGCGGCAGGCACTTACACTCTCAGCCTCTCTTATAAATACCAGATGAAAAAAGATAACTGGGGTTATAAAACCGCTAAAGAGTATGCGGGCACGGTAGACGGCATTAAGCTTGTTGTTACCGAGTCTAAGCAAACCGAATCAATCGGCGCTTCTATCAGAGTAGGCGATAAGGCGGGTCTTCGTTTCGGCTTCACAACCAATGCCGCTCAAAGCGATGTTGCAGAATACGGCTTCCTTTACAGCAAAGAAAATGTTTCGGCAGACGATATGAAAATCGAATCCGCAGGTTCAAACGGCGTTTATAAAAAGGTTGCAACTAATTACCTTTATCATGCAGACGGCGATTACACAAGCTTTAACCTTGTTTTCGTAAATATTAAGAGTGCGAATTATTCCACAAAGATTTATTCACGCTCCTATGTTGTTCTTAATGACGGCACAGTGCTTTATTCGGATGTTGCATCCTATTGCTTCAACGATGTTGCAAACGCAGTGCTTGCGGATTCAGATGTTGACGATGCAACAAAGGATTCCGTTCGCGCAATGGTAAACGCATAATTAAAAACATTTTATCGGCTTTAATGCCGAATGTGATTTCGCTTGGCTGCGCGGAATTTGCATTATAAATTCACAGCCGGAAAGGGTAGCTTTAATATGAAAGAACAGTATATTCAACCCGAGGTTCAGATAGAGCGCTTCACGGATGCAAAAATCCAAACGGCAGACGGCGACGATAATTTCGTTTCCTTTATCTGAGTTTTATGAAAAAAAGTATATTATTTGTGTTGCCGCCGTAGTTTTTGGCGGCAATGCTTTTTGTTGCATGCTCGCATAAAACCGCAGGCACGGAGCAGGCTTCGTCCGAAACTGCCTCTTCTTCAACGCAGCAGCTTTTTGATGAGGAAAATTCCGCCGCGGCAAATGATTCCGACGTATCGGGCACCGCCGAAAAGGGCAAAAACAATTCCGATAAAAAATCGGGCTCAGGCAGTGAAAAAGAGCAAAAGCACTTCTTCTGCGGCAAACGGTAAATCCGCCGATAACGAAGTGGATTTCGGCGGCGGTTCAACCGCGTCCGATAATAAAGGCACAACCTCCACCACCCGCAGGCAGAACAAAACATCAACAACTTCCAAAGCAAAAGAACCTGCCACCGATTCCGAGGGCTGGGTAACAAAAATGGTATTAAAAAGGCACACTCGATAAAGAAAAAAATTTGATTTAAGCTTGCCGAGTTTGCACATTACATTAACGAAAAAGCGTGATTAAGCAATTTAACTGCCTAATCACGCCTTTTTCTTTATGCTTTTTTAAAATTATCGGTTTTCTTTTGTCTTTTTGTTTTCTTCGGCCATGGCAATCTCTTTGTAAAACGCATTTGCCTTTAAATAAACCATGATTATATCGTTTATCTGCTCAAACATTTCGCCGGGCTTGTACGGATTTGCAAGCGTGCGCTCGTCATCATCAATGCAAAGAGGGCCTTTTTCGTAATCGTTAAAGGTGGGCATAATCGAATATGTGTTTTTTGTTTTAACAAGCGAAATCAGCGTCAGCTCGCTTGTGGCAGCCACAAAGCCCTTTTTCTTTGTGTATCTTTCAATGGTGGAAACCGGGTTTGCGTCGTTGTGCTTTTTGGTGTAGCAGGCGTCAAAAACCTGCTCGATGAATTGCTCTGCCTGTTCCTCGGTATAGGGCGCTTTGAGCACAAGCACCGTGTCTATATCCGCAATGCCGTATTGCTCGCTTTCGCCGCAGGGAATGCCGATCAAATTTTCGTCCTTATCCACATAAACCGAAACAGTATAAAATTCTCTTTCCGTTGTAATCACATCCGTTTTAGTATTCGGCAGTGCCGTAAGGCATATGATATCATATTTTATTGAAAAAAACAATAATGTGTGCTAATATATTCATGCGTAATGCATTCAGTAATTTATCGGAGCGAATTTATGAAAAATGTTCTTATCACGGGCGGCGCCACGGGAATCGGCAGAGCCTGCGCAAAGCTTTTTGCCGAAAAAGGTTATGATGTTTATATCACCTGCAACAAAACCTCTGCCGAAAGCATTCCGGGCGTAACGGCAATTAAATGCGATTTGGCAAGCGTTCAAAATATTAAAGCAATTTTTAATCGCTTTGACAGGCTTGATGTGCTTGTAAACAATGCCGGAATCAGCCTTATCAAAATGATAAATGACACCGAGGTTGCGGATTACGAAAGCCTCATGGCGGTTAATTCCCGCGCAGTTTATTTTTGCGCCAAAGAAGCGGCGCTCAGAATGATAAAAAAACACAGCGGTGCAATTGTGAATATAGCCTCAATGTGGGGCGAGGTAGGCGCGTCGTGCGAAACTCTTTATTCAATGAGTAAAGCCGGAGTAATCGGTTTTACAAAGGCGCTTGCCAAGGAGCTTGCACCGAGCGGAATAACGGTAAACAGTGTTTCTCCGGGGATTATAGACACTCGTATGAACGCCGCTTTTGACAAAGCAGAGCTTGCCGAGGAAACACCGCTTGAAAGGCTCGGCACGCCCGAAGAGGTTGCCGAAACCGTGCTTTTTTCTTGCCGAAAATAAATATATAACGGGGCAGGATATTTCCGTTTCCGGCGGAATTGTTGTTTGATTTGCGATTTGTAACACTTCTTTTCGTTTTTTTCATAGTATGTTTTAGAAAAAGCGAAGGGAGGTTCGATTATGGGTTGCGGTTGTAACAACGGCTGCGGTGGTTCTTCTTGGATTGTTATTCTTATTATAATCCTTCTCCTCTGCGGTGGCTTTAATAACGGTTGCGGCAACGATTGCGGTTGCGGTTGCTGACCCTTTGTTAAAACTTCATAAAAAGGCGCCTGTGCGTTTTTTTGCACGGGCGCTGTTTTTTTATTGCTTCTGTTATTCTACTCTTGCGTGCTTGCAGTTCACGATGTTGTTTTTCAATATCAATAATTCCGTAGCTGCCGTCTGCCAAAGCACCGGGGTTAAAGAAATATATTCCGTTCATCTCTTTGCAAACCGGGCAGTGGGTGTGACCGAAAAGCGCAATATCCGCTTTGCACGCCGTTGCCGCGGCAAGGTAATCGCGCAGGCCCGTTTTTTTACTCTGAAGGTGTGCCCGTGGCACATAAAAAAACATTTTTGCCGCCGAATTTTTATAAACGAGGTAAGCGGCAAATCGCTGCTCAATCGCAGTTGCCGGCAACGCAGGCTAGGTTCAATTTTTGAACCGAAATAAAGGCGCGCATCCTCCAAATCCTTTTTGGGAATTACTGTCGCCCAAATTAACGAAAAAGCTCTGCTTCGTCTATATGCTTTTCAACAACATCGAAAAAAATCCGCTTTTTGTTTCCGTGGCTGTCTGAAGTAACAATCATCCTCATTCATAATCCCTCCCGCAAATTCATAATTATAATTATACTTTATTTAAGGCGGTAATACAATGAGTGATTTTAATTTTGATAAAAACGAATTGCAAAAGATGATGAATAAAGCGTCAAAAAAATCCGGCATAGATATGCAAAAAAATTAAAGCAGGCGGCAGACGGTGGCAGGCTGGACGATTTTTTTAAATCAAAATCTTTCCGCAGATGCAGGCAAAAAGATTAAGGCTGCACTTTCAGATAAAAAAACAGCGCAAAAAATCATTAAAAGCAAGGAGGCTCAGGAGCTTTTAAAAAAGCTTCTTGATAAGTGATGGAAAATATAAATGATATTATTTCGGGACTTTCGCAGGATGATATTGAAATGCTAAAGGGGGTGGCGCAGTCCATCCTCGGCGGCGATGGCGAGCAAAATCAAGCTACACAAAGCGGCGATGCGGCGCAAAGCACTCGGCAAAGCGCAGGAAAAAATGCACCTCCGGTGCAAAATCTGCCGGCGCAGCTTGGTATAAGCTCAGCTGATTTAAATATGATGATGAAGGCGAAAAAAATATTTGATAAAATGAATTCCGCGTCGGATAAAAACACGGATTTGATTATGGCGCTCAAGCCTCATCTTTCGCCCGAAAATCGCAATAAGGCAGACACGGCAATTAAAATCCTGCGCCTTTTTGACGCCTTGCCTTATTTAAAGGAGTTGTTTTAAACGGCAGAATTTTCGCGCAGTGAAATAGAGGAGGCAAAGCGCCGCGTGCGCGAAATGCATTCGCGGGCGTCCTCGTATTTGCAGCCGGAGGCGGAGCTGCAACAGCACGCGGAAAACGAAAATGCGGCTTCGCGCTCAAATCGTGATAAGCCGCCGGGTAAGAGCCTGCCGCACGATGATAAAACCGAGGAAATAAAAAAAGGGAA
Source organism: Anaerotruncus sp. (assembly GCA_022009795.1). Taxonomy (GTDB): domain Bacteria; phylum Bacillota; class Clostridia; order Oscillospirales; family Acutalibacteraceae; genus Eubacterium_R. The sequence goes on from CP091724.1 coordinate 221,739, forward strand.
AGCGATGATTCCTCGCTGATTTTTAATAATATTGATGATTTTGATTTCGCAGGGCAGGGGCAGATGATAAATTGCTGCTCGCGCTGCTTTATTTGCTTTTTTTAAATTGAAATTGAAATGTTCAATAATTGTTAAATAAATAATATGTGGAAATAATTGTAATATTGTGCTATTATATTTAATTGAGTAAGTGCAAAGTTTTGCAATTTTGCACCTTGCAGGAGGTAAAAAAATGCCAGATTATAAGATTGAAACCGTCGGCGCGGGCGCAGAGATCGTTGCAGTGCCTGCCGACAGATTTAAAACAAACGAACTTTCAATTTCGTTTTTTATGCCGCTTTCGGATGAAACAGCTTCGGTAAATGCGGCCGTGCCAATGCTGCTTTCAAGAAATTCAATGCAGTATCCCACCATTTTAAGCTTAAATCGCAAGCTTGCTTCGCTTTACGGAGCTGTTATAGAGGCCTCCGTTTCCAAAGTCGGCGAAATTCAGCAGCTTAAACTCGGTATGACTTGCCTTGATGATCGTTTTTCGCTTGACGGTGAAAAGATTACGGCGCAGTGTATAAAGCTGCTCCTTTCGATGGCATTTAATCCGCTGTTTGATGAAAACGGCTGCTTCCCGGCAGACCGCACGGAGCGCGAAAAGCAGGTGCTTATTGAAAAAATCGAAAGCGATGAAAACGAAAAGCGCCTTTATGTGCTTAAAAAAAGGCCGAGGAGCTTATGTTTGCCGGCGAGCCGTATGCAGTCGGCAAGTACGGAACAAGGCAGCAAATTGCGGAAATAACTCCACAGTCTGCCACGGCGGCGTGGAAAAATATTCTTAAATCGGCAAAAATCGTGCTCACCGTTGTTGGCAACGCAGATATTGAGTCCGCTAAAGCCGATTTTGCCGAATACATCGATAAAATCGAAAGAAATTATATTCCGCTCGATTATGCAAAAATCAGCTTTGATGTGCCGAAGGTTAAGCGCGCCGAGGAAGCGCTTGATATTAAGCAGGGTAAGCTTGTTATCGGCTTTCGTGCCGATTGCAGCCCGAAAAACGCCGAAGCGGCCGCACAAATGCGTGCGTTTTGCGATGTTTTCGGCGGCGGCCCTTATTCGAAGCTTTTTGCCAATGTGCGCGAAAAAATGAGCCTTTGCTATTATTGCTCGGCAAGATTCGTTAAGCAGAAAAGCTTTATTATGGTGCAAAGCGGCTGTGAAGAGCCCAATATGGAAAAGGCGGAAAAGGAAATTCTGGCTCAGATTGAGGAAATCAAAAAAGGCAATTTCGATTATGAATTTAATTCCTCAAAAGCAGGGCTTTCGGATGCGCTTCGCTCCGTTTGCGATGCTCCGGAATCGCTGGAGGTGTGGTACACGGCTCAGGCTCCGTTCGGCGAATATATTTCCCCGCTTGAAAGCGCCGCGCTTAATGACGGCGTAACAAAGCAGCAAATCATAGATTGCGCAAATAAAATTAAGCTTGACACTGTTTATAAGCTTGTTTGCACAAATTCTTCAGAGGAGGGCGCAGAATAATGAAAACGGTTGATTCGGCAGTTCTTCACGAAAAGTATTATGAAATAAATCATAAATCGGGCCTTAAAATTTTTGTTATGCCCAAGGAGCATTACAGTTCCGCCTATGCCGTTATCGGCACGCGCTATGGCTCGATAGACACTAAATTTAAGCGCAGCGACCGCGAGGATTTCGTTACCGTGCCCGAGGGAATCGCCCATTTCCTTGAGCACAAGCTTTTTTGAAAGCGAGGAATTGGATGCTTTTACCCGATATGCTGAAACGGGCGCTTCGGCAAACGCTTACACCTCGTTTGATAAAACATGCTATCTTTTTCAGTGCACCGACAGATTTGAGGACAGCCTGCGCATTTTGCTTGATTTCGTTACACACCCTTATTTTACAAAGGAAACCGTTGAAAAAGAACAGGGCATTATCGGGCAGGAAATCACAATGTATTACGATGTGCCCGGCTGGATGAGCACATTTAATCTTCTTAAATGCCTTTATAAAAATCATCCCGTTCGTATTGACATTGCAGGCACGGTTGAATCTATTTCGCATATTACGGACAAGCTCCTTTATGATTGCTACGACACTTTTTATAACCTCAATAACATGGCGCTTGCGGTTGTGGGCAATGTTGATGTTGAATCGGTGCTTTCCGTTTGCGACGAAGTGCTTAAAAAATCCGCCGATGTTAAAATCGAGCGCGCATTTGAGCCGGAGCCGCGTGAAATCGTTAAGCCTTACGATGAATATTACCTTTCCGTGGGCATGCCTGTTTTTTCTTTCGGCTACAAAGAAGCCTGCAAAACCCCGCTTCGCACGGTTAAAGAGCTTGTTGAAATGAATGTTTTGCTCGAAATTTTGGCGGGCGAAACCTCTCCGCTTTACACAGGCCTTTTTTTGAGAAAAAGGGCTTATAAATTCCCTCGTTTTTCAAAGGAATATTTCGTTGGCAACGGTTATGAATCCGTTATATTTGACGGCGAAAGCAACAATGCCGGCGAGGTTGCAAATGCAATTAAGGCAGAGATTGAAAATCTGCGTAAAAAAACGGTTTTTTTCCGATGAACGCTTTGAAGCTGCGCGCAGAAGCCTTTACGGCAAGGAAATAATGTCCTACAACGATATTGACGGCGTTGCAAATTCAATAATTGCAAGCTGCTTTGGCGGTTTCGGCGCTTTTGATGCATTGGATGTTTATAAAAATGTTAAAAAAAGCGATATCGAAAAGCTTCTTTCAGAAAAGCTTGATGAAAAATACAGCGCTTTGTCCGTTGTGAAATCAAAAGAAAATTAACGGAGCAAACTATGGAAAATTCAACAACAGTTTTTTTTGACGGCCTCGGCATCAGCTTCAATGTGCCGTCGATCGCCTTCACAATCGGCAGTTATGAGGTGCATTGGTACGGCATTATAATTGCCTTAGGCTTTGCGCTTGCCGTGCTTTACGGCGGCAGAACTGCCTATAAATGGAAAATGAGCCTGGATGGAATGACGGATGTTCTTATTTGGGGCACAATTTTCGGAATTGTGTGCGCAAGGGCATATTATGTTATTTTTGAATGGGATTATTTTTCCGCCCACCCAAGCGAGATTATTCAAATTTGGAACGGCGGCATAGCGATTTACGGCGGCATTATCGGTGCAATTATCGGCGCGGCGATAGGCTGCAAAATCGGCAAAATAGATTTTTACAATTTGCTTGATATGGGCGCGCTCGGTCTGCTTATCGGGCAGGGAATAGGCCGTTGGGGCAATTTCTTTAATCAGGAGGCCTTCGGTATGAATACCGATACGGCGCTGTTTCGTATGTGGTCCGAAAAAATAAGGGATAACATAATTGCAAATCAGGGCACGCTGATCGAAAAGGGGCTTTCCGTCGACCCAAACACCGCGGTTCAGCCCACCTTCCTTTATGAAAGCGTGTGGTGTCTTGCGCTGTTTTTGATTTTGCATTTCTTTGTTATCAAGCGCCGCAAATTTAAGGGCGAGGCGTTTTTGCTTTACGGTATCGGCTACGGACTTGAAAGAACCGTTGTGGAGGGCATGAGAACGGACAGCCTTTATTTTGCCGGCACCACCGTTCGCGTTAGCCAGGTGCTTTCCGCCGCGGTTGTGGTTGTGTTTGCAATATGGCTCATCGTAATGCTTGTTAAGCTGAAAAAAGGCACCTTGCCGCGCAGGTATCAAATCAATCCCGCGCCGCTTGTGCCTGTTTATACGGATACGCAATCCGCTTATGAATATTCAAATTGCGCTTCAAAGCCCGATGGAGATTTCTTCTTCAGGGTTGTTAAATAAGGATTATTATCCCAAGTAACGGCGCAAATTTTGCGCAGCGCTTTGCCTGCCGCGGCAAGGCGTGTGTATTTAGATAATATGCGGCGAAAGGTTGTTAAAATTATGGTTGTTATAGACGGAAAAGCTGTTTCACGCTCCGTTCGCGAGCGCGTTAAGCAGGAAACTGCCGAGCTCAAGGCAAAGGGAATTACTCCCGGTCTTGCCGTTATTGTTGTCGGCGATGACCCCGCTTCGGCTGTTTATGTAAGAAATAAGGAAAAAGCCTGCGACGAGGTTGGCTTTTACAGCGAAAAAAATACGCTCTGCCCGCAAGCACAACGCAAAAAGAATTAAATGATTTGGTGGATGAGCTTAATGCCCGCCCCGAAATCAGCGGCATACTCTGCCAGCTTCCTCTGCCCGCTCATCTTGATGATAAAGAAGTTATCGCGCGCATCAGCCCGCTCAAGGATGTGGATGCGTTTCACCCCGTTAATGTGGGCGCAATTATGATCGGCGATTATAATTTCCTGCCCTGCACCCCTGCCGGCATTATGGAGCTTATCCATTCCGCAGGCGTTGACCCAATGGGCAAAAAAAGGCGGTTGTTATCGGCAGAAGCAATATTGTTGGCAAGCCCATGGCAATGCTGCTGCTTCATGAAAACGCAACGGTTGAAATCGCACATTCCAAAACTCAAAATCTGGCGGATGTAACCAAAAGCGCGGATATTCTTGTGGCAGCGGTCGGCAAGGCAAAAATTCGTAACCGCCGATATGGTTAAGCCCGGTGCGGTTGTTATCGATGTCGGCATGAACAGGGATGAAAACGGAAAGCTTTGCGGCGATGTTGATTTTGAAAGCGTTGCCTCTAAATGCTCTTTCATCACTCCCGTTCCCGGCGGAGTAGGCCCCATGACGATTTCAATGCTTATGCAAAACACTCTCACCGCCGCCAAAAATCCAAAAAAAGGCGTTGAGTGATAAATACATACAAAAAAAGAATGATATAAAGAAACGGCGCAGTTTTTAAACTGCGCCGTTTTATCTGTTTCGGTTTGTTTTTTTATTGCTTTGGTGCTGTTGGAATTTACTGCTCTGCGGAATCGGTTGTTCTATCGCTGTTATAGATAAAATCAATCAGCTTTTCTTTATTTGAATCCACATCAAGCGTGATAACGCTTGCGCCGCCTTTATTGGCGTATTTCCATGTGCCCTCAAACGGGCAGGAGGCTTGCTCAAATCCACCCGAAACACAGCCGAGTGCGCTGAGTGCAATGCTTTTGATCTCGCTTTTTGAAAGATTTGTTTGAATATACGGCGCAACGGCTTTTGCCGTTTTAATTGCGCTTATAGGGCCGGAGCTGACAACGCCCTTGAGTATCGCCTGCATAATCGTGCGCTGGCGCTCTGTGCGCTTCCAATCCGTGTCTATCTTTCTGATTCGGCAATAGGCAAGCGCTTGCTCGCCGGTTAATTTGTATTTGCCTGATTTAAGCGTTACATTGCCGTATCTGCCGGGGTGGTTTGTAACCTCGTTTGCCTCTTTTTCGGAAATCTCGGCTTCAACTCCGCCGATACTGTCCACCATAACCTTAAACATTTCAAAGTCGGTAACAACATAGCCGTCGATTTTTACGCCGAAGTTATATTCAATCGTGTCAACAACGCCGCTGTATCCGCCGTAGGTGCAAGCGGCGTTGAGCCTTTGCTTTTTATCGGCTTTGGGAATATATACCCAGGAATCTCGCTGAAACGATGTCATTTTTATGCAGCCGTGGGCTTTATCTATAGAAATCAGCATCATGGTATCGGCCCTGCTGGCTTCGTCCTTATCGTTTGAGCGGGCGTCTACCCCAAGCAACAAAATGTTTTTAACCTTGTCGGAGGAGGTAAGTTTGTCCGCCGCGATATATTCGTTTTGCGTTTTATCGTCGTAATTTATCTTGCCCAAAACGGATTCAACCGAGCCGAAAAGTCCAAGCACCAGGGCAAGAATCACGGCAATAACGGCAATGGCGATTGCTTTGCCTCTTTTCTTTGCTTTGCCGTTTTTTTTAGGCTCTTTGCCGTTTCGCGGCTGCGGGGTTTGATTTTTGCGATTAAGCCCGCTCTCTGTTTGGTGATATTGATATTCTGTTGTTGGATTTATTCCGTATTCGCCGCGGTGTGATGCTTTTGCGTTGAAATCCAAATCGGGGCGAACGCGACCGTAATAATCCTCCTCGGGGGAACGGTTCTGTCTCTTTCATCATGATTATTAAAAATTATCGGGCATAAAATCACCTCATCTCAGCATTTTTCTATTATGATATTACAATATTTAAAAATCATTTGCAACAACCTTTATAAAAAAATATTGACACTTCTTAATTTATATTTTTACAATATATTAGCGAGTTGATTGGGCAGTTGCGCACCGTGTATTTTCTATGCGGTGTGAGGAAAGTCCGAGCAGCGCAGAGCAGGATAACGGCTAACGGCCGCCGAGGGTGACCTTAGGGAAAGTGCAACAGAAATAAACCGCCGCTTATGCGGTAAGGATGGAAAGGCGAGGTAAGAGCTCACCGAGCGGGTGGAGACATCCGCTGCCATGTAAACCCTATCCGCTGCAACACAGAAGGGGAGGATGCCGGCTCGGCACATAATCCCGAAATGTGGCTGGAGCGCATCAGCAATGGTGCGTCGAGATAGATAATTGCCTACAACAGAACTCGGCTTACAGATCAACTCGCATTTTAATAAAGCAAAGCGTCTTGCGCGGCTCAAAAAAGAAGTTCGCGGCTTTGCTTATGCAGGCTTTAACTGCATGCTTTGGGGGTTAATTTAATATGCTTGTTAATATGCGCAGCCTTTTGGCAAACGCTCAAAAGGGCGGTTATGCCGTCGGCTCCTTTTCCGTTGCAAACATGGAAATGGTGCTCGGAATCATAAAAGCGGCAGAGGAGCTTTCCGCTCCGATTATAATTCAGATTGCGGAGGTTAGGCTAAAGCAATCGCCGCTCGATGTTATCGGCCCGCTTATGGTTGCCGCCGCAAAGGGCGCAAAAGGTGCCCGTTGCCGTTCATTTTGACCACGGCAAAACAGAGGAAAAAATCTTCCGCGCTTTGGAGCTCGGCTTCACTTCGGTTATGTTTGACGGAAGCGGTCTCCCGCTTGAAGAAAACATTGCCGAAACAAAAAGGGTTATGAAAAAAAAGCGGCAGAATACGGCGCTGCCGTTGAAGCCGAAATCGGCTGTGTCGGCGGCTCGGAGGACGGAAGCGAGGATATCGCAATCAATTGCACAAATCCCGCAGATGCCGTAAAATTTGCCGCCGAAACCAATGTTGACGCACTTGCCGTTGCAATCGGCAATGCACACAGGGAATTATAAATTTGAGCCGAAGCTCAGATTTGATATTTTTAAAAGCAATGCGCCGAAAGTATTAAAACGCCGCTTGTTTTGCACGGCGGCACGGGAATCAGCCCGGATGATTTTGTTAGATGCGCTAAAACAGGTATTAAAAAAATAAACATCGCCACGGCCACCTTTTGATTGTGTTGAGCAATCCGTAAGGCGGGCATATTCCGAAAATGCAATCTCCGGCTACTATGATTTGCAGGCGGCGGAGGTTGAGGGTGCTTATGAAAACGCAAAGCGCCATATTTTGATTTTCGGCAGCAACAATAAGGCATAATATATTTTCAGGGGAGTAAAAATTATGAAATACATTGAATTTGATATGAGCAAGCCGCTCGATTTTATTCCGATCGGCAGAATTGCGATAGATTTTAATCCGACGGATATGTACAGGCCTCTTTCCGAGTCCTCGAATTTCAATAAATATGTGGGCGGTTCGCCTGCAAATATCGCTGTGGGTCTTGCGCGCCTCGGCTGCAAGGTGGGCTTTGCCGGCTGTGTTTCCGCCGATCAATTCGGCGATTTCGTTGTTGATTATTTTGAAAAAGAGGGGATAGACACAAGCCATGTAACCCGCGCAAAAAACGGCGAATGCATCGGCCTTACCTTTACGGAAATCCTTTCAAAAGAGCAATCCTCGATCTTGATGTATCGCGATAATGTGGCGGATTTCTGCCTCACGCCCGAGGATATAGACGAGGAATATATAGCATCTGCCAAGGCAATTGTTATCAGCGGAACGGCGCTTGCAAAAAGCCCCAGCCGCGAAGCGTGCCTCAAGGCGATTATGCTTGCAAAAAAGAACAATGTGCGCATTGTTTTTGACATTGATTACCGCGAATACACCTGGAAATCCAAGGATGAAATCGCCGTTTATTACAGCCTTGCGGCTCAAAATGCCGATATCATTATGGGCTCGCGCGAGGAGTTTGACCTCACCGAGGGCATAGTGGGCATTAAATCCTCCGATAAGGAATCTGCGGAATATTGGCAGTCCTTCGGTGCAACGATTTGCGTTATTAAGCACGGCAAAGAAGGCTCAACCGCTTACACAAACGACGGCAAATTTTTATAACATTAAGCCTTTCCCCCGCAAATCTGCTTACAAGGCTTCGGCGGGGGAGACGGCTACGGCTCCGCATTTCTTTACAGCCTGCTTCAGGGCAAGGATATTATCGATTGCCTTGAATTCGGCTCTGCTTCGGCTTCAATCCTTGTTTCGGCTCACAGCTGCTCGGATGCAATGCCCTCCGCGTTGCAGGTGGAAACATTCATCAGAGAAAGCAAAGAAAAAAATACGGCGAAATGGTTGCCAGGGCATAAGTGCCTGATTTGAATTTAATATAATGCAAGCAGCCGCGAATCGCAAAAGATTCGCGGCTGCTTTTATGCTTTTAAGGTTATTTTTAAAAAAAGTTCTGTTTTTCCGTGCGCCCCAAAAAGGTAATCTATGGAAACATTGAAATAATCCGCAATTTTTAATAAGCGTTTCGTAATCCGCCTGGCGTTCCTCGGTTTCGTATCTGCTGATTGTGTTTTTGATTCATGGATAAATCCATGGCAAGCTTCAGCTGGGAAATTCCTTTTTTCCTTTTCGCAGCTCTTTCAATTTCATAAAATCACCTTGACATAACTATACCAAAATGGTATTATTAAAATATCCCAAAACGGTATATTTACAAAGGAAGGTAAAATTTATGGAAAATCAAAATCAAAACCAATATCAAAAATCCGCAGGATAATAACGCCGCGGTGCAGCAGGCGGTTAATCAGGCACTTGATGAGCAAAAAGAAGAAGAAGAAGAAGAAAAAAAGAGGCTGATTATTCTTGCGGTTATCGTCGGAATAATCGTAATCATCGCCATCGCAGGCTCGGCGGGAGGCGGCTCCGATTCGTCTTCGGGTGTTCAAACAACAGCCGGCGCGGCTTCGGAAGCAACAAACTCGGTTGCAGCGCAGGAAAAAAAGGAAAAAACGGAGGGTGAAATCGGCGATTATATCTGCGCGGTTAAATCCGCGGAAAAGTGCAAAAACTGGGAAGGAAAAATTCCATTAAAATCACCTATAATTTCACGAATAATTCATCAGAAGCCCAAAGCTTTGACATGGCACTTAAAGATGATGCTTATCAGGATGGTATCGGACTTGAAAGCTCTTTCCTTGACGGCGGTTCAGATGAACTCGGCTGGGATGTTAAGGTTAAGCCAGGCACAACAAAAGAAGTTTCAAAGGTTTATATTTTTAAGGGATGATTCAACGCAGATAGAACTTGAAATCAGCGAGCTTATTTCTTTCAGCGATGATAAGCTTACTTACACGGTTGACTTGGATAAATAATCAACGCAATATTCTAAATAAACAGCACCTCTTATTTTTTTCGCAAGAGGTGCTGTTTGCTACCGTGTTAATTGCACAAAAAAAAGCACCCGAACATTTCGTTCGGGTGCTTGTGATTTATAATCTGTTTTTGAATTATAATCAGCCGTTAAGAATTTCAAAGTTCTTTTTGTTGTCTTTATAAAGATTTTTGAAAACTTGGAAATTTCTGTCGTAAACGGCTTTGTTTGCTTTTGTTGGGGTGGTATATTGTTTTAACAGGAATAAGCTTTTTTTAACATCCTTCATTGTCGGAATAAGCTTCATGCCAACCGCAATGCAGGCAGCAGCACCGACTGCGCCGATGTTTTGCGGTGATTCAACCACAACAACATCCCTTTGAAGAATATCGGAAAGAATTTGGCAGGTGGTTTCGCCGAGTGCGCCGCCGCCGCAGAAGCGAACGGTATCCTCTTTCTTATATTTGCTAACCTTTTGCTCCTGCCTTTCAAGCATCCATCTCATGTGGAAGCAAATGCCCTCAACAACGGCTCTGATAAGCTCTGTTTTGCCGGTTTCAAGGCGAATGTTAAAGAACATACCTGCCGCATTCGGGTCTTCAAACGGGCATCTGTTGCCGTGAAGCCACGGTGTAAACACAACTCCGTTGGAACCGGCGGGAATGGTGTCTATAACTTCTTCAAGGTAATCGTAAAGGTTAAACTCAACCTGCTCAAAGCTGTCCGAAGCATTGCCGTATTTTTTTAGGAACACGCCGATTTCGTCAAGTGCAAGGTGATCCTTAACCCAGCTTACGCATTTGTTTGATGTTTCAAGCTCGCCGAAATAATTGTAAGCCTCGGGATCAACGCCTACTATCGCCGCCATCATCGCACCTGCGTCAACGATTTGCTCGGGCACAACGGTGCCTACCCAGCCCGATGTGCCGGAATAAATATGAGTGTCGCCGATTTCAACTGCGCCTGCGCCTACGCCGATAAGCGAAGCGTCGCCGCCTCCGCCGTAAACAGCCGTGCCCTCTGCAAGGCCAAGCTCTTTTGCGGCTTTTTCGGTTATTTTGCCCACTTCTTCGGTGCTCTTTTTAATGGTGGGCATGTGCTCAATGTTTACGCCAACCATCTTGCAAACGGGATTGCACCAGCCCTCGTGACCTTTTCTTGTGTCATAAAGCAGTGTGCCGAAAGCGGAATCCTGTGTCATAACAAATTCGCCGCTTGCGCGCAAAATAAGATATTCTTTAATATCAAGCCATTTGTAAATCTTTTTAAAGTTTTTCGGGCTCATGAGCCTCAACCCATTTATATTTCCAAATCGGGTCTTTAACGGAGGAGCTTACCGCGCCCGTGTATCTGAGGTATTTAAGCAACTTTGTAACCTCCGCACCGGCAACCTGCACACCGTGGGCAATGCCTTTTTTGAGCTCTTCTCTTGCTCTTTGGTCCATATATGTCATGGGTCTGCGAATGCAATTACCCTCTTTGTCAACAAGCACAAGCCCCTGCATTGCAGAGCAAAAGCTGATGCCCTCTATCATTTCTTTGGTAACGTGGGGCGTTTTGTTTAACACGGTTTTTGTGGTTGTGCACATAGCCTCCCACCATTCATCCGCATCCTGCTCTGCGCCGCCTTTAACTCCGGTTTCATCGTCAACATAAAGATTGTAGCCCGCAGTTGAGGAAGCAAGGATTTTCATTGATTCGTCAATTTCGATAAGGCAGGTTTTGATTCCCGTTGTGCCTATATCGTAGGTGATAACATATTTTTGCCATAGTGTTTGCCTTTCCGGCTACATAAATATAAATCACGGCGCCCCTGCTGTAGCCCGGCAAGGCGTGATGAATGTTCGGCCATTCAAATATGCCTTTGCAAATTCCAATGGCGATATTGACGGCTTGTATCGCAAATGATATCAATGTGATTTTGCCGCAAAGCCGGCATGCCGGCAAGATTTACGATTTCGGTTGTTTTATTATTTTGTGAAGGTGAATGCCGATTCTAAAAATTTAAGAAGCTGGGCAACAATTTCATCGTCGTTTGCCTCGTCTATGTTCACACCGGTGTAAATGCTGAGGCGTTCTTTATAATAAGCGCAAGTGTAGGAAAACTGAAGCATTGTAAGCAGATTATCAAGGAAAAAGGCAAAAAGCCTTGGGTCAAGATCCTGGCGCACATCGCCGCAGGCAAGCGCCTGAGCAATTGCGGTTATGTAAATTCTGCTTGTGTGGCTTTTCTATTTCCCTTTGCAAAGGCAACGGCGCGTTCGCCGTCTTTTTCCGCGGTGATTTCATTGTAAAGCTTGATGTAATTTTTTTATATTCTCTTGAAAGCTCGCAGCTTGCGCGGATAACTTTTTTTCGGCTTTGGTAAGCAGCTTATCGTGGCTTTTCATTATTTCTTCAAGCGTTTCGCGCAGCAGCACCATTCCCTTTGAAATGCAGGTTAAAAAGAGGTCTTCTTTCGTTGCAAAATATTTATACATAAGGCCGATGCTTATGCCTGCATTTTTTTGAAATTATGTTTATGTTTGCGTTTTTTTATATCCCTTTGGAGGAAAAATTCTTCAATGGAAGTTCCAAGAATTTCATTTTGCCTTTCGGGAGAAATTCTGTCAAACGCTTCTTTGTTGTGTTTTTTTGTCATTTTAATTATTTTTGTAAGCTTGCACAAAGCAATTTGCTTGCTTTTTGTGCAATTCAAACAAAGGAAACCGCCTTTCGCAAAAATATATGGTTTAAATACTAAACAGTATATTATCATAATTTTAATAATCCTGCAACAATTCAAAGAAATTTGAACAAAAAAATATTGATTACGGATTTGACAAATCGTTGAAAAGTGATATACTAAATATGTACTTATTGTGAGTAATCGCTCACACCTGCATTGCAGGCGGCGCTGCTCACTTAAAATACTATATTAAAATCAATTCAAGGAGGATCTATCTAATGGATACAAGATTCGCAATCACAGAGTATCCCGATGCAACAGTGCTTAATGCGGAACTCAATGCGCTTATCAAAAAGCCGATTTACTCAATCAGCAGATCTGCGCTTAAAGAATATGAGGAAGAATACTTCGCAAAGAAGTGCAAAAAGTCTAAGGAGCAGATTGAAGAGGCTAAAACAATCATTCCCGGCGGCGTTCAGCACAATCTTGCTTTCAACTATCCTTTCCCGATTGTTATGGTAAAGGCAAAGGGCAACAGGCTTTATGATGTTGACGGTAATGAATATTACGACTTCCTTCAGGCAGGCGGCCCCACAATCATAGGCTCAAACGACGATGTTGTAAGAGATAAGGTTATTGAGCTCCTTGAGGATTGCGGTCCTTCCACAGGTCTTTTCCATCCTTATGAATATAAGCTTGCAAAGAAAATTTCCGAATGCGTTCCTTCTGTTGAAATGTTTCGTATGCTCGGTTCGGGCACAGAGGCTTGCATGTGCGCGGTTCGTGTAGCCCGTCTTGCAACAGGCCATAAAAATGTTATCAAAATGGGCGGTGCTTATCACGGCTGGTCCGATCAGCTTGCATGGGGCATGCGTGTTCCCGGCACACTTAATCTTCAGTCTCACGGTGTTCCGCTTTTCGTATTCAAGCACACTCAGGAATTCTTCCCGAATGATCTTAAGAGCCTTGAAAGAAAGCTCATTCTCAATAAATTCCGCGGCGGCACGGCTGCTGTATTCATCGAGCCCTGCGGCCCCGAATCAGCAACACGCCCGGTTGATAAAGATTTCCCGAAGGGCGTTCAGGCTCTTTGCCGCAAGTACGGCGCACTTCTTGTTTGCGACGAAGTTGTAACAGGCTTCCGTATCGGTCTTTCCGGTGCTCAGGGCTATTACGGCATTGATCCCGATATCACCATCTTCGGTAAGATTATCGCAGGCGGCTATCCGGGTGCAGGCGGCATCGGCGGCCACAGAGAAGTTATGAAGTATCTCGGCGCAGGCCTTGATAAATCCGAAGGTAAGAAAATACATAAGGCAATGTGCGGCGGCACCATGGCTGCCACACCTATCTCTTGCTGCGCAGGCTACACCGTTATCTGCGAGATTGAAAAGAGAAATGCTTGCCAGGTTGCCGGCCAGATGGCTGATCGCCTCACAAAGGGCATCAATGAATCCATCAAGAAGTATGATCTTCCCTTCATCTGCTACAATGTAGGTTCTATTTGCCAGCTTCACACAGTTGCAACAATGCAGTTCAGCATCAATTGGAAGAAGCCGTGGACTATTCCCACCGTTCTTAAGCAAACAGGCATTCGCCAAACCGAAATGCAGTATATGGGCGCTGCTTACATGGCAGAAGGCCTTGTTACGCTTGCAGGCTCTCGTCTTTACACTTCAAGTGCTTACACCGAAGAGGATATTGATGAATGTATCCGCCGCTTTGATAAAGTGCTTTCCAAGTGCGAAAAGATTGATTACTAATTAAAACTTGGGCGGTAATTGGCAAATTTTTAATTTACCGATTCCGCCCTTTTTGTGTATATTAAATTTATTGCACTATTGAAAGGGAAAAATTATGGCATATGAAATTGAAGAAGCAAAAAAGCTTGTGGTTGAAGCAGGTAAAAAGCTTATAGAAACAGGCCTTATTGCACGCACATGGGGAAATGTTTCCGCTCGTATTTCGGAAACTCAGTTTGTTATCACACCGTCAGGCAGGGCGTATGAAACCCTTACTCCGGATGATATCGTTGTTGTTAATATAGATGATTGCTCTTATGAAGGCAATATCAAGCCCTCATCCGAAAAAGGAGTTCACGCAGCGGCTTACAGGCATCATCCCACAGTTGATTTTGTTATCCACACTCATCAGAAATATGCAACAATCGTAAGCATCACAGGCATGGAAATCAGAAATGTTTACAGTGATTTGCAGCCTGTTCTCGGCGATAAAGTTCCGGTTGCCGATTACGCCATGTCAACCACCGAATCGCTTCGCAAAAAGGTTGAAACCTGCATAATGATGAATCCTTCGGCACGCGCAATTATGCTTATGCACCACGGCACTCTTTGCATGGGCGACAGCTATGAGCATGCTTTCAAAATCGCAGGTGCTCTCGAAACCTGCTGTGAAAGAGTTATTAAGGATAACTATCTTCGCCATTCCTGGGCAAAATCCTATTCGGACGAGGATAAAAGAAATTATTTCCTTAAAAAAGAGGATTGCGGCGCAATGCCCGCTTCCATTTGCGATCTCGGCTCTTCCGTAAGAAACGGCAATATGTTCACACTTACCGTTGGCGATCAAACATATGATGTTGATATGGAAACCTGCCTTGCCGTAAACGGTGTGGCTCCGAAATGCGCAAAAATTCATAAGGCTATTTATGAAAATCAGGATGTTACCATCATTAAGCACCTTACTGAGCCCGATGTTGTTGCGGTTTCCTGCACGGGTGAGGATATGAGACCGATGATTGACGACTTTGCTCAAATCGTCGGCGTAGATGTTAAAAACTGCTCTTGGATAGACGGCGATACCGATGATTGCGCTGCAAAAATCGGCAAGGCCGCAGCAGGCAGAAATGCCGTTCTTATTGCCGGCAACGGCGCGCTTGCTTTCGGTAACAGCGACGGCGATATGCAGGCTCTTGAAATCATTATGGATAAGGGTTGTGAAGCCGTTGTTGATGTTGATATCTTCAACCGCCCGCACTATGTTCCCAAAGCAGAATGCTTCCTTATGAGAACGGTTTACCTTGCTAAATATTCCAAGGAAATCAACAAGAAGTAATTTAATTCGCGTGATTTGATTTATAGGAATTGTTTACCGATTGTTTATATTTATTGTTACATTTTTTTGCTTTTTTTGATAATTGCAAATCAGAACCGAATGTGGTATAATACAGGAAATATGAGGGAGTAATTCCGTGCCGTTTACGGCGCTGATTAAATCAACATCGTGCTCATATAGAGCTGGTTTAATTTTAAAGAATGAGACTCGTATATGGTAGAAATACTGTATACGGGTCTTTTTTAATAAAAAAACGGCAAAATCGATGCTCCCGCATTATATTCTTTTGCGAAAGGGAATTGAAAATGAAAGAATATCTTAAAAATTCGTCAGATGTGCTGGCAGAGCTTAATTCGTCCGAAGCGGGCTTGGAGCAAAGCGAGGCGGAAAAACGCCTTGCAGAGCACGGTGAAAAACAGGCTGGCACAGGGCAAAAAGGAATCCGTTTTTTTCACAAATTCCTTGTGCAGTTTTTCGGATCCCATGATAATTATACTTATCGTTGCCGCTGTCGTTTCCGCCGTAACCTCCGCTTATAATCACGAATTTCCTGCGGATGTTATAATTATTATGATTGTTGTTTTGATAAATGCCGTGCTGGGGGTTTATCAGGAAACAAAGGCCGAAAAGGCGATAGACGCGCTTAAAGAAATGGCGGCAGCCAAAAGCCGCGTTAAGCGCGGAGGTAAAACGGTTTTTGATAAATTCCTCCATGCTTGTGCCGGGTGATGTGGTGGCGCTTGAGGCGGGCGACAGCGTGCCTGCCGATTGCCGCATTTTGCATTCGGCTTCAATGAAAGCGGAGGAGGCTGCGCTTACGGGTGAATCGGTGCCCGTTGAAAAATCTGCCGATGAGATAATTGCGGCAGACGGAGGCGATGTGCCGCTCGGCGACAGAAAAAATATGTGCTATATGGGCTCCAATATCGTTTACGGTCACGGCGAAGCCGTTGTTACGGCAACGGGCATGAAAACCGAAATGGGCAAAATCGCCACCGCGATAAATGATGCAACAGACGGCGAAACACCGCTTCAAAAAAAGCTTAATCAGCTTTCAAAGGTGCTTTCTTATCTTGTGCTCGGAATATGCGTTGTTATCTTTTGCGTTGATGTTTTAAGAACCGTAATTACCGGCAATGCCGTAACGTTTAACGGCATGCTTGACACCTTTATGGTTGCCGTTTCGCTTGCCGTTGCCGCAATTCCCGAGGGGCTCGCCACGGTTGTTACAATCGTGCTTTCAATCGGCGTAACGAAAATGAGCAAACGCAATGCCGTTGTTCGCAAGCTTACCGCGGTTGAAACTCTCGGCTGCACGCAGGTTATATGCTCGGATAAAACCGGCACGCTCACTCAAAATAAAATGACGGTAACGGAAACAAAAGGCGATTCCGAAAATCTTACCGCTCAGGCAATGGCTCTTTGCTCGGATGCGGCTTTTGAAAACGGCAAGGTAACGGGCGAACCGACCGAGGCAGCGCTTGTTGAATGGGCGCAAAGCCTTGATATGAATAAAACGCGCCTTGAATCCGAGTTTCCGCGTGTGGATGAGGTGCCGTTTGATTCTTCGCGCAAGATGATGACGACAATTCATTCGGCCGATGGAAACGGCTTTGTGCAATATACAAAGGGCGCGCCGGATATCGTTTTGAAAAACTGCGATTTTGCCCTTAAAAACGGCAAAAGAGTGCCGATGACCGATGAACTTCGTGCAGAAATAGCCGCGCAAAACAAAGAAATGGCGGATAAGGCGCTCCGTGTGCTTTGTGTTGCAATGAAAACATATGCTTTTATGCCGCGCGAGGTTTCATCCGCTCTTGAAACAGGGCTTTGCTATATCGGTCTTGCGGGAATGATCGATCCCGTTCGCCCCGAGGTTTGCGATGCAATTAAAGAAGCAAAAGAGGCGGGCATTAAGCCCGTTATAATAACGGGCGATCACAGGGATACGGCGTTTGCAATCGCCAAAACCCTCGGCATTGCAGAAAAGCCGTCGGAGGTTATAACGGGTACGGAGCTTAACGAGCTCAGCGATGATCAGCTTGATAAAAATATTGAAAATTACAGTGTCTTTGCCCGTGTTCAGCCCGAGCATAAGGTCAGAATAGTCAATGCATGGCGTTCAAAGGGCATGGTGACCGCCATGACGGGTGACGGCGTAAACGATGCGCCGTCAATCAAAAACGCGGATATCGGCATCGGCATGGGCATTACCGGCACGGATGTTACTAAAAATGTGGCTGATATGGTGCTGGCAGACGATAATTTTGCCACCATTATTTCTGCGGTTGAAGAGGGCAGACGCATTTACGATAACATTCGCAAATCAATTCAGTTTTTGCTTTCTTCAAATCTTGCCGAGGTGCTCACGATTTTTGCCGCAACCTTGATAGGATTCACTGTGCTTGAGCCTGTTCATCTGCTGTGGATAAATTTGATTACGGATGCTTTCCCTGCAATGGCGCTTGGCGTTGAAAAGGGCGAGCCGGATATTATGAAGCGCGCTCCGCGCAGCGAAAAGGACGGAATTTTCGCAAACGGTATGGGCTTTGATGTTGCATGGCAGGGCATTATGGTTACCGTGCTTACCTTGCTTTCGTATTATGCGGGCATTCACCTTGCTGCAGGCAGCGGCGAGCTTATTCATCAAAACGGAATGACGATGGCTTTCTTGACTCTTTCGCTTGCGGAAATTTTCCATTCGTTTAATATGCGCTCAAGGCGCCAATCCGTTTTTGCGCTTAAATCGCACAATAAGCTTTTATACGGCGCAACGGTGCTCAGCCTTGTGCTTTGCACGGCGGTGATTTATATTCCCTTCCTTGCAAGGGCATTTGATTTTGCCGCTGTTTCCGCGCTTGAATATGTCATTGCGCTTGCGCTTGCGTTTGCGGTTATCCCCATTGTGGAAATCGTTAAGCTTATTCAGCGCAAAATCGGCAAATGATATATTCGTAAATAAAGCAAATAATAAATCCGCTCCGAGGGAATAAAAAAACCAAAGAGCGGATTTTTCTTATGACGTTTTTTTATGGTGTATTCGGATTTGCCCGCACAGTTAAAAAGCTCGTAAATCGTGCGGGAATTATTTTAAATTTGCGCAATTTCTCTTTATATTTTTTTAATTATATATGCTATTATATACAGTGGTGGTTTATATTGAGTCTTAAAAAGAACGATGAAATAAAACTTAATATCGAATCCGTCACCTCAGAGGGGAGCGCACTCGGCAGATATAACGGGCTTGCCGTTTTTGTTTTCGGCGCTGTGCCCGGCGATGTTGTTGAGGCGCATATCATAAAGGTTTCCAAAAATTATGCCGTTGGCATAATAAAGGAAATAATCGAAAAATCGCCTTTCAGAATCGAAAGCGATTGCCCTGTTTCGGATAAATGCGGCGGCTGCACCTTTCGCTCCATGACATATGAAAAAGAGCTTCAAAGCAAGCTTGATTTTTGTAAACGGCAATATGGAGCGCATCGCAAAGCTGCCGATAAGGTGCGAGGAGATTATAGGCGCTTCGGATGTTTTACGCTATCGAAACAAAGCGCAATATCCCGTTTGCATTCAAGGCAATGAATTTTGCGCGGGCTTTTACGCATATAAAAGCCACAGAATCGTACCTGCGGCGGATTGTCTGCTTCAGCCTGCGGAATTTAAGGCGGGTGTTGAGGCATTTGAAAAAAATGGGCGCTTGCGGCGAATGTTTCTTCGTTTGACGAAAAAAAGCGGCAGAGGGCTTTTGCGGCATATTTATTTTTCGCAAGGCCTTTGCAACGGGTGAAATTATGGCGTGCGCCGTTATAAACGGAAGCTCCGTGCCCGAACCGCAAATGCTGGTTTCTTTTTTGCAGTCGGCTTTGCCGGGGCTGAAAAGCGTTGTGCTCAATATAAACAAAAAAATAAAACAAATGTTATTCTCGGCGAAAAAAACAAAGCTGTTGTGGGGCAGTGAAAAAAATAACGGATATGCTTCTCGGCAAAAAAATTCATTATTTCGCCGCAAAGCTTTTATCAGGTTAATCATGCGCAGTGCGAAAAGCTTTATTCCGCGGCGGCGGAGCTTGCGGGGCTTTCGGGCAGCGAAACCGTGCTTGATATGTATTGCGGCGCCGGCACCGTCGGCATTTCGCTTTCCGATAAATGCAAATCGCTTTACGGAATCGAGATTGTGCCGCAGGCGGTTGAAAACGCAATCGAAAATGCAAGGCTTAATAATCTTTCAAACGCGGAATTTATTTGTGCGGATGCCTATGAGGGCGCAAAAATACTCACCCAAAAAGGCGTGCGCCTCGATGTCGTGATTTTGGACCCTCCCCGAAAAGGCTGCCAAAAAGAGATTTTTGATATCATTGCAGGGCTTGGGGTTAAAAAAATAGTGTATATATCCTGCAACAGCGCCACCCTTGCAAGGGATTTGCAAATTCTTTCGCAGGCGGGGTACAATGCAAAGCGGCTTAAAGCGGTTGATCTTTTCCCTCGCACCCCGCATGTGGAGAGCGTGGTTCTGTTGACTAAAGCACACAAGTAAAAGTGTGAAAAAGGCTTGGAATTGAGGCGAAAATATGGCATCAAGCAAGGAATACTTAGAGTTTGTTTTAGGGCAGCTCTCTGAGTTAGAAGAAATTACTTATCGAGCTATGATGGGAGAATTTATTATTTATTATCGTGGTAAGATTGTAGGCGGTATCTATGATGATAGATTACTTGTTAAGCCGGTAAAATCAGCAATTAGTTATATGCCGACAGCTCCGTATGAATTACCATATGAGGGAGCAAAAGCGATGTTATTGGTGGACGAAGTTGATAATAAGGAATTTTTGACAGGTTTGTTTCATGCAATGTATGATGAACTGACGGCTCCAAAACCAAAAAAGAAAAAATAAATAACTTACAGTCTGTTTTTATGTAGTTGTTTTTGCCGTTGAGGCTTAAATATAAATATTGATTTTTTAGGAGAGTGCTTTTTGATTAAGTACAACAAAATGGAGATTGTAGCGTAACGGGAGGTTACGGATACAGTCAAACACAGCCTCCCGCAGAAATGCAGTTGACGGTAACAACATTCAGGAGGAAATAAAAAAATGAATAAAAAAATAACATTAAAAATACATTTAGAGAAAAAAAGAAGAATACCGTGAAGTAGAAAACCTTGTAAGAGAAGCATTTTTGGAATGTGTACCGCCCCGGTTGTTTGGAGCATTTTGTTTTTGAATCGGTTGCGAAATAATCCCGACTTCATTGCAGAATTGGATTATGTGATGGAACTTAACGGAAAACTGATCGGACAGATTGTTTTTATGAAAGCGGTGCTCAAGGCTGATGACGGGAGAGATATTCCAATCGTGACTATTGGACCTATCTGCATTATACCGGAGCTTAAAAGAAGGGGATATGGCAAGGCATTGTTGGATTATTCTCTTGATAAGGCTGCAAAGATGGGATTCGGTGCAGTATGCATTGAAGGCAATATTGACTTCTATGGAAAGAGTGGATTTACCTATGCCGACGAATTCGGTATTCGTTATCATGGACTTTCAAAGGGCGAAGATGCATCGTTCTTTCTTTGCACTGAGTTGACTCCGGGCTATTTAGACGGCATAACCGGAGAGTATGAAACACCTGCAGGGTATTTTGTGGATGAAGCGGAAGCTGACGAATTTGATAAGGGCTTTCCGTACAAGGAGAAGCTTAAGCTGCCGGGACAACTTTTCTAAACGAAAAAGATTTATGATGGCAGGTAAATAAAATCTCCCTGCTTGAAATCTGTAAATCCAAGTCTGCAAAGAGGCAAGTGTTGGACAACGTACCTATGATACCCGGTATCAAAGCTATTGCCTCAATCCACATAGAATGTGTGGCACTGATTGAAAAAAATAAAAATATATAAAGCAATATAATTTTTAATGCGAAAGGCGTTGAATAAAAATGAAACTCAATAAAGATATAATGCTCGGTAATATAGACGGCAAAGACTTTGCCATTGCAACGGGCAATCTTTCAAAATCGTTTAACGGAATTATAAACAATAATCCCACGGCAAATTATATTTTTACTTTGCTTAAAACGGAGCAAACGGAGGACAGCATTGTTTCCGCCATGCTCAAAAAATACGATGCACCCGAGGAAGTTGTTCGCGCGGATGTGCACGAGGTTATCGAAACGATCCGCAAGGCGGGTATTCTTGAGGAGTAAACGAGAAGCTGTTGCTTTGATTTCGCCGTGCGGCGAATAAATATATTTGCGGCAATGCCGATTATGCCTGCCGCCCGAAATGTGTGAAATAATATGATAAAAACGGAAAACGCGGAGGCAGATTACCTTCTTTGCCTTTTAAAATGCTCACTGCTCGGCGGCGATGTGCCGCTGCCGCAAAAAGGAAATAAATCATAAGGCTCTTTTTTTGATTTGGCGAATAAGCAGCAGGTTTACAACATAATTTTGCCCTCGCTTCAAAAATGCTGGTATTTTAACCGCCGCCGAGGAATCGGCGTGGAACGATTGCCGCCTTTCCGAGCTTAGGCGAACGATTGTTGTGAATAACGAACGCGCGGCGATATGTGCCATGCTTGATGAGGCCGGAATTAAATATATGTTTTTGAAAGGGCTTGTGATAAGGGAATATTACCCGAGCAGCTTTATGCGCCAAATGAGCGATAACGATATTTTGTACGATAAAGCAATGCGCGATAAACTGCTTAAAATCATGAAGCACCGCGGCTTTTATTTGGGAACCGCCTCAGAAAATTCGGATGAATTTTTACAAAAAGCCCTATTGCTCGTTTGAAATGCACAGAGATTTGTTTTTTTGAAGGCTCGGAATTTTTGCCCGGGGCTTAATCCATGGGAGCATGCAAAAAAATTTGAGGGCTGCCGTTTTGAAATGAGCCGAGAAGATAATTACATCTATGCACTTGCGCATATGTATAAGCACTATACCTGTGGCCACGGCTGCGGCGTGCGCTTTCTTTGCGATATGTATTTGCTGTCGCACAGCAAGGATAAGCTTGATTGGGATTATATAAATTCAAAATTCGCCGAATTCGGGCTTGCGGATTTTCACCGCATTGTGCTTTCGCTTGCGGATTGCGTTTTCGGTGAAAAAGCAACCCGGCGCAGAAGAAAAAAAGCATTGCTTTCAAAAAAATGTTTGACGGCGGCGTTTTCGGTAAATTCGAACGCAATATCACCGAAGAGGTAAACAGCTACGGTGGCAAATTCGGCTGGCTGATGCACAGGCTCTTTCCGAAAAAAAGCGAAATGAAGGCGCAATATAAGGTTCTTGAAAAAAAACCTTTTTTATTGCCGTTTTATTATATATATCGTTTGTTTGATAAATATAAGCACAATAAAAAAAGGTTATGATGAATGATCTGAAAGAACTTAAAGATAACTATTCGGAGGATAAATAATTTTGTCTGTAAACAAAGAACATATAAGAAATTTTTCAATAATTGCTCATATAGATCACGGTAAGTCCACTCTTGCGGACAGATTGCTGGAGCTTACCGAATCTGTTCAAAAGCGTGATATGCAGGATCAGATATTGGATGATATGGATTTGGAGCGTGAACGCGGAATAACAATTAAGGCTCATGCGGTTAAGCTTGATTACAAAGCAAAAAACGGCGAGCTTTATGAATTTAATTTGATTGACACTCCCGGCCATGTGGATTTTAATTATGAGGTTTCAAGATCACTTGCTGCCTGTGAGGGCGCTTTGCTTATAGTTGATGCATCTCAGGGTGTTGAAGCTCAAACGCTTGCAAACACTTATCTTGCGCTTGATCACGATTTGGATATTTTTGCCTGTTATAAACAAAATTGATTTGCCTGCCGCAGACCCTCAGGCTGTTGCAGAGGAGGTTGAAGAGGTTATAGGCATTCCTTGCCTTGATGCTCCTCGTGTTTCTGCAAAAACAGGGGAAAATGTTGGCGAAATTTTAGAATATATCGTTAATGAGGTAAGACCCCCGCAAGGCGACGATTCAAAGCCCTTGCGCGCCTTGATATTTGATTCCGTTTATGATTCTTACAGAGGCGTTATTGTTTATGTGCGCGTTATGGATGGCAAAATTAAGGCCGGCGATACTATGCGCATGATGGCAACCGGAGCAGAGTTCACCGTTGTTGAGGTAGGGTATATGCGTGCCACATATATGGAAAAGGCTCCGGAACTTACGGCGGGCGAGGTCGGTTATATAACGGCGTCAATCAAAACGGTGCATGATGCCCGTGTCGGCGATACTGTAACAACCGCCGCTTATCCTGCAGAAGAGCCGCTTCCGGGTTATAAAAAAATAAATCCCATGGTGTTCTGCGGTGTTTATCCGGCAGACGGTGCGGATTATGAGGCTTTGCGTGATGCTCTTGAAAAGCTGCAACTCAACGATGCCTCGCTTTCGTTTGAGCCGGAAACCTCCGGTGCGCTCGGCTTCGGCTTTCGTTGCGGCTTTCTCGGGCTGTTGCATCTTGAAATCATTCAGGAAAGGCTCGAAAGAGAATATAATCTTGATCTTGTTACCACCGTGCCGAGTGTTGTTTATAAAATCCATATGGCAGACGGCACTATGCGTGAAATAGATAATCCCACAAATTATCCCGATCCCGCGCTGATTGATTATTGCGAGGAGCCGTTTTGCAATGCCAATATCTATGCGCCCAGCGAATTTGTGGGCACGATTATGGATATGTGCCAGGACAGGCGCGGCATATTCAAAACGATGACTTATATCACGCCCGACAGAGTTGATATCAGCTATGAATTGCCGCTTAATGAAATAATTTATGATTTCTTTGATGCGCTCAAATCGCGCACAAGAGGCTATGCATCGTTTGATTATGAGGTTTCGGAATACAGGCGCAGCAATCTTGTTAAGGTTGATGTTATGCTCAACGGCGATGTGATAGACGCACTTTCGTTTATCATTCATGCGGATAAAGCTTATCCCCGCGCAAGAAAAATCGCCGAAAAGCTTAAAGAGCATATACCGCGCCACCTTTTTGAAATTCCCATTCAGGTGGCAATCGGCGGCAAGGTTATCGCCAGGGAAACAGTTAAGGCGCTTCGTAAGGACGTGCTTGCAAAGTGCTACGGCGGCGATGTTACTCGAAAGAAAAAATTGCTTGAAAAGCAAAAAGAGGGTAAAAAGCGCATGCGCCATTTCGGCACGGTTGAGGTGCCGCAGGAGGCGTTTATGGCCGTGCTTAAGCTTTCTTCAGATGATGATAAATAATTTTTTTGCGAAAGGTTAATCTTTTTTAAGCTATGGCAAAAATACGAAAGACTTTCCGATGATGTTTATATAGAGGTTACACCTCAACACACCTTTGGCACAGATGCTCTGCTTTTGGCCGATTTCGCCGCGCCGAAGGAAAAGGATAAGGCAATGGATATGGGCACGGGCTGCGGAATTATTCCGTTTTTGTGGCTCAGAAAGCCGAAGCCCGAAAAAATAGAATGCCTTGATATTCAGCAAAATGCGGTTGATCAGGTGAATCGCAGCATAGTGCATAATTCGCTTCAGGCTCGCCTAACCGTTCATCACTGCGATTTAAGGCAAATCAGGCAAAGTTTTCCGGCAGAGGGATTCTCGCTTGTTACGATGAATCCGCCTTATAAGCCGGTGGGCACGGGGATTGAATCCCTCGGCGAAAGCGCAAAAATCGCCCGCCATGAAATTTGCTGCAATATCGAGGATGCGGTGCTTGCCGCAAACTATATTCTTAAATACGGCGGCAGGTTTTGTATGTGTCACCGTCCGGAAAGGCTTGTGGATGCACTGGAAATTATGCGCCGCCACAGCCTTGAGCCTAAACGGATTCGCTTTGTGGTTGATAAAGGCGGCGAGGAGCCGTTTCTCTTTCTTGTGGAGGGCAAAAAAACGCCAAGCCGTTTATACGCATTGAGCCTCTGCTGCAAATAAAAAAAGAAAACGGCAAATTTACCGATGAAATGCTTAAAATTTACGGTTCTTATGCCGATGGGTATGATAAATGAGCGGAAAAATTATATGTTGTCGGCACGCCGATCGGAAATCTTTCCGACTTTTCGCCGCGTGCCGTGCAAACTCTTGCCGATGTGGATTTTTATAGCCGCGGAGGACACAAGAGTTACTCTTAAAATACTTAATCGCTTTGGTATAAAAAAAGAAGCAGTCAGCTATTACGAGCACAATAAGCGCGAAAAAGGCGAGCTTATCTGCGCAAGAATAGCGGCGGGCGAAAACTGCGCAATAGTTACGGATGCGGGTATGCCCGCGATTTCCGATCCGGGGCAGGAGCTTGTGGAACAGTGCCACGAGCGCGGAATACAGGTTGTTTCCGTCCCCGGCCCAACGGCGTTTGCAACTGCGCTTGCGATATCGGGCATGGATACGGGGCGCTTCACATTTGAAGGCTTTTTAAGCGTTTCAAAAAAATCGCGCTTTGAGCACCTTGATGAAATTAAGGACGAAAGGCGAACAATGGTGTTTTACGAAGCGCCGCACAAGCTTGTGAACACACTCAGGGATTTATATGCCGCACTCGGAAACAGAAAAAAATCGCAATCGTGCGAGAAATCACAAAAAAATTCACGAAGAGGTTATCAAAACCACGCTTAAAAAAAGGCAAACGAGCTTTACGGCGACGGGCATTTAAAAAGGCGAAATGGTGCTGATTATAGAGGGCAAAAAAAGCAAGAGCCTGTTCAGGAATTTACGCTTGATGAAGCCGTGAAAAAAAAGCCGCAGAGCTTGTGGCGGCGGGAATGACGATGAGCCGCGCCGCAAAAGAGGTGGCGGCAACCACGCCGTTTAAAAAATCGGATATTTACAAGGAGCTTGTTGAAAGCGAAATATGATTTGTTATCAATGCCCCAGAATGTGTGGGGTAAACAGAGCCGAAAGTCGCGGATTTTGCGATTCGCCGCCTGAATTCAGGCTTGCAAGGGCGGCGCTTCATTATTGGGAAGAGCCGTGCATCAGCGGTAAAAACGGCAGCGGCACGGTGTTTTTTTCAGCGGTTGCAATCTTAAATGCGTTTTTTTGCCAAAATCACGAAATCAGCCTTGAAAACAAAGGCACGCCCGTTTCGGATGAAAAAGCTTATCGAAATATTTGAAAGGCTT
This sequence comes from Anaerotruncus sp., assembly GCA_022009795.1. Lineage (GTDB taxonomy): Bacteria > Bacillota > Clostridia > Oscillospirales > Acutalibacteraceae > Eubacterium_R. The sequence continues at coordinate 248,129 of CP091724.1, forward strand.
ATCGAAAGCGGCGCAAATAATATAAATCTTGTTAATCCCACCCATTATGCGCTGCGTATTGCCGATGTGCTTTCAAAATGGAAGTGCCCAGTGCCGGTTGTTTATAATTCGGGCGGGTATGAAAATGTTTCCGTGCTGAAAAGCCTTGAGGGGCTCGTGGATATCTATTTGCCGGATTTTTAAATATATCAGGGCGGATAAGGCGCAAAGATACGGCAGGGCAAAAGAATTATCCCGAAATCGCAAAAGCGGCGATTGCCGAAATGGCACGCCAGCAGCCGAAATGCGAATTTAACGGCGATATCATGCAAAAGGGCGTTATAATCCGCCATTTGATTTTGCCGCAAAACACAAATTCGGCAATTGAAATCATAGATTATGCGGCAAAGAATTTTCCGCGGGCTTATTTAAGCCTTATGGCGCAATATACTCCGTGTGGCGATTTATCCTCCTGCGCGGAAATAAACAGAAAAATCACAAAGCGCGAATATGAAAAGGTGGTTTCCCATGCAATTGATATGGGGCTTGAAAATATTTTTTTGTGCAGGAGCGCGATTCCGCCTGCAAGGAATTTATTCCGCCTTTTTGATTTCACGGGCGTTTTATAACGCCGTTTTTACTGAAATTCGCTGCGACGGGGAGTTAAGGGACTCTGCCGCGGCAGATATAAAATTTATGTTAGGGGTTTTATTTATGAAAACGAAAAATTTTTCTTTCAGCTCAGCCACGGGTGTGTGCCGAATAAACGGCACGGAATTTTTGCCCGAGGGCGATGTTAAGGCCGTTGTTTTTAATTCATCACGGCATGGCAGAGCATATCGGCAGATATGCCGATTATGTGCAGCATTTAACCGAAAAAGGATATGCCGTTTTTATGCACAATATGGCAAATCACGGCAAATCGAATCAAGATCCGAAATTGCTGGGCTATTTTGGAGAAAAGGACGGTTATAAAAATCTTGTTAAGGATTTAAAATCCGTTTACGACCTTGCAAAAAAGGAATTTCCCGATAAAAAAATATTTGTTTACGGCCATTCGATGGGCTCGTTTATCGTGCGTTGCTTTGATTGCGCTTATCCGGGTGCAAGCGAGACTTCCGTTTATATGGGCACGGGAGGCAGTAATCCCGCCGCGGGAATGGGCAAGGCGATTTCAAACCTGATTGCCTCCGTTAAGGGCAGCACATATAAATCAAAAAAATGCTCGATAAAATGACCTTTGGCAGCTATAATAAAAAAACGGAAAAGAAAACTCCGTTTGATTGGCTCACAAAGGGATGAATCGATTGTTCAAAACTACATAAACGATGAATATTGCGGCTTTTTGTTTTTCGGCAAAGGGCATGAATGATTTGGTTATGCTCAATATTTGGGCAAACAGCGCCGAGTGGTATAACACAGTTAAAAAGGATTTGCCGATTTTGGTTGTTGCAGGTGCCGATGATCCCGTAGGTGCATATTCAAAGGGTATAAACGAAATCGGCGAAAAGCTTAAAGCCACGGGGCATTCAAGAGTTACTGTTAAGCTTTTCCCGGGCTGCCGCCATGAGATTTTGAACGAAACAAACAAACAGGAAGTTTATGAATATATAGATGCGTTTTTAGACGCGAATTGCCGAGATTAAGGAGATGCTTTTTATGCTTTCAAGGCCAAAATACGATGAAAACGGAAAAAAAGTGCTTTGCGAAATGGGCGGCGTAAATTCAGAAATGAATATGGATATTTATGTTAAAAAAAGCTTGCTGCGGGCGAAGTGCTTGATATTTGCGAGGATAAAAAAACGAATGCGCCGTTTTATTGCTTTCGGGCAAGGTGCATTTTGAGGTTGGCGAAATAAACGAAATTTGCCAAAGGGAAAATCCCTTTGAAAAAAAGCCCTATGCCGTTCATTTTTCAAGGGAAACGGCGGCGCGCATTACCGCGATTGAGCCTGCCGAGGTGCTTGTGCAGCAAACCGATAACGAAAAATCATGGCAGCCCGTTTTTTATAATCCGCAAAATTGCCTTTACCAGGAATTCGGCAAGGGCCAGTGGGGCGGTGCGGGGCACAGAATCGTTTCCACAATGTTTGATCTTGATAATGCGCCTTATTCAAATATGGTTATGGGCGAGGTGTTTAATCAGCCGGGTAAATGGTCGTCATATCCGCCGCATCACCATCCTCAGCCGGAGCTTTATTACTACCGCTTCAGCAGACCCGAGGGCTTCGGTGTCGGCTTTGAGGGCGATACTCCCTATAAAACGCAGGACGGCGATTGCCTTTGCATAAGGGGCGGCAATGCACACGAGCAGGTTGTGGCACCGGGTTATGAAATGTATTATGTTTGGCTTATCAGGCATATAGACGGCGATCCGTGGGATAAAACCAGAATTTATGTTTCTGAATACGAGTGGCTTGCCAATGCCGAATAAAGGATATATTTTAAAGGATTTGCGGGAATTTGCACAGCTTGCGGATTGCACAAAGCCGTTTTTATGCTGCGGAAAATCCTTTATGAAAACAGACGCTTATAAATTCCTTTCCCGCGAGTTTGATATAACCGTTTGGAGCACCGTTCGCCCGAATCCGAGGTTTGAGGATATGCTTGCGGCCGCCGAGCTTTATAAAAGCGCGGGGTGCGATTACATAATCGGCGCCGGCGGCGGCTCGGTGCTTGATTCGGCAAAAATGATAAAGCTGCTTATTACAAATAATCCGAAAACGGCGCTCACTCAGCCGATGGAGGATAATGATATCGGCTTTTTGCGATTCCCACCACTTCGGGCACTGGGTCGGAGGCAACTCGGTATTCGATATTCTATGTAAACGATGTTGAAAAAGCATTCAATCACTCACAGCGGCTTTTTTTGCCGGATTTGGTGCTGCTTGACGAAAGCTTTTTTTAACAACCGTGCCGCCTTATCAGCGCAGGTGCACGGCCATGGATGCACTTTGCCACGCGATTGAAAGCTATTGGAATGTTAAAAGCAATGCCGAAAGCAAGGAATATGCCGCAAGGGCAATAAAGCTTTTTGTGCAAAATAAGTTGGGATATATCGTAAATGAACAGCAGGCAAACCGCGGCATGCTGCTTGCTTCTTATTATGCGGGCAAGGCGATAAACATAACCTCCACCACTTCGGCACATGCCATGTGCTATAACATCACAATAAACTGCAACACGGCTCACGGTCATTCCGTTGCCGTTAATCTGGCAGAGATTTGGGATTATATGAATCACAACAATTCCGCCGTAAAACGATAAGCGCGGCAGGGAATATGTGCTTAAAACGCTTGATGAGCTTGGCGTTATGCTCGGCGCGGAAAATTCCGCGGGCGGCGCGGCGGCTTTCAGGGCACTGGTTGATGAATTCGGCCTTGATTCTCCGCATGCCGAAAAATCGCTTGTTGAGGGCTTTGCCGCAAGCGTTAATCCGGACAGATTACTTAATAACCCCACAACGCTTTCCTCGGCAGATGTGGAAAAAATATATAAAAGAGTGTTTAAAAATAAATGAGTGAATCAAAAATCGAGCCTTTCAAAGCCGGGTGTAATGCTTGTGCTTGCGGTGCTTTGCTGCCTGCTGTGGGGCTCGGCATTTCCCGTTATTAAAATAGGATACAGGCTTTTTGCCGTTTCATCTGCAAACACGGCGGCGCAAATCCTTTTTGCTGGAATAAGATTTACTCTTGCGGGTGCGCTTGTTATAATTTTCGGCTCTGCTATTTCCAAAAAGCCGCTTGTGCTTCGCGGCAAATCGCAAATAGGGCATTGCTTTATACTTTGCGCTTTTCAAACCGTTATGCAATACACTCTGTTTTATATCGGCCTTGCTCACACAAGCGGCGTTAAGGCAAGCGTGCTTGATTCGCTCAGTGTTTTTCTTTCGCTTATTATTTCGACGTTGGCTTTTAAAATGGAAAAGCTCACGGCGGCAAAAATAATAGGTGCTGCTGTTGGCTTTGCCGGCGTTGTGCTGATAAATTTTCAATCCGGCGGCTTCGGCGGATTTTCTTTGAACGGAGACGGCGCAATTATTCTCTCCGCCCTGGCGTATTCGATATCCGGCGTGCTTATCAAAAGGTTTTCGCAAACGGATAATCCCGTGGCGCTTTCCGGCTGGCAGTTTCTTGCCGGCGGAATTATAATGAGCGCTTTCGCTTTTGCTTTAGGCGGCAGAATCCATATGCAGGCAGGCGTTAAGAGCATTTTGATTTTGCTTTATCTTGCGCTTATTTCCGCTGTTGCCTACACAGTTTGGGGCTTGCTTTTAAAGCACAATCCGGTTTCCCGTGTTGCCGTAACCGGCTTTATGAATCCCGTGTTCGGCGTGCTGCTTTCGGCACTTGTGCTCGGCGAAACCGACGAGGCGTTTAATTTAAAAAGCCTTGCTTCGCTTTTGCTTGTGTGCATCGGCATATATGCGGTGAATGCAAATTTTAAAAAAGGCAACTCAAAAAAGAAGCTTGCCGATCTGAATAAGTAAATACAGGCATAATTAAAGGGGGCTGTGCGGCGTGATGCCGTGCAGCCCCTTTTGCATATTTTCTGTGAAATTTTATATTGCTGTTTCGATTTTATCGTATTTCGTGAATTTCGTTGAAAACCGCCGTCATCTTTTTGCTTATTTGCAAATCGGTGTGAAGCGAGCCGAAATACCAATGGTAGTAATCAACATTTTTGGTAAGGTCCTGCAAATATGTGTTGAGCGGTGATATTTTCGCCGCCTCTTTTAAGTGCAGCTTTAAGAAGTCTTTTGCAACGGCAGGCGCTTCGTAGGATAATATGTAGTTCACATTATAATTTGCGTCTTTAAGATTATCTTCGGCGTTTTTTTGATCTCTTCGGCGTTTGGCATTTCTTCCTCCCACCAGGAAACGCCCGGCTCGCGCATGTCGCGGTCGTCGCTTTCGCCGCCGCCCATAACGAAAAAAATGTTTTATTGTCCAGTGTGAAAAATTTCGCCGCGCATCAAATGGAAAAATATTGTTTGCGATTTTTGTGAGCGTTTCCGCCCTTCCAGCGGTAGGGGGTGTAAGCATCCAGCATGTCGAAATTTTCGTGTGCGCCGTCCAAAAAGCAAATAGTGTATTTCTTGCTTTTTAAGAATTTCCAAATTTTTCTTTTCTGCTTCGCTTTTTCGGATTCCACAAAAAGCCGAAATCGCCGCAAATTATTAAAATATCCTTTTTCGCCAAGCTTTTTTTAGCTTTGGATTTTTTTAAACCACGATATATCGCCGTGGGTGTCGCCAGTGATATAAACCATAAAATTCGCCGAGCCTTTCGTTTAATATGAATTTTACTCAATCTTAATATTTTTTTATTCAAATAGCCCTTTTTAAACGCTGCGCAAAAAAATGTTAAAATAATATTTGCGCAGCGAAGTGTGCACTTAATTGTATTTTTGTGCGTGTGCCAAAAAGGTGCGTTGTTTATATAATATATTTTATTGCAAAAGGTGTCAAGAGTATGAAAAAGTTTGCCGCGTTTTTTTCTGCGCTCGTTTTAATAATTATTTCTGTTTTTGCCGATATTTCGGCATCTGCCGCAACATACACGCCGGATGTTACGCTTTATTCAAAGGCATATATGCTTATAAATATGGATGATGATTCCTACCCGGTTGTGGCGGAAAAAAATCAGGATGAAAAAATGTATCCCGCGTCGCTCACCAAAATCGTTACGGCAATGGTAACCATTGAAAATGTGCAGGATTTGCAGCAGGAGGTAACCGTTTCCAAAGAGGCATTTAATATTCTGCTCGGCACGGGTGCTCAGGTTGCCGGGCTCAAAGTAGGCGAAACGCTCACCGTTGAGCAGTTGCTTTATTTAACGATGGTTCATTCCGCTTGTGATGCCACCGAGGTGCTTGCCGAATTCGTTGGCGGCACAAGAGCTGCTTTTGTTCAAAAAATGAATGAATATGCCAAATCGCTCGGTTGTGAAAAACACCAATTTCGTTAATCCGGACGGTTTGCACGATGAAAATCACTACACAACCGCGTCCGATATGTCCAAAATCGCATTGGCGGCGCTGAAAAATCCGGAATTCACAAAGATTTGCAACACCGTTGAATATGAATATAACGGTAAAAAGTTTTATCACACAAATCTTATGCTTCGAAAGGGCTATGTTTCTTATTATTATAAGTATGCAAAGGGCATTAAGACGGGCTCAACCGAAGAGGCGGGCTACTGCGTTATCACAACGGCAAGTAAGGACGGATATAATTACCTCGCCGTTGTTTTGGGCGCGCCCGTGATGGATTATAATAAGGACGGCTATGTTGAAAAATGTTCGTTTATAGACGCTGCCACACTTTTTGATTGGGCATTTTCACAGCTTAAATATTCCACAGTGCTTGAGCAAAGTGAGGTTGTGGATGAAGTACCGGTTAAAAACGGCAAAAATGCCGACACCGTTCGCCTTGTTGCCAAGGATGATGTAACGGCGATTGTGCCCGTTGGGCTTGATAAATCCACCGTCATTATCAAGGTTCAAAAATAAGCCCGAGGAAATTAAGGCCCCCGTTAAAAAAAGGGTGATGAAATCTGCACGGCGGATATAATTTACGGCGATCAAGTGGTTGCCACAACCACGCTTGTTGCCGCCGATGATGTGGAGCTTTCCACTTTGCTGAAAGTGCTTAATTCGATAAAGGCGTTTTTCTCGCTCACAGCGGTTAAAATCGTTATCGCCGTGGTTGTTATCGGCCTTGCGGCTTATATCACCTTGGCCGTAAGCAATGCAAAAACGCAAGGCTCGCCGCCGCAAAGCACTTGAGGAACGAGAAAACGACGAATAAACAGTGTTTCAATAAAATATAAAAAAATACCGTGTATAAGCCAATCGCCGGTAAACATAAAGCAAAACGGATGCGTCGCTTAAGATGCATCCGTTTTTTGCGCCTAAATATGATGAGCATGCAAACTAAATCCTGCCGGCAAAACGCTTGCCGAAAATTCTGTTCAGGCCTTTTTGATTTTGCCGCCTGAGTTTTTTCTTGAAAGCAAAAGCCCCAAAAGCAGTAAAGCAGGAAACACGATCGCCGCCAAAATTCCGGCTCTTAAATTGTTGCCGAATTTGCCGGAAACAAAGCCCGCAAGAGTGGGGCCTGCGGAACAGCCGAGATCGCCCGCCAAGGCAAGCATTGCAAAAAGCAGGGTGCCGCCGCCTTTGATTGAGGCAGAAGCTTTGCTGAAGGTGGCGGGCCAAAGTATACCCACGGAAAAGCCGCAAACGGCACAGCCGATAAGCTCAATCGCAGGGTTTTGCACAATTGAAATGCACAAGTATGCCGCAATGCATAAAACGCAGCTGAAGCCCATGAATTTGTTTATATCTATTCTGTGGCCGAGCTTGCCGTAAATCAGCCTTGATGTCCCCATCAGCGCGGCAAATGCCGTTGGGCCTGCAAGGTCGCCGATCGTTTTGCTCACGCCGAGCCCTTCCTCGGCAAAGGCGGAGACCCATTGGCTCACCGATTGCTCGCTTGCGCCTGCGCAAACCATCATCAGCATCATTATCCAAAAAGTTTTGCTTGCGGCAAGCTGCTTTAATGTAAGTCCTTTTTTTCGCCTTCGTCAACAAGCGGATAAATAGGCACGCGGGTGAAAAAAATATTCCGTTTAAAACGGGCACGGCAGCCCAAATAAAAGCAAGTGCTTTCCAATTTTTCTATGCCGAAAATTGCAAAAAAACGCGGTGGAAAGCAGCACAACGCCCATGTGCCCCCAGCAATAAAACGAATGCAAAAGGCTCATGGCCTTTTCTTTGTTTCCCGTGGGGCAGGCTTCGATTATCGGGCTTAAAAGAACCTCGAGCAAGCCGCCGCCGATTGCATATATGATAACGGAAATCACTATTCCCGCATACGCGCTCGGCAAAAGCTCGGGCAAAATTGTGAGCAGTATCAGCCCTGCGGCGGAGCAGCCGTGCGCAATCAGCGCCGAGGCACGATAGCCTATTTTGTCAATGAAATAAGCAGAAGCCAAATCAATGCAAAGCTGAATAACAAAATTTATCGTTATCAGCACGGTGATTTTTGAAAGCTCGATCGAATAGCTTTTCCGAAATATAACAAAGAGCAAAGGCACAAAATTATTAACTATTGCCTGGATTATATAGCCGATAAAGCAAGCGCTTATCGTTTGTTTGTAGTTGCTTTTCATATTAAAAATTCTCCGTTATAGGTGTGGCTTCGCATATTTTAGCATATTTCTTTTTTTAAATCCATAGCTTTTGTTTGATTTAAGCAGATAAAACGCGCCCCTTTGCTTTTGCAAAAGAGCGCGTTGATTTTTTTATTGGCTTTGTGCTATTCGGGCAGAATCGGTGCGGTAAAATCGCTGTAAATCTTTCCGCCGTTATAATATTTCCAGCAGCGTATGCGAACATAATAGTTTTCGGCAGAGCCGTCGGTATTTATAGTGTAATTTTCGGTGAATGTGTTGTTTATCCATTCGCCGTGAAGATCGGATTTAAATTCGGGGTCGGTGCTCCACTGGATATAATATCCGTGGCAAACCGCGTAATCCCAAGTTGCCGAAATTGTATTGTTGCCCGTAATGGTTGCCTTAAAGCTTTCAACCGGCGGGCATGCCGCGCAAAATCTGTAAGAATCGCTAATGGCGCAGGCGTCACCGTTTTTTTGTCAAATCCGACAACCACAACATCATATTCCCAAGAGGGATTAAGATTTGTGAATGTGAAATTGCTTTCCTCCGATGTGCCCACTTCGGTGTATTCGTCGTTTGTAACATCAACAATGCCGTAAATAACCGCATCTTTCGCATCTGCCCAATCAAGCCAAAGGGATTTGCCGCCGTTGCCTCTGCCGGTAACGGCAAAGCTTTCCGTCGGAATGATTTCCATGGCTCTTTCGGCATCCGTGAAATCGCTGAAGATTTTGCCGCCGTTATAATTTTTTTCCAGCAGCGAATGCGCACATAGTAATTTTGAGCCGAATCCTCGGTTTCGATTATGCAGGCCTCGGCAAAGGTGTCATTTATCCATTCACCGTTTACATCGGATTTAAATTCGGGGTCGGTGCTCCACTGAATATAATATCCGTGGCAAACCGCATAATCCCAGCTTGCGGTGATTTCATAATCGCCCGTTGCAACTGCAACAAGATTTTCAACCGGCGCGCACGCCGCGCAAATTCTGTAGGTTGCGCTTGATGTGCCGCCGTTTGCGTCAATTGCCACAACCTTGATATCGTATTCCCAGGCGGGGTTCAAATCGATGAATTTAACTTCGCTTTTCGTTACGGTGTCCTTTAGTGTGTTTGTGTTGTTTGTAACATCGTAAACTTCGTATTTAACGGCACCGTCAACATCGCTCCAATCAAGCCACAGCGCCTTGCCGCCGTCGCCCCTGCCGGTAACGGCAAATTCTGTGGGAGGCAGCATACCGCCGGCTTTAACGCCGCTTGTGAAATCGCTGAAGATTTTGCCGCCGTTATAATATTTCCAGCAGCGAATGCGCACATAATAATTGCTCGCGGGGCCGTCCGTTGCGATTGCATAGCTTTCGGTAAATGTGTTGTTTATCCATTCGCCGTGAACATCGGATTTAAATTCGGGGTCGGTGCTCCACTGAATGTAATAGCCGTGGCAAACGGCATAATTCCATGTGGCTTCGATTTCGTTTGTGCCTTTAACGGACACGGCTAAATTCTGCACCGGCGCACATGCCGCGCAAATTCTGTAGGTTGCGTTTGAAGTGTTGCCGTCAGCCGCGATTGCCACAACCTTAATATCGTATTCCCAGGCGGGGTTTAAATCAATAAAGGTGAAGCGGCTTTCGCCCTCGGTTATGCCTTTAAGTGTGCTTGCGCCGTTTGTAACATCATAAATTTCATATTGCGTTGCGCCCTCAACATCGTTCCAATCAAGCCACAGCGCTTTTGCCGCCCTCGCCGCGGCCGGTAACCGCGAAGCCGCTCGGAGGCAAAAGGCCTTTTTGCCGAGGCGATTTCGGAAAAAGTCGCCGTAAATGGTGGTGCCTTGGAAGGTTTTTCCATCCGCGAACGCGAACAAAATATTTATTTGCGTTTAAATCTGTTGTTATTTTTATATGAAGTTGTTGCCGAGCCGCTTATCCATTCGCCGTGAAGGTCGGATTTAAAGTTGCCGTCTGTGCTCCATTGAATGTAATATCCATGGCAAACCGAACTGCTCCATGAAACGCTCAGCTCGTTTTCGCCCGAAACAGTTGCACTCACTCCGCTCACTGGCGGGCAAGCAGCACAAATTCTGTAAGATGTGTTTTGCGCCAAGATCGTTCCGTCCGCCGAATATGCGATAACCTTGATATCGTATTCCCATGCGGGGGTTAAATCCGTAAATTTAAATTCGGATGCCGTAACCGTGCCTTTTAATGTGTTTGCGCCGTTTGTAACATCGTAAACAATATATTTTGCCGCGCCTGCAACATCATACCAATCAAGCCACAGTGACTTGCCGCCGTCGCCCCTGCCGGTAACGGTGAAGCCGTCAATATTGCTGTCAAGCCCGGTGTAAATCGGAATATAAAATGTTTTTGCGGCGGAAAGCAGATTTGCACTGCTGTAAGCCTTGTATGTGTTTGAAGCCTCGGAAGCGGCTGCCTGCACATTTGCCATGTATTCGTGGCCGAATCTGTTTGAAGACGCGGGGTTTACATTAAATTTTTGCAAATAGCCCGTGTTTTGCGTGCTTGTGAAATTATTTGAAATGTATTTTGCGCCGTTGTAAATCGAACGATAAGGATTTGTCCACGGTCTGCCGTATTGCTCACCGAGCAAATCGCTGCGGATATAGCCCGTTAATGCTTTTCCGTTGTAATTTACTTTAACATAGCACCAAACATAACCGTCATTTTGCTTTTCGGTGGTTGAAATCAGCGTGGCACTTGTGTTTTTGGGCAGCTTGGCAAGGATCGTGCTTGAGGTGTTTGGCTGCGATCTTAAGCGCACATTGTCGGTGTTTGTTGCAAATCCGCTTGCGCCCGAAGAAGCCCATTTAAGCCCGTCCTCCGCGCCGGTGTTTGCGCCGATGTTATAGTAGTTGTAAATTCCGGGATATTTTGAATTTGTGCCGCTTGCGCCTGCCGCGGTGGGTGATTTTTCCGCCAACCTCCTGCACTATTTTCGATGCAAGAAAGTATGCCGAAAGTCCGCTGTATTTTGCCGCGTCCAAAATTGCCTGTGAATATTTTACTCCGTTCGGATAAGCTCGGCTTGTGTATTTTTGTGTGTTGCCGCTTGAATCCTTGTAGGATATGTATGAATTATACATCCATGTGTTTTGAATAATCGTTTCTATTCCCGCGGTTGTTTGGCCGCTCTCGTATGATGTGGATTCAAATTGAAAAATGTATTTTTCGTCAAGAAAATTAAGCGGGTTCATATAGTATTTAACCGCCGCTTCGGAGGCGGAAACCCAGGTCTTTCCCTCGCGGATAACATAGCTGCCGTTTACATAGCAATCGGAGCAGCGGCACAAATAGCCTTTTGCTTCGTTTGATTCCGTTTTTTGAATAAGCTGCTGGCTGTGCTTTTTTCGCTCGCTTGAAACGGCTTCATCAAGGCTAAGATTTGTTTCCAGCGGCACGAAATTCCAATTCGGATATTTACTGTGCAGCTTTGAAAGCGCAGCTATGTAGGATGAAGTAAAGCCCGCCTTTGCAAGGCTTGCTTCGTAGTCGCCGGCAAAGCTCGTGCCGGGAATAAACAGCGCCGAAACCGCCATTACAGTTGCAAGCAGCAGGCTTGAAAGCTTTTTGAGTTTTTTCATGTGTTATCCTCCGTTATTGCAGATGCGAATTGAGTTATATTATATGTGCTTCAGGTGTGTTTTGCGCTTTTGCACAAAGTACGCCACTGTAATTACATTATAATAAAAAGGATGTTGTTTGTCAACAAAGGGGAAAGCATTTACAAAAGAACATAATAATGAAAATATTTGTTAAAAAAATAGTAAAAAAAATGTGAACTGTGTTGACGGTTCAATTTGCCTTGTGTATAATAATCACATAAATGCACACATGAGGAGGAGTGATTCCATGCATGCAAAGTCGGACTTGGCTTTAAGGCTTAAATTGCTTAGGAAAGAGAGAGGGTTAACCTCCGATCAAGTGGCAGAGGCAGTAGGTGTTAAAAGCGCTACGTACCGCCGCTATGAAATAGATACGAAGCCGAAGGACAGTATTTACCTTGCCCTTGCGGATTTTTTCGGCGTTACGGTTGATTTTTTAATGAGCGGCAAGGTGCCGAAATCGGAATATCGCCTTGCGGATGGCAGTATGTACAGAAGCAGCTGTGAAATCATGGAGCTTTCCGACAGAGAAGCGGCTTTTGTCAGCAAATTGCGCGGCCTTTCGCAGGAGGATTGCGATGAAGTTATGAAATTTATCGAATGGAAAAAATCTCAAAGCGGCACAAAATGATTTTTTTGTTGACAGATATGCCCTTTATGGTATAATTATTAACAAAGTAATATAATTTTTTTATAGGAGGAAATCATTATGAAATATGCAAAAAAAGCTGTTTGCGGTTTTTGCTTTCCGTGCTTCTTATTGCGGCTGCTTTTTGCGGGCTGTTCCGCAAGCGGCAAGGATTCGGGCGGTAGCACCTCTGGCAAAAAAAGTTGCGATTTTTGCAATATATGCCGCATTCAAGCCTTGATAATTGCACACAGGGTGTTAAAAACGCGCTCGATGCGGCAGGTATCGCATATGATGTTCAAATCGGTTCAAGCGGCAGCGCAGACACGGATTGCCAAAAGCTATGCGGAGCAAATGGCATCTTCCGGCAATTATTCGACAATTATTGCCGTTGCAACTCCCGCTGCGGTAAGCGCTTATTCGGCCGTTCGCAATGCTTCATCCGATATTCCGGTTATCTTTTTGCGCGGTTTCCGATCCCGTTTCGGCAGGTCTTGTAAATTCACTTGACGCACCAGGTAATAATTGCACGGGCACAGCCGACGCGGTTGATATCGCGGGCCAGGTTCAGCTTATCAAAACCATGCAGCCGAATATTAAAAATCTCGGCGTTATCTATACCACAACCGAGGCTAATTCAATCAGCCAGCTTGCAACTCTTAAAGCAGAGTGCGAGGCAAACGGAATAAATCTTGTTCAAAAGGGCATCAATGAGGCTTCCGAGCTTCAGGCTGTTGCCGTGTCCCTTGTGAATGAGGTGGATGCCATCACAAATTTAACCGACAATAATGTTGTTGATAATATGAGCGTTGTTCTTGAGCAGGCAAATCAAAAGGGCATTCCGATTTACGGCTCCGAAATCGAGCAGGTTAAAAAAGGCTGCCTTGCTTCGGCTTCAATAGATTATGTTGCTCTCGGTGAAAAAACAGGCCAAATCGCTGTTGACGTCCTCGGCGGTAAATCGGCGGCAACATATCCGGTTGTTACCGTTTCGGATTCGTTCCTTGTTGTTAATCCCGATGTTGCTTCAACTCTCGTCATCACAATTCCAGCAGAGCTGAATGACGCCGAAAAAGTTTCAACTTCCGCCGCGCAATAATTGCCCGGCGTCGGTCGGCACATATTTAAATTGTTCGTCGGCACGCAATTTTTTGCGTGCCGATTTGTGTGCTTTTATATGATCTTTAAAATAACGGGCTTTGCCCGCTAAGGTGATTTGTTATTATGGAATTTATGAATATTCTGAAGGTTGTGCTTGAAGAGGGCTTTAAATATGCCATTTTGGCACTCGGCGTTTATCTCTCTTACAGCATTTTGGATTTCCCGGATCTTTCGGTGGACGGCACAATGCCGCTCGGCGCAATCGTTTCTGCAATTCTTATTTTGCACGGCGTTAATCCGTGGATAAGCCTTGTGGTTGCGTTTGCATGCGGGCTCGCCGCAGGCTGCTTAACGGGGCTTTTGCATGTTAGGCTTAAGCTTCAGCCCCTGCTTTCGGGAATTTTGGTTTACACGGTGCTGCTTTCGATAAATCTTGTGCTGGTTAAGTTTGGCACGGGCGGTCAGTCTATAGCCTCCACCTTCGGCAAGGATAATGTATTTAACAGCGGCGTTGCAAATGTGTTGCCGTCAAATATCGGCGGCCTTAATGTGAGAAAGCTTATCGTGCTTTTCATATTTGTTGTGCTCATTAAAATACTTATCGATCTTTATCTTAAAACAAAATCCGGCATGCTGCTGCGCGCCACCGGCTCAAATCAGCAGTATGTTGTTATGCTTGCAAGAAATCCCGGCGCTTCAAAAATCTTAGGCCTTGCAATCGGAAACGGACTTGCGGCCCTCAGCGGCGCAGTTGTTGCGCAAAGCACGGAATCCGCAAACACGCAAATGGGCGTGGGCATGGTTGTGTTTGGGCTTTCAAGCGTTATAATCGGGCTTTCACTCTTTAAGCGCGTCGGCTTCATGAAAGCCACAACAATGGTTATTCTCGGCACGGTTATTTATAAAGCCTGCCTGCAAATCGCCGTTGTTATCGGCCTTCCGAGCGATTATAATAAGCTGCTGATGGCAGTGCTTTTTGTGGTTGCTCTTCTTTTCGGCAAAACAGGAAAAATAAAGCTTAAAAGGAGGGAAAAGAATGCTTGATCTCGTTGATATAACAAAGCGTTTTAATGCCGGCACTCCCGATGAATCCACGGTGTTTGATAATTTTTAAATTTTAAGGTAAACGCGGGCGAATTTGTTTCCGTTATCGGCTCAAACGGCAGCGGCAAAACAACTATGCTCAATCTTATCTGCGGCTCCTATAAGCCGGACGGCGGAAACATTCTTTTTGACGGCAAGGATATCACAAACATCTCCGAATTCAAAAGAGCAAAAATAATCGGCCGTGTTTTTCAGGATCCGAAGGCAGGCACCTGCCCGGATTTAACAATCCTTGAAAATATGGCGCTTGCAGATAATAAAAATAAGCCCTTCGGTCTCGGCAAATGCGTTAACAAAAAAAGAATAGATTACTATAAATCCCTGCTTGAACAATGCGAAATGGGGCTTGAGGACAGACTCGGCGTTCAGGTTGGCACGCTTTCGGGCGGCCAGCGCCAGGCTCTTGCGCTTATCATTGCAAATATGACGAATATTAAGCTGCTTATTCTTGACGAGCATATTGCGGCGCTTGACCCCAAATCCTCCGAAAGAGTAATGATGCTCACGGATAAACTTGTGAAAGCAAACGAAATCACCACGCTGATGGTAACTCACAATTTGCGCTTCGCCGTGCAGTACGGCAATCGCCTTGTGATGATGCACGAGGGCAAAGCCGTGCTTGATATTAAAGGCGAGGAAAAGGAAAATGCCAGGGTTGAAGATTTGCTTGAAATATTTGATAAAATCAGTATCGAAAAGGGAAATTGATTATGAATCTTGATGAGATTCTTCATTCGGGCGAGCTTTATGATCCCGGGGATGATGAAATTATGCAGGCTCAGCGCCAATGCATGGAAAAGCTTTATGATTTCAATGCCACGCGCCCATCTCAGCTTGAGGAAAGAACACGCCTTTTAAAGGAAATGCTTGCCGAATGCGGCGAGGGCTGCTATATTGAGCCTCCGCTGCGCACGGTTTGGGGCGGCAGAAATGTTCATTTCGGCGATTATGTTTATGCCAATTTCAATCTCGGCTTGGTGGATGATACCAACATTTATGTCGGCAGTCACACTATGATAGGGCCGAATGTAACGATTGCAACGGCGGGGCATCCTATTATTCCATGCCTTCGCGAGCAGGGAATTCAATACAATGCCGAGGTACGAATCGGCAAAAACTGCTGGATCGGCGCGGGCGTTGTTATAGTTCCGGGTGTAACCGTTGGCGATAATACGGTTATCGGCGCGGGCAGTGTTGTAACAAAGGATATTCCGGCAAATGTGGTTGCCGTCGGCAATCCGTGCCGCGTTATGCGCCCGATTTCGGAGCATGATAAGGAATATTATTTCAAAGATAAAAAAAGATAGATTGGCAAAAAAATTCAACAAATAATTTCAACATACATAAGATTGCTTGTGCACAATGTACTAAAAAAAATAATTAAATATTATAAAAATCTGCTCATAGATTAAATGCCTCCTTTAAACTATAATTGATTATAGGGAAGGAGGCATTTTTTTATGAATGCTTATATAGACAGTGTTATAAAAACGGTTGAAAGGCGTGATAACGCCAAGCCGGAATATATTCAGGCGGTTAAAGAAACCTTTGGTTCGCTCGAAAAGGTTATTGAGGCTCATCCCGAATATGTTGATGATGATTTGCTCACCAGAATGGTGGAGCCGGACAGACTTATCACCTTCAGAATCGCATGGGTGGACGATCAGGGAAAAACCAGGATAAACAGAGGCTATCGTGTTCAGTTCAACTCCGCAATCGGTCCTTATAAAGGCGGTTTGCGCTTTCATCCCAGCGTTAATTCAAGTATAATGTATTTTCTCGGCTTCGAGCAAACCTTCAAAAATTCACTCACGGGGTTACCCATGGGCGGCGCAAAGGGCGGCTCGGATTTTGACCCGCGCGGTAAAAGCAAGGGTGAAATTATGCGCTTTTGCCAGGCTTTTATGACGGAGCTTTACAGGCATATAGGCCCGAATATCGATGTTCCCGCCGGCGATATCGGTGTGGGCTCAAGAGAAATAGGCTTCCTTTTCGGTCAATATAAAAGAATTACGGATGCTTTTGAAAACGGTGTTATCACCGGCAAGGGCATTTCTTACGGCGGTTCGCTTATTCGTCCCGAGGCAACGGGCTTCGGCGCCGTATATTATTTATGCGAGGTTTTGAAGCATCAAAACGACACAATTAAGGGCAAAAGGGTTGCTCTTTCCGGCTTTGGCAATGTTGCTTGGGGCGCGGTTAAAAAGCTTAACGAGCTGGGTGCCGTACCGCTTACTATCAGTGGACCTACGGGTTATATTTATGATAAGGATGGCATTTGCACTCCCGAAAAAATCGATTACCTGCTTGAAATGCGCGCAAGCGGCAGAGACAGGGTGGAGGATTACAGCGATAAATTCCCGTCTGCGGTATTCGTTCCCGGCGAAAGGCCTTGGGGAATTAAAGATGCGGATGTTATTATGCCGTGCGCAACGCAAAATGAAGTTTGCCTTGAGGATGCAAAGAAAATCGTTGAAAACGGCGTTAAATACTATATGGAAGTATCGAATATGCCCACAATGGCGGACGCTCAGGAATATCTTATCAAGGCACCCGGTGTTATAGTTGCGCCGTCAAAAGCCGTTAATGCGGGCGGCGTTTGCGTATCCGGCCTTGAAATGAGCCAAAACAGCCAAAGGCTTTCGTGGACCGCCGAAGAGGTTGATTCAAAGCTTCATCACGCAATGGTCGATATACATAAACATTCCGTTGAAGCTGCCGAAAAATACGGCCTCGGCTATGATTTGGTTGCCGGCGCCAATATCGCGGGCTTTGAAAAGGTTGCCGAAGCGATGATGGCCCAGGGCATCTATTGAGTTGTTTTTTTTAAAATTTGCGTTTTTGATAATATAAAATCACACGGCATATGCCGTGTGTTCGTTGGAGAAGATTATGGCTAAAATAACACCCGGCACAACTTTAAAAAGAAGCAATGAAAAAAACCCAATGGCAAAGGATATGCTCGAAAAAGCTTATGCTTGCACTTCGGCTGCCGACCGAAGCTCTTGAAAAGCCGGCAGTTGCCAATTTGAAATTGAGTGTGCTAACCACTTTTACACTCGGTCTGCTTGATAAAAAAACCGTGCAAACCATATGTAATATGTTTAATTTGGAGCAGGATGCAATCATCACCGATGAGGGCGTGCTTGAGCCGAAATGGTGGAAAAGAGGCAATTATTTACCAAATTTATCCACGCTCCTTTTACGACAGTAACGGCGACGGTATCGGCGATTTAAATGGCATAACCGAAAAGCTTGATTATCTGAAGGATTTGGGCGTAACGGCGATTTGGTGTTCGCCTTTTTATGATTCGCCAAACGATGATAACGGCTACGATATCCGCGATTACAAAAAAAGATTATGGCGGAATTCGGCACTATGGAGGATTTTTGATACCATGCTTGCCGAAATCCACAAGCGCGGCATGAAGCTTATAATCGATTTGGTTGTCAATCACACTTCGGATGAGCACGAATGGTTTAAGGAAGCTTGCAAATCAAAGGATAATCCTTATCACGATTATTATATTTGGCAGGATGCAACGGATGCGGGTAAAAACCCCGCCGAATAACTGGATTTCGCTTTTTCCAGGGCCCCGCTTGGAATTATTATGAAAAATTTAATTCAGTGGGCAATGCACCTTTTCTCCAAAAAAAGCAAATGGATTTGAATTGGGAAAACGAAAATGTGCGAAACAGTGTTTATGAAATGATGCGCTGGTGGCTTGATAAGGGAATAGACGGCTTCAGGATGGATGTTATCAACTTTATCAGCAAAACTCCCGGCTTGCCGGATGCCAATGCTTTCCTCGGAATTTTGACGGGTTATAAGGGCGCCGAGTATTATTTTTACGGCCCGCGTTTGCATGAATATCTGCACGAAATGCGCGAAAAAAAGCATTCGGTGATTATGATGTTTACACTGTGGGCGAATGCGGCGGCGCAGGCATTGAAATGGATAAAATGCTCACTGCCGATTATCGCAAGGAGCTGGACACCGTTTTCAATTTCGATTTTCTTATAAATCAGGGCCACGATAAATACGACACCTTTGATTACAGCCTTTATAAGGTGATGCGGGAATTTGAAAAATTCCAAACAAGATACACAAATCACTGCTGGCCCGCCGTTTTCTTTGAAAATCACGACAACCCCAGAATCGTTACCAAGGTTGATAAAACGGATGCTTACAGAGAGGATATTTCAAAAATATGCGCTCTTATCGAAATGACCCTGCGAGGCACGCCGTATATTTATCAGGGTCAGGAAATCTCAATGGGCAATGTTGATTTTAATTCTGCCGACGAACTAAATGATGTTGAGGCGGTAAATCTCTATAAAAAGCTTGTTGAAAAAGGCAAAAACAAAGAAAAAGCCTTTAAGCGCGCCGCCACGGGCACTCGCGACAACGCACGCAGTCCCTTCCAGTGGAGCGACAGCGAAAACGCAGGCTTCACAACGGGCAAGCCATGGCTTAAAATCAGCTCCGATTACAGACGCTATAATGCCGAGGATGAGCAAAACAGGGCAGACAGCGTTTTGAATTTTTATAAAAAAGCAATCGCTTTGCGCAAAAACACGCCTGCGCTTGTATACGGCGTGTTTAAAAGCATGGAACTTGCAAAGGAACCGCTTTATTGTTATTACCGTGAGTATAACGGCGAGCTTTATTATATTGAGCTGAATCTCGGCAAAAAGCTTGAAAAGCGACCGTGTGATGTTTCAAATTTTGATTTGCTTCTTTCCACAAGGGGCGGCACTTGCGATATGCTCAGGCCGTTTGAGGGCAATCTCTATAAAATCAAGTGATAAATAATGCTTGACAATAAATAATTTATATATTATAGTATTAGCGTAAGATATAAACGAAAGGTGAGAGTGGCAGCAATGACGCACTCATATTATTGTTGGCGGTTTTTTTGCGAAATGCGGAAAATCCACCGGGAAAGGAGCAGATATGGCACAGAATATTTCCGATAAAGTGCTTGAAATCGTTAAGCCTTTTTGCCGATGAGCTTTCGCTGCAAATATGGGATATCGTGTTTAAAAAAAGAAGGCACGGATTGGTATTTGCGCATTTTCATCGATAAAGAGGGCGGCGTAAGCGTTGATGATTGCGTTGATTTAACGCACCTTATCACCGAGCCGCTTGATGAGGCGGATCTTATTTCACATTCATACACTTTGGAGGTTTCTTCTCCCGGGATAGAGCGTGAGCTTAAAAAGGAAGAGCATTTCCTTAAATATATCGGCGCCGCCGTTATGATGCGCACCATTCGCCCGATAGACGGCGTTCGCGATTTTACCGGCACGCTCAAAAGCTATGACGGCGGCAAAATCACCGTTACGCTGCAGGATGGCAATGATATAACCGCGGATAAAAAAAGAAACATCCTATGTTAAGCTGGATGATTTTGATATAAATGATTTTTAATAAATAACAGAAAGGTTGATAGGAAAAAAATGAGCAAAGAATTTTTTTGAAGCTGTGAAAATGCTTGAGCAGGAAAAAGGGTATTCCCGCAGATTATCTTTATGATAAAATTTCGGCGGCTATCGTTGTTGCCGCAAAGCACGATTACAACGGCAAGGATATCCTTCACTGCGATATCGATCCCGAAAAGGAAAAAATCAAGGTTTATGTAACCAAAAATGTTGTTGAGGAAGTTGAAGATCCGGACACGGATTTAACTCTTGAAGAGGCACAGCAAATCCGCAAATCCGCAAAGGTGGGCAAAACAATCGATATCCCGCTCAAAAACCAAAAGAATTCGGCAGAATTATCGCGCAAAACGCAAAGCATGTTATCCGCCAGGGTATTCGCGAGGCGGAGCGCGGCAAGCAGCTTGCGGAGTTCCAAAGCAAAAAAATCAGGAGCTTGTAACGGCTAAGGTAAACCGCATTGATCCGGTAACGGGCAGTGCAACGGTTGAAATCGGCAAAACAATTGCCGTGCTTCCCAAAATGGAGCAAATCCCCGGCGAGGTTATCACAGAGGGCGAAAGCCTTAAAATTTTTGTTGTGGATGTTAAGGATTCCGGCAAAGGCCCCAAGATCATGATTTCGCGCACTCATCCCGGTCTTGTAAGAAGGCTGTTTGAAACCGAGGTTCCCGAAATTTACGACGGCACCATCGAAATCAAATCCGTTTCGCGTGAAGCGGGCTCCAGAACGAAAATCGCCGTTTACAGCAAGGATGACGAAATCGACCCCATCGGCGCATGCATAGGCCCTAAAGGTCAGCGCGTTTCCAATATTGTTGACGCTCTCGGCGGCGAAAAAATCGATATCGTTAAATACAGCGATGATGTTGCGGAATTTGTTTCCGCAGCGCTTGCACCGGCTTCCGTTTGCAGTGTTGAAATTCTTGATGAGGATGCAAGGTTTTGCCGTGCAACGGTTCCGGATGATCAGCTCAGTCTTGCAATCGGCAACAAGGGTCAAAACGTTCGCCTTGCCGCCAAGCTCACAGGCTGGAAAATAGATATCAAGCCCGAATCGGGATTCTATGATGGCTCACAGGAGTAATCGAAATGAAAGCAAAGCGAGAAGTTAAGCGTATGTGCGTGGGCTGCGGCGAAATGTTTGATAAGCGTGAGCTTATCAGAGTTGTTAAAAGCCCCGAGGGCGAAGTCAGCCTTGATTTAACGGGCAAGAAAAACGGCCGCGGCGCATATGTGTGCAACAATCCCGAATGCCTAAAAAAGGCAAGAAAAAGAAAATCGATAGAGCGCGCCTTCTCAATGAAAATAGAAGACGCGGTTTATGATAAAATGGAAGAAGAAATCACAAATGCAAAAGGATAAAATTCTTTCAATGCTCGGCCTTGCAAGGCGCGCCGGCAGGCTTTCGATGGGGCATGCGGCCGCAATCGGCTCAATTCGTTCCAAAAAGCAAAGCTTGTGCTTGTGTGCGCCGAAATCTCGCAGGGCACAAAAAAAGATATAGAATTCACCGTTAATAAATTCTCGCCCCGCACGCCCGTGGCAGTTGCGGATATCAGTGTTGATGAGATTTATTTCGCCTGCGGCTACAAGGCCGGCGTGATAGCGGTGGAGGATGAAAATTTCAGTAATAAAATTGTTTCGCTGCTAAGCGAATAAATCGGTTAAGGAGGAATCGGTTATATGGTAATTAAGGTCAAGGTTTCCGATGTTGCCAAGGATTTCGGAAAGAGCAACAAGGAAATTATAGAGCTGCTTGATAAATATTGTGGCGGTCCGGCCAAGAAAGCTTCCACAGTCCTCGAAGAAAACGAACTTAACATACTTTTTGATAAAATCACCATTCAAAACAGTGTTAAAAGCTTTGACGCTTATTTTAAATCGGGCGCGGCTAAGGCAAAGAAAGAAAAACCCGCCGCCCAAAAGCAGGATAAGCCCGCAAAGAAAGCGGAAACGGCAAAGGATAAAAAGCGCGAAAGCCAGGCGGCTATTTTGCAAATGGCAGAGCAGGCGGCGAAGCGCGCCGAGGAAAAGGCAAAGAAAAAAAGCCGAGGCTCAGCCCCAGGCCCGCACAAAGGGCGAGGCTCGCCATATAGACACTCGCGTTAATAATGTTGATCTTGAAAAATACAATCAAAAATACGAGGATATCGCTCCCGCATCTTCAATGGGCGATTTCCAGAAAAAGCAAAAGCTCAATCAAAAATCAAAGCAATACAGAAAGAAAAAAAGCCGCAGGGCATCAGGGCTCATTCCAAAAGGGAAACCGAGCAGCAGCGCCTTGCCAGAATTGCCGAACAAAGAAAGAAGCAACAGATTAAAATTCAGGTTCCCGAGGAAATTACCGTCGGCGATCTTGCAAGTTTGCTTAGAATGACGGCAAATGAGGTTATCAAAAAGCTTATTGCCCTCGGCGTTATGGCAACGGTTAATGAGGTTATCGACTATGATACCGCCGCAATCGTTGCAACCGAGCTTGGCGCAAAGGTTGAAAAAGAAGATTGAAATCTCTATTGAAGAGCAGATTATCGAGGAAGAGGTTGAGGATGATGAAAATGCAATTCCCCGCCCGCCCGTAGTTTGCGTTATGGGCCATGTTGACCACGGCAAAACCTCTGTGCTTGATGCTATTCGCCACACGGATGTAACTTCAACGGAGGCCGGCGGCATCACTCAGGCAATCGGCGCTTATCAGGTGGATGTAAACAATCAAAAAATCACATTTCTTGATACTCCCGGTCACGCCGCATTCACCGCAATGCGTGCAAGGGGCGCCATGGCAACGGATATCGCGGTGCTTGTTGTTGCCGCAGACGACGGTATTATGCCGCAAACCATTGAAGCCATCAACCACGCAAAGGCCGCAAATGTGCAAATTATCGTGGCTATAAATAAAATGGATAAAGAGGGAGCAAATCCCGAAAGAGTTATGGAGCAGCTCACCGAGCAGGAGCTTGTGCCAGAGGAATGGGGCGGCGATGTTATCTGCGTTCCCGTTTCCGCCAAAACAGGAATGGGCATTGATAAGCTTCTTGAAACGATTTTGCTTGTTTCCGAAATGTGCGAGCTTAAAGCCAATCCGAACAGAGCCGCAAAGGGCGTTGTTATCGAAGCCAAGCTTGATAAGGGCAGAGGCCCGATTGCAACCTTCCTTGTTCAAAACGGCACTCTTAAATCCGGCGATTATGTTGTTGCCGGCACGGCGGTCGGCCGCGTAAGAGCCATGACGGATTATCGCGGCAGAAAGCTCAACAGCGCAGGCCCGTCCGTTCCCGTTGAAATTATGGGCCTTGACCAGGCACCCATGAGCGGCGATGAATTTAACGCCGTAACAAATGAAAAGCTTGCAAGGCAGCTTGTTGAGCAAAGAAAAGAAGAGGCCAAGGAAGAGGAATTCAAGCAGTTCCACAAAGTTACTCTTGACACTTTGTTCTCCACTCTTGAAGAGGGTCAGATGAAAGAGCTTAATATCATCATCAAGGCAGATGTTCAAGGCTCTGTTGAGGCGGTTAAGCAATCGCTTCTTAAAATCGAAAACGATGAAGTTCGCGTAAGAATAATTCACGGCGCGGTTGGTGCAGTAAACGATTCCGATGTTATGCTTGCAAATGCGTCTAATGCAATCATCGTTGCTTTTGCAACGGATGTTGAGCAGGTTGCTGCCGACAATGCGTCGCGCGACGGCATTGAAATCAAGCAATACAGCATTATTTACGACCTTATTGAGGATGTTGAATCCGCAATGAGAGGCATGCGCTCCGTTAAGTATCGCAATGTGGACACCGGCACGGCCGAGGTTCGCGAGGTTTACACCGTTTCAAGCGTAGGCTCAATCGCAGGCTCACTTGTTACAAGCGGCACAATCCGCAGAAACGGCAAGATCCGCGTTATGAGAAACGGCAAACAGCTTGCCGATACGCCGATTAAAAATCTTAAGAGATTCAAGGATGATGTTAAGGATGTTTCCTCCGGTTACGAATGCGGTATCTCGCTTGAAAACTGGAACGATATCAAACCCGGCGACATCTTTGAATGTTATGTTGTTGAAGAATACAGGGATTGATCATGGCAGGTTATCGTATAGACAGAATATCCGAAGATATAAAGCGCGAGCTTATCTCACTTATGAGAGAGCTTAAAGACCCACGCGTTTCCGGCAAAATGCTTACGGTTGTGAATGTTAAGGTTTCAAACGATTTAAGCTATGCCAAGGTGTATGTCAGCGCTATGGAAGGGCTCGACGCCGCTAAGGAGGCCTGCAAGGGCCTTGATTCGGCGCAGGGCTATCTTCGCAGAACGCTCGGAAATAATCTTCATTTAAGAAAGGCGCCGGAGCTCAGCTTCGTGGCCGATGATTCTATCAAAAAAAGGAATGGAGATATTTGAAAAGCTAAAGGAAACTTCAAATGAAAAATTGATGTTAAAGAATGTGCAAATCTGCTTTTTGCGGCAGGATAATATCTTAATTTTAACTCATGCTCATCCGGACGGCGATACGCTCGGCTCGGGCTTTGCGCTTTGCCGCGCTCTTATGCAGCTCGGCAAAAAGGCAAGGGTTATCAACGACGATGTAATCCCCAAAAAAATATGATTATCTTTATTCCGATATTGATTTTTCCGGAATTTGAGGCGGATTATGTTGTTGCCGTTGATGTTGCCACCGAAAAATTTGCTCGGCGGCCTGCAAAGCAGCTATGCCGGCAAGATAGATCTTTGCATAGACCATCATTTAACAAACACGGAATATGCAAAAAATCTTTTGCTTCGCGATTATCCGGCAGCATGCGAAATTATCTATATGCTCATAAACGAAATGGGTGTTAAAATCGATAAAAAAATCGCCGATTGCCTTTATACGGGCATTTCAACGGATACGGGCTGCTTCAGATATGCTTCAACCACGGCGCAGTCTTACCGCATTGCGGCGGAACTTATTGAGCACGGTGCGGACAACGGCAAAATCAACCGCGCAATGTTTGAAACAAAAACAAAAACATATGTTGCCCTTGAAAAAATTGCGCTCAATAATATGAAAATGTTTTGCAACGACCGCGTTGCCGTTATCACGGTTACCCAGGATATGTATGCAAAAACAGGCTCAAACGAGCAGGAAACAGAGGCTCTTGCTCCGCTCACAAGGCAGATAGAGGGCGTTGAAATCGGAATAACAATTCGCGAAAAGGCCGATAAAACCTGCAAGGCGTCTATAAGAACATATGAAAGCGTTAATGCCGCAGCTCTTGCAAAGAATTTCGGCGGCGGCGGTCACGCTCAGGCAGCTGCGTGCAGATTTGATTGCTCTGTTGATGAGGCCTTGAATCAGATTGTTAAAAAATGCGGAGAATATCTTAAATGACGGGTATTATTTGCATTGATAAGCCGCAGGGAATGACTTCGTTTGCCGTATGCTCAAGGCTGAGAAAAAAATCTTCGGTGAAAAAAAGGTTGGCCATGCAGGCACGCTTGATCCGCTTGCAACGGGCGTTTTGCCTGTTATGATAGGCGGTGCAACAAAGTTTTTAAGCCATTTGCCCGAGCATGATAAAGGTTACCTTGCTGAATTTGAACTGGGAAAAACAACAGACACACTTGATATAACAGGTAATCTGACAGGTGAGTTTCCTGTTAATTGCAGTGATGAGCAGGTGCGTTATGCCATTGAAAGCTTTAAAGGTAAAATAATGCAGGTGCCGCCCATGTATTCGGCGGTGTCGGTGGGCGGCAAAAGGCTCTATGAGCTTGCAAGAAGCGGCGTTGAGGTTGAACGGCAGTCACGAGAGATTGAAATAAAAAAGCTTGATATGCTGCCGAAAAACGGCGATTATTATGTGATAGATGTGCTTTGTTCAAAAGGGCACATATATTCGTTCACTTATAGATGATATCGGCAAAAAGCTTGGCACCGGTGCGGTTATGACCTCACTTTGCCGCACGCAGGCATGCGGATTTTCGCTTGCCGATTGCAACGATTTGGAATCGCTTTTTGCGGCTAAAGAGGCAGGGGAGGATATGCAAAAATATCTTCTGCCCGTTGAAAAATGTGTGTTTTTGCAATTTGAAAAATTAACAGTCTCGCAGGCGCAGTCGATCCGCTTTAAAAAAACGGTGGTGCTCTTGATGCAGAAAGAATAAAAAGCCCGATTGCCGAAAGCTCTGTTTACAGGGTTTGTTCGCCAAACGGCGAGTTTTTTTAGGCTTGGGTATGGAAGAAAATTCACAGTTAAAGGTAAAGCGATTGCTTGTGGAATAAGTTATGGATAACAATTACGGTAAAAACAGAACAGCTGTTGCGCTCGGCGATTTTGACGGTATGCATCTTGCACATAAAACCGTTGTAACGGGCGCTGAGAAAGCTATTATTTATTGTGTGCATAATAAATTCTCATTGCTGCAAAAAAGCATATTTGAAAAACGCTATCCAAATGCCGTTTTTTTGCGGATTTTGATGAAATTAAGAATTACACGGGCGAGGAATTTATTCAAAAAATTTTAATTGATAAATTCGGTGCGCAAACAGTGCTTTGCGGATTTAATTTCAGATTCGGCAAAAAAATGCTTCTTGGTCTGCGCTTGATATGAGAAAGTATCTTGAGCAGCGCGATATTTGGGTTCGTATTCTTGAAGCTCAGGATTATGAAGGTATGCCGATAAGCTCAACAAGAATCAGAAAAGCCGTTTCCGAGGGCAGAATAAGATCTGCCAATGAGATGCTCGGCTATAATTTCACCTATGAAGCCCCTGTAATTAAAGGCGATCAGCGCGGGCGCACAATCGGATTCCCAACCATAAATCAGCATTTGCCGCAGGGGCTGATCGTGCCGCGATTCGGTGTATACGAAAGCCGTGTGTTGATAGGAAATAAATCATATAAGGCCTTCACAAATATCGGCGTGCGGCCAACATGGAAGGTGGATGTTCCGCTTTCGGAAACACATATTTTTTTGATTTCAGCGGTAATCTTTATGATGAAACGGTAACGGTTGAGCTTGTTGATTATATGCGCCCTGAAAAATTATTTAAAAATAAGGAAGAACTTAAAGAGCAACTCGATTATGATAAAAGCAGTATTATTTGATTTTGATGAAACTTTGCAGGATCGCACCTCTGCATTTGATAAATACACAGATGCATTTACTGCCGAATTTATGCCGAATCTCAGCGGCGAGGAAAAGCAAAAGCGCAGAAACGATATGGTTAGAACCGGAAACGGCGGTTATGCCGAGCGCAACACTTGGTTTCCCGGTCTTATCAAAATGTGGGATTGGAAAAAAATTCGCCGGGTGCAAAGGCATTAACAAATCATTATGAGAAAAAAATTTCGGCAAATATTGCATTATTTTTTTGATGATGCGATTCCGCTTTTTGAAGGAACTGCATAAAAGAAATATTAAAACTGGTATAATCACAAACGGTCCCTCTGTTTTTGCAGCACACAAAGCTTGATAACAGCGGCCTTTTGCCGTATTGCGATATAACAGTTGTTTCCGGCGATTATGATTTTGCAAAGCCGCAGGCGCAGATTTTTTTGTACACCGCCGCTGAGCTTGGTTTGAAACCCGAGGAGTGCCTTTATGTGGGCGATCATCCGGTTAATGATATAGAGGGGGCACTCGGTGCGGGAATGAAGGCTGTGCGAATGAATTGGGGTTGGTTTAAAGATAAGAAATTGCGCCCCGATGTACCGGTTGTTAATAAATTATATGATGTGATAAATTATGTGTAATAAGTTTTTAACTGCAGAAGCGGTTGATAAATTGATTAAAAAAAATTGGCGCATTTCCTTTGCGGAAAGCTGCACAGGCGGTAAGTGCTGCGGTGCTCTTGTGGATGAGCCGGGCGCATCTGCCGTTTTGGATATGTCTTTTATAACATATGCCAATGAAGCCAAAATAAAATATCTCGGCGTTTCGCCAAATGCGATTGAAGAATTCGGTGTTGTGTCTGAGCCCGTTGCGGCTCAAATGGCTTGCGGAGCGGCAGAAAACGCAAAATCTCAGGTCGGAATCGGTATAACCGGAGTTGCGGGGCCATCGGGCGGCACTGCGGCAAAGCCCGTCGGCATGGTTTGCTTTGGCTTTTTATATAAACGGCAGCGTGCAAACCTTCACAAAAGCAGTTTGGTGATATAGGCAGAAACTGCGTTCGCGAAAAAAAGCGTTCGCTTTGTTTTTTTGAGAAAAACTGTGCGAACTTCTTTAAACCCTCTTGACCTCGTGCCTTTTTTTATTGTATAATTGCTAATGCAATTTGAAAGTTTCGGTTGCAATAATCAATGCTGATATGGCTCAGTTGGTAGAGCAGCGCATTCGTAATGCGCAGGTCGTCGGTTCGAGTCCGACTATCAGCTCCAAAACCTGCGTAAACACTGCGTTTTTCGCAGGTTTTTTCTTTTTCAGAAATGCATTTCAAAATTCAATTAGCAACAAAAAAATCTCACTCTTTTTTTATGGAGTGAGATTTTTGTTCGTTTATTTTATTTTTTTCGCCAAAGACCATCTATTGACCATTTATGAAATTTAGGATAAAAAGCATTTGCCCAATAGATTAGAAATTTATAAACAAAGCTGTTATTTCGGGATTCGCATAAATAAATGCGCTTCATCTTCGCCCGCAATATAAGCCCCATTATTCAACATGACCTTCTGCGAAGCGATATTATCCTTATTTACACGAAGGTATATCTCTTCTTCCAAGATAATGCTTTTTGCTTTATCAATAGTAAGTTTCAATCCCTCCGTTCCATATCCTTTCCCTCGCTTATCTTTTTTGATGCTGTAGCCGATATGTCCAGCTCCTTCCCGAAGCGTTTCCGTTAAATAATGTCTTATTCTGAATTCTCCGATTAGACAATCTTGGTCCCACAAATAATAGTATGTTTCGGGAACAAACCAATTCGGCATGTTAACAGGATGCTCATACGAAATCAAGGTTGGCAGGACAGTTTCAATATAGTCCTCGTATGAAACACCATTATACTGATTTGTTAAGCCGTTTTCATCAACAGGCAATGCTGTTGTGTATTCCCATTGAGCAATAGCGCCCTGTATATTTATTTTTCGCAGTTCCATCACATTATTATCTCCGCAAATCATAATTTATCAAATTTATTATACCATGTCCTTAAAGCATAAACTCAACCGCCGATTATTCGGCGGTTGAGTTTATGTTGGAAATAGAATTTTCTTCGTATCCTTGCCTGCGCTTTCTATCAGATTACCCATTGTGTTTGCAACATTTTCTTGCATGGAATCCGTTACATGCATATAGGTGTTCATTGTAAAGCCTGCGTCTGTATGTCCTAACATATGCGATACCGTTTTAATGTCCATTCCTTGTTCAAGGGATAAGGTTGCAAAGCTGTGCCGTAAATCGTGAAAGCGTATTCTCGGCACGCCTGCCCTGTCCTGTATTCTGTGTAATCTTCTTGTGACTGCTGAAGTGTCTTTGATTCCGCCTGTTACAGATGACGGAAATATGTATTTTGATTTCGGTATTTGATTTGCTTTTAATTCGCTTAATAGCCTAATGCACTCATCACATAATCTTATCGTTCTGATTTCCGTCAATTTTCTCCTGTGTAATCACCGCATCGTTTACGCCGGCATAATCCAAATTGGAGATAAAACGCTCGGCAGTGTTTTCGTCATCGGTCATATAAGGCGGTAACATCTGACGGATCTCGCCGCCGAAATTGCTTTTTCCGTTGCCGACGGAGAAAACATCACGCTCCCCGATACTTTTCCTTTTTGACTTTTTCATAAATGTGCGTGTGCGTCAATAATCATAGTGTTACACCGTCTTTATAAATAGCGATTTCACGAATTCCGTGCTGTTCGTTTTTTGTTTTTTTACCGTTTGCCGTTTCCCGAATCAGTTTTAGCAAGCTTTCTTCTGTGCCCGACTGTGCGTCAAAATCAATCCAGCTTTTCTTGCGCTCTGCAAGGGAAGTGTTGGTGGCGATTTTGACAGTCGGCACCGGTGCTCCGAGAGGCGTGCCTCTGCCTGTTGTAAACAGAATCAAATGGCAGCCTGCCGCCGTAAGATTAGTTACGGCAACCATATCGTTGCCCGGACCGTCTAATAGATTCAGTCCCGGCCTTTCGGCTGTATCTCCGTAAGACAGCACTGCCGTTATCGGCGCATTACCGCCTTTTTGCACACAGCCGAGTGATTTTTCCTCCAGCGTTGTAATACCGCCCGCCTTGTTTCCGGGTGATGGATTTTCGCTGACGGGCTGGTGGTGAGCGATAAAATAGTTTTTATAGTTGTTGATGAGATTTACCGTTTTGTTAAACACGGTTTCGTTGACGCAGCGGTTCATTAAAAGCTGTTCCGCGCCAAACATCTCGGGAACCTCCGTCAGAACTGCCGTGCCGCCCATTGCAACTGTTTTATCTGTGATTCTGCCGCACATCGGATTCGCGGTAATTCCCGAAAGGCCGTCGCTGCCGCCGCATTTCAATCCTATTTTAAGCTTTGAAACGGGAACAGCCTCGCGCCTGTCTTTATCTGCAATCGATTGCAGTTCTTTGATAATGCTTATGCCTTGTGCGATTTCATCCTCGTAATCTTGGCAATTCAAAAATCGAATTCGCTCATTGTTCCATTTGCCGAGAGCCTTTTGAAGCTCCGCAATATTGTTGTTTTCACAGCCCAATCCGAGCACCAGTACGCCTCCCGCATTCGGGTGCCTGATAAGGCCGGAAAGCGTTTTTTTGCGTAACGGATAAATCGTCACCGAGCTGACTGCACCCGTACGGATGAGTAAAACATAATGCCCCTGTTTTTTCGGCAAGGATTTTTTTGCAATTCCGTTTACGCAGCCTACTGTCGGTATTATCCAAATGTCGTTGCGTATACCGATATTTCCGTCTTGCCGCACAAAGGCGGAAATACTAAAAGGGGAAAGCGTTTCAAGTTTCGCTGTTTCGGGTGTGTATGCGTAGTCAAGTGCACCGCTGAGGGAGGTTTTCAGGTTGTGGCTGTGCACCTTTTCTCCGATTTGGATATTGTCGGTTGCAACGCCGATGGGAAAACCGTACTTGATGACTTGTTCTCCTTTTTTTATTTCTTTGACGGCATATTTGTGTCCGTCCGAAAGAGAAACTTTAACATTGTCTTTCTCGTTGATTACAACATACTCCATTGAAGAGCCTCCCTAATGCCGCCTTTATGCATTTTTTCTGTACTCGTGCCGACAATGTCATATATGCAGCTTAAATCCTGCCCCCAAAGAGCGGTGTTGGCAAGAATTGCTTTAATACTGTTGCTTTTGATATATTCAACTGCCGATTGTTCATCGGAAACATTGTTGTTTTTGTAATATTCAATCAGACAGGCGAGCGAAAAAGCAAGTGCTTTCGGCGCATTGTTTTTATTCAGACAATCATTGACAGTCGGCAGCACCCGTGCTTTGAATTTGCTTACGGAATTTAGGGAAATAGATTTCCATAAGTGTTGAATATACGGATTGGCAAAGCGTTCCAAAACAGCTGTGGCAAAGTCTTTCGCCTTGTCGGTGTCCGGAAGATTCGGCAAGATATATTTTAACAGGCATTGATGTAAAAAAGCGTTTAACTGTTCGTCTTTCAGGCTCTCTCCGACCGTTTCAATACCGCACAGAAGCGAAGGAAACACAAGCGCCGTATGTGCACCGTTCAGAATACGGACTTTCATTTTCTTATAAGGTCTTATATCGTTTGTCCATATTACATTGAAGCCGGCTTTTTGAAGAGGCAAGTCTTTTTCAAAATCACCCTCAATCGCCCAAAGGTGATAAGGCTCTGCCGTATCTAACAGCTCATCTCGGTAACCGATTTCACGGAAAATACTTTCGGATTCATCCTTTGGATAGCCCGTTACTATTCTGTCCACAAGAGTATTGCAAAATGTGTTTTCGTTTTCAAGCCAATATATAAATTCGCTTTCAAGCTTCCACAGCCTTGCGTACTCAAGCACGCATTTTTTCAGTTGCTGACCGTTGTTGTCAATAAGCTCACAGGCAAAAACCGTTACTCCGGGGAGCTTTGCTTTATACCGTTCATACAAGAGCTGCGTCAGCTTTCCCGGAAAAAGAAGAAGCGGGTTGGTCTGTTAATTTG
Source organism: Anaerotruncus sp. (assembly GCA_022009795.1). Lineage (GTDB taxonomy): Bacteria > Bacillota > Clostridia > Oscillospirales > Acutalibacteraceae > Eubacterium_R. The sequence goes on from CP091724.1 coordinate 280,293, forward strand.
CATTTTTTTCATCAAAGGCAATGCCCGCTTCCGTTGTGTTTGAAATTACAAAGCGCAAATCCGGATTGTGTGCAATATGCAGATATTCTTCAAAGGATGCATACGGATTCACGGCTCGGCTGATTGCTTCTGTTTCTGTTCTCTTGCAAATCGGATTGCCGTTTTCAAGCCCCCTGATAATAAGATTGTATTTCCCGTTTTGCTGATTGATTTTAGAAACCGTTTTTGAATCTGTCGGTGAAACAACAACGATTTTTCCGCCGTAAAGACCTTGCTTGTTCATAGAATCCACGAAATAATCAACAAAGCCGCGAAGAAAATTACCTGTTCCGAATTGCAAAATTGTTTCTTTCATATTAATCTCCGAATTGTATTGCAAGTTTTGCAAGCGTGCCGTCGTTATGCGTGAGAGCCTCAAATGCCTCGTGAGCATTGCCGATATTATATACACCGCTTACTATTTTTTTATTATATTCACTTTTTTTCGTTTTTTTGACAAGATCTATTAATGCTTTAAAATCCTTGGTGAACGCGTTGCGAGATCCGAAAATATTCAGTTCTTTTTTTAGAATAATCGAATGTAAAAAGGTGGTTTCGCGCTTGCCGTTGCCGATTAAAATAATATTTGTACTGCATGCCGCTTCATTGATGCAATTTAAAAAAATGTTTCCGGAGCACCGCAAGCCTCAACACAGACATCAAAGCCGTTACCGTTTGTGAATTCATCACAAGTGGTATGCAAATCACACAGTCTGCTCCAAGCTATTTTTTGCAAGCTCAACTACTAATGAAAAAGTGTCATATGAACCTGTTACGGTAAGATATGTCGTTGATGGAGATACTCTGACTGTTACTGATGAAGATAGCAACGAGTTTAAAGTTAGACGGATTGGTTGCAACACTCCCGAATCGGTTTCATCGGATGAAAACAAAAATTGCGAAGAAGGCAGACTTGCTTCCCAATATACAAAATCCTTGTTTCCAGAAGGACAAACGGTGTACTTAGAGTATGATAATGATCGTTATGACTAATATGGTTGAGTTTGGCTTATGTGTGGCTCTCAGAGCCCACAGAAGAACGTTCTGATGATTATATGAAAAAGAAGTATATGCTTAACGCTCAACTCCTGCCTGACGGGCAGGCAGAGACTATGTTCGTTGTTGAAATTAAGAATATTTTTAATTTATTAAATCGGCTGAAAAAAATCAAATAATAGTTTGGGGCGGATTATATTTAATGCGCCCGGGATTTGATTTTTTTCGGAGGATTTTTATGAAGCTTTTTTTAAAAAGAATAACGGCGGCAACGCTTTTGCTTACCGTGATTGCTTTTACGCTTGTCGGGTGCGCGGCGGGCACTTCGTCAGGCGGTGCGGACGGTGAAATATCCGTGTTTTATTATACTTTCAGCGACGCATATATTTCCACTGTGCGCTCTGCGATGGACGGAATTTTTAAAGAATCGGGGAGGGCGTTTAACGATTATGACGCAAACGGAAACCAAACAACGCAAACCGAGCAGGTGCAAAACCGCGCTGGCAAAAGGCTCTAAAATGCTTATAGTTAATGTGGTTGACACCGGCTCAAACGACGCGGCACAGCATATTGTTGACCTTGCAAGTGCTCGGAATGTGCCCGTTATATTCTTTAACCGCTCGGTGGATGAAAGCGTGGTTGAAAGCTATGAAAAATGCGTTTTCGTCGGCACCGATTATGAGCAGGCGGGGCATATGCAGGGTAAATTGATAGGTGAATATCTTGTGAATAATTATGAGTCTGCCGATATAAACGGCGACGGAAAGATAAGCTATGTTATGCTCAAGGGGCAGGAGGGCAACATGGAAGCGATTGCACGCACGCGCTTTGCCGTTGAGGATGCAAACGAAGTGCTTAAAGCGGCGGGAAAGCCCGAACTTGAATTTTACGATTCCGCGAACAAAAACAAATATCTTGTGGATCAGGACGGCTTATGGTCGTCTGCCGCGGCAACAAATTATATGGGCACGGCGCTTGCGCAATACACCGAGGCCAATAAAAATATGATAGAGCTTGTTATCGCAAACAACGATGAAATGGCGCTCGGCGCGGTTTCTGCACTTCAGGCAGCGGGCTATAACAAATCGGGCGGAAAAATCATTCCCGTTTTCGGTGTAGATGCAACGGACGCGGCAAAAGCCGCCGTTAAATCAGGCTCGATGACCGGCACAATTAAGCAGGATGCCGCAGGAATGGCAGATACTATTACACAAATTGCTGAAAATTTTTTCGCAAACAAAAGTGCCTTTAACGGCATTGCCGAGGAAAATCTCGTTGGCACGTGGCGTGTGAACATTCCTTATTCGGCATACACGGCGCAAAGCGCGGATTGATTGCGCATTGAAGCTTTTTTAGCGGTTGGGTCGATTTTCGCCTGTTTGGCTATTTCAAAATATCGCGCCTCTTGAAAATGATTATCGGCGATGATATAATCGTTTTGCCGATTTTTTATTCGGAGGTGCTTTATGACTTTACAGCAGCTTAAATATCTTGTAGCCGTTGCCGAGTGCAAAAATATAACCGAGGCGGCGGAAAAGCTTTTTATATCTCAGCCGAGCCTCAGCGCGGCAATCCGTAATTTGGAAGACGAAATGGGCGTAACGGCGTTTGTGCGCTCAAACAAAGGCGTTGCCGTAACGCGCGAGGGCGAAGAATTGCTTTCGTTTGCGCGCAATTTGCTTGAGCAGGCTGATATCATGAAGGATCATTTTTGCGAGGGCGAAAAAAGAACGCCGAAGCTTGCGGTTTCCTGCCAGCATTATTCCTTTGCCGTTAATGCCTTTGTGGATGTGGTGAATGAATATGACGCGGATGAATATAATTTTTATCTTGCGCGAAACGCAAACGGGCGAGATTATAGACGATGTTGCAAACGGCAGCAGCGAAATCGGAGTGCTTTACCTTTCCGAATATAATTCGGAGGTTTTAACAAAGCTGATTAAGAAAAAGCAATTTGGTGTTTGAGAAAATTTTTACGGCTTCGCCGCATGTTTTTATAGGAAAAAATCATCCGCTTGCGAGTCACTCCGTTATCACGCTTGACGAGCTGAAGCCGTATCCCTATTTGGTTTATGAGCAGGGCGAACGCAATTCGTTTTATTTCAGCGAGGAATTTTTAAGCGTGCTTGATATGCCTAAAAGTATTCAGGTGCGCGACAGGGCAACTCTGTTTAACCTGGCGGTGGGGCTTAACGGCTTCACGGTAAGCTCCGGCATTATAGACAGGGAATTAAACGGCGAGGAAATCATTGCCAGGCCGCTTGATATGAATTGCACCATGCGAATCGGTATGGTTAAAAAGAAAAGCGCCATGCTTTCGCGCTATGCGCAATCGTATGCGGCGGCGTTAAAGAAATATGCAGCCATAGGATAAAACTATGGCAAAGTGCGGATTATATGTATTTTTCAAATGGTGAAATATGTGCTAAACTGTAGTCAACACAGAAACACGGAGGACAGTTTTATGAGCACATTAAAAAAACACCGTTTAAGTATGATTTTGTAGGCAGCTTTTTAAGGCCGCAGGTGCTTAAGGGCGCAAAGGCAAATTATGCCGCTGGCAAAATCGAAAAGGCGGAATACGACGAAATCGTTAATTCACAAATCACAAAGCTTGTTGCAAAGCAAAAAGGAACTTGGCTACCATGTGATTACGGACGGCGAATTCAGAAGAACCTTTTGGCATCTTGATTTTATGTGGGGCTTTGAGGGTGTGGCACACGAGGATACGGGAAACGGCGTTCCCTTCAGCGGCGAGCTTGCCAAGCTTGATGACACTTATCTTGTTGGCAAAATTAAGGCGAAGGCGCACCCTTTTGTTGAATATTTCAAATTTTTAAAGCAGTTTGAAGATGAAAACACCGTTGCAAAATACACAATTCCCGCACCGGCTCAAACTTTTTTGCAGTTTATCGTGCCCGGCAATATCGAAAGCACAAGAAAGTTTTATGCCACAAACGATGAACTCATAGAGGATATCGCTGCCGCATACAAAGATGTTATCAAGCAGTTTTATGACGCCGGCTGCCGTAATTTGCAGCTTGACGATTGCTCCTGGGGCTCTGCCATCGGCGATTATGAAAACAACACGGGGTTCGGCATCGGAGTTGAAGAATACAAGGCCGCTTTGCTCAAGGTCAATAACCTTGCAATAGAGGGCAAGCCGGAGGATTTGGTTATCACCTCCCACATTTGCCGCGGCAACTACCATTCCACTTTCTTCTCAAGCGGCGCTTATGATCCGGTTGCCGATTATGTGTTTGCAAAAGAAAATGTTAATGCGCTTTTTGCTTGAATATGATGATGAGCGCTCCGGCGGTTTTGAGCCTCTTGCTAAGGTTTCTGATGATAAAATCGTTGTTTTTGGGCTTGATCACCACCAAATCACCCGTTCTTGAGGATAAGGAAACGGTTATCAAAAGAATTCACGAGGCGGCAAAATATGTTCCGCTCGAAAGGCTTTGCCTCAGCCCGCAGTGCGGTTTTGCCTCCTGCGAAATCGGCAACAAGCTCACGGAAGAGCAGCAGTGGGCAAAGCTTAAGCTTGTTAAGGAAATCGCCGAAGAGGTTTGGGGATAATCAGGATATTTACAACAACATATTATTAAACACGGAAAAGCATCTTCGGATGCTTTTTTTTTTTGATATGTAAGATTACGACGACTTCCGATATTTATATTATCTATTCCGAATTATAGGTTTTATTGCGTGACAAAGAATTGTATAATAATAGTAATATTTCATTAAATTTTAAGGGGTAAAAAAATTTATGAACAGCGAAAAAAATAAAGCAAACGCTTTCCGAAGCAAAGGTCTATTGGAAAAAGGCCTATGCCGAGAAGATATATGCCGTTTAAGGAAATATTTGCTTATTCCTTCGGCGGCATAGGAATTTATTTCTTGATTTACTGTGTGCAGCAGCTCACGCTCAGTACCACTAATGTTATCATCGGCAACGCAATCGGCATTTCGCCCACAAAGGTGTATGTTATTTACGCCATTTCGATAGTCGTTTCGTTTCCCGCCACGGCCATAAGGGCAAATATTATCGATAACGCCCGAAGCAAGCAGGACAAATACAGGCCTTATATGCTTTTTAATGGCGCCTTGAGCCGCATATAAACAAAATCGAAGTTTGCAAAATGGGAGCATACAGATTGTGAATATATCAAAAGAAGAGTATTTGAGCAAAATAAACGAAGTAATCGAAAACGGCAGGTTTAAGGATGATTGGGCATCGCTTTCACGGCACCAAACGCCTCGGTGGTATGCCGATGCCAAATTCGGCATTTTTATTCATTGGGGAATTTACAGTGTGCCGGCATATCACAACGAATGGTACAGCCGTGAAATGTACGATAAAACAAAGCAGTCTTATCGCCACCACATTAAAAACCTACGGAAATCAAAAGGATTTTGGCTACAAGGATTTTATCCCAATGTTTAAGGGTGAAAAATTCAATGCCGCCGAATGGGTTGATGTGTTCAAAAAAAGCGGTGCGCGCTATGTTATGCCCGTTTCAGAGCATCATGACGGCTTTGCTATGTATAACACTTCGTTCAACAGGTGGAACAGCGTTCAGATGGGGCCGAAGCGTGATGTTGTGGGCGAAATCAAAGCCGCGTGCGATGATGCGGGCTTGGCTTTTTGCGCTTCAAATCACCGCGCGGAGCACTTTTTCTTTATGAATATGGGCAAAACGATTGAAAGCGATGTCAACGATGAAAAGTATGCCGATTTTTTTACGGCCCTGCTTATTATTGCGATGAACTCGGCTCAATGAAAATGGGCGCCGCAACGGCGGATATTTATTCCGTTTCTCCCGATAAAGAATTTTTTTGGATGATTGGCTTGTGCGCGTGTGCGAATTTATTGATGATTATAAGCCGCACGTGCTATATTTTGATTGGTGGATTCACAACAAAGCCTTTAAGCCGTATTTGAAAAAGATAGCGGCTTATTATTATAATCGTGCCGAGGAATGGGGCGCAGAGGTTACGATAAATTATAAAAAGCAGGCTTTTGCGCCGGGTGCGGCAACTCTTGATGTTGAGCGTGGCGCGCTTGTGGGCATTTCGCCCGAAACCTGGCAAACCTGCACGGCAATCGGCAAAAGATCGTGGGGTTATACGGCAGATAATCAATTTAAATCCGCCGAGCAAATCATATGTGATTTGGTTGATATAGTCAGCAAAAAAACGGCAATATGCTGCTGAATGTGGGCCCAAGGAGCGACGGCACTTTGACCGAGCGGGAAACCGCCGTGTTGCTTGAAATCGGAAAATGGTTCTCGGCAAACGGTGAGGGAATTTACGGCACCGTGCCGTGGCTGAAATTCGGCGAGGGCAAGGTTAATGCCAAGGAGGGCTTTTTCGGGATAATAAGAAAAAAAGCCGTTTACGAAAAAAAGGATTTTTCGCTTCACCTATAAAAAAACGGCTGTGTTTATGCCTTTCAGATGAAGCCCTCAAAAAGCGGCGTTGTTAAAATCAAAAAGCTTTAAAAAAATAAAGGAGGATTTGATTATAAATAAAGTTTCGCTATTGGGCAGCGGTGAAGAACTTGATTTTTTTCGCGCGATGAAAAAAAGAAATGAAAAATATATCTTAAAAAAATAAATCAAACGGCAATTTGCCGATATGCTTTAAATTGGAAATAGGATAAATTTAACGAATAATTTAAAATGCACAAAAAAAGCACCCGCATGATTTTTTTGCCATGCGGGTGTGTTCTTTTGTTTTATAAATGCCTGCCGCTTTTTTTGTGCGCTTTTTATGGTTTGTTTGCTTCAAAAAAACGGGGCGCACTCTTTGTTTATAAATACAAAAAAATATATTATTTCCGAATTCTGTATCTAATCTGCCGAAAACTAAATTTAAATTGTGAATAAAGAATTTTATAATAGGTTATGTATTACAATCTTGTTTTTGCTTTTCGTTTTTTTCGTTTTGCTCCAAATTACGCACCTGAGTGGGCGTCTGCGAAAAATACTTTTTTTAAATTCATTTGTAAAATGATACGGCGAGCTGAAGCAAAGCGTTTCGGATATCTTGTTTATGGGCATAGAGGTTTCCACCAGCAGGCGATAGCCCTCTTCCATTTTTTTCTTTAATATATATTGCTTTGGCGAAATTCCGAGTTCGTTTGTAAATATTTGGTGCAGGCGCCTCGGCGAAATGTTAAAAAAAGCGGAAACGGTGTCCACCGTAATCTTTGAAAAAAACCTTTTGCGTGATGAAAGAGCAAATATCGTCCACCATTCTGTTTGCCGGAGGTGATTGGCGGGTGTTGGCAAGCTCGCCGCTGTATAAAACGCTATAAAGATATTCAAAAAAAGAAGTGGTTTACAAGATTTTTGTCTTTAAGCTCGTTGCCCGCATTGAGTATTTTTTTCGAGGGATTTTTTTCCTCGCTTTCATTTTGCCGCTTATAAATGATTTTGCCACGGTTGTGCGGAAACTTGCCGATAGGCGAAAAAAATTTATCCAGCGGTAGCTCCAAATGTGTGCCGCCGATTTATATTTGATTATATCGTGAAATTTTAAAAAAATGCAATCGCCGTCGTTAAGGACGAAAGAGCCTATGCGTGTGTAAATTTTGCCGCTGCCTGCCGTGCAGCGGATAAAGGAAACGGCGTCTTTCGGATATGCAGCCATTTCTTCATCGTCATTAAGATGAAAATAATTTTCGTCCACAAGGATTTTATATGCACTTATAACATTACCGAAAAAAACCTTTGCTTCGTTTTCCGATGCGGCGGTGTAAAAATGATTGTGATACATAAAAACGCTCCGTTTCCGATTATTGTATTTATATTATAGTTCAAACAAATGAAATAATCAAGATAAAAAAATATAACGGAAATAATACAATAAAAAGAATTGCAACGAGCAGCTTTGCAGTCTTTTTCGCTAAGAAATTACTGCTTGCAAAAAGCTTTGCCCCTGCAAACGAAAGGTTTGAAACATATGGAATTTTTATCTGTTCGGAAGAATGGACAAAATAATTCATTTCGACGATTTAAGCATTCTCAAAAAAATGCCGTTAAAATCGAAAAAAACGCGCAGAAGCAACGATGTCGCAAAAACGAGGTATTTGTGTTGCAAATTGCTGCGCTTTCGCAGGCGGATGATATTATCCGCAAAATCGAAAAACGATTCCGCCGATTTGAAAAATTGAATGCATAAACACGGATTTTTGTGGATAAATTCGGAAAAAGCGGTCACAAATCCGTTTCGGTTAAAAAGAATATTTTGCAGCCGCTCTTTTTTACGGTTGAATCGCCGCATCTCGGCCGCAGAACACAAACGGCAAAGTTTTCATTTGAATGTGAAAGCGGCACTTATGAATTTGAAATTGCTTTTTAATATAAACGATTCGCGCGTTTACAATAACGGCTATAACGATCTTTGGCGCCTTTCAAGGCTTAAATGGCTTAATTCGTCGCTTGAGCAAAACGATGATTTGGTGCGCCCGTTTACCTCGCCGGAGGTTTGCAAAAATCGGGTTAAAATCCTCGGCAGGGAAGTTGAGCTTTCACCAAACGGATTGCCTGCGCGGGTATATTCTTATTTTGATGAAGCCGTGCAGCTTTGCGGCGGCGTGCAGGCAAGCCTTTTTGAAAAGCCCTGCGAACTTGAAATTTCCGGGGAAAAGCTTGCGGGCAAAGAGCTTGTAATCAAAGCTTTCAAAAACCGCGCAGAGTTAAATTCACTGTGCGATTCGGCGGATTATTCGGCGCATGTTGCCGCAGTGATAAGATATGACGGCCAAATTCAATACTCCGTTAAAATAAATCCCAAGCATGATTTTTGTTGCCAAAAAAATGTTTGCCTGAATATTTATGTTTCCGAAAAAAATGCACCTCGCTTATGCACGGCCTCGGCCGCAGAGCTTCAAAAGCAGCTGATTTGAGCTTTAAATGGGATGCCGATAAGCAGCAGGACAGTGTTTTTCTCGGCTCCGTAAACTGCGGCATGCGCGTTAAATACAAGGCGGAAAATTATCGCCGACCGCTCGTAAATATCTTTTATAAAAATTTACCGCTTGTTGTGCCCGAAAGCACTTGGGATAATCATTCGCAGGGCGAAATAACGGTTAAAAAAGAAAATGGATTTGCTGAAATCTGCGCAAAAACGGGTGCGTTTCAATTTAAAGCGGGCGAGGAAAAAAGCTTTGATTTTGAAATTCATATTACTCCGTTTAAGCCGTTTGATTATAAAAAAAGGCTTTCGGCGTAAGATATTGCCATGTTAATAATTTTAAGGATGAATATAAGGAAATAGATGATGCCGCAAAGCACGGCTTAAACTATGTTATCTTCCATCAGGGCAATTCGATAATGCCATATATAAATTATCCTTTCTATGAAACTCAAAGGCTGAAAAAAAGCAGTTCAATATGCCGAAAGCAAGGGCATAGGCATAAAGCTTTATTACACAGAGCGCGAACATTCAAATCATATGGCGGAAACCTTTGCTTATAAGGCACTCGGCGATGAAATAATTTTGCGCAAGCAGGGGGTAAGCCATTCGTGGCAAAAGGAAAAGCCTAAGTGGCTTGTTGATAATTTCGGCGAGGATATTATTCCCGGCTGGTTTGTTAAATACAACAAGGGCAAATATAAGGGCGAGCATGATATTTCCTTTATCGTGCACCCGGACACAAGGCTTGATAATTATTATATCGAGGGGCTTAATTGGCTGCTTGAAAATATAGGCATAAAGGGAGTTTATATTGACGACACAAGCCTTGACCGCACCACGATTGAGCGCGCAAAAAAAGCTGCTTGATAAGAAAAAAACGGCTTGATTGATATGCATATGTGGAATCACGAGGAGCCGCGCGCGGGCGATGTCAGTTGCCTTAATCTTTATTGCGAGCTGCTTCCGTTTTTAGACAGTATTTGGCTCGGTGAGGGATTTTTTTATAAAAAAATATTCACCCGAATATATGCTTGCTGAGGTTTCGGGCATTCCTTACGGCGTGCCGGGGCAAATGCTTCAGGACGGCGGCGATCTTTATGAGGGTATGCTTTACGCCATGAATAACCGCTACGGCTGGGGCTGCAAAAATTCTGTTAAGCTTTATAAGGTGTGGGATGATTTTGGCATTGAGCAAAGCAAAATGCTCGGCTATTGGCACAGCGAAAATCCCGTTAAAACCACCTGCCCGGATGTGCTTGCAACGGTTTATCTTAAAAAGGACGGTGCTCTTGTTTGCCTTTATAATTTCGGCAAAAAGAAGCGGAGTTTCGGTCTTGAAATTTCGCAAAAGCTCGGCTTTAAAATAAAATCCGCCGAAAGGATTTATCTTGCCTCCGGCATAAAAAGAAAATGCAATCCAAACGGCTCGTTTGCACTGTCGGCAAGAAGAGGAATGATGCTGCGGTTTTTTGCAAACGCCGGCAAGAATTAAATGCTTTGAAATTCATTGATTACAAGGGGTATATTATGAAAAAAATCGGTAAAAAAATTGCAATTTTTCTTGCTGTTTGCCGCCGCGGCGGTCACCGGTGTTTCGCTCGGCGTTCATTACGGATGCGGCGACACGGAATTTAAGCAAAAAAACATATGATGTTGATACCGGCTCAAACCCGCTTCGCGTTGCCGTTATCAGCGATTTGAAACTTCCGAACGATAAAGATACGGCAACGCATCAATACGAATCTTTTGAAAAAACGCTGACTTCGCTTAAAAACAAAGGCATGGATGTGCTTGTTATCGCGGGCGATTTCACCGATGTGGGCACGCGCAGGGCGTGGGAGTCATATAAGGAAATCTACGAAAATGTTATGGCGGATTCAAAAGAGCCGATAAAGCTTTTTATTTTGGGCAATCACGATTATTGGCTGCCGATGTTTGCCGAATGCGGCGAAATTCCCACTCCCGCCAAAATGCAAAAAAGATTTACGAAATATACGGGTGAGCCGGTTAATTCGCACCAAGTTATAAACGGCTTTCATTTTATTTGTTGGAGTTCTATGGACGGCAGCTACGATAAATCTTATCGCAATTATGAAACCGTTAGGGCAGAGCTTGACAAGGCCGTTGCCGATGACCCGGAAGAGCCGATTTTCGTTATCACGCATCTGAATCCGTCCGAAACGGTTTACGGCTCGGACGGCTGGGGAAACGACGATATAAATAAACTTTTAAAGGATTATCCGCAGGTGATATCGCTTTCGGGCCATTCGCATTTCAGCATTATTGATGAAAGATCCGTTTGGCAGGGTGATTACACTGCGCTCACAACGCAAAGCCTTGATTACATTGAGCTTGAAGAGGGCAAATACAACGGCTCCGTGCCTAAAGATGCATACGGCAATCGCATCGCTGAGGATATGCCCGCGTGCCTTTATATGAATATTGAAAACGGCAAAGTAACCGTTGAACGCCTTGAGGCAAACAGCGGTAAAGCACTGAAAGAACCTTGGGTGTTTGAAGCGCCTTTTGATAAGCCCGCCAAATATACGGATTCAAGAAAAATGCAAAACCAAGCGCCCGCCCTTGATGAAAATATAGGCGCAAAGCTTGTTGATATAGCGGATGTTGACGGTGTTCAAAGAACGGCGCTTTCGTTTAAAGCGGGCAGCGACGACGATTTTGTTCATTCATATAAAATTTCGTTTCTTGATGAAAATCATAATGCATTGGAATTTTACGAAACGGATTATTCGGGCAATATCGTGAAATATAAAAACGGCGAAAAGGTTTCGCAGGATTCCGAAGATTACGAAGCGGCAGGGCAAAACGCAATAAGCGAATTGCTTTATTTCAGCGATTTTGTGTGCGGCCTTGAAAATATGGCACCGTATGCGCTGCTGCGCATGCCGCCCAATATGCCGGAAAACACAAAATATGTTGCCGTAACGGCAATTGATTCGTGGGGTGCGGAAAGCAACACGGTTATAAGTGAGTTGGTGAAGTAAATGAAAAGAATAATAAGTGCGGCTCTTGCCGTTTTAATAGTTATTACCGTAGGCACGGTTTCAGCCTCCTGTTCAAAAAGCCAAAAGCAGGATGAAAGCTGGAAAACAAACGATAAATACGATTTGTCCGTTCCCGTATTGGGGCAGGACGGCTGGTATCTTGTGTTTGAGGATGATTTCAACGGCACAAGCCTTAACGAAGATATAAAATTCGGCGATACATACACGGGAAACCGCGAGATTTGGACTTATTCGCCGCATGCAATCAGGTGGCCGAGCAATGATGAAGATAAGCCCGCGCAGGCGTGCTATTGGTGCCCCGAAACGGTTGAAATCCGTGATTCAAAGCTGATTGTTCATTCGCGTTATGAGGATAATCATGAATGTAACGGCGATTGCCCCAAGCAGGGCAGATTCACGGGCGGAATCGAAACCCGCAAAATAATCGGCGATAATAACAACAATAAGGGCACGAATGATGAAATGCTGTTTTCACAGGCGTTCGGTTATTATGAATGCCGCGTGAAATTTCCAAAATCGCAGGGAATGTGGTCGGCGTTTTGGCTTCAGTCCTCCAATATGCGCAAGGTTGGAAACGAGGGCAAGGACGGCACCGAGATTGATGCTTTTGAAAGCGCTTTTATAAACAGTGCGGATTCCGAGATGGGGCACGCCCTTTTGTGGGACGGCTACGGCAAAAAAGCAAAGAGCAGCCCCTATATCACAAAGCTTGATCGGGATTTGTACGACGGCTGGCACACCTTTGCCCTCAAATGGACTCCCGATTATTATGTGTTTTATATAGACGGTAAGGCAACTTGGGCAACCGCGGACGGCGATGTTTCCCGTGTGCACGAGTTTTTTTGCGCTTTACCTGCGAAATCGATGCCGGCGACGGCTGGGGTCCGCACGGCCAAAAAAATAGGGCAGTTTGACGATTCCGTGCCTGCCGATGATTTTGAGGTGGATTATATCAAGGTTTGGCAAAATTCAAATTACGAAAGCGCAATTCAACCCGATGATGAATTTGAGGGCAGTGTCGATTTGGATTAAATCGCTTTGCTTGAAGCAAACATCAAATAATATTTTGCAACAAACTATGCCCTTCTCCGGGAAAGCCGAAGCAACGCTTCGGCAACAAAAAGAAGCTTTCCTCCTAAAGAAAGTCCAAACAGCGTTTCGGCATAAAGCATCGCAAATTAAACACCGCTGCAATTAACTCTTTACTTTTTCCTATAAAAAAGGTATGATATAAAGCATGAATTTCGGTGCGCAAAGGAGTGCGGAATATGCTTAATCAATTTTCAAGAACAGAGCTTTTGATCGGCAAAGAGGCAATGGAAAAGCTTCAAAGCTCGCGTGTGGCTGTTTTCGGCATAGGCGGGGTGGGCGGCTACACTGTTGAAGCGCTTGCAAGATCGGGAGTCGGCGCGATTGATATTGTGGATGACGATAAAGTTTGCCTCACAAATATAAATCGCCAAATTATAGCCACACATCAAACGGTTGGCAAATATAAGGTTGACGTGGCAGAGGAGCGCATTAAGCAAATAAATCCGGATTGCATTGTGAATAAGCATCAAATGTTTTACGCACCGGAAACCGCGGATAAATTTGATTTTTCAAAATATGATTATGTAGTAGATGCGATTGATACCGTAACCGGCAAAATTGCGCTTGTTATGCAGGCGCGCGAAAGCGGCACACCGATAATCAGCTCAATGGGCGCCGGCAATAAAATGGATCCTACCGCTTTTTGAGGTGGCGGATATTTATAAAACCTCTGTTTGCCCGCTCGCAAGGGTTATGCGCTATGAGCTTAAAAAGCGCGGCGTAAAAAAGCTTAAAGTTGTTTATTCAAAAGAAAAGCCCATCACCCCGATAGACGATATGGCAATCAGCTGCCGCGAGCATTGTGTTTGCCCGCCCGGCACAAAGCGCAAGTGCACCGCGCGCAGGGCAATCCCCGGCAGTAATGCGTTTGTGCCGTCTGTGGTTGGGCTTATAATAGCCGGTGAGGTTGTTAAAGACCTTGTAGGCTACAAGGCGGAAAAATGATTTTTTGGGGTATATAACTGTGTCAATAGGTTTGCAAAGGGGTGTGGTTGCGGTTGAGGCTCATAAAGCCGAATGGGAAGCCGCAGCGAAAAAAACAATTGAATTATTAAAAAAAGCATATTGAAAAAAATGATGCCGTTGATATTCGCCATGTGGGAAGCACAGCCGTTAAAAGCATTTGCGCCAAGCCGATTATTGATATAGCGGTCGGCGTAAGAAGTTTTGACGATATCTTCGCGCATAACGATGAATTGCAAAAGCACGGAATCGCTTATCGCCGCGAGGATCATCCGGGCCAGCATTTATATGTTTGCGCGGATGATAAAAAAATAATCTTCAAACGCATTATATTCATATTGTTATTTATAACGGCGAAGATTGGAATAATTATGTGAACCTGTGCGATTATCTTAATTCCGACGAAAGCGCGGCCCATGAATATTCTCGCCTCAAAAATGCGACTGGCGGCAGAATATCCGAACGACAGAATCGCCTACACAAACGGAAAAAGCAGTTTATCGAAAAATGCCTTAAAAAGATGCAAAAAGCGTGGAGAAAGCAACGCCCTTTATCTTCATAAAAAGATAAAGAGTGTGTTAAGAAGGCATAAATCGAACTCGATAAGCCTAAATAAAAAAAGAGGTTTTGGACCACATCCAAAGCCTCTTTTGCTTATATTTGATTGCTTTTACATTCCGGGCAAAACGCAGCCTTTTTTCAAAATGATATTGGCGTATTGGCGCTCCTCTCCGGTTATGATAACCGCATAAGCCTTTTTTGCTCTTTCGTAATATGCGAATCTTTCGCAGAAGGTCGGCTCCGATTCGGGGCTTTCCTTTTTCAGAATTTTTGTGTAATCATCCCAAGCGGAGGTGTCGGCCTTATCATCTCCGGGCACCTTTTGCATCAAAATGAAATGCTCGGGGTCATATTGGTCGAGCGGAATAAGCTTTAAAACGGCTTCAAGCATATCCGCAGCCGGTATTCCGTCTGCCCTCACAAGCCTTTGTGCTATTGATGCGGCGGGGAAATTGGCGTCTGATATAACGATTTCGTCTCCGTGACCCATTTCGCAGAGGATTTTTTTAAAAATTTCCGGGGAAATAATTTTTGGGTATTCCTTTAAGCATAATCAAAACTCCTTTGTAAGCAAACGAGCTTGATTGCCGCTTGCTCGATTTATGTTTTTTTCGATGCTTTGATTATATCATTTTTTTCGCCCGTGTTTCCACCGCTTTTTAATAAAGTTTAAAAAAATATAAATGATCAGCCCGTAAATAAATGAGCTTCCCACCCGTAAACTATAACCGGCCCCGCAATCGAAAAACATTTGCGCCGCCGTGCCGAGCACCATGCCCTCATGCTTAAACTCAAGCGCCGGGGAAACTACCGCATTTGCAAATCCTGTTATCGGCACAACAGTTCCTGCTCCGGCATGGCGCGCTATTTTGTCAAAAACACCGATTCCGGTTAAAATTGCGGTTATGATAATTATTGTGCAGGGAGTGGCGGCTTTTACTTCATCTCCTCTCATGCCTGCGTTTTGATAAAGCGTATTTAAAAGCTGGCCGAAGCAGCAAATTCCTCCGCCGAAAAAGGAAAAGCCTTAACGCAGTTGAGCACCACGGGCGAATTCGGGCTTGCCTTGTCTGCCATTTTGCCGTATTCGTCTTTGCTTATTGACATATATCTTCATCCTTTTTTTAAATTTACTGTTAATTATTGTTTAACATTTCGGAATAATTATTCAAATGGGGTTGACAAATTATATAATTATCTGTAATATCATAATATACAATTTGTAATGAGAGGTATTTGTTATGCATCTTATCGATGTGCGCAATGTTTATAAAATTTATAATCCCGGCGAAAAATCAGGTAAATGCGCTTGACGGTGTTTCCATCACAATAGACGAGGGCGAATTTGTGGCGATTATCGGTCAATCCGGCTCTGGCAAATCAACGCTCATGAATATGCTTGGCTTGCTTGATACTCCCACGGAAGGTGAATATTATATAAACGGCAAGCTTGTTGATGATCTTACGGATGATCAAATGAGCGATATCCGCAATAAGCAAATAGGCTTTATTTTCCAGGGCTTCAATCTTATTTCTTCGCTCGACGCGCTTGAAAATGTTGAGCTTCCGCTTGTGTATCGCGGTGTTCCGCGTGCCGAAAGGGATGAGCTTTCAAAGGCAGCTCTCGAAAAAGTCGGCCTCGGCGGTCGTATGCATCACTTGCCTGCTGCTCTTTCGGGCGGCCAGCAGCAGCGTGTGGCTGTTGCGCGCGCAATCGCGGCGGCGCCTCCCGTTATACTTGCCGATGAACCCACCGGTAACCTCGATACCCGTTCCACAAAAAGATGTTATGCAAATTTTGCATAATTTAAAGGATGAGGGCAGAACGGTTATCGTCATCACTCACGATAACGAAATCGCCGAGCAGGCAGAGCGCGTTATCAGAATCAGAGACGGTAAAGTGGTTGAGGATTACATTAACCCCGGCTTTGAAGAAAAATACGGCCGCGCCGCAAAATATGATAATAAAAACCCGATTGATCAGGGCTGATAATTTAATATTTAATGTTTATTTCACCTGCCGTATGCAAATAATATAGCAGGTGATTTTTTTATGATGTTTTTTTAAAAGCTTTTTATAGTCGGCGGGTTGATTTGCGTTGCGGGTCAGCTTTTTGATTGATTTAACAAAATTAACTCCTGCGCGTATTCTCGTTTCTTTTTGTTTGCCTCGGCGTGCTGCTCGGCGCGTTCGGCGTTTATGATAAGCTTGTTGATTTTGCGGGCGCGGGTGCAACGGTGCCGCTAACCGGCTTTGGAAATTCGCTTGCAAACGGAGTTAAGGATTCCGTCCGCCAATCCGGTTTTTTTGGGTGTGATTACGGGAGGATTGTCGGCCTGCTCTGCCGGTGTAACATTTGCTTTGCTGTCTGCTCTTTTGGTTTCCGTTTTTACTCGCTCAAAAGATAAATAAAAGGCGCAATGAGGCGCTAAAAGTCGAAATAAACTTGTTGAAATTATTGTTCTTGTGTGGTAAAATTAGATTAAAGATTGGAGGAATAATTATGGCAGCTTTAACATATGAATCGGTTGTGCAGGCTTATAAAGATAAGCTTTGCACCGTGGATGCAAGCGCCGTTTCCGGCACGATTGCTTTTCAGTTTGATATTGAGGGCAAGGCGCACGGTGTCTTTTTATGTTGAGATTAAAAAAACGGCAAAATAAATGTTGAGCCTTATGAATATTATGATCGCAATGCAATCATAACAGCCACCGGCACAAATCTTATTAAGCTTATAAACGGCAAGCTGGATCCCGTTGTGGCTTTTCACCACCGGTAAGCTTAAGGTTGACGGCGATGTGGGTGCCGCACTTGAGCTTATTAAGTACATAAAATAAATATTTTTTTAAAAATCGGGCTGTATCATTATTTTTGATACGGCTCTTTTTGTGATATGTTACAATAATCACTCATTCAATTTTGTGAATGTGCACAATTGTGCCGGTGTGCCTGATTTTTGTGCTTGTATATATTTACCGTTTCATATATAATATAAACGAAATATAAACTCGGGAATGGCGTATTCTTGCGCAAATTCCCTTTTTTTATCGGAGGAAAAAGAATGAAGCATCCTGAAATTGTAAGTAAAATGAGCCTTGAGCAAAAGGCTGAATTTGTTTCCGGCTTCGATTATTGGCACCTTGAAGAGGCGCCCGAGCTCGGACTTCCCAAAATCATGATAACAGACGGCCCTCACGGACTGCGTAAGCAAAACACCGATAAAAAGGCTTCAAGCGGAATCGGCCTCGGCAATTCCGTTCCCGCCACCTGTATGCCCCCGGCGGCAACATCCGCCTGCTCTTGGGACGAAAATCTTCTTCGCGAAGAGGGTGAAGCCCTTGCCGAGGAGTGCCTGCAGGAAAAAGGTTTCCGTTATTCTCGGACCCGGCACAAATATTAAGCGTTCTCCGGTTTGCGGCAGAAACTTTGAATATTTTTTTCCGAGGATCCGCTTCTTGCCGGCAAGATGAGCGCAAGCCTTATCAACGGCTGCCAATCAAAGGGCGTCGGCAACTCACTTAAGCACTTTGCCTGCAACTCGCAGGAGGCTTTCCGTATGGTGCTCAGCGAAGTAATTGATGAACGCACAATGCGCGAAATCTATTTCCCCGCATTTGAAATCGCGGTTAAGGAATCTCAGCCGTGGACGGTTATGAACTCTTATAACCGCATTAACGGCGTTTACGCTTCTCAAAACGAATGGCTCCAGGAAAAAAAGTGCTCAGAGACGAATGGGGCTTTAAGGGCCTGCTCGTAACGGACTGGGGCGCTTCGGTAGACAGAGTTCCCGGCCTTAAATACGGCACCGATCTTGAAATGCCTTCTTCGGGCACACTCAATGCAAAAAGAATTATCGCGGCGGTAAACGGCGGCGAGCTTGATGAGGCAATCCTCGATAAGCGCGTTGACAATGTTGTTGATCTTATTCTCAAATCCAAGCCCGCTCTTGAGCAAAACAACGGTTATAAATTCGATGTTGAGGCTCACCATGCTCTTGCCCGCAAGATTGCGGAAGGCTCAATGGTGCTCCTTAAAAATGACGATAAAATTCTGCCTCTTAAAAAAGGACAAAAGATTGCCGTTATCGGCGAAATGGCGAAATCGCCACGCTTCCAGGGCGCCGGCTCTTCCGTTATCAATCCCACGAAGCTTGATAACGCTTTTTGATGAGCTTGTTAAGCTCGGCGCAGATGTTACATATGCGCAGGGCTACTATAAATCCGCTCCCGGCAAAAAGGATAAAGACAGAAAGTCGGATGCTCAGCTTGTTTCGGAAGCTGTTGCAGCTGCAAAGGCAGCTGATGTTGCCGTTGTTTTCGTTGGTCTTACCGAGGAATTTGAGGGTGAGGGCTACGACAGAGAAAATATAAATATGCCCGAAAACCACAATAAGCTTGTTTCCGAAATCGCAAAAGCAAATGCAAACACCGTTGTTGTGCTTGCAGGCGGTTCCGTTGTTTATATTCCGTGGCTTGATGAAGTTAAGGGTCTCCTTAACTCCGGACTCGGCGGTCAGGCAAGCGGCAGCGCCGTTGCAAATATTCTTATCGGCGCAGTTAACCCCAGCGGTAAAACGGCAGAAACATATCCTGTTAAGTATGAAGATAACCCCACCTTCGGCAATTATCCCGGCGGCCCTGTTATTTCAGAACATAAAGAAAGCGTTTATATCGGCTACAGATATTATGACACGGCCGAAAAAGAGGTTCTTTTCCCGTTTGGCTACGGTCTTTCCTACACAACATTTGAATACAGCGATATCAAGCTTTCCGCAAGCGATATTAAGGATACGGATACTCTTAAGGTTTCGCTTAAAGTTAAAAACACCGGTGATGTTGACGGTGCCGAAATCGTGCAGATTTATGTTGCCGATAAAGAATCCACCATCTTCAGACCGAAAAAAGAGCTTCGTGCATTCACTAAGGTATTTCTTAAAGCAGGCGAAGAAAAAGAGGTTACTCTTGAGCTCGGTAAGCGCGCGTTTGCTTATTATAATGTTAAGCTTGGCGATTGGCATGTTGAAAGCGGCGAATTTGAAATTATTGCCGCAGCTTCAAGCCGCGATGAAAAGCTTAAAGCAAGCGTTAATGTTACCTCCACGGTTGAGGCTGAAGTTCCCGATTACAGGGATATTGCGCCATCCTATTACACAGCCGATATCAAGGATGTTGACGATAAGCAATGGGGTGCCGTTTACGGCAGTGAGCTTCCCGCACGCGAAAGAGATAAGAATGCAAAAATCGATCTCTATTGCTGCCTGAATGATGCAAGGCATACAAAGTGGGGCGGTAAGCTGTGCAGGCTTATCGAAAAGATCATGTCCAATATGGGCTCTGCCGAAAACGGCGACGGTAAAATGCTTGCCGCAATGGCAACGCAAATCCCGATCAGAAACTTTGTTCAGATGAGCATGGGCGTGTTCTCTCCGAAAATGGCAGAGGGCCTTCTTAAAATGCTCAACGACGACGAATCAAGCTTTGTAGGCTTCAATGCAATCTTTTGGCGCCTCGGCGGTGCGCTCACACGCCTTCCCTCGCTTCTTAAATCAATTTAACAACACATTATCGGGGAAAGCACCGTCGGGTGCTTTCCCTTTTGTGTATTATGATTAAAAACAGGGTGTAAAACGCCGCTAATATTGATGAATTGATTTTTGGAATTTCTATTGAAAATTTATATTCTATAAGGTAAAATATTACTCATAAAAAAATGCGGCATATGCCGCGTTGCGCACATAATCAGCGTATTTTGCATTCGACTATGCCGCCTGCGGTGCAAAAGATTTATGAAGGCGGCGGAAAGGCAGTGTATCATATGAAAAAAAGTTGCTCTTATTATGGGCTCGGACAGTGATTTGCCCATCGTAACTCCTGCTGTTAAGCAGCTTAAGGAGCTTGGCATTGAAACAGAGGTTCGTGTTATGAGTGCCCACAGAACTCCCAAACAGGCTCAGAATTTTTGCCGAAAATGCGGCGAAAAACGGCTTCGGCGTTATTATCGCGGCTGCAGGTATGGCGGCGCATTTGGGCGGCGTGCTTGCTGCTTCAACAACCTTGCCCGTTATCGGAATTCCTTGCTCCGCCAAAGTGCTGGACGGTATGGACGCAATGCTTGCAACCGTTATGATGCCGCCCGGAATCCCCGTTGCAACAGTCGGTGTAAATGCAGCCAAAAATGCGGCTCTTCTTGCTGCGGAAATTTTGGCAGTGGGCGATGACGCACTTGCCAAAAAGCTTGCCGATATGCGCAAGGATATGGAAAACGCAGTTATCGAAAAGGATAAGGCGATGCAGGAAAAAAATCAAAGAAATCTGATTTTTGTTTGTGAAAATACGATTAAATAAAATTAAATATAACATCACTCCTCGTTTGCCACATCGGGTAAAGTGATTTAACAATACGTGGCAGGAAAGGCAAAGTGATTATATGGAAAAAAAGTTTCAGCGAAAGTTACGCGGCAGCCGGCGTTGATGTTACGGCGGGCTATGAATCCGTGGAGCTTATCAAATCCCATGTTAAAAAACAAATATTCCCGGCGTTATCGGTTCAATAGGCGGCTTCGGCGGTATGTTTGAAATCGGCGCAAAGGATTATAAGAATCCCGTGCTCGTCAGCGGAACGGACGGAGTAGGCACAAAGCTTAAACTCGCTTTTTTGATGGATAAGCACGACACTATCGGTATAGACTGTGTTGCAATGTGCGTGAACGATGTTGCGTGCAGCGGTGCAAAGCCTCTTTTCTTCCTCGATTATATTGCCTGCGGCAAAAACTATCCCGAAAAAATCGCCGAAATCGTTAAGGGCGTGGCAGACGGCTGCGTTCAGGCAGGCTGTGCGCTTGTGGGCGGCGAAACCGCAGAGCATCCCGGCCTTATGCCCGATGAGGAATACGACCTTGCAGGTTTCACGGTAGGTATCGGCGAAAAGAATAAGCTTGTTTCCGGCGAAAATCTTAAAGCGGGCGATGCGCTTATCGGCGTTGCTTCTTCGGGCGTTCATTCAAACGGCTTTTCCCTTGTTCGCAAGGTGTTTGATATAAACGAAAAAAACAATTCTTTCAACATATGATGAGCTTGATAAGCCGCTCGGCGAAGAACTTCTTACTCCCACAAGAATTTATGTTAAGCCGCTTCTTGCTTTGATGGATGAGGTGCGCGTAAACGCCATTTCCCATATCACGGGCGGCGGCTTTTACGAAAATGTGCCCCGTATGCTGAATGACGGCTTCACTGCGGTTATTGAAAAGGATAAATGCTTTAAAAAGCCTATATTTGAACTTATTGAAAAGGTTGGCAAAATCCCTGAAAGAGATATGTATAACACATTTAATATGGGCACCGGTCTTGTTATCGCGGTTGACGCGGAAAAATGCGGATAAAGCTGTTGAAATTCTTAATGCAAACGGCGAGCAGGCTGCCGTTATCGGCGAAATTAAGGCCGGCGAAAAAAAGGTGTTGAATTATGCTGAATATAGCCGTGTTTGTTTCGGGCGGAGGCACAAATTTGCAGGCGCTTATTGACGCGCAAAGCAGGGGAGAGCTTCAAAACGGAAAAAAATCACCTTTGTGCTTGCTTCAAACAGCGGCGCATATGCTTTAAAGCGCGCCGAAAAAGGCCGGCATTGAAAGCGCCGTGGTTTCAAGAAAAGAATATGATTCCAAAGAGGCTTATGATATAGCAGTTTTGAAAGAGCTTGAAAACAGGAATATAGATCTTATTGTGCTTGCCGGATTTCTTTTCGATTTTTGGGCAGCGAGCTTTGTTGAAAAAAATACAGAAATAAAATAATAAACATTCATCCCAGTCTTATTCCGCTTTTTTTGCGGCGATGGCTTTTAAGGCCTTAAAGTGCACGAAGCCGTGCTTGCAAGCGGAATGAAAGTAACGGGTGCCACGGCGCATTTTGTGAATGAAATCACGGACGGCGGTGCAATAATCCTGCAAAAGGCCGTTCCGATTGAACAGGGCGACACTCCCGAAATTCTGCAATACCGCGTTATGCGCCTTGCCGAATGGGAAATTCTGCCAAAAGCAGTATCCCTGTTTTGCATGGGCAAAATAAAGATTGAGGGAAATAAAACGATTATCGAATAATAATCGCAAATCGCGCAAAGACGCATATGCTTTGCTCTTTTTGCCGCTTTTCGGCAGCGAAAATTAAAATAAATCAGAGGTAGGGAATTACTATGGAAATTAAAAAAATATCGCAAGAGCTTTCTTCAAATTCATATCCCGGCAGGGGAATTATCCTCGGCAGAAGTGCGGATAACAAAAAAGCCGTTATAGCTTATTTCATTATGGGCAGAAGTGAAAACAGCCGCAACCGTATTTTTGAGAAAAACGAAAGAGGCGGTATTCGCACAAAAGCTTTTTGATGAATCAAAAAAATGGTTGATCCCAGCCTAATAATTTATAACCCCTGGTTTTAAAGTGCGACGGTAAAAACCATCGTTACAAACGGTGATCAAACCGATACGATTTATGATTGCATGAAAGAGGGCCATTGCTATCGCCATGCGCTTTTTAACCCGCGAATTTGAGCCTGATGCGCCTAATTACACTCCCAGAATTTCCGGTGTCGTTAAGCCTAATGGCGATTATGTGCTTTCAATTCTTAAATCAAATATGGGCGTGCCGCAGTGCCTCAGATTCTTTTATGAATATCCCGCATATGCAGGCCTCGGCCATTTTATTCACACATATAAGTGTGACGGCGATCCCATCCCTTCGTTTGAGGGTGAACCTACTCCCGTTGAAATCGGCGATCAGTCAATAGACGAATTTACGGATATGATTTGGAATTCGCTTAATGCGGACAACAAGGTTTCGCTTTTCACCCGCTATATCGATATGGAAACGGGTGCGGAAGAATCAAGAATAGTTAATAAAAAAACAAATAATTACGGGCGGTGATTCGCTCGTTTCTCGGCGGCTCGGCACCGCCGGGATTTTAAATCGGCTTTGCCGAAAAAAAGAAAGGCTTATAAAATATGAATGTGCTTGTTGTTGGCGGCGGCGGAAGAGAGCACGCCCTGATAAGAAAAATCAAGGAATCCGAAAGGGTTTCAAAGGTATATTGTTGCCCGGGAAACGGCGGCATATCGTATGATGCACAATGCTTTCCCGTTTCGGCAACGGATATTCCCGGCGTTGTGGAGCTGGCAAAAAAAGCTCGCTGCCGATTTGGTGGTTGTTGCTCCCTGACGATCCGCTTGTTGCGGGAATGGTTGATGCGCTTAACGCAGAGGGCTTTGCCACCTTCGGTCCGAATGCGGCCGCGGCGATTATTGAAGGCTCAAAGGTTTTCTCAAAAAATCTTATGCTTAAATATAATATTCCCACCGCGGAATATAAGGTTTTTGATAACCCCTGCGATGTGCTTACATATATAAAGGAAAAGAACGAATTCCCCGCGGTTATCAAGGCAGACGGTCTTGCGCTCGGCAAGGGCGTTATAATTCCCGAAAATCTTGAAAAAGCCGAAAAAGGCGTTCATGAGATTATGGAGGATAAAATCTTCGGCGAAAGCGGCAATCATGTTGTTGTGGAAGAATTTCTTACCGGTCCCGAGGTTTCCGTGCTTGCGTTTACGGATGGTAAGTGCGTTAAGCCCATGGTTTCTTCAATGGACCATAAGCGCGCGCTGGATGGCGATAAAGGCCTTAACACAGGCGGCATGGGCACTGTTTCTCCGAATCCGTATTACACTGCCGATATTGCAAAGGAGTGTATGGAAAAAATCTTTATTCCTACGATTGATGCAATGAATAAAGAAGGGCGCACCTTTAAGGGCTGCCTTTATTTCGGTCTTATGCTTACTCCCAAGGGGCCTAAGGTGATTGAATACAATTGCCGCTTCGGCGATCCCGAAACTCAGGTTGTGCTTCCTCGCCTTAAAACGGATATAATTGATATTTTTGAGGCAATCAACAGCGGCACTCTTGCAGAGCTTGATATAGAATGGGCAGATGAAGCTTGCGCTTGCGTTATTGCGGCATCCGGCGGCTATCCTAAATCTTATCCTAAGGGAATTGAAATAACGGGCCTTGAAAACGGCCAAAAAGACGGCGTTATCGTTTATCATGCCGGCACTGCAATTAAAGACGGTAAGCTTGTAACCTCCGGAGGAAGAGTGCTCGGCGTAACGGCGCTCGGCTCCGATTTACAGCAGGCTCTTGATAAGGCTTATGCGGCACTTGATGAAATCCATTTTGATAATATGCACTTCAGGCATGATATAGGCAAAAAAGCTTTGGCTGCTCTTAATAAATAATTTCACTTGATTCGTGCTTTGTAAAAAATATCAATTGTGAACTGTTGGTTAAAATTTGAAATGTTTACAAATAGTTGTTGACATTTATACAAATTGGAATTATACTAAAGGGGCATTAAAGGCGGCACAGGCTTTTTATGCCCCCTTTTTTAACAGTGATTATATTATATATAGAGGTATATGAAATGGCTACTGTAAAGAAAAGCAACAAGAAAAAGATTATTGCCGCAATTTCCATAGTTTTGGTTATTGCTATAATAGGCACGGTTATCGGAGTTTCGGCAAAATCAAATAAGAAAGAAACCGTTTCGCTCACGACAATCGGCACAGGTGAAATCAGCGAATCTGTCAGCGCAACGGGCACGGTTTCGGCAGGCACAACCAAAGAGTATAAGGTTGGTGCTGTTGCAACGGTTAAAGAGGTTTTCGTTAAGGTTGGCGATAAAGTAACCGCCGGCGATAAGCTTGCCACATTTGACACAAGCACTCTTGATTCTCAGCGCAAGCAGCTCAGCAGCACTTATCAGCAAGCTAAAAAAAGCTACACGCAGTCTGTTTCCGATCAAAAAACAGCAAAGAAAAATCTTGCAGATGTTAACAGCAAAATCGAAGATGCTCAAAAGCAGCTTGAGAAGCTTGAAAGGGAAGCAGTAACCCAGGCAACAAGCAGAGTTACAATCACTTTCCCGTCAACTACCACAACCACAAGACCAACTACAACAAGGCCTACAACAGCTCCCACAAGCGCCACCACAACAACTACAACCGAGCCGGTAACTTATCCGGCTACCGTTGAAGGCCTTGTGCAGGCACTTACGGATCTTGTTAACACTCTTAACAGACTTTCCAATGATATAGAAACAACAAACGCACTTGTTCGTGTTGTTATGCAGGAAATTGCAAATCAGCTTGAAAGCGGCAATCTTGATCCCGAAAGAATAGCTCAGGCAGTTGGCGATGCCGTTGCTAAGGCAATCAAAGAGGGTATTATCGACGAAACTAAGCTTATAATCGAAAGCGGCGTTCTTGTTGATATGATTGAAACTGCCGTTAAAAATATAGATTGGGCTGCAGTGGGTTCTTCCATCGCAAGCAGCCCGAATGTTCAGCTTGCAACGGCACAGCTTAATTTGGCAGCTCTTTATGCTCAGCAAAAGGTATTCCAGCTTGAAGCCTCCGATGATACAGTTTATGCAAAAAAGCAGGTTATGGATTCCGCCAAAAGCGCGCTGGATGCCGTTGATGATGCAAATGCAGAGCTTGAAGCAGGCTGGACAGCTGCATTTGACGGCACCATTACCGCTTGCGATATTTATCCCGGTGAAACCACAAGTCTTCTTGCATCGGGCATTACCCTTGAAAATCTTGATTCAATGGTTGTTACACTTTCACTCGGCGAATATGATATACATAAGGTTAAGGTTGGTATGCCGGCAACAATCAGTTCGGCATACGGAACTTACAGCGGTGAAATCATCTCCAAGGCTCCCGTTGCAACAGGCGGCTCATCAGGCTCAATTCTTGATTCTGTTGGCTCTATGGCAGGTATCAGCGGCCTTTCAAGCCTCACAAGCAGCGGTGCCGGTGTTGAAGTTTTGGTAAGTGTTGATAATCCCGATGAAAACATTATCGCAGGCTTTGACGCGGATGTAACTATCGCAGTAGGCGATCATCAAAATATTGTTACCGTTCCGATCGAATCGATTGTGCTTCAGAAAACAGGCACATATGTATATCTCTATAATGAAGAGGATAAAACGGTTTCTAAAACTCTTATTGAAACAGGTGCCGTTTCCGATTCCGCTTATGAGGTTAAAAGCGGAATTAAAGCGGGCGACAAAATTGTTTCCACACCTTCCTCTGATTATGAAGAGGACACATTTGAAGTAAAAGTTAAATAATCGGAGTGCATTATGAATATTTCTGAAAGCTTAAAAATTGCCATCAAGTGCATAAAAGCTAATTGGATGCGCTCTTTGTTAACGATGCTCGGCATTATAATCGGCGTCGGCTCGGTTATTATGATTGTCAGCGCCGGCACAGGTGCAAGGGATTATATAGTTTCTCTTATTGAGGATATGGGCTCAAATGCCGTGCTCGTTTCGGTTGATACAACTCAGGCAACCGATAATGATTATATAACACTTGATGATGTTGCAAATATCAAGAAAAAGGTAAGCGGCGTTGATCGCTGCTCGCCTATGATGATGGGCTTTGCAAAGTCCACCATTGATGTTAATGAAAAAGAAGCAACCGTTATGATGATCGGTGTAAACTCCGATGCTCAATTTGTGTTGCAGGACGGCACTAAGTACGGACGTTTCTTTACCGACGAGGAATACAGTGCCGCTTCGCCGATTGCAATTATCGGCACGGAAAGTGCAAAAATGGCTTTCGGCTACGAAGATGTAACAGGGCAATATTTAACCCTTTCTTCTTCCGGCAGCGCAATGAAGGTTAAGGTTGTAGGCGTAGCGGATATCGATTCGCTTGTAAACAGCGTCGGCGGCAACAGCTCGCTCGGTGAAATGTTTCAAACGGGCGATAATTTAACGATCGCGCTTTTTATGCCGTGCACCACGCTTACTCAGCTTACCGGCAGTGATCCTGTTGTTTCCTCGGTTTTTGTTATCGGCGAAAGCACGGCAAATAACGAGGCAATCGGCAATGCTACCGTAAACTATCTTAAAGCGGCTCACGGCAATTATGCAAATTCGATTTATACGGCTCAGGATATGGCAACCTATGTTGAGCTTGTAGATACTATCATTTCAATTCTTACCGCATTTATTGCCGCTGTAGGTGCTATTTCGCTTATTGTCGGCGGTATAGGCGTTATGAATATAATGCTTGTTTCGGTAACGGAGCGAACGCGAGAAATAGGTATCAGAAAATCACTTGGCGCCAAAACAAAAACCATAACTCTTCAATTCCTTACGGAATCGGTTATACTCTGCCTTATAGGCGGCGTTATAGGCACGGTTTTGGGTATTGCGGGCGCGTTTGCTGCTTGTGCCATAATTAAAATTACGCCGGATGTCAATATCGGCGTAATCGCAATTGCACTTTTGTTCTCCTGCGGCGTAGGCTTGTTCTTTGGTATTTATCCCGCAAGAAAAGCTGCAAAGATGAGCCCGATTGAGGCTTTGCGCAGAGAATAAATACAAATTCAATCAAAACACCTGCTTATGGAGTGCGCTTCAAATGCAGGTGCTTTTTTTGTCAAAAATAATTCTTGTTTACAAATTCGTTTTTGATGTGCTAAAAATATTATCATCATTTTACGAAAAAGCCCGCAGGAGGCATTTTATGTCAGTGTTAAACGAAGTTATAAATCAATTCGCATTTAAAGGCGAACTTGAAAATTGCGAAGTTTTCGGCTCCGGCCATATAAATACAACTTATCTTGCCACATATAATGACGGCGATGATAAGTGCAAATATATTATCCAAAAAGGTAAATACCGGTATTTTTAAGGATATTGATAAGCTTTATGGATAATGTTTTTTTGCCGTAACTTCTTATCTTCGCGGCGAAATTAAGAAAAAAACGGCGGCGATGAAAAACAGGGAAACACTGCATTTCATCAAAACCAAAAACGGCGATAAATATTACCGCACCGAAAACGGCGATTGCTATCGTGCATATGTGTTTGTAAGCGATTCAATAAGCTATAACAGCGTAGACAGCCCTGAGCTTTTTAAGCAGAGCGGCATTGCTTTCGGCAAATTCCAAAGGCTGCTTTCGGATTTCCCCGCCGATTCGCTTTATGAAACCATTCCGAATTTCCACAACACGGCATACAGATTTGAAAACGAGTTTATGCCCGCTGTTGAAAAAAATCTTTCGGGTCGCAAGGATACCTGCCTTGATGAAATCGAATTTGTTGCTTCAAGAAAAGATATCTGCTCTCGCCTTACCGATATGATTGAAGCGGGTGAGCTTCCGCTCAGAGTAACCCATAACGACACAAAGCTTAATAATGTTATGTTTGACGCAAACAGCACAAAGGCAATTTGCGTTATTGATTTGGACACGGTTATGCCCGGCCTTGCGCTTTATGATTTCGGCGATTCAATTCGCTTCGGCGCAAACACCGCGGAGGAGGATGAGGCTGATTTAAGCAAGGTTTCGCTCAGCCTTGATTACTTTAAAGCTTATGCCGAAGGATTTCTTTCGGAGGCGGGCAGCAGCTTCAATAAGGCGGAAAAAGATAACCTTGCCTTTGCCTCTTTGCTGATGACCTTTGAGTGCGGCATGCGCTTTTTAGCGGATTATCTTAACGGAGACACATATTTCAAAACCGATTATCCCACGCATAATCTTGTGCGTGCAAAAAATCAGTTTGCCCTGGTTGCCGATATGGAACGCAAAATGGAGCAGATGAATGAAATTATCGCTTCCGTAAAATAATGCAAAAACACAGCCCCGTTGATTTTAAATCAACGGGGCTGTGTTCTGCCATAAACAATTGTTTGAAACCGCAATATCCGCTTTTGCGCGCATGAGCAGGGGATATTGCCTTGCGTTTGAGATAAATTCGCTGAATATGTATTTATTCTTTTGGAGGGTATTTTTCCTTTTTTGCTGTTCTGTCCATCAAATAATCAAGACTGGTGTTATAAAAATCGGCAAGAATTATCAAATTCTCCGTTGTGGGAATAAGATCGCCGCTTTCGTATTTTTGAAAGCATGCTTTGGCTTATGCCGGTTTCCATCTGCACTTTAAGCTGAGTGTAGTCGTTGGTTACTCTTAGCAGTTTTATGTTTTTTTCATTGATTATCCTCCGCTAAAATATGAAAAATCTTTTTGAATTCATCGTTGTAAAACACTTGTTTTGTATGAATACTTATTTAAAAACGCACACCGCACGGGTGTGCGTTTTTGCTTATTTCTTCAATTCTCTCTGAAGCCAAACAGCGCCTAAATCAAGCGCGTTGAAAATGCCCTCTTTTTCGCTTTTCTTAACGATTTTTTCCTTTGGGCCCACTTCCGGGTCGGTGTTTATAATTTGAATTAAAACCTTGTCCGAAAGCTTAATATCCTTAAAGTCTTTATCGGATTGAACCTGAAGGCAGGCAACAAACGGGTCTGCCATATCGCCGTAGTATATGGTTTTGCCGCATCTTACCAAAGGCTTTCCTTTGTAGGTAAGAAATGTATCTTTAAATTCTGCCAAAGAAAACCCTCCTTTTTAATTTATTTTGTTGTGTATCTTTAGGTGTTAAGATAAGACTTTACCATTTCTGCAAGCAATTCATCTCGGTCTATTTTACGAATAAGGCTTCTTGCATTATTATGCGTGGTTATATAAGTGGGATCTTCCGAAAGAATATAGCCAACGATTTGATTGATTGGGTTGTAGCCTTTTTCTTTAAGTGCATCAAACACCTGGGTAAGCGTGTCCCTCATATAGTCCTCATGATCGTCGCCGAGTTTAAAGGTCATTGTTTTATCTGTCACAGTAAAGTCACCTCCTGCTTAACAATATACAACATCATTATATACAATTTTTTTGCCTTGATTACAACTAAAATTTTTTTATTTTTGTGTAAAAAAATCAGGTAAAAAAATGCTCATTTTCTGCATCAAGAGCGTAAACTGATGCCCAATTTATCCAAAGCTTTAATAACACGCTTCATCGCTGCATCGGCTTCGTCGTCAGTAAGTGTTTTGTCTGCACTTCACATTCTGATGTTGAAAGCAACGCTTTTTTTGCCCTTTTCAATCTGTGAGCCTTCGTAAACATCAAAAAGCTTAACCTTTTCAAGTGTTTTGCCGACTGCCTCTCCGATTGCCTTTTCAAGCGAAAGAACGGGAATTTCTCTGTTGCAAACGAATGCAAGGTCGCGAGTTACGGCCGGGAATTTCGGCAGCGGCTTGTGAGTTTTGCCCGGAAGCCTGTTTTCGTATGCCGTGTTCACATCAATTTCAGCCACATAAACACGCGCGCCGATATTGTAGTTTTCGGCAACGGTCGGGTGAATTTCGCCAAGCTCCGCAAGCACTTTGCCGTCAACAACAAATCTTGCCGTTCTGCCCGGGTGGAAAGACGGGTCATCCTTAACCGGCTCAATATCGTATTCCTTGGTGTTGAGCATGGAAAGAACTTTTTCAACTATGCCTTTAAGTGCATAGTAATCCGCGTTGCCGCCGTAAATTCCGATGGCTGCTTTTTGGCTTTCTATCGGAAGCTTGCCCTTTTCGGTAGGTTGATAAACGGTGCCGATTTCATAAAGGCAGGCTTTTTCGTTTTTGTGGTTGTAGTTGTGAGAAAGCACATCAAGCATTGATGGAAGAATGGTTGTTCTCATAATGCTTGTGTCTTCGCCGAGCGGATTTCTGATAACAACCGATTCCCTTTGAGGATCATTTTTGTCAAGATTGATTTTGTCGTATGCCTTTGGGCTGATAAAGCTGAATGTTGATGTTTCGGTGCAGCCGCAGGCAATCAAGGCTTCGTTCATTGAACGAATGTATTTTTGCCAATCGGTAAGCTTGCCGACGGCAACACCGCTGAGCATTCTGTTTGGAATGTTGTGGTAGCCGTAAAAGCGCGCAACCTCTTCGGAAATATCGGCAATGTGCTCAATATCGTTTCTGAATGCGGGGGCAACCACGTTGCCTTCATCATCAAATGTGAACTCAATCTTTTCAAGAATTTTCTTTTTGCTCTGCTTCGCTGAGGTTTATGCCGATGAAATTATTTATCCAATTATAATCAAATTTAACCTTTGCGGGTTTCTTTGGCTTAACAAAGCAATCAACAACGCCGTTTACTACATCGCCGGCATCAAGCTGCTGCACAAGCTCAAGCGCTCTCATAAGCGCATTCATTGTTGCGCCCGGATCAAGCTCTTTCTCATAACGGCTTGAAGCTTCGGTTCTCATTCCGAGTGCCTTTGCCGTGCTTCTTACCGATAAGCCGTTAAAGCATGCTGATTCAAAAACGATGGTGGTAGTATCATCCATAATGCCGCTGTATTCACCGCCCATAACGCCTGCAACGGCAACGGGTTTCTTCTCATCTGCAATAACAAGCATTGTGTCGTCAAGTTCGCGCTCAATACCGTCCAGTGTGGTGATTTTTTCACCCTTTGCGGCATTTCTCACATTAACGGTGTTGCCCTCCAAAAAGCGAAGGTCAAATGCGTGCATCGGCTGGCCGAATTCAAGCATAACATAGTTTGTGATATCAACAATGTTGCTGATCGGGCGAACGCCGCTTGCGCGAAGTCTTTCTCTGAGCCAGCGCGGGCTTTCTTTAACGCGCACGTTTTCAACAACCGCGCCTGTGTAGCGATAGCATTTATCGGGCTCGGCAATGTTTACCTTAAGCATTTCGTTTACATCGTCGTGACCGGGTTTAACCACGGGAGTTTTTAAAACAAAATCCCTGTCAAAGGTTGCTGCGGCTTCGCGCGCAAGTCCTGTTACGGACATACAGTCGCAGCGGTTTGATGTGATTTCAAATTCAACGCAGGTGTCATCGTAACCGATAGCCTTGCGAATGTCCTCGCCCGGAGTGTGGTCGCAATCGTCACCCAAAATAAATATGCCGTCTGCAGTTGCATAAGGGAAATCATTTTGCGTAAGTCCAAGTTCGTCAAACGAGCAAAGCATGCCGTTTGATTCTATTCCTCTGAGCTTACCTTTTTTGATTTTTTCTATGCAGTGGTCTTTTCTGTTGTAAACCGTTGCGCCGGGAAGTGCCGCAGGCACATAATCACCGATTGAAAGGTTTTGTGCGCCTGTAACGATTTGCTCATCGCTCTCGCCGCCAACATCAACCTTGCAAATCCAAAGGTGGTCGGAATCCGGGTGGCGCTCAAGTGATTTGATTTGCCCGACAACAATGTTTTCAAGCTCGCTGCCTTCCTTTTTTTAAACTCTTCAACCTTTGAGCCGGAAAGAGTCATTTCGTCGCAAAACTCTTTATCTGAAATATCGTCTAAATTAACATAATCTTTAAGCCATCTTCTTGATAAAACCATTGTTTTGCACCTCCTTAAAATTGATTCAAAAATCTTGTGTCGTTTTCGTAAAGCAATCTCATATCGTCTATGTTGAAGCGGAACATAACAAGCCTTTCAAGGCCCACGCCGAATGCAAAGCCGCTGTACTCCTCGGGGTCAACACCGCCGTTTTTAAGCACCTTGGGATGCACCATGCCGCCGCCGAGGATTTCAATCCAGCCCTCGCCCTTGCACATCGGGCAGCCCTTGCCGCCGCATTTAAAGCAGGAAACGTCGATTTCGCAGCTCGGCTCCGTGAAAGGAAAGTGGTGGGGGCGAAGTCTGATTTTTGTGTTTTCACCGTAAAGGCGCTTTGCGAATGCTTCAAGCGTGCCTTTAAGATCCGCCATTGTAACGCCCTTGTCAACAACAAGCCCTTCGATTTGGTGGAAAAGGGGAGAGTGAGTTGCGTCTACCGCATCGGAGCGAAAAACTCTGCCCGGTGCAATCATTCTGAAAGGCGGCTCGTGCTTTTCCATATATCTGATTTGAATGGGTGATGTTTGAGTTCTCAAAACGATATTGTCGTCAATATAGAAGGTGTCCTGCGTATCTCTGGCAGGGTGGCCTTTCGGAATGTTGAGCGCTTCAAAGTTATAATAATCATATTCAACCTCAGGACCCTCGGCAACATCAAAGCCCATTCCCATAAATATTTCTTTGATTTCGTCAAGCACAATGGAAAGAGGGTGCTTGTGGCCTATTTCAGGCTCTTTGCCTGGCATTGTAACGTCGATCGCTTCGTTTTCAAGCCTGTGCTTAAGCTCTGCCTCTTTGATTTGTGCGCTCTTTTTCGGCGATTTTCTTTTCAATGTCGGCTCTGATTTCGTTTGCAAGCTGGCCGATAACGGGCCTTTCCTCTGCGGAAAGCTTGCCCATCTGCTTCAAAATTGAAGTAAGCTCGCCCTTTTTGCCGAGGTATTTGATTCTTGCTTCTTCGATTTGCTCCTTTGTGTCAAAGGAATCAAGTGCCTTTTTGCGGCTTTTTCTGATTTCTTCAAGCTCGGTTTTTCATAAAATCTTCCTTTCGTTTTTTTTAATCTGTTTTGGGACAAAAATACTTGCCCCTTAATAATAGGGACAAGTATGTTAATACCTGCGGTACCACCCTTATTTTTGCAAAGAGTTTAAATCCAAGCAAACACTCTTTGAGCTTTTAACGCTGCTCAATTCGTCTGCGCTTAATTGAAATATCTTTCGGCACAGCCGCTCGTAAGGGAACTTCGCTTAAATTTCATCTGCCGCGCTTCCAGCCATGGCGCGGTTCTCTGAAAAAGATTCAAAATAAGCTACTTTTTCTTCGTCATTGCGTTTAATATGCAATAATTATAATATATTATTTTTCCGATTTTTCAAGTGTTTTTGCTCACTTTGTGATTTCACTTATTTTTAAAGGTTTGAAATTCAATGTAGCTGCTCGGCTGTGATTCGTAAAGCACGCCGATTGTGTCATCATCAATTTGCGCAAGGCAGGAATATGCGAAAAAAAGCCCTTGTTTATTTCAATATCCTTAAACCAATCGATATGCTCATAGCTGCCTTTTTATCATTCTGGGCTTGCCGATTGAGATAACGCCGTTTTCGCGCTCTTTTCCTGATGGGTGCGAGCAAAAAACATATCCGCCCGCCGTTATAACGCTCTTTTGACACTGCGGTGCGCTCAATGCCGTCTTTTTGCATTTGATCCAGCTTTTTGCGCTGTTGTCCGAAATGCAAACGGGTGTTTTGCCAAAGATTTTTTGCCTGCCGAGGCCTATTATTGTGCCGTTCGGAGCGGCAATCATCTGCCATTCGCCGATGTTTTGGGCATAGGGGTTGCGCCTCATTCTGTGCCAGGTTTCGCCGCCGTCCGTTGTGAAAACCGAAACACTGCCGTTTTTAAGCGTGTAAAGCGGCATAACAATCTTGCCGTCCTCAAGTGTTAAACCCGTGCCGGGTGCAACGCCGAGAAAAGTGCCGTCTGTTTTTTCAAGAATCATATTTGTTATGTCTTTCGGCTCGCTCCATGTTTTGCCGCCGTCGATGCTTTTAAGCATAAAAACATAACAGCGCTTCGGTGCTTTAAGCGGTGCGCCGAATGTGGTTTTTGCATTTTCTTCGTTTTTGCCCATGGCACCGTTTAAATAAATGTTGCCGAGATATTCATTGTTTCTGTAAAGCGAACCGAGTGGCGCTTTTTACTGTGTAGTTTGTAAGCTCCTTTTTTTAGAATCAAGCACTTCGCCGTTCGGTAAAAACATAATAAAAAAATTATTATTTCTGTCATAAATCAAGGGCAGCATTTTTGCCGTCGTGCATTGCATAGGAGATTTTTCCTTTTTATCAAGCAGTTTGCTTTTTGTGAATGCCCATACATTCGGGCCAAAAAAATCGGCAAGCATTATGATTTCGCCCTCTTTGGTGACGGCCATGCAGGGATCAATGTAAAAAGCGGAGGCATAACACTCGGCGCTTTTTCTTGTTTCTCGGGCGGGAGGCACGGCAACGGATTCAATATCGCTCCAGGTTTTGCCGCCGTCCTCACTTCTGCGAACGGCAAGCTCTATGTAGCCCCAATCCGCTCCGCAGGAAGCCTTGTCCGCAGCGGCTATCAATGTGCCGTTTGCGTTAATCAGGCTCGGTATTCTGAAAGCCGTGCCGCCGTTTGCCGCCGTGCTTTCTTTGGTTAATTCCTCGTCAAGAAACTCCGGGCTGTTGCCGCAGAAAATCAGGCTTTTTATTGCCCATTTTTTTCATCTCCTAAACTAAATTGTTGTTTTTGTATGAGAATTATTTTAACATATTTTTTTCGGTTCTATAAAGGGTTAAAAAAATAACTTTTTAGTTTGCTATTGCAAAATTGATGCTTTTTTTAGTAAAATGATAAGTGGAAATTATTGTAAAGGAGGAATATTGATGCTTTGGGAATTAAAAAAAGTGCTGGTATCGTATATATCAGGGCGCATTTAAGCTTGCCATGAATTTCTTGGATTGGTCGGAACCACAGCTTCTTGAAGGCAAAGGTTCTGTTTTAAAACTTCCTGAATTTATTAAAAGCAAGGGAATCAACAAAGTTCTTGTTGTAACGGATAAGGGCCTTATGAGCCTTAATTTGCTTGATCCCATGTTTGAAAAGCTTAAAGAAGCCGGTGTTGAGTATGTCGTTTACGACGGCGTTCAGCCCAACCCCACGATCCCCAACATTGAGGCGGCGCGCGAAATGTATTTGAAAAACGGCTGTGAGGGCTTTATCGCTTTCGGCGGCGGTTCTTCGATGGACTGCGCAAAGGTTGCGGC
Source organism: Anaerotruncus sp. (assembly GCA_022009795.1). GTDB lineage: Bacteria > Bacillota > Clostridia > Oscillospirales > Acutalibacteraceae > Eubacterium_R. The sequence continues at coordinate 316,463 of CP091724.1, forward strand.
TGCAAGAGTTGTTAAGCCGAATCAAACCGTTCGCCAAATGAGGGGCTATCTTAAAGTGCTCAAAAAGCTGCCCCCGTTCTTTGCAGTGCCCACCACCGCAGGAACAGGCTCTGAAACCACTGTTGCCGCTGTTGTAACAGATCCCGAAACACATGAGAAAAACGCCATCAACGATATCTGTCTTCGTCCGAAATTCGCGGTGCTTGACCCGGAACTTACCGTAGGTTTGCCGCCGCACATCACATCGACAACAGGTATGGATGCGCTCACTCACGCTGTTGAGGCTTACATCGGCAGAAGCAACACAAAGCAAACGAGAGAGCAGGCCGAAAAGGCCACAAAGCTTATATTCGATAATGTCGAAGAGGCTTATAATAACGGAAAGGATTACGAAGCAAGAGCAAATATGCTCAAGGGCTCTTACTGGGCGGGCTGTGCATTCACGCGCGCTTATGTCGGCTATGTTCATGCTATCGCGCACAACCTCGGCGGTCTTTACGGCACACCGCACGGCCTTGCCAATGCGGTTATTTTGCCCTATGTTCTTGAGTGGTATGGCGATTGCATTTATCCTCAGCTTGCAAAGCTTGCGGATATTGTAGGCATCACCGGCTCATCAGAGGCAGAAAAAGCTCAGGCTTTCATTGCTGCTATTAAGAAGCTTAATGCAGATATGAACATTCCCTCAACCTTTGATTTCATCAAAGAAGAGGATTTGCCTACTCTTATCGGCCGTGCCCTTAAAGAGGGTAATCCGGGATATCCCGTTCCGCGCATTATGGATTATAACGATATGGAAAGCGTTATTCGCCGCTTTATGGCTTGATTTGCAAGCTTCTTGTTGTTTGAATAATGTTAAAAATTGCGTGCTGCTTTTTTGCGGCACGCTTTTTTGGTTATTATGTACAGGCATTATATGGCTTATTTGGCATTTCTTACAATTGTTTTGCCGCACCTTATGCGTTATAATATTTGTATTATTAAGGAATATAAAACCGTCCGTCATGAAAACCGGTCGGTTTATTTTTCCGTTATAGGGGTGAATTTATGGGTAGTAATGTAAAAACCTATACCAAAAAAGAGCTTGTCGGTTACCTTGTGGGTATGTTTGGTCAAAACCTTATATACAACATCGTTTCCACCGGTCTCTATTTCTATTTCCAAAATGTTATTTGCCTTCCGGCAATGGCGCTTGGCTGGATTATGACAATCGCCAGAGTTTGGGATGCCATTAACGACCCGATGATGGGCACAATCGTTGATAAAACCAAATCTAAATGGGGTAAGTGCAGACCTTATCTTATCATTTTCCCCGGGATTATCGGTCTTGTCACCATCTTGGCTTTCTTAAACGGCAACTATGCAACAGCAGATACAACCGCTTCAAAGGTTCTTATCGTTGCTTGGGCGGCAATCTCATACATTGCTTGGGGTATGTGCTTCACTGTTTGCGATATTCCGCTTTGGGGTATTACCTCATTGATGACGGAAGATGAAAACGACAGAAGTAAGATTCTTGGCCTTGCGCGTATGGCAGCGGGCGTGGGCGGTATCAGCGTGCTTGTTGTTCAGGTGGCGCAGGCTCTCGGCAGCGCATTTGCTGGCAAGGTTGATAAAAGCGCAGAGAATTATGATGTGCTTGTTCAGCAGGCAAATCAAAAGGGCTTTATCGTAACCGTAATTATTATGACGGTTATTGCCGTTATTCTGTTTGAGTTTGCAGGAATCGCCACTCGCGAAAGAGTTGAAAAATCCGAAAAGAGATACACCTTTAAAGAAAATTTCAAAATCATGTTTGGCAACAAGCCTTTCAGGCAGATCCTTATTTCCGGCATTTTAAGAAGCCCCATTCAGCTTCTTATGATCGTTGCAATGACTCTTGTTACATATTACTATGCAAACGGTAACATTATGAACATCATCGTAAGCAACGAGGACGGCAGCTTTGCAGGCATCAACTGGCAGATTCTTATCGGCCTCGGCAGTGTTGCGGTAGGCTTGTTTGTCGGTCAGTTTGTGGCTATGGGTATCACTCCCGTAATTATCAAAAAAGTTGAAAAGAAAACTCTTTACAACATTTATTCCATCGGCGGTGCAATTCCTTTTGCACTTATCTATGTGTTCTATAAAGTTTCCGGCGGCGACCTCACAACAACATTCTGGTCAATTATAATCGGTGTTTGCATGCTCTTCGGAAGCGCGGCTTTCGGCGGTATAAATGTTCTTCAATCCGTTATGATTGCAGACTGTGTAGACTATGAAGAATATACAAACGGTGTGCGCACAGACGGCGTATTCTTCTCCGGTCAAAGCTTTATCACAAAGCTTGCCGCAGGTATTTCCACCATTATTTCCTCTGCCGTTTATGCTGCGGTAGGCTACAGCGGCGCAAATGTTGATACTCTTAATAAGGCAATCGAAAAAGGCGCAAGCTTCATTACTTATGACGGCGGCTCCGGCGCAGGTAAGTATGCGGCTGCAATGTTCTTCCTTATTTCTATTCCGCCGGCAATCGGTATGCTGCTTTCCGCAGTTCCCACGCTTAAATATGCGCTTACCGATAAAGAACATTCAAGAATTCTTGATGAGCTTGTTGCAAAGCGCAAGAGCGAAGGCAAAGATGCCGAATAATCAAAAGCAAATAATAAAGGTGATCGAGTTAATCTCGGTCACCTTATTTTTTTGCGTAATTCGGTTTGTAAAGAAATTATATGGTGCGCGTTAAAAAAATCGCCCTGCATCAATATTTCCGTTTTGAAATATCTTTCCTGAAATTCTGTTGCCTCTGCGATTTCCTCTTTAGTAAAAAAATATATTCATCGGGGCAAACTACCCATTTGTTTTTCAACATCGTCAAATCGGCGGATAACGGCAATAACCCTGCCTTTGAAAACGGAAATCGGTTCGTATATGCCGAGTATATAAACATCCTGCGGTTCGCCGTCCGCGGCAAAAAAACCTCATCGCAATATCCGTAATTTACCGGATAAACAATATCGCTGTGCTTAGGGTGGTGAGAGCCGAGCGGCCTGTCAACCGTAACATCGATAACCTTTCCTAAATATTGTTTGCCCGTTTGCAGAGCTTCCTCCTGCTCAAGAAAAACGGAATATTCATGCAAAAGATTGTTTTCCTCACAATAAAGTTGGCATGCTTTAACAACCTGCTCATCACTCATTTCATCAATTTTTAAGCAAGCGGTATCTGTTTACTCCGCTTTTTTTCTGAAAAAAACTCCCTTGCGATATATGCGGCAAACTCATCACAATTATTATAATTCTTCATTGCCTTAACCTCGATAAGTTCTATTTCTTTCTCGCCCAAAGTGCCGGCAAAATAACCGGTTCTTCCTCGCCGGCCGCTTTCATTTCATCTATAAGCATATATTTTAAATCCTGTCTGATTTCGGCGTATTCGGGGCTTTTAACAAGGTTTGTTTTTTCGTTAGGGTCTTTTTCCAAATCATAAAGATAATCCTCAAAAATAAACCTTGCTGCTCGCTCTGAGTGCACCACCGGGGCATATGTCGCGCACGGAATACATATATTTTGGCGTTCTGATTGCTCTGCCGCACTGGCTTTCGCTGATTTGCATAAACACGCAACTGCGTGCATTGCTTTTGTTTTTCAATCTGCTTTGTTAAATCAAATCCCTCATATTCGCTCGGAATAGGTATTTGCGCAAGTGAAAGCAGGGTGGGCGGAATGTCAATCAGGCTAACAAGCCTTTTTTCAAGTTTGCCGCCGTTAAATCCGCCGCCTTTAATAATCAGCGGCGTGTGAATGCAGCTGTCGTGGCAGCTGCGTTTGTATTCAAGATTTCTTGTTTTAAAGTGGCAGCCGTGGTCGCTTGAATAAATCAAAACCGTGTCATCATATATTCCAAGTTCTTTCAGCTTGTTCACAAGCCTGCCGAAGTTGTAATCAAGCCTGTTTATTGCCGAAATGTAATCGGGATACATTTCCTCATAATCTCCCTTTAAAAAGGTTAAATCATCGGGTATCGGATAAGCTTTGTAATTATCTACTGTATCTTTGTATCCTTCAAATTTGCGGTGATCGTTTTGATGGTGCGGTTCAAGCTGGCTCACAAACATGAAAAACGGCTTGCTCTTATCACAATTATCAAGGTATTCAAGCGCAAAATCATTTATTTTGTCTGCACGGTAGCCCTTAAATTCTATTTTATTTCCGCTTTCGTCAAAAACATAGCCGTCATATCCATGGGAAGTAAATTCAAGGCAATCCGCCGCACGCCAGTATTGATAGCCGCCTTGACGCTCTTTGGGAACGGCGCTGCTTTCGCAGTGAATTCCGATTCCGGGCAATTTGTCCGAGCCAAGGTGCCATTTGCCGATATATGCTGTTTGCCAGCCTGCCTCGTTGAAATAATCGGCAAGCGTTTTTGTGCCGCTCGGCAGGGAAATTGCATTGCTCCAGCAGCCGTTTTGCGTGGCATATGTTCCCGTTTGCAGGCAGGCTCTTGCAGGGCCGCAAACGGGCTGGCATGTAAATTCGTTTTCAAACAAAACGCCTTCACTTGCAAGCCTGCAAAGATTCGGCGTTATTTCTTCATTGATTGTATCCCATCTTTGTTGATCGGAAAAATAAAAAATTATATTTCTCATTTTGTTTCTCCGTTTTGGCTTTCAATATAAACGCTTTGCGTGGGATATGCAAAGTCGGTGTCGTTACTCTCAATTATTTCCTTTATCGCAAAATTCAGTTCTTCAACAAAAGCAAAGTATTCCTCTAAATCGGTAACGGCTATATAGCATCTGATTTGCAGGTTGAGCGAAGAGCCGTCAAATTCGCAAAACCTTACGCGAATCGAAGAATCTTCAACCTTTTCGTGCCCGGCAAGAAATTCATAAATTTCTTTTTTGCATTCTTTGAGCACATCTGCCGAGGTGGAGTAAAGCAGGCCGATTTTAAATTCAATCAGCCTTTTCGTTAGCTTTGCGTAGTTTGTTATAAGCGATTCTGCAAGTTTTGTGTTTGGAACGGCGATAACGGTGTCGTCAAGCTTGCGCACTCTTGTGGAACGCATTGTGATGTCTTCAACAGTGCCTGAAAAATCGCTTGTTTCAATGAAATCACCAACATCAAACGGTTTATCAAACATAATAACAAAGCCGGAAATCATGCTTTTGAGCGAATCCTGCGCGGCAAGCGAAACGGCAAGTCCGCCGACTCCCAAGCCCGTGAGTAAGCCGTTTATGTTATATCCAAGCTCCGATATAACCATAACTATCGCAATGCAAACGGTAAGTGCTTTCAAAAGATTTGAAACAAATTTAACCGCTATTCCGTTTACCTTCGGGTCGCCACTTTTTGTGCCGAGATAATCAACAAGATTTTCGGATATAAAGCTTATAATGCACCAACATGTGATTAAAACGGAAACTATTTTTAAAGGTGTCGCGAATAATTGTGTGGTTGTAGTTTATTATAATGCCCAAAAATAAGCCGAGCACAATAAAATAAATGGCAACGGGGTGCATAAGGCTGTTTTTATATCCCTGCCTGCGCTGCGGATATTTGGCAAAAATAATTTTACCCGTTATGCCCAGAAGCAGGGAAGCGAGCTTGTTTCTGAACACCGTAAATAAAATAAAAACCGCGGCGCCGATTGCTATGTTGATATATGTGCCGTAGGCGGCGAAAATTTCATTTATTGCTTCCATTATTCACACTCCTTTTCATTGCAAACGCAGTAAAAATTGCTTTCCCATGCGGGAATGTATGCGCTGTGGCGAAAATAAATTTTGTAGTTTTTATTAAGCTCCCGAATTTTTTTGAGGCAGGGCAAACATATCTTCATTTCTGTGATAGGCACAGATATAGAGCTTCGGCAGGCAACGCTTTATTGTTTTTTCACAGCCGCAAAGCGCGTTCATCTCGGCACCCTCAATATCCATTTTAATAAGCGAAACGGAGTTATCGTCAATCAAATCGTCTATCGCTTTGAACTCCGTCGGCTCTCCGACAGAAGAAAGCTTTGAATTTCTGCCCGCTTTTTTTTCAAAAAACAGGGTTTCGCTTTTACACCAAGCTCCTGCGTTGTAAAGGGTTATGCCTTGCATGCCATCAGTGTTGCGGCAAAGCTTTTTGAAATTTTTGCCGTCGGGCTCCAATGCGTAAATATGATTGTATTTTCCGCCGGTGCTTGCCGTGAATTCACTTATGGTGTCGCCGTCGTAGGCACCGCAGTCTATCATCGTTTCATTGCCGCCGAGCCGAAGAATATCGGTGTATATTTTGCCTTTATCATATTCATTACACTTGTAAAGGTAATCAACTTTACCGCTGATTTTGAATTTCAGCACATTTTCATACACTCTGCGGCTTTCATCGTCCGCCAAATTATCATAAACCGTTTGAAATTCGGCTCTGTGCTCATCAAAATATTTCCCCGTAAATAATCCGTTGCCCGCAACGGGAATGTCGGGAGCAAAAACAGGGTGTTCGGCGTTCATTGCCTTTATTCTTTCAAGCACATCCGGCAGGCGGGTGGCAAATGCAAGCACAATGTTGAAATCATCGTATTTCTCGCAAACCTCGCTGTATTTAAGCACCTTTTTTCCCAAAAATGAATGTCCTCTCACAAATTCATCGCTGGCAAAAATTTCGTTTATTTCGATTTCGTTTTCATGCAGAATTTCGATTATTTTTTTCCGCGGCGTTTCCCATTCCTTAAACGGCGATGGGTTTGCCGTCCTCTTTCAGCCTTTGCCAAACATCTTTTTCGTTAATTTCAAGCATTTTTTTATCATTCCGTTTCCGTAGTTATTATAATATTTAAAAATCTTACAAATCAAGGTATTTACAAAGAGTTTAAAAAAAGTTTATAATGTATCAATAATGTAAAAGGTGAGGTATGATTACGGAACAGATTATCACGTTTGACGCTATGGAGCAGGCGGTAAGCCTGTTTGGCTCCTTTGATGAAAATATAAAGCTGATTGAAAAGGAATTTGCCGTTTCAATAATCAGCCGCGGCAGCGATTTAAAAATCGTCGGCGATGCGGAAAACGTTTCCTTTGCCGTCAGGGCCGTAAACGCTTTGCTCACTTTAATAAACAAGGGCGAAACGCTTTCGGATCAAAATGTGCGCTATGCCATTGGCCTCGTTAAAGAAGGAAACGATGATAAGCTTGCCAAAATGGCAACGGACACGGTTTGCATAACGGCAAAGGGCAAGCCGATTAAGGCCAAAACCATTGGGCAAAAAAAGTATTGCGAGGCAATAAACAAAAACACGATCACCTTCGGCGTCGGCCCCGCAGGCACGGGCAAAACCTATCTTGCCGTGGCTCTTGCAGTAACTGCTTTCAGAGCAAAGCAGGTTGATAAAATAATTTTAACCCGTCCTGCCGTTGAAGCAGGCGAAAAGCTTGGCTTTTTGCCCGGCGATTTGCAAAGCAAGGTTGATCCTTATCTTCGCCCTCTTTACGATGCGCTGTTTGATATGCTCGGCACTGAGAATTTTCAAAAATATCAGGAACGCGGCTCAATCGAGGTTGCTCCGCTTGCCTATATGCGCGGCAGAACGCTGGACGACAGCTTTATTATTCTTGACGAAGCGCAAAACACCACGCCCGAGCAGATGAAAATGTTTTTAACAAGGCTCGGCTTTAATTCAAAAATGGTTGTAACGGGGGATATAACGCAAATAGATTTGCCTGCAGGCAAAAAAATCGGGGGCTGACCAAGGTTATGCGTATCCTCAAAAAAATGTGGATGATATCGAAATATGCAAATTCACTCAAAAAGATGTTGTACGCCACAGGCTGGTGCAGGAAATAATCAAAGCGTATGAAAAATACGAAAATGACGAGAGGAAATGAAAAGATGGAAAGGGTAAAGGTTGTTATCACAAACGATCAAAAAAAGGTTAAGGTGCCCACGGGAATAAGGCTTCTTATTCGCCGCTGCTGCCACGCCGTGCTTGAACTTGAAAATTTTGAAGGCTCGGCCGAGGTTTCCGTTCGCTTTGTCGATAACGAAGAAATCAGGCGCCTTAATGCCGAATACAGAAATATAGACAGGGAAACGGATGTGCTTTCTTTCCCGCTCGGCGAAAACGGTGTTTACGATGTTAATTTGGATACGGGTGCAAAGCTGCTCGGCGATATAGTTATTTCCATGGAAAAGGCAATGGAGCAGGCAGAGCTTTATAATCACCCGCTTCAGCGCGAAATCGGCTTTTTAACCGTTCACTCAATGCTGCATCTTTTGGGCTACGATCATGAAAAACGGCGGCATAGAGGCTGTTCATATGCGCGAAAAGGAAGAAACCGTGCTCACTCAAATCGGCTGGAAAAGAGATAACAGCTATTATATGGGAGACGAAGAATGACAAAATCCGCATTTATCGCAATAGTGGGCAAGCCGAATGTCGGCAAATCCTCTTTGCTCAACAGATTGCTCGGCGCAAAAATTGCAATTGTTTCATCAAAGCCGCAAACCACGCGCACAAAAATAATGGGTGTGCTCACTTTGGGCGAAACGCAGCTTGTGTTTACGGATACTCCGGGCTTTCACAAGCCGCATAACAAGCTCGGCGAATATATGAATAACGCCGTGGGTGACAGTATCGGCGGCACGGATTCCGTTCTTTTTTGTAACCGAGCCGCGCGGCGAGCTTGACGATAAAGAGCTTGAGCTTATAAAAAAACTGAAGCAGGAAAAAGCGAAAGGTTATTCTTGCAATCAATAAAATTGATATGCTCAAGGATAAAAAAGAACTTTTTTTGACCGCATTGTTTATTTAACAAAATTTTTATGATTTTGATGCGGTTGTGCCCGTTTCCGCCACAAGGGGTGACGGAATGGACGAGCTTGAGGATGAGCTTATCAAAACAGCCTGCGAAAGCGTGCACTATTTTTCCGGACGATACTTTAACCGATCAGCCCGAAAGAGTGCTTGCCGCGGAAATCATAAGAGAAAAAATCCTGCGCCTTATGGATAAAGAAGTGCCGCACGGAATTGCCGTTGCCGTTGAAAAAATGCGTGAGCGCGAGGATAAGGATATTTTTGGATATAGATGCCACAATTTATTGCGAGCGAGAAACTCATAAGGGTATGATAATTGGCAAGCACGGCGCAATGCTGAAAAAAATATCCACTTTTTGCAAGGCAGGATCTTGAAAGCTTTTTTTGAAATTAAGGTAAATCTTCACACCTGGGTTAAGGTTAAAGAGGGCTGGAGAAACAAAGAGGGCCTCATTCACAACTTCGGCCTTGACGGGCAGGATTAAAATAAAAAAATCAAACGCTTTTTTTAAACCGCTTCGATTGGTTTTAAAATGGCACAAATGAACGCCGCCGCCATAGGATAAAATATTAACGGCGGTGTTTTTTATGTTTGATGAATATTGGAATAAATTTATAAATTCCGGCAGTGTGCAGGATTATTTAAGCTATGTTGCTCACAGCCGAAATCAAAAGGCAGAATTTGATGAAAACAGCAACAAAGGCACTTGTGATAAAAGAACAAACGATTGGCGAAAGCGATAGGCTTATAACTCTGCTTTCGGCGGAGCATGGGCTTATCCGCGCTTTTGTGCGCCGCGCAAAGCTTGCAAAAAGCCGTTCGGCAAGCGCAACCTCGCTTTTTGCTTACGGCGATTTTTCGCTTTACCGCGGCAAGGACGCTTACACGGTGGACGATGTTACGCCGATTGAAGTTTTTTTTGATTTGCGAAAAGATATCGAAAGGCTTGCGCTGGCTCAATATTTTGCTCAACTTTCTTTTGAAGTCGGGGCGGAGGAACAGCCGTGTGAAGAACTTTTGCGCTTGATGCTCAATTCGCTTCATCTGCTTTGCAAGGGCAGCAAGGGGCTTTTGCATATTAAAGCCGTGTTTGAATTTCGCGCAATGTGTCTCGGCGGCTATATGCCGAGCGTGCTTGCCTGCGATAATTGCGGCACATACGAAACCGAGCTTATGTATTTTGATACCTTGGAGGGCAAAATCTATTGCGAAAACTGCCCTAAGCCGGGCGCGGTTCCCGTGCCGAAAACGGTGATTAAAGCAATCAGGTATATTTGCCTCACGGAGCCTGCAAAAGATTTTTTTCGTTCACTTTAAGCGATGAAAATACGGCGCTTCTTGCCGATGTTGCCGAAAAAAATACACAATCAGCCGTATTCAGCGCGGCCTTTCGGCGCTTGAATTTTTACAAGGCGCTTTAATAATAAATTTTTATTTTTAATTTTAGGAATAATGATATGAATAAACATTTTTGAAGCACTTGAACTTAATATTGTGCTTGATATGCTTGCAGCAGAAGCATCCTGCCCGGATGCGGCAGAGAAGGCAAAAAAAGCATAACGCCCGTTTTTTTGATATGGCGGATGCTGAAAGATTGCTTTGCCAAACGGAGGATGCGTTTTCGTTGCTTGCGCGTTTCGGTGCTCCGTCCTTCTCCGGGCTCGGAAATGTAAACAACGCATTGCACAGAGCGGCGGCGGGCGGCGAGCTTAATACATACGAATTGCTTGAAATCGGCGGCACGCTTCGCGCCGTGCGCTCACTTTATGAGTGGTACGGCCATTGCAGCGGAGTGCGCACCGCACTTGATTATTTTTCAGGGAATTACGGTAAATAAATATCTTGAAGATAAAATCTTTTTCCGTTATTATTTCCGAGGATGAAATTTCGGATAAGGCCTCGGACGAGCTTTTTTTGAAATCAGGCGAAAAAAATGCGTGCCAAGGCAAACTCCGTGCGCGAAAAGCTTGATTCTATGATTCACTCGGCTCATTACCAAAAATTTTTGCAGGAGCCTATCGTAACTCAGCGAAACGGCAGATTTGTTGTGCCCGTAAAATCCGAGCACCGCGGAGATGTGCCCGGTCTTGTGCATGATATGTCGGCCTCGGGGGGCAACTGTGTTTATAGAGCCGGTTTCCGTTGTTGATGCAAACAACGATATTAAAATGCTGCAAAGCAGCGAGCGCGACGAAATCCGCAGGATTTTGTTTGAGCTTTCGGGCGAGGCGGGCAATTTTTCGGAAAGCATAAAGCATTCTTATGAAAGTGCCGTGCAGCTTGATCTGATATTTGCCAAGGCTCATCTTGCATATAAAATGAAAGCCTCAAAGCCGATTTTGAATAACGAGGGAATAACTCTGCTTAAAAAGGCTCGCCATCCCTTGCTTGATTCAAAAAAAGCGGTGCCCGTCAATATTTCGCTCGGTGAAAAGTTCGATACTCTTGTTATCACCGGCCCGAACACGGGCGGTAAAACCGTTTCTATAAAAACGGTGGGTCTGCTCAGCCTTATGGCGATGTGCGGTCTGCTTGTGCCCGCGGCGGATCAATCAAGAATTGCCGTTTATAACGGCATTTACGCCAATGTCGGCGACGAACAGAGCATTCAGCAAAAATCTTTCTACATTCTCGGCAAATATGGTGAATGTGATAGAAATCATGCGCGAGGCGGGTGAAAATTCCCTTGTGCTTATCGATGAGCTCGGCGCCGGAACAGACCCTATTGAAGGCGCGGCTCTTGCCGTTTCAATCATCGAATATATGCGCGCAAAGGGTGCGAAAATCGCCGCCACAACGCATTATGCGGAGCTTAAAGCCTATGCGCTCAACACGCCGGGTGTTATAAACGGCTGCTGCGAGTTTGATGTGGAAACCTTGAGACCCACATATAACCTGCTCATCGGCGTGCCCGGCAGGTCAAATGCCTTTGCAATATCAGAGCACCTCGGAATGGATAAGGGCGTTATAGAAGAGGCTAAGAAAATTATCGGCAGTGAAAATCAATCGTTTGAAAGCGTGCTGCAAAAGCTGGAAGAAACCAGGCTTGAGCTTGAGAAAGAAAAGGAAAAGGCCGAAAAGGCGGTGCGCGATGCCGATAAAATGCGCAGCCGCGCGCAATCCGAAAAGGATAAAATCGCTCAGCTTAAAGCAAACGAAATGGAAAAAGCAAAGCGCGAGGCGAAAAAGATCATTGATTCGGCAAAGCGCCAAAGCGCGGATTTTCTGCTTCGCCTCGATCAGCTTAAAAAAGAGGCAAATCCCCAAACGGCAACGGATGTGGCAAGAAAAACCCGCCGCGAAATCAAAAACAGAATCGGCGAGATGGAGGATGCGGTTGATCCGCGCACGCTTGCCGAGGAGTGGGATGAGGATTATAAGCTGCCCCGCCAAATCGTTAAGGGCGATGCCGTTATTATCAGGGGCATCGGTGCGGGTGAAGTGCTTGAAGTTAATAAAAACAATGTGCTTGTGCAATCCGGCATGCTTAGGACGCGTGTTAAAGCAAGCGATTTAATGCTGACGAAAAAAAGCCGAAAAAAAGCACCTGCTAAGCAAACGCGCTCCGTTTACCGCACCACTTCGCGCGCGGACGCGGATGTTAGCACCGAGCTTGATTTACGCGGCCAAACCGTTGAAGAAGCGATTGCGAATGTGCAGCTTTTTTTATTGATAAATGCGTGCTGAACAATATTTCAGAAATCAGAATTATTCACGGTAAGGGCACCGGCGCCCTGCGCGCTGCAGTTACGCAGGAATTGAAGGGTCACCCGAATGTGGCGGAATTCAGGCTCGGCGTTTACGGTGAGGGCGAAAGCGGCGTAACCATTGCAAAGCTTAAATGATTTTTTTGGATTGCTTTGCGAAGCCGTTTTTTTATTTAAATAAACATAATTATGTATTAAAGACGGCGGTGCGGACCATGCGTTTGCGCCGCCTTATTTTTGTGCCATTGCATTTATGTGCGGCAATATTTTTGTGTCAATACAAAACAATAAAATATTCTTTGTAAAAATATTCGCTTTTTATGCTTGACTTATTGCCGCCGCTTATGTATAATATCACTTGCTGTAAAGATTAAATACTTTACACATATTTGCGCCGTCGCTTTTTTTAGGGCGCAATTTGCTTGGAAAGAGGGATAATTGTGGCGAAAAAAATCTCGAAATATCGTTTCTTCTTGATTTTTACGGCGAAATGCTTACAAAAAAAGCAGCACGATTTCCTGATTTATTATTACGACGAGGATTTGTCGCTTTCCGAAATTGCGGAAAACGAGGGCATCACGCGCCAGGGTGTGCGCGATGCAATCAAAAGAGCCGAAAATCAGCTCTTTGATATGGAAAACAGATTGGGCCTTGCAAAGCGCTTTTAATTTAATGCGCCGCGGGCTTGACGAAATTATTGAAAGTGCAGAGGCTATAAATGAGTATAACCTCAATCACAGCCTTTCACGAGAAATTAACGACAGTGTTTCAAAAATCAAATCAACTGCGGATTATCTTTTAAAGCTTTGATTGATTTTTATTTATGCAGCAGGGCGTTGATTGCTTTGGCATTTGAAGGTCTTTCCGAAAGGCTTGAAAATTCCTTTAAAAAACTTCGTGCCAAGGGCAAATTAACCGAGGCAGATGTTAAAGACGCTATGCGTGAAGTTCGCCTTGCATTGCTTGAGGCGGATGTAAACTATAAGGTTGCCAAGGATTTCACAAAATCCGTAACCGAAAGAGCCATAGGCGAGGATGTTATGGAATCCTTAACACCCGGCCAGATGGTTATAAAAATCGTTAATGAAGAGCTTACAAAGCTTATGGGCAGCACCGAAAGCCGCCTTGCGTGTGCAAATCACCCGCCCACGGTGGTTATGATGTGCGGCCTTCAGGGCTCCGGTAAAACAACCCATTCGGCAAAGCTTGCTTTAAAGCTTAAAAACGAGGGTCACCGCCCGATGTTGGTTGCCTGCGATATTTACAGACCCGCCGCTATCAAGCAGTTGCAGGTTGTGGGCGAGCAGGTGGGCGTTCCCGTGTTTGAGCGCGGCACGCAAAACCCGGTTGACACCGCAGTTGAAGCCATAAGCTATGCAAAGGATCACGGCCATGATTATGTGTTTCTTGACACGGCAGGCCGCCTTCATATAGATGAAGCACTTATGCAGGAGCTTCAAAATATTAAATCCACCGTGCACCCGCATGAGATTTTGCTTGTTATTGACGCAATGACGGGTCAGGACGCAGTTAATGTTGCAAAAAGCTTTAACGAAACGCTCGGCATAGACGGCGTTATCCTCACTAAGCTTGACGGCGACACAAGAGGCGGCGCCGCATTATCCGTAAGAGCCGTAACCGGCAAGCCGATTAAATTTGTGGGCACGGGCGAAAAGCTCGGCGATCTTGAAACCTTCCATCCCAATCGCATGGCTTCAAGAATACTCGGAATGGGCGATGTGCTTTCCTTTATTGAAAGAGCAGAGCAAAGCCTTGACGAGAAAAAAGCCGCAGAGCTTGAGAAAAAGCTTGCGAAAAATAAATTTGATCTCAATGATTTGCTTGATCAGTTTGACCAAATATCAAGAATGGGCAGTCTTAAAGACACCATTAAGATGATTCCTCGTATCGGCTCAAAAATCAAGGATGAGGATATCGATGAAAATGCGTTTGACAGATTCAGAGCCATTATTTATTCGATGACGAAAGATGAACGCGCGCATCCCGATATTATAAATCCATCGCGAAAGCGCAGAGTTGCCGCGGGCTGCGGAATGCAGGTTGAGGATGTTAATAAACTCCTTGCACAATTCAGGCAAATGAAAAAGATGATCAGCCAATTCGGTGGCAACAAAGGCCCTAAAATGAGCAAAAAAATGCGCCGAATGATGCAGCAAAACCCCGAAATGGCTCAAAAGATGATGGGCGTGACGGGCGGCGGAAAAAACAATCCTTTCGGATTTTAAATAGGTATTAACCCGAGAAATCAAAAAAATCGGTTAGTAAATATAATAATTTTTTTAATAATATTTTTTTGGAGGTAACAAAAATGGCAGTAAAAATCAGACTTCGCAGAATGGGCGCAAAGAAGGCTCCTTTCTATCGTGTAGTTGTAGCAGATTCAAGATTCCCGAGAGACGGTCGCTTCATTGAGGAAATCGGCACATATAACACAATGGTTGATCCCGCCGAAGTTAAAATCGATGCCGAAAAGGCAAAGAAGTGGATTGCTAACGGCGCACAGCCCACAGACACAGTTAAGAGCATTCTTAAAAAAAGAAGGCATTCTTTAATCTTTAATCATTCTATTTAAAGATTAGTGGAGGTGTTTTCTTTGAAAGATTTGTTGATATCCATAACAAAAAGGCTTGGTGGATAATCCGGATGCCGTTTCTGTTGATGTTGATGAACCTAATGAAGAAGGCGTTGTCTTTTTATCATCTGCATGTTGCAGAAGAGGATATGGGCAGAGTCATCGGTAAGCAGGGCAGAATAGCAAAGGCTATTCGCGTTGTTATGCGCGCGGCGGCAACAAGAAACGATGAAAAATTTCCGTTGAAATCGATTGATTTCGCGAAAAGCCCGCAAGGGTGTTAAAAACATATAAAATCAGCCGCAATTTTAAGTTGCGGCTTTTTTATTTAGAGGTGCTTATGAAAAAATATCTTGAAGTGGGCAAAATCGTGAACACGCACGGTATTCGCGGCGAGCTTAAATTGCAGCTTTGGTGCGACGATGCCGAATATTTAAAGCAGTTTAAAACACTCTATTTTGATGAAAATGGCAATAAAAGCATAAAGCTTCTTTCCGTTCGTCCGCACAAAAATGCCGCCATAATCAAGCTTGAGGGTGTTGATAATATGGATAGTGCAGAGCAGCTTAAAAACAGCATTTTGTTTGCCGACAGGGACGATGCGCCTCAGGAAGAGGGCGCACATTATATTCAGGATATTATCGGCTGTGAAGCCGTTGATGCCGAAACGGGCGAAAGCTACGGCAGGGTGAGCGATGTGCTCAATTACGGCGCTTCGGATATTTTGGAAATCAAAAGCGGAAAGAAAACGAATCTTGTGCCGCTTGTTGACGATATCGTTTGCGAAATAGATGAAATCGGCGGTGTGATTAAGATAAAACCTATAAAGGGGCTTTTTGATGAGAATTGATATTTTAACCCTCTTTCCGGAAATGTGCTATTCGTATCTTAACGAAAGCGTTGTGGGCAGAGCACGCAATGCGGGTGCGCTTGAAATCGAATGTACAGATATAAGGGATTATACGGTCGATAAGCACAACAGGGTGGACGACGCACCTTACGGCGGAGGAATGGGCATGATAATGCAGGCACAGCCCGTTTTTGATTGCTATAATGATATCTGTAAAAAAGCAGGCGCAAAGGTTCATTTGATATATTTGACTCCGCAGGGAAAAACACTTACTCAGCAGCGTGTTAAGGAACTTGCGAAATACGATAATTTGGCTTTGCTTTGCGGCCATTATGAGGGTATGGATGAGCGTGTTATAGAGGAATTGCAGCCGGAGGAAATCTCGGTTGGAGATTATGTGCTCACCGGCGGCGAATTGCCCGCTTTAATTGTCGCAGACTCTGTTGCAAGAATGATTCCGGGTGTGCTTTCAAACGAGGAATGCTTCACCGATGAAAGCCATTTTTCCTCGCTTCTTGAATATCCCCAATATACGCGCCCGGTTGAATGGCACGGCAGAAAGGTGCCGGATATTTTGCTTTCCGGTCACCACGCAAACATAGATAAATGGCGCAGGCAGCAGTCAATAATCCGCACGAAAGAACGCAGGCCGGATATGCTCGAAAAAAAGCCGAACTTACGGCTAAAGAGCGCAAATTTTTTTGTCTGATTTAAAATGATAATAAAAAAAATTATGTGTATTTTTGCACAAAATCAAGGCAGCTCAATTTGTTTTTTTAATTCATAAGTCATACGAAGTTTGCTTCATTTCATTGACCTAAACAAGTTTAGTGGTATAATATGTAATGCAGTCAAAAAGGCAAACTTATTTTTGATTTTGATGAGAGGTTTTATTATGTTTGTTAAAGATGTAACGGTTGAAAATCAGGTTGGCTTGCATGCCCGCCCGGCAACATTTTTTATCCAGAAGGCAAATGAGTTTAAGTCTTCCATTTGGGTTGAAAAGCAGGAAAGAAGAGTTAATGCAAAATCACTCTTAGGTGTGCTTTCTCTCGGCATCATGGGCGGCACGGATATCCGTATCATTGCAGACGGCTCTGATGAAAAAGAGGCTGTTGAAGGCCTTGTTGCTCTCGTTAAAAGCGGCTTCACCGATTGATTTATTGGCAAAATTTTACGGCACAGATTTTTTTCTGCGCCGTATTTTTTTATTTACCGGCATTTTTAATTTGTGGTAAAAATATTCTTAGGCAGGTGAGAGAATGACAGAAAAAGAGCTTCGCAAAAAGCGATGGCGCTTCCGCTTCAGCCGGGCGTTTATATAATGAAAAACAAGGATAAAAAAATCATCTATATCGGCAAGGCGAAAAAGCTTAAAAACCGAGTTTCCTCTTATTTCGGCTCGCATTCCAATCATTCTCTTAAAGTAATCAGAATGGTTGAAAATGTTGATGATTTTGATTACATCCTTGTGAACACCGAATTTGAAGCCCTCGTGCTTGAATGCTCGCTGATTAAGCAGCATATGCCGAAATATAATATTTTGCTTAAGGACGATAAGGGCTATAATTATATAAAAATCACCAAGGGTGATTTCCCGATTATTTCCGAATGTAAGCGTATTGACGACGACGGCGCAACTTATATAGGACCTTATATTTCAAATTTCTCCGTTAAGCAGGCGGTGGAGGAAACGCTGAAGATATTTAAGCTTCCGCGTTGCAGCAAGCGATTCCCGCAGGATTACGGCAAATCACGCCCGTGCCTTAACGGTTTTATGGGGCTTTGCTCCGCACCGTGCGCAGGCAAAATCACGCAGGCCGAATATCTTAAAAATGTAAACGATGCCGTGGCATTCCTTAAAGGCGGCAGCCAGGCGGCTGTTAGGGAAATGACGGCACAGATGAATGAGCTTTCCGAAAATCTGCAATTTGAGGAGGCCGCCAAATTGCGCGACAGAATTCGCGCCATAAAAAATCTTGACGAGCGGCAAAATGTTGTTTCCATCAATGTGCCCGAGGAGGATGTTTTTGCTCTTGTAAACGGCAAAAAGAAAGCCTGCTTTGAGGTTATCCGCTTTCAAAACGGTAAGCTTACGGACACGGAATTTTGGCTTATTGATTCGCAGGATGATCTTGAAAGCGCGCGCACGGAACTTATTGAGCAGTATTATTCAATGCGCGAGCGCGTGCCCTCCAGAATAGCTTTGGACGGTGCTTGCGAGGACGAGGCTTTGCTGCATGATTTTCTTGAAAACAAACGCGGCAAAAAGGTGGAATTTATTCATCCTCAAAAGGGCGAGCATCTTTCAATCGTGAATATGTGCATAAGAAATGCAAACGAGCATTTGGCGCAAAATGAGGGCAGGCTCGGCAGGGAATTTGCCGCGCTTGAGGAATTGGCTTCGCTTCTCGGCCTTAAAAAGCCGCCGGAATATATAGAAAGCTATGATATATCGCACACCTTCGGCGCGGATAATGTGGCGGGAATGGTTGTTTTTCACAACGGCAGGCCGATGAAATCCGCATATAAACGATTTGCCATAAAAGGGTTTGACGGGCAAAATGATGTCGGCTCCATGAACGAGGTGCTCATGCGCCGTTTTAATCATTATTATAACGATGAGGAGGGCAGCACCTTTAAAAATTCTGCCCGATTTGATTTTTGCTGGACGGCGGTCAGCCTCAAGTGCATGCCGTGCTGCCGATTATAGAAAAAAATGGGGCTGAATGTGCCCGTTTTTCGGCATGGTTAAGGATAACAAGCACCGCACGCGCGCAATTGCTTTCGGCGGCGGTGAAATCGAAATAAATTCGCACCGCTCGGCGTTTACGCTTGTTTCAAACATTCAGGAGGAAGTTCACCGCTTTGCGATTTCATATCATCACAAAAAGCACGCAAAAAGCACTTTTTCATCCGGCTTGCTTCAAATTGAGGGTATAGGCGAGAAAAAGGCAAAGGCATTGCTTCGCCACTTTAAAACAATCAGAAAAAAATTAAAGAATGTGATGAGGCGCAGCTTCGTGAATGTCCGTCAATAAGTGAAAAAAACGCGCGCGATATTTACGAATTTTTATCATAAAATGTAAAAATAATATTTACTCACTTGACTATGGTGGCGTTCGTCTGTATAATGTGATATGTATAAATTTAAGTGTGCGGCAGTGCCCGCCGCTTTTAAGGATCTTTTATTATGAGAGTTATTACCGGCTCGGCGCGCGGCAGAAGGCTTGAAACTCTGCCCGGCGAGGATGTAACAAGGCCGACTTCGGAAAGCGTTAAAGAAGCGCTTTTCAGCATGATTCAATTTGAAATCGAGGGCAGGCGTGTGCTTGACCTTTTCGCCGGCTCAGGCCAGCTTGGAATTGAGGCTTTGTCAAGAGGGGCGGCCTCCTGTGTTTTTGTTGAAAACAATAAAAGTGCAAAGGCAGTTGTTGAAAAAAACATCTTGCATTGCGGCTTGCAGGACAGGGCTAATATCTATTTAAGCGACGCCGTTTCATATGCTTCAAGAAGCGCAACCTATGATATAGTTTTTCTTGACCCGCCTTATCACAAAAATCTTGTTGATAAAGTGTTGCCGCTTGTGGCGGCCAATATGAGCGATGGCGGAATAATTGCCTGCGAAACCGCAAAAGACGAGGCTTTGCCCGAATCGTGTGCAGGTTTTTTTCCGTTGCCAAAGAGAAAAAATACGGAAAAATCAAGCTTACGCTTTACCGAAAGGATGCCGAAGAATGAAAATAGCATTGTGCCCCGGGAGCTTTGATCCCGTAACCTTGGGCCATATAGATATAATCGAACGCACGGCAGAGCTTTTCGATAAGGTTATCGTGCTTGTGATGAGCAACAGCGCAAAGCATTCGCTTTTCAGTATTGACGAGCGCGTGGAATTGCTTAAAAGGTGCATAAAAAACAGTAATGTTGAGGTTGATACTTATAACGGATTACTTGTTGATTATGCAAAAGAGGTTGATGCCGTTTCCATTGTTAAGGGCTTGCGTGCCGTTTCGGATTTTGATTACGAATTTCAGCAGGCTCTCACAAATAAAAGCTTGTTGCCGCAGATTGAAACGGTGTTTCTGGCGGCCAAGGGCGCAAATATGTTTTTATCATCAAGCATGGTAAAAGAGGTTTGCAGCCTGAACGGGGATATTTCCCGATTTGTTCCAAAAGAAATTTTAAATGATGTTATATTAAGATGTAAAGGAGAAATTTCAAATGACTAATACCGATATATTGCTTGAAGATCTTGAGGATGTGCTTGATGACGCAACCTCAATGCCGATGACCAAAAAAAGCCTTGTTGATGTGGAAAAGATTAAAACCATAATCGAGGATATTCGCCTTAATACTCCGCAGGAAACAAAGCAGGCAAAGGCTATTGTTGATTCAAGAAACAGCATTATCGAAGAGGCTAAAAAGGAAGCCGCCGATATTATCGCTCAGGCTCAGGAGCAGGCTCGCGAGCTTGTTGCACGCGATCAAATCACCCAAACCGCTCAGGCCGAAGCTGCGGATATCACCGCCAAGGCAAAGGAAGAGGGCGAGGCTTATGTTCGCGATGCTCAAAATCAGGCAACGGAAATTCTCGGCAATGCCACAACTCAGGCAAATGAGATGGTAACAAATGCTCAGAATAAGAGCCGTGAAATGCTTACGGCAGTTCAAAATTATGCCGATGATACTCTTCTTTCCATTGACGATTCGCTTTATAAAGCACTTGCCGATGTAAGAAGAATCCGCCAGGGCATTAACAACACAAAAAATCACGCCGAGTAATTTAGGCGTATAAAGCAAAACGGCGCAGCTGATTAAAGCTGCGCCGTTTTGCTTTTTATTATGTGTTGTTTGATTATTCGGCAAATTTGATTTCGGAATTTGCTTTGTGCTGCATTGGGGCCGAAGCCTTATGCCATAAGCTTTATGCCGCTGTTTTAAAGCTTTCCGGCTCCTGAGTGCATTTGAGCCCAAAATAAGCGTTTTCCTCAAGCTTTGCTTTGCGGCAGGCTCTTTCGTGCCTTCTCTGTGCTTTTTTCTCTTTCTTTAAAAACACCGCCGAATATATTGCCGCGCAAACGATAATCTCAGCCACGAAAAGAATTCTCGTTTGTGATTGAGTTAAACTGCCGAAAAAGCTTAAAGGGAAGCACCATTGCCGCAAAGCCCGCAATTGCCGTTGCTGCCGCCGTTAAAATTGTTTTTTTACCGTGTTATTCATAATTGAAATCTCCTTTCAAACATTTGTTTTTGTTTTTTTGCTTACAATTACATTTTTACACAAAGGAGATAAAATTGCAATAGGGTATTTGCTCAGAGTCCCAAAATAAGGACTGATAGAACAAAAATTCTAAAAAAATCATTGCATTTTTTTAACGCTTTAACGGCGTTTTTCAAGTTCGTTTTCGGGTATTGAGGCGGGATTGAGCACCAAAGTGATAAATTCTTTTTCCGTATTTTTCAATAAAAATCGAGATTCCTTTTTCAAAAAAACATCATTATTGCCTGCAAATTTTTGTGCGCATTATGATTTGAAGCGAATTTTTCGCTTATTTCAATGCTTTGTGCCATCATCGCAAAAATTCGTTTTGCAGCAGCTTTTTAAGCTTTTTTTGGCTTTTTGCCGTGTAAAAGCGCCTTGTTTTTTTCTTGTTTGCGATGCAAGATAGCCGTCGCGAATAAATCCGCAAAGCGCAATTTGCTCCGTTTTTGCTTTGCCGTTTGGCTGAATTTATATATATTTTCGTTGTAAAGCGCAGCAAGCCCCTCGGTGAGCACCATAAAACTTATGCGAATTGAGGGCAAAAGCAGGCGCGAAAACGAGCCTATGTAAACCACATTTGTGCCGCCTGCAAGCGCGTGGAGTGATGGGGTGGGGCGGCTGTTGTATTGAAAATCGCTTTCGTAATCGTCTTCAATAACGATACTGCCGCGGGCTGCCGAATATGAAACAAGCTCTATTCGGCGCTTGTTTGGCATAACATCACCCCATCTTGTCATGTGAGAAGGGGAAACATAGATTATGTCGGCGTCCTTATATCTGTAATGCACATCAAAGCCTGCTTCGCCGAATTGCGCGGCGCTTTGCCTGAAGCTTTTATCTGGAAAAGAAACGGAACTGCCTTTTTTCAGCAGTGAAGTTAGCACAAAGAGCAGGCTTTGCACACCTGCACCGATTATAATTCTGTTCGGCGAGGCGGTAACGTTTCGCTTCACTCTTATATATTCGGAAATTGCTTCGCGAAGCTCCCGTTCTCCGCGCGGCTCGCTGTAAGAAAGCAGCTTTTCATCCTGCCTCAGTGCCGCTTTTATGTGTCTGCGCCAAACATCAAAATCAAAGCTTTCGCGGTCTGCCGCCGTGCCGTTGAAATCATACTTGGGGCGGTCTGTGCCGGTGCTTTCGCGCTTTTCTTTGCTGCCCTTGGGTGATTTATATGAAACATAGTATCCGCTTTGCGGCTCGCTGATGATATATCCGTCCGCCGCCAAGGCAAAATATGCGTTTTGAACCGTGGTGCGGCTCAGCGAATAAAGCACGCTTGCCTTGCGAACGGAGGGCAGCTTGCCGCCGTATTCGATTTGTCCGCTTGTGATTTCGTTTTTTATGCTGTTGTATAAATCGTTGTATTTACTCATATCTGTACCCTAAAAAAATCAAGAAAAACTGTGTCTGTAAATAATGCCGATTTTTATTATATAATTATTTAATAAGATAAACAAGCCCTTTTTTTGGACTTAATGAAAGGTTGTGGCACTTTATGGCGGATATTATTTATACTTGGGACGGCAATACTTATTTTAATCTCACAAACAAGTGCCCCTGCAACTGTGCATTTTGCATCAGAAGAAAGCAGGACGCCGTCGGCGAGGCAAAGCGCCTTTGGTTTGATGAGGAACCCACATTTGCCGATGTTAAGGCGGCAATAGACGCTCATGATTTTTCATCTGTTAAGGAGGCTGTTTTCTGCGGCTACGGCGAGCCGACAAATGCCTATGATTTGCTGATAAAAACGGCAAAATATCTAAAATCCCTTTATCCCGATATTAAGCTTAGGATAAATACAAACGGTCTTTCCGATTTGATAAACAATAAGCCCACCGCGGCGGAAATATGCTCGGTTATAGATGTCGTTTCGGTTTCGCTTAATGACACGGATTCCGAAAAATACGATAAAATCACGCGCAACATTTTCCCCGGCAGGGCGTTTAATGCAATGCTTAAATTCACAAAGGAGTGTGTTGCCCTCGGTGCCGAGGTGTGGATGACGGTTGTGGATGTTATTCCGCGTGGTGAAATTGAAAAATCCCGCGAAATCTGCAAGGAATGCGGCGCGCATTTCAGGGTGCGCTCGTATGAAAGAGGCCGATAAATCAAATACGCAGGCATATGCGCAAAATAAAAACCGCTTTGTTGGGGCACACTCCATAAAGAAGAATGTGGTTTAAGCTTTTCTGAGTTTTGCCCGTTGCACTATTAAAAAAATCTGCCAATACGCAAGTATTGGCAGATTTTTGTTAATGCACTACGAACAAAATCAGTTTGCTTAAACTGCTTTGCACTCAAAAATCAAAGAAACGGATAAAAGACAAGGCATAAATTGCAGGGCAGGCTGCCGCCTTCACTGCAATTTTTAACGCGGTATTTTGCCGTTTATTTGATTTATTGAGCAATTATTCTTTACGGAGTGCGCCCCTTTTAACAAAGCGGTTTTTGTTTTTATGTGCTTATATTGCTTCGGCGCTTATTGTTTTTCGCCGTGCTCGGCGGCACGCTTACTTGAAATATGGTCGTGAACCTGATCCTTTAAATTGCCGTGGATTTTGAATTTTGCGCTGAAAACGATAAGTGAAATTATAAGCAAAATCGGCGGCACGCCGAAGCAAAGAAATCCGATGGCGCTTTTGGTGGCGCTGTTTATAACGCCGTCGGATATCTGCTTGTTGTAGCCCATGATTCCGAGCCCGCCGAAAAGGAAAATCGTTTGAATGGTATATGCCATTTTTTGCAAAAAGCCTTTCATTGAGAAGGTGATGCTTTCGTATCTGTTGCCGTTTTTGAATTCGCCGTAATCAACTATATCGGCAAGGAAAATGGTTTGGGCAACAAACATTGAGCCTATTCCGATGCTTGCGATAATATAACATATATCAAGCACAATTGTGATTTTTCAAAATCGGGCCGAAAATAAACATCAAAACATAGCCGATAATCGCCATAAGAAGTGAAATTTGATAAATTGTGCGGTTTGAAAATTTCTTGCCCAAAACAGGAATAACAAGAAGCCCGATAACGGAGCCGACCGCGCCTATCATTGAAAACAGACTTTGCGATTTAGGCTCGCCGAGCACATCGGTGAAATAATAAACGGCAGTGCCGCTTGTGAGATACCAACCTGCGTTTGAAATCATTGCAAAAAGCATAAACACAAGAAGCTGATCGTTTGAAGCGATAACCTTAAACATCTTTTTAAAGCTGAACTTTTCTTTGTTGTAAACAACATTTCGCTCTTTTGTTGAAATAACACAGGTAAAGGCAAATGCTATAAGCAGAATGCCGCAGATAATTGCCCAGCGTGAAAATCCACTTGCGCTGTATCCTTTTTCGGTAACTTTATCCATGTCGGATGCAAGCAACGGAAGCACTATCGGCGTTAGCACTGTTATAACACCTTGGCCGAAGCCGCTGAATGTTCTTGCAACGGTTGCAATCATATTTCTGTCTTTCGGGTCATTTGTGAAGCTCGGCACCATAGACCAATAAGGAATATCTGCCATGGTATTCGTCATTCCCCAAAGGATATACATAACGGCTATATAGATATAAAGCTTTGTGCCCTGCATGCCGAATGAAGTAAACAGCAATGAAAGCACAACGGCGTTTGAAGCTGCGCCTATGATTATCCAAGGCCTGTATTTGCCCATTTTTGTTTTGGTGCTGTCAACAATTGTGCCCATAATCGGGTCGTTAATACCATCCCAAATTCTTGCAAGCGGAGTCAAAATAAGCAAAAAAATGCTTCTTTAAGGCCGAGCACGCTTGAAAGATAATAGGATAAATAAGAATAGAATAATCCGTAAGAGATCAAGGCCGATGGCACCGACGCCGTAGCCGATTTTTCTCACGCCATGTGGTTTTGTAGTCCGACATATTTTTTTACCCTTTCGGCTGCTTGTATTATGCGCCTTGCCCGCTGCAGCCGGCGGGGCGCTTTTTGCGGATTTCAGACTGCTTCGGCGGAAAACCGCGGTAATATAAACTTAATTATATCATAAAAAAAGCCTGCCAAAACAACAGTTGTTACAATTCTGTTACAAATGTCAATGTGTGTAATTTTTGCTTGACATTAAGGGAACACATTATTATAATTATTTGTATTAGGAGTAAAATCCATTGAAATCCCATAAAATCCATTGAAATCCCAAATTTGAAAGGAGGGGGCGGCGTTGCTGTTTGTAGGCACTTATGAAAATTATAAAGCTTGACGGAAAAAGGCAGGCTGTCCGTTCCCGTTAAATGGCGCGAAAGGCTCGGCAGGGATTTTTTTATATGGTTGCCGTAACGGTTAAGGGCTGTAAGTGCATAACTCTTTATCCGATTGAGGAATTTGAAAAACCTACAGTCAAATGCAGCGCGGCACGGAAAAATCAAAAAAATATGCCACCAGCAAGGACTTTCTTCGCAACGCCGAGGAATGCTCTATGGATGCACAGGGCAGGTTAACCCTGAATCAGCGCCTTAAAAAATTGGCGCTTCTTGAAAATGAAAGCGAAATCGTTTTTGAAGGCAACGGCGAAACAATTGAAATTTGGAATCCGCAGGAATTTAAAAAGATGGATGAAACCTTTGATTCCTCTCTCGGTATATATGATCTTATGGATAAGGTGAACGAATCCCGCGGCAATAATGAAGAGCCTTCAAAAGAGACCGGCGGCGATGTGGAAAAAAATCCGAAAACGAGGATTAAAGGCGATGGAATTTATTCATAAAAGCGTGCTCTTTGACGAGGCGATTGCCGCGCTGGAGCTTAGCGAAAATAAAATTGTTGCAGACGGCACGGCGGGCGGCGGCGGCCACTCGTGCGAAATCGCAAAAAAAGCAAAAAGGCTTATGGCAATTGACCGCGATCCCGATGCCGTTAAGGTTCTCGGCGAGCGCCTTGCGGAGTTTGATAATGTAACGATTGTTCACGATAATTTCGCAAACATAAAAAGCATTTTAAATGATTTGAATATCGGCGGGATAGATGGGTTTTTGCTTGATCTCGGCGTAAGCTCTTTTTCAGCTTGATAACGGCGAAAGGGGATTTTCGTTTCACCAAGACGCTCCGCTTGATATGCGAATGTCAAAAGAGGGGCTTTCTGCAAGGGATGTGGTGAATAATTATTCTCAGCAGGAGCTTGCGGATATCATTTATCGCTATGGCGAGGAAAAATTCAGCCGCAGCATAGCGGCTAATATCGTCGCCGAAAGGGAAAAGGCACCGATTGAAACCACATTTCAGCTTGTGGATATAATAAAGGAATCAATGCCGGCAAAGGAGCTTCGCAAGGGGCACCCCGCAAGAAAAACCTTTCAGGCTATCAGAATAGAAGTTAACGGCGAGCTTGATAAGCTTAAAACCGCATTGGACGATGCATTTGATTGCCTTAATCCGGGCGGAATTATAGCTGTTATAACCTTCCATTCGCTTGAGGACAGAATCGTTAAAGAAAAATTTGCAGAGTGGACAAAGGGCTGCACCTGCCCTAAGGAATTTCCCGTGTGTATATGCGGAAATAAGCCAAAGGGAGAACTGCCTTTTAAATCAAAAGCACCCACTCAGGCAGAGCTTGAAGAAAATCCGCGTGCAAGGTCGTCAAGGCTTCGTGCATTTAAAAAGTATTAAGCGGCAATAAGCCGATTTATAAGAATTTAAAAAAGGAGGAAGTAAATATGGTAAACACCAATGATTTCAGAAGATATTCTTACACCTACGACGCCGCCTATGCGGTAGATGCGTTTAATCAAACCCGTTCCTCCGCAGCACCCGATGTTCGCAGGGGAAAAGAAAAAAAGCGCAAGCTCACCCTCAGCCCCAACACAAAGCTTAAAAGCCGTGAAGAAGTTAAGGCAGACGAAAAACGCTCGTTTTTGCAGGCAGTCAAAATTTGCGTTGTAACCGTGCTTGCCGCTTCCATGCTTTTCGGTGTGCTCTTTACCTACGTGCAGAAAAACGAACTTACAAAAAGCATTGCAAGCATTAAAAAAGATATCTCGGCGGCACAAAGCGAAAATGTAAGCCTCAATTCGGAATTGGAGGCTCTTGTTTCCGTGTCGCAAATAGACAGCTATGCCGTTGAAAAGCTCGGTATGACCCGCGTGCAGGGCAATAATGTAAAATACATCGATTCTGCGGAATACGATGCGGCGCAAAGCGCTCAAAATTCAGACTCCGAGTAATATCGGCTGCCGAAAACAAGTATTATATTGAGAGTCGGTTTATCCGGCTCTCATAAAATATTAAATTAAAATCTTATAAGATTTTTAAATATAGCAAAAATAAGTCACGAAAGGGCGGAACGAAATGTCGATTTTTTAAAAAAGGCTTTGTGGGCAGGATAATGATAATCGGGCTCATAATAGCTTTTTCTGTTTACGGCAGATGCGGGTCGCCTGTTTTATATTCAAATTATCAAGGGCGAGGATTACAAAAACAAGGCGGAAAGCCAGCAACTTTCCGATACGGAGATCGAGGCGAAGCGCGGCACGATTTATGACAGTGAAGGTAATGTGCTTGCTCAGTCCGCAACGGTGTGGACGGTTTTTCTTGATCCGTCAAACATCAATCAGGAAACCACACGCACAAAGGTTGTGGATTATCTTGCTTCCACCTTTGGGTATGATGACGAGCAAAAGGCAAAGCTCACCGAAAAGGCAAATGCCGCAAATCAATATCAAGTTGTTGAGAAAAATGTTGAAAACAGGGTAAAGGAAAAAATCGCGGAGTTTGTTTCGGAAAACAAGCTTGCAAAAGTTATCGGTTTTCAGGAGGCAACGGAAAGATATTATCCTTACGGTTCGCTTGCTTCCTCCGTTATCGGATTTATGGGCGAGGATTCCGGCCTTGCAGGCATTGAAGCTTATTACAACGATGAGCTTACGGGCACAAACGGCAGGCTTATAACTGCTAAGGACGCAAAATCAAATTCCATTTCAAACGATTACGAAACCACAGTTGATCCGCAGGACGGTTGTTCACTGAATTTAACGATAAACACCACGATTCAATATTATCTTGAAAAAGAACTTCAAAGAACGCTTGAAGAATATTCGGCAAAGGGCTGCTACGGCGTTGTTATGAATTGCAAAACGGGCGCCGTGCTTGCAATGGCCTCCTTGCCGGATTACGATTGCAACGAGCCGTATAAACTCACTTATCAAAAATATACGGATGAGCTCGATAAAATAACCGATGCAACCGAAAAAACGGAAAAGCAAAGCGAATATGTGCAGCGCCAGTGGAGAAACTTTACTGTGTCGGATACATATGTTCCCGGCTCCGTTTTCAAAACCTTTATGGCGTCTGCAGTGCTTGAAGAGGGCGTTGCAACGCTTGACACAAAATATACCTGCAACGGCTACATCAATGTTGATAAATACAGAATGAATTGCCATTACCACGCAGGTCACGGCACGCAAACATTAACTCAAGGCCTTGAAAATTCGTGTAATCCGTTCTTTATCACACTGGGTCAAAGGCTTGGTGTGCATAATTATTTTAAATATTTTGACGGCTTCGGCTTCACGCAGAAAACGGGTATAGACCTTCCCGGCGAGGCAAGCCCACAGTATTATGAAGAAAAGCAATACGGCATTGTTGAGCTTTCCTCCGCTTCGTTCGGGCAAACAAACAGCTTAACTCCGATTCAGGTTTGCACGGGCCTTTGTGCCATTGCAAACGGCGGAAAGCTGATGAAGCCCTATGTTGTTTCCGAAATGAAGGATCAGGATGGCAATACCGTTTCAAAAACAGAACCCACGACGATTCGCCAGGTTATCAGCGAGGACACCTCAAAAAAAGTTTGCCAAATGATGCAATCCGTTGTTGATAACGGCACGGGCAAAAACGCATATGTTGCAGGCTATAAGGTGGGCGGTAAAACAGGCACATCAACAAAGCTCGGCGAATCCAAAGAGGGCGAAAAAAACAAGTATATCGTATCGTTTGCGGCAATCGCTCCGGCAGACGATCCCGAAATAGCAATGATTATAATTTGCGACGAGCCGAATGTGGATCTCGGCGGCGGCGCCATCTGTACTCCCGTTGCCGCAACGGTGATCAAAGAGAGCATGGCAGTGCTCGGCGTTGAGCCCTCATATACGGAAGAAGAGAAAAAAACACTTTCCGTTAAGGCTCCGAATGTTATTGCAAAATCGGTTTCCGATGCCGAAGCGGCAATAAAGAGCGCAGGGCTTGATTGCAAGGTTGTTGGCACCGGCGATAAAATCACAAGTCAATCTCCCGCGGCGGGCAACACGGTTCCGTCCGGTGGGCAGGTTGTGCTTTACACGTCCGGCGCGGAAAAGGAAACGGTAACCGTTCCCGATTTCACGGGGCTCACGGTTTCGCAGGCAAACAGCCTTGCGGCAAGCAGCGGGCTTAATATCGAAATTTCCGGCAATGCCTCCTCGGATGCACTTGTTGTTGCTTATAAGCAAAGCGAGGATCAGGGTAAGGAAGTGGATGCCGGCACGGTTATCACTGTAAGCTTTAAATCAACAAAAGCAGTTCTCGATTAACAGCTTTAAACATATTGGGGGAACAATAATGAAATTAACAGAAGTATTAAACGGCATTAAAACAAAAAATGAGTTTGCCGAGGCGGAAATCGCCGATGTTACTCAGGATTCAAGGCTTGTTAAGCCCGGCTCGCTCTTTATTTGCATAAAGGGCAACACCTTTGACGGCCATTCCGTTGCCGCGGATATGGTTAAAAACGTCGCGGCGGCAGTGGTTTGCGAGCACGATCTCGGTCTTGAAAACCAAGTTGTTGTTGAAAACACAAGAACCGTATATTCTGAAATCTGCGCAAACTTTTTCGGAAATCCCGCCGAAAAGCTTAAGCTTATCGGCGTAACGGGCACAAACGGCAAAACAACCACCACATTCCTCGTTAAGCAAATTCTTGAAAATGCAGGCAAAAAGGTGGGCCTTATAGGCACGGTGCAAAATATGGTTTGCGATGAGGTATATCCCGCCAAATACACAACCCCCGATCCGCACGAGCTTCAAAAGCTTTTCTCGCTTATGGTTAAAGCGGGCTGCGAATACTGCGTTATGGAGGTTTCTTCGCAGGCGCTTGCTCAGGGCAGGGTAAACGGGCTGACTTTTGAAATCGCTGCTTTTTCAAATTTAACTCAGGATCATCTTGATTATCATAAAAACATGGGAAAATTATTTTAAGGCAAAAAGAATGCTCTTTGAGCAGTGCAAAACAGCCGTTACGAATAAGGATGATAAATACGGCCTTGAAATCGTTGCGGGCTTGCCCTGCAAGGTTGTTACTTACGCGGTAAATAACAACGACGCCGATTATGTTGCCAAAAATGTTAAATTCAAGGCAAGCGGAATTGAATATGAGCTTGTGAGCGAAAAAATAGGCAGAGTAAATTGCCCGATTCCCGGCAGATTTTCCGTTTATAATTCGCTTTGCGCCGCAAGCATTGCATTAACTCTCGGCATTGAGTTTGAAGAAGTGCTCGGCGCGATTTCAAAGTCAGCAGGCGTTAAGGGCAGAATCGAAGTTGTTCCCACAAACACGGATTACACTGTTATTATCGACTACGCTCATTCGCCGGACGGCCTTGAAAACATTATCACCTCACTTCGCGAAATCGCAAAGGGCAGAGTGGTAACCGTTTTCGGCTGCGGCGGCGACAGAGATAAAACAAAGCGCCCCAAGATGGGCAAAATCGCGGCAGAGCTTTCGGATTTCTGCGTGGTAACATCGGATAATCCGCGCTCGGAAAATCCCGCGGCAATCATTGATGACATTCTTGAGGGCATGAAGGGCGTTTCAACTCCGTATAAGGTTGTTGAAAACAGGAAAGAAGCAATCAAATGGGCAATGGATAATGCGAAAAAGGACGATATTGTCCTGCTTGCCGGCAAGGGCCACGAAACCTATCAGATTTTGCCGACGGGCACAATCCATTTTGACGAGCGTGAGGCTGTTGCCGATATTTTGAAAAATTCCGATAAATAATCGCTCGCTAAACAGATTTTTATGCAGGCTCGGTTTTTGGCTTGCTTTTTTTGCAAATAATAAAAGGTGGGAATTTTAATGAGTGTAACCGCTGCAATCGCCGTTGCCGCCGTAGTTGCTTTTGCAATCACGGGCGGGCTCGGATTTGTGATTATACCGTGGCTTCACAAGCTTAAATTCGGGCAAACCATTTTTGGATATCGGCCCGTCGTGGCACAAGAAAAAAAGCAGGGCACCCCCAATATGGGTGGGCTGATGTTTATAATCGGAATCACGGTTGCCTTTGCGGTCGGCGCCGGTCTTTTTGCAGGGCTGGGCGGTAATTTGGAAACGGATTATTCCGCAATATTCTCCGGCAGGGAAAGAGTGCTCTTGATTTCAAGCCTTATGCTCGGCATAGGCTGCGGGCTTGTCGGCTTCACGGATGATTTCATTAAAATTAAGATGAAAAGAAACGAGGGTCTCACCCCAAAGCAAAAAACAGTCGGTCAGCTTGTTATGACGGTCGGCTATGTTGCCACACTTTGGATTTCAAAAAAACACTGTTTGGTATTTTCCGTTTATAGGCAGCGTTGATTTTTCCAAAAATGTGTTCACCGGCATTGTGTTTTGGGCACTTTCGGTTGTTATAATATACGGCTGTGTAAATTCAGCTAATTTGACGGACGGTATTGACGGGCTTTGCTCCTCGGTCACTGCCGTTATCGCCGTTTCGTTTATTGTTATGGCGTATATAATGTCTTTTTCCGGGCTGGGTATTCTTGCAGCGGCTCTGCTCGGCGGCATGTGCGGCTTTTTGTGCTGGAATCACAATCCTGCCAAGGTTTTTATGGGCGACACCGGCTCGCTTTTCATCGGCGGTGTTGTTGCAGGGCTCGGATTCGCAATCAAATGCCCGATTTTGCTGCTGCCGATTTGCATAGTTTATGTGTGTGAAACGATGAGCGATATTATTCAAATAGGCTATTTCAAGATCACTCACGGAAAAAAAGAATTTTTTTAAAATGGCGCCGATTCACCATCATTTTGAAATGTGCGGCTGGAAAGAAAAAGAAAATCTGTCGCGTATTTTTCACTCGCTAACGCGATCGGTTGCCTTATTGCAGTGCTGATAATTTATTACGGCCGCGCAATATATTGATTAAATCCCGAAAGGAAGAGCTCAATGCCGGATAAACTTACTCCGCCGGTGCATTACAGGCGTGATGACGATGATTTTCAAAAGCCTGCCAAAAGGAAGCGCACCCGGGCAGATAAAAAAAGAATAAGCAGGGCGCAGCGCACCGGCTCGGCTCAAAGCGAAGCCACCGTTTTGCGACCGAAAAAAAGCTTTGGCAAGCTTTAATAATAAAGATATTTTTTTACGCGAGGCGGCATGGATATTCCGCTTTTTGCACTCACGATAATTATTCTTGCAATCGGGCTTGTGATGCTTTTTCCGCTTCATATCCCTATTCTTATTTTTAAATACGATAATTCATATAAATTTTTTTCTTAAGCAGCTCATATTTGCCGTTGTGGGAATAGCGGCTATGCTGTTTGTTTCAAAAAAATCAATTATAAAATTTTTTTCAGGCAACGGCAAAGTATTGGCTTGGGCTGACTTTGTTTTTTTGCTTGTGCTTGTTTTGTTTTTACCACACCAATGTTGCCACCGATGAGGGCGAAGCGTTTAAAAGATATATCCAAATTCCCGGCCTCTTTCAGTTTCAGCCGTCCGATGTGGCAAAATTCACGCTGACTATCGTGCTTGCCTCGTATATAAGCACTTATCATAAATGGATGGGCACGATGAAGTACGGAATCCTCTATCCCGCCGCAATCGTTGCAATTTATTGTATTTTGATATTTGCGGAAAATCATATGTCCGGCGCGATAATAGTCGGTGTGATAGGGCTTACGGTTATGTTTGCCGGCGGCTCGAATAAAAAAATATTCGCAATCGGCTTGGCGCTTGTTGTTGCGGCTGTGCTTGTTGTGATTTTGTTTCCTCAGATTTTGCCGAATTATGTTCAGCGAAAGCTTGTTGCGTTCACCGATAAGGACTACGATCCCCTCGGCGCGCGCTGGCAAACAAATAACTCGCTTTATGCAATTGGCTCCGGCGGTTTGTTCGGCAGTGGACTCGGTAATTCAAAGCAGAAATATCTTTATGTTTCTCAGCCGCAAAACGACTTTATTTTTTCAATCGTTTGCGAAGAACTCGGCTTTGTGGGTGCGCTCGCGATTGTTTTGCTGTTTGCCGCGCTTGTTATCCGCGGATTTTATATTGCCACCAAAATTAAGGACAGCTTTGCTTCGCTGACGGTTATCGGCATTATGACTCAACTCGGCGTGCAGGTGGCGCTCAACATACTTGTTATAACGGACTCAATTCCAAACACCGGAATTTCACTTCCGTTTTTCAGCTACGGCGGAACGGCGCTTGTTATGCAGCTGTTTGAAATCGGCGTGGTGCTTGCCGTCTCCAGAAAAAGCAAATTTAAGAAAAAGCAGACACGGAATATGTTTAATCCCAATGCTTAAACACCGCGAAATTAACGCGGAATTAAATCGTAAAATGCTCAAAAAAAGATCAAACCGAAAAAAATCGGAGGAAACCATGAAAAATTTTATTTGAAACCGGAGGCACGGCGGGCCACATAAATCCGGCACTTGCCGTTGCTTCGTATATCAGGGAGAATTATCCCGAAACTCAAATTCTTTTTTTATCGGCACGGCAGATCATATGGAAGCACGCCTTGTGCCGAATGCGGGCTTTGATTTTAAAACAATCGAAATCAGCGGCTTTCGCCGCTCTCTTTCGCCGTCTGCAATATCGCATAATATAAAAAAACAGTTTCTCAGCTTATAAAATCCGAAAGTAAAAGCAAAAAAATCATCAAGGAATTTTCTCCCGATGTTTGCGTGGGCTTCGGAGGATATGTTTCCGGCCCCGTGCTTGAGAAAGCGGCGGCACTCGGCATTCCCATATGCATTCACGAGCAAAACGCATTTCCCGGTATCACAAATAAGGCGCTTGCAAAAAAAGCCGATAAGGTTATGATAACCGTTGCAGATGCGGCGGGCAGGCTTGAATGTAAGAATGAGCCGATTGTAACCGGCTTGCCCGTTAGGGGTGAAATTCTGCGTGCGAACCGTGATTTTGCACGCGCCGAACTCGGTGTGGGCGATAAACCGCTTGTGCTGTCCTTCGGCGGCTCACTCGGTGCTGCTCCGATAAATGAAGCAATGTTTGAAATTCTTTTAAACAGTGCGGAAAGCGGAAAATATTATCACATTCATTCCGTGGGCACAAACGGCGGCGAATATCTTGAAAAATTTGAGAAAGCAGGCTTTGTAAACGGCAAAAAAGGCACTGTTGAGGTTAGGCAGTATATCGATAATATGGATATTTGCATGGCGGCGGCCGATCTTGTTATCGGCAGGGCGGGTGCTTCATCTCTTTCGGAAATAGAGGCGCTCGGCAAGGCTTCGATTCTAATTCCAAGCCCTTATGTTGCCGAAAAATCACCAATATCATAATGCAATGGCACTTGTCAGAAGAAATGCTGCAAGAATTATAGAAGAAAAAGAACTCACCTCAGAAAGGCTGAAAACGGTTATTGACGAGGTGCTCGGCAATCCGCAAGAACTCGCGGAAATTGAGAAAAACGCAAAAAGCATGGCGGTTACGGATTCCGCCAAAATAATTGCCGATATCATTATGGAAGCGGCAAAAAAATAATTTAGCAAAGCCGGCTGCACAGGCATAGTATGTAAAAGATTATGCAGGCAGGTGGCTTAAATGGAAAAATTGATAATAACCGGCGGAAAAAAGCTCGGCGGCGAAATCTCCGTGCACGGCTCAAAAAAATGCCGTGCTGCCGATTATGGCTTCCGCATTGCTGATAAAAAGGCGAAACGGTGCTACATAATGTTCCGAATTTATCTGATGTGGAGGCCTCTGCAAATATATTGCGCAGGCTCGGCGCCCGTGTTGAGAGAAAAGCAAGCACCTTGATTATTGACGCTTCCTCCGTTACCGGAAACACAATACCTGAGGAAATGATGCGCGAAATGCGTTCATCTATTATCTTTCTCGGCTCGCTTCTTTCGCGCTGCGGCGAAGCATGGCTTTGCCCTCCGGGCGGGTGCGACATAGGTATAAGACCGATTGATTTGCATATTTCTTCGCTTAAAAAGCTCGGCGCACAAATCACCGAAAACGGCAATTGCATATGCTGCAGGGCGGTAAAGCTTCGCGGAGCGAAATTGTTTTTGTCTTTTCCAAGCGTGGGCGCAACGGAAAATATAATCTTGGCGGCTGTTTGCGCAAGCGGAAAAACAACAGTTATTAACGCTGCACGCGAGCCAGAAATATGCGATTTGGCGGCATTTTTAAATTCCTGCGGCGCAAAAATTTACGGCGCGGGCGAAAGCACAATCGAAATAGAGGGCGTTGAAAAGCTTTATCCCTGCACTCATCGTATCATCCCCGACAGAATTGTTGCCGCCACATATATGTGTGCGGGCGCTATGCAGGCCGATGAGCTTGTTATAAAAAATATCCGCGCTTCGCATTTAACGCCGATCATTCCCGTGTTTGGCGAAGCGGGGTGCAAAATATATCTTTCGGGCGGCAATTTAAAGCTTGTTTCACCCAAAAGGCTTAAGGCAGTTAAAAAAATCAAAACAATGCCTTATCCCGGTTTTCCCACGGATTGCCAATCCATTGTTATGGCGGCAATGGCGGTTGCGCGCGGCACCTCCGTTTTTAATGAAAGTGTGTTTGACGGCAGATATAAGCATATAAGCGAGCTTAAAAGATTCGGCGCCGATATAACCGCCGAGGGCAGAATTGCCGTTGTTAACGGAGTTAAGGAGTTATACGGCGCAAATGTGTTTTCTACGGATTTGCGCGGCGGCGCGGCTCTTGTGCTTGCGGCACTTGCCGCAGGCGGCACATCATGCATAGGCAATGTTTATCATATAGACCGCGGCTATCAATGCATTGAAAAGGATTTAAGCAAAATAGGCGCTTTAATAAAGAGGATAAGCGATGAAGGATAAAAGAAAAGTTAAAAAACGAGAGCACGGGCAATATAATGTTCCGCGTGAGCTTATGCCCGGTGAAATAGAACCGCCGAGGATTTACAACAATCGTGGGGGTGAAAGCCAAAAGCCGACGCGCACGCAAACACGGCGCAAGCAAAATAAAAAACGCCGCCTAAAAAATAAAGTGCGCAAGGTGTTGCTTGCAGCCTTATTGTTTATCGTGCTTATTGCAGTCGGTGCGGTGCTTTCGCTAACGGTGTTTTTCAAAACACAATCCGTAACGGTTTCCGGCAGCGGAATATATTCGCAGGAGCAGATTGTAAATGCTGCGGAAATAAACACAGGCGATAATCTTTTCTTGATAAATTCCGATAAGACGGCACAAAAAATCACCACCCGGCTGCCTTATATATATAATGTTAAAATAAAAAAAGAACTGCCTGCAACGGTTAAAATAACGGTTACGGATGCAAGCGCCGCTTATGCAATTGAAAACGGCGATAAAACATTTATTTTGGCAGACGATAATTATAAGGTGCTTGAAGCGGCTGCCGAAGAGCAGCCTGCGGGCAGTATGATGATAACGAATGCTGTCGTAAAAAGTGCAGAGCCCGGCAAGCAACTTGAATTTGAGGATGAAACAGTTTCAAATTGCATAACTCAAATCACAGAGGCAATTAAATCAACAGAAATGAAGGGTGTAACGGCGGTAAGCAGTAAGGATATAAATAATAATTATATTGTTTATGACGGGCGCATAACCTTTGAGTTAGGCTCATGCGATGATTTGGAAATCAAAAATAAAACGCGGTGTTTTTGATTTGTGACGAGATGAATGAAACAAATCCAAGTATAAAAGGAAAAAAATAAATCTTAAATCCGGCAAGCAAAGCTACTTTACACCAGAATAAACGATTTAAAAATTACAATCTTGTAAAGCGAATCACTTTACAAGATTAAACAAATTTCAAGCTTATTTTTTTATCATTTGTCTATTATGCACAAATAAGCAAAAAAAATAGTTTTACTAATTTTTGAAAAATATTCAGCAAAAATCAAAAAAACATTGCAAAATGATTACAATATTGTTACAATATATGAGTAAAGACAACAGCGAGTCTGTCAATAATACATATAAGGAGAATAAAATCTATGGGACGTTATGAAATAGATACCGAGGATACAAAAGTTGTTTCCATTAAAGTAGTAGGCGTAGGCGGCGGCGGCGGAAACGCCGTAAACCGCATGGTTCATTGTAATATTCAGGATGTTGAGTTTATTGCCGTAAACAGCGATAAGCCGGCTCTTGCAAAATCACAGGCTTCTCAAAAAATCCTTATCGGTGAAAAAGCCACAAAGGGTATGGGCGCAGGCGCAAGACCCGAAGTAGGTAAAAAAGCCGCAGATGAAAGCAAAGAAGCTATCACCGACGCTATCACCGGCGCAGAGATGGTATTTATAACCGCAGGTATGGGCGGCGGCACAGGCACAGGTGCGGCTCCCGTGGTTGCTCAGGTTGCAAAGGATCTCGGCATACTCACAGTCGGCGTTGTTACAACTCCGTTTGCCTTTGAAGGCAAACATCGCATGGATCAGGCTCAGGCAGGTATTAATGAGCTTGCTCAGTATGTTGATTCCATCATGGTTATTCCTAATGAAAACCTTAAATTCGTTACAAATGAAAGAATCACTCTTCTTAATGCGTTTGAAATCGCAAACGATGTTCTTCGTCAGGGTGTTCAGTCCATTTCGGATCTTGTTAATGCAACAGGTCTTGTAAACTGCGACTTTGCCGATGTTACCGAAATTATGAAGGATTCCGGCTATGCTCACATGGGCGTCGGCCGCGGCAAGGGCAAGGATAAGGCAGAGGTTGCCGCTCAGGCAGCTATTTCCAGCCCGCTTCTTAACACTTCTATCGACGGTGCTCGCGGCGTTCTTCTTAACATCACAGCTTCTTCGGATATCGGACTTGAAGAAATCGATGTTGCATCAACAATCGTTAAGAATGCCGTTCATCCCGATTGCGAGATTATTTGGGGTGCTAATGTTGACGAAAATCTTGAGGATGAAATGGTTATCACCGTTATCGCAACTCGCTTCGGTGACGAGGGTCCCGGTGCTCCGATTAAGTCCACAACCGCTAATATCGAAGTTGCTCCTCCTGTAGCAAATTCCGTTTCTGCTCCCGAGCAGGCAAGCAGCGCCTTCACAACAAAGGATTCCGACACATTTGACAGTATCGTAAGCCTTTTTCAATAAGAAATAATTATATTTTTTTAAAACAGAAGCCTGTATCTTTTGATACAGGCTTTTTGTATATAAATATCGTTATGTTTTTTTATCAAAATGTATAGCAAATATCTAAATTGTTGAAAACTCTGTTGAAATTATTGATTGTAAAGTATAATCCCTTACAAAAATCGCAAAATCTTAAAACCGAGAGTATATTTCAACATTTTAAACACAGTTTTCAACAAACGCTTCAACATCAATAAATGTGTAAAGTTTTTAAGTCTTTACGCAAAATTTAAAGGCGTTTACGCAATGAATGCATAAACGCCTTTTTTTATATTTATGAATCTATCGTGGCAAATGAATTACCATTCCGATTTTTGTGTAGGAGCGGATAATATTCGTTATTATATTATCGCGCTTGAAGCCTTTGCCCTTGCCGCCGTTTTTGCTGATCCTTGATTTTTGCCGGCGCGAATTGTTATAAATTCAGCCTTATCAATTATCTTGTCTATCGGCGGTATATCGCCAAACGAATAATCCTCAGTCGGGATTTCATCAATAAGCCTTGTGGCTCTTTTTGTGTTGCTGAATTTTTTAACAGCCGTCATTGCCAAAATTATTATGCGGTTATCCTCCGGCAGGGTAAGGGTTTTTGCATTCCTTATATCAAGCTCATATAAATAGAAATAAGCTTTGCCGTTTGGAATATCGCCTTCGGGATGATGCGTGTGGGTAAATTCGAAAGCAATCGGTGCATTTTTGTGCGCCGCTTTTATATTAAGCCCCGCCATATCCCAATTGCCGTAATGCTCCGTCATAGCTGCAATTTTAATTTGCTTTTCTCTGCCGTCAAGGTAAAATGTTGCATCTCTGTCGCCGAGGGTGGATGTTGCGGCTATGTAAAGCTTGGTCATGCTTTTCGGCAAATCGATTGTTTGCCCTCTTGCCACCATAACATCGCTTGAGGCCTGAGTATCCGGCATTTTAAAGCTTACGCCGCCTGCCGTGAAGCCTTGCGGGCAAAGCTCTGCGGGAAGTGAGCAGCCGCTGCCCTGAAGAATCACATTGCGCATGCTTTCGTTTTTCGTGAAGCCCTTTGAGTTATATTCAAGGTCAAGCTTTTTAAAGTTTTCGCGTCCTTTTTTATCGGGCGTTTCAAGCTTTATGCGAAATGTTTTGATGCCGTAGGGCGCAAGGTCGAATTTAAGCTTTTTGCTCTTTGAATCTGCCTTTTTGATTGCCTGCTCGTTTGCAAGGCATTCGCTTGCTTCGAGTATTCTTGCCGCAAAGGTGAGCTCAACATTTTTAAGTGCCTCACCGCTGCCTTCGTTTACGCGCACTATAATTCCGTCGCCGTCCTCGGCAAGCTTGCAGCAGCGAAGAATTGCGTTTTCGTTGTTGATTTTAAGAAATGAATATCCGCTTTCAAGGCTGCCCTCACGGCGTGAGGAGGTCTGGTAGGCAATCAGCGGCTTCTGGAAAATTTCGCTTTGGCGCTGAGTGCCGTTTGCAAATCCGCCCTCGTGGCTATAAATTCCGAAAGCGAAATTGTTTCTGCCAAGGTCAAGCAAATCCTGCCTTGCCTGCTTTGTGAATGCACCAACGGGTGTGTGCAGGCAAGTGAGCCTTAATGTGTTTGAAGAGGGCTTATCCCAGCCGTATTTGCAGTCGCTGAAAACGGAAACGCCGTATTTGCCGCTCCCTGCGGTGATATCTGCCCATTTTTGAGCAGGCACTTCATACAGCTTTTTCGCTGTTGTTTTCTCTCTTGATAACGCCGAGACCCAAATCATAGCTTGCTGTTTTGTTGTAGCAGGAGAAGGGGAACACGGCTTTAAGCAGGGTCCTTCTGTTTTTCCAGTCAACAAAATTTTCAACTCTTATGAACTCTCCGCCGCTTTCAAGATAAATGATTTGGTCGATAAATGAATGGTCAAGCTCGCGCGAAACTTTGATTGCGATTCTCGCAGGGCCTGCTTCGATTATTTCAAATTCGGGCGTGTTTGCAAAAAATTCAGGCTCTTTGTCTAAATCCTTTTTGCGCATTTCCCAAGCGGGGTAGGGAAGCTCGCCGACATCCGAAAGGCCTGCCATTTTAATCGGCGCGTCAAGAACATTGATGTTGTTTTTCTTGTCTATCACCGTGGCGATATCGCCGTTTTTGTTAAATATAACTCTGTATTTTTCGTTTTCGAGAGTGTGGAGCGAAACGGCAAGATCCGTTTTGATTTCGCATGCTTTGTTTGCAGGCACAACATCATAAACGGCATATCCCATGGCGTTTACATCGGCAATGAAAACAATGTCAAATTCTTTGCCCGATTTTTTTATGATTTGGCTTGGAACTTCGTTGCCGTTTGAATCCAAAACTTTAACGAAGGTGGAATTGTGCACAACCTTAATGTGCGCCGACACGGCATTCTTGCGCCTGAAGGGGGAAGGGTTGTAAACCATAACGCCGCATTCGGTCACAAAGCTTGTGTTAAGCTCGTTTGCCATTGCGCCTGCTGCACCGTCAAGTTCGGTTTCAAAATCGCTGAGCGAGGCGTAGTAATCGTTTTGCCCGTCAATATAGATGTCCATATTGCCGGTTCCTGTGATATCATCGTGAAATTGATGCTGAATAACACGCTTCCAAGCTCTGTCTAAATTATCCTTTGGATAGTTATAAACTCCGTTTTCGTTTGCAACGGTGCACATTTTCTCGGCAATGTCGGCAATGTTCTCGTTTTGGGCATTGAGCCTTTTATTCATCGCTCTTGATGTGTATGCACCCGCACCGT
The DNA here is from genome assembly GCA_022009795.1 of Anaerotruncus sp. Classification (GTDB taxonomy): domain Bacteria; phylum Bacillota; class Clostridia; order Oscillospirales; family Acutalibacteraceae; genus Eubacterium_R. The sequence continues at coordinate 357,696 of CP091724.1, forward strand.
GCGAGGTCATAACCAATTCGTTATTCCATGTTTTAAGCCCTGCTGTTTCAGATTTCGGCATCTTTTCCAAATCACGGAAAAATTCATCGCTTGCCGCAGAAACCACTTCAAAATCGCTGCTGCCGTTTTTAGCAACGCTTTCTTCAATCGCCTGCACGCTTTCCTCTGTGGGCGATCCGCCGTAGTCGCCTGTGCCGTAAAGATGCAATGTTTGCGGTATTCCGCTTTCAAAAGCGTTTTGTGTTATTTTGTCTATAACGGAAATATCGCCTCTTATGTCGCCGCTGAATTTATAGCAATATGATTTTGCATTAAGGCAGGCATAAACCTCAGAACCGTCAACGCCTTTCCATATTCCCAAATCAAACGGCACTCCGTAAGCCGATCCCCAACTCAATTTTTGGGTTGTAAATCCCTTTAAACCCGCATGCTTCATAATGCTCGGCAATGCGTATCCAAAGCCAAAGCAATCGGGCAGAAAAATATCGCAGCTCTCTTTGCCGAATTTTTCCTTGAAATAGCCGTTGCCGTAAATAATGTTTCTGAACAGTGCTTCGGGAGAGGGAATGTTTACATCGCCGTTTTCATAGCTTGAGCCCGCAACATTCCATTTTCCGCTTTTGATAAGCTCTTTAAGATATTCAAAGTGCTTTTGGATAGTATTCCTCTGCAAGCGCATATCTGAATGCACCTTCAAAATTAAATCTGTAATTAGGGTATTTTTCTATTAAATTAAAGTTTTTGCTCAAGTGTATTTGGCAGATATTCTTTTATGGTTGTTGCCAAATTCCATCGCCACACAGTGTCTAAATGTGCGGTTGCAACTGCATAAACCTTTTTCTTTTCCATAGTATTCCTTATTTCTCTATGATCTCGTATGTGAATTCGTATTTTTTTCCTGAAGCGCTTTAACCTTTGCTTCGTTGTCCTCAATAAAGCTTTCGGAATAAATCGATTTGCCGTCCACGGAATAATCCTTAACTATTTTTGTTAAGCTCCTCCCATGCTTCGTCGGCTTTGTCATATCCGTCCTCAAATTTGATTAAAAAAATTCTCTGTGCTTGGGTAATCTTACTTTCATATTCTGTTCTCCTAACTGATGTGTTTAACTTAATTATATTTTTTTATTTTGCATATATCAAGTGCAGTTTTTTTATTTAAAAAGCGCAATCAAAGCTTTTTTTCAAATGCTTCATCTTGATCTTTTGTTCTTTTTGAGGGGCCTTTAAGGTGCTTTCCGCTTCTGCGCGCTTTCTTTGCCAGGTGGCGTGAATAGAGTAAATTATCTATATTAAAATCGTTTATTATCAGCCCGTTTTGCGTTATAACCGTCGCTCTTTTGGCAAGTGCCATCGCCGCAAGTCCGTAGTCCTGCGTTATAACAATGTCGCCGGTTTCTGTCTTGTTCACAAGCGCAAAATCGGCACTGTCCGCGCCCTTGGAAACGGTTATAACCTCTGCGCCGTCAATTGCAAATTCATGGCATGTGTCGCAAACAATAATGGCTGAAACACCGCGCTCCGTTGCAAAGCTTAACGGCAAGCTCGGTAACCGGGCAGCCGTCTGCGTCAATAAGTATTTTTCATATAGGTGCCTTTTAGAATAAAAAGCGGCGCACCGTTTTGCCTCGGTGCGCCGCAGATTTTTTGCTTAAATTAAACTCTTTTTATAAGGTTTAAGAAGCTTTTTTACCCGGCTTAGGCAATTGCGAAGTTGTTTCCGTTGCGGTTTCGCCGTTTGCTTCGGGATTTAAAAGAATTGTGCTGTTCATAAATTCACTCTTCTTTTCAAGCTCTGTGTTTGTGTGTTCAACACCGTATTCCTCAAAAAAACGGTTGGAGGGTCTGAGAAAAGATTTGTGCCTATGCCGAGCCTGTCGCCCTTAATTTTAACGCCCATGGAAGCAAGAATTGTCGGGAACATATCAAAGTTTGCCCATTCTCTGTCTGTAAATTTGGATTTTGAAGTGTCCAAATCGGGTGAAGGATTCAAAATAAAGTTGAATTGAGTTCTTAAATAATCGGGATCGAAATTTTTCAAAGAAATCAGTGTCCATACTCAAATGGTCGCCGATTAAAAACGATTGTGGTGTTTTTCGTAAAACGGCTGCTGCTTAATCCATTCAACGAATTTGTAGGTTTCGTTTTGGCTGTAGAAAATAGCGTTTGAATAATGGTCGCCAAACGGTGTGGATGCATTTTTGCTTAAATATCCGCCCGGGCGGTGAGTGTCTGCCGTTTCCATTGTAAAGTTGAACGGATTGCCGGTTTCATAAAGCCTTGTAATTTCGTCTTTTGCAAATTCGTAAAGCTTATCATCCTCATAGCCCCACCATTCTTTGTAGTCCTGCGGGATTAAGCCCTCACGCTTTGCATAGCCGTAATCCATGATCTTGTAGTCGCCGTGATCATGATAATAGTATGAAAGTCCGCCGAAGTTTGCATCTGCACCAAACATAACCGTTTGTTCATAGCCTTGGTCACGTAAAATATCACCAAAGGTGTATGCGCCGGGGAAGAAGTTTCCGGGTGAACCGTATGCATTCGGCTCTGCCGGCACTTTTCATCGGCAAGCCGGTTGTCATATTAACCATTGAAGCAACAGACCATTGAGTGCCGGTTGCTTTGAGCGGACCGCCGAATTTTTGTGTCATTATTTGAGAAAGTGTAGCCGTCGTATGCAAGCTCTGTGAGCTTGGGAATAAGATTTGTGTCCATATAACCGCCGAGGTCTTTGGAAAGATAGCTGTTTTCCATTGATTCGAGATAGATGTGAATAATGTTTCTCTTTTGCTCGGGGAAGGTTATTTTGGTTGTGCGCGGATCTTTATAGTTTGCTTCGATGAAATCGGATTTTGCAATGTAGGCGTTATAAAGCTGTTTGAGTTGAAATTCGCTTACGCCGTACCAAATTCCGCCGCCGAGCATTGCAAGTGCAAGAATAAAACTGATAATTCTGTGCACCAAATCGTTAAAGAAGGTTAAGTTCTTCTTAATGCCGTGGTAAACAAGCTTGAAATTTGAATAAACGAAAAGGCAAAAAACGGAGGTGAGCAGCATAACAGGGTAAACAAGCCCTTCAATGCCCTCAACATAAACATCGCTTTCCGCGCCGCCTGCAGGTGAAAGCAAGTTGATTAAAAGCTGGTCCGCGGTAACATCGCCGTAAGAGCCTTTGCCCCAAATCGTGCCAACAAGGCACAGGCTGCCGAGGCAAAACAGAATAACGCTTATAAGCTTTAACGCCCTTGCGCCTTTCTTTTTCGGCACTTCGTGCTCAAAGGTGATGTATTTGTAAATTACTGCGTAAATGCCGAGCAAAACGATGCCTACCAAAAGCGCAATTATGAAAAATTTAACAAATGAAGCGGGCTTGTAGCCGCCGGTCCACACAAAAAAGTGCTTATATTTGAGCACATATTTTTGGAAGAACACGGCGATAAGGTTAATAACAAACACATTCTTGATAACCATATGAATGCATTTGCCTGCCGATCGCTCTCTGCAAAAAGCAAAGATTTGAACGGCACTGATGATTAGTGCGGCAATTGTGCCTAAAAAGTAAAAAAACATAAATTAGCCTCTCTTTCGCAATTGTGAATAGAATATATCAAGGATATCACAAAAAGAGTTTGCGTGCAACATTATTTTTAACATTTTTAAATAAGATATATTGTTTTTTATTGTTTTGCAATTTTTGTGTCATATATAGCTTTAAAGAGCGAAAGCTCATTGTCGTAAGGCAAATCGCATGTCATGTGCCAAATCATAATTCCGCCCAACCCCGCGTCAATTGCAAATGCGGTTTTGTCGGATATCATTTGCACGGAATTTATGTATTGAGGCGCCGTCATCGGGTTGCCGGAATGGTCAAAATCATTAAAATAAATAAGGTTTGTATATCTGTCCAGCTTACCCTCATATTGATTGTAGTTGCCCCAATAGCCGAGCTTGTTTGTGGGGCGCGAATAAAACGGCACGCCCAAATCAAGCTGTTCTGCCTTGAAACCGCCTTTTAGCATTTTGTTTATGCCGTTCACTGTAACGGGAAAAATCGAATGATAGCCGTGCGCAGCAAACATATCGTAAAGCATAACCTCGGCGCGGTCTATTATTTCAATCACATCATCGTCAAATTGCAAATCCCAGGGCGCAATTGCGAGAGAGATGATTTTATCGGGAATTGCTTTGTCAAGCTGCCTTAAAAACGAATTGAAAAAGCTTCCATTCTTTTTTTGAATTCGGAAATTCGTAATCCATGTCGTAGCCGTCAAAGTCGTATTTTTCCACAAGTGCCTTTATACTTTCAATTGTTCGGTCAACATTTTCCTCGCTCAGCATGGAAATTATGTCGGCGTTGTTGTCATTATAAGGCATTGCCACATCGCAGATAAGATTTATTTTTCTGCTGCCCACGGCTTCCTTTAAAATACGGATTTTTTCGGCGTAAACTGATTCGTCAACAGTGTTGCCCTCGTCATCAACAAAAATTATGCTTCCGCTTTTATCGAATTTCGCCGTGCCGAAAACGATTATGTCCGTAACGCCGTCAAGCATTGAAAAATCCGTGCTTTCGTTTATGTTTGAAGCCACCAGATAGGCGTTAACTCTTAAATCCTTTGCATTGTCGCTTTTTATGTTGTAAACCTCGGCGGCGGTAAGCTTTGAAGCTGCCGCTTGCCTGATTAACGAAAAATGCGCAGATATCTGTAGCTCACATCGCCCAAAAAGCAAGTATGCCCGCCCTCAATGCAGTCGCTTTGATAAAGAAATTTATAATCGCTGTCGGCACTGTTGCTGCCGTAAATTTCAAAAAAAGGGTCACCTTTTTGCCGCTTTCTTTCAGCACAACCGTGTTAAATTCTTTTTCCTCGCCTAAATCAATTGTAGCATATTTTGTTTCCTCCGCCTTTCCGCTGAGCTTAAAGGTTGAGGATTTTTTTCCGTCTTGGCTTGTAACCGTGCTGCCAAGCGCCAAGTTGTTGTAGAGACCGTATATTCGGTTCATAATTTCTTTTCCGTTTGCCGCGCAGCCCGTGAAGGAGCAGGCAATCAGCACTGCTGCCAAAAGAACTGCAAGCAGCTTTTTAAATCTTGATTTTTTCATAATTTACCCCCAAGTGAGCTGCAATTTGCATTTGCCGGGCACGGCCCGAATGCGATTTTTACATTGCAATGCTCTGATTATATATTAACACACGCATATTAAGCGGCGCAAGCGTAATTTTTTTATGATGGTTACATAGGCCGGATTATTATATAAACGGCATATTGCCACACGAAAAAAAGTACTTTGTTTTTGAAATTAAGCGAATTTATTTGTAAATTCTATATTGAAGTATATCAAATTGTTCCGTTTCAGCCTTTGCGTCATTTGAAATTTTTCGGCGTTTTTCAGTACATCAAAATGTGCTAATGCAGCCAATGTATGAGGCACGGAGCTTTCTTTTGCAAGTGCAATACTTGCTTTATTATATCTGAATGTGTTGTAAGAAATGTATTCGTAATTTGTTTTTTTCAAACAGTTTATTTATAAGCAATCGGCAGGTCTCGAATCCATATCCGTTGCGTTGATACTTTTCAGCCAAATCAATGCCTATTTCGGGTGTTTCGTCAAGATTTTTTTCAGTTCTGTATATCCTATAAAAATCACCACATTCAGAATAAATGAGAAAGTGAACCTTATATTTGTCATTAGTGTTTTCATAAACTCGTTTTTTTCATAAGAACCGAAAAATTCTTCGGAAGTATTTAATGTGCCGTATGTATAGTTTAAGAGTAAATCAGTGTTGCCGGGGGTGAGAACATGAAGTGTAATCCTTTTGCCGGATATAGATTCATTGCCAAATAATTCTAAAAGTTGATCTCGATTCAAATTTTACTCTCCAATACTGTCTTTAGTTTTAATTTCACATTGCAATATTCTGATTATATACTATCACACGCATATCGTGCAGCGCAAGCGTAATTTTTATGCAAAGGTTTTTGTGTGAATATTGTGTTAATTTGCTTTTTTGCTTGTTGACTGTTTGGTGCGGCAGGAATATAATATCAATATTAGAAATTCTAAAAATTAGAATAACTGAGAGAAGTGATTAATTTGGCTCCGCTTGAAATGATAGCGATAGGGGAAAAAAACTTTCAAATATTTATCAAAATCTTTGTGCGCCTGTTTGCCGCCGCCACGGCGTTAATCAAACGGGCTTTGATGTGCTGATGTTTTTTGCAAACAATCCGCAATATAACACGGCAAGCGATGTTTGCAATATCCGCGGAATCAAAAGCGGCATTGCCTCAGTGGCAATCGATTCGCTGATTAAAAATGGACTGCTCTGCCGCGCCGAGGATGAGGCGGATCGGCGTAAACGCCGACTTGCGGTTACGGAAAAAGCTGCGCCGATTATTGAAGAGGGCAGGGAAATGCAGGCTAAGTTCACCGCGGCATTAAGGCAAAATATAACCGATGATGAATTTGCTGCGCTTGAAAGCCTGAGCAAAAAAATAAACTATAATATCTCGCTTATTGAAAAGGGAGGTTGCAGTTATGATTAAAATATTGGTTTGCATTATCGCAGGCATGGGCGCGGGGCTCGGCACGGGCTTTGCGGGCATGAGCGCAGCTGCTGTTATATCCCCGCTGCTGATAACATTTCTTCATATGGATCCGTATCTTGCCGTGGGCATAGCGCTGGCAAGCGATGTGCTGGCAAGCGCGGTTTCGGCGATAACATACGGAAAAAATAAAAATCTTGATATCAAAAACGGGCTTATAATGATGATTTCCGTGCTTTGCTTCACGATGGCGGGCAGCTATATTGCAAGCATTGTGCCTAAAACAACAATGGGCAATTTTTTTCCGTTTTTTTATGACCCTTTTGCTCGGCATTAAATTCATAGTTAAGCCGGTAACGGAGCCGAAACAGCGCTTGCTTGCCGCCACGGCAAAGCAAAAGGCGATTCGCTCCGTTGCATGCGGCGCGGCGGTCGGCTTCATTTGCGGCTTTGTCGGCGCAGGCGGCGGAATGATGATGCTCTTGGTGCTCACCTCCGTGCTTGGTTACGAGCTTAAAACCGCAGTCGGCACAAGCGTGTTTATTATGAGTGCCACTGCGCTCACAGGCTCCGTCAGCCATTTTGTTATCGGCGGAATGCCGGATGTTGAAGCGCTTGTTATCTGCGTTGTCAGCACGCTTGTGTTTGCGCAAATCGCTTCGCTTCTTGCAAATAAATTGCCGGCAAAAACGCTGAACAGAATCACGGGCGCAATTCTTGTTGTGCTGGGTATTGCCGTTCTCGGTGTTAACTATTTAGCTTGATACAGATTTTATAAATAAAAAGAGCGGCATAAAATATGCCGCTCTTTTTTTATCTTTCGGAAAGCGTAAAAAAACAAATGCCTTAATAGCCGTTTACGTAATAAATTGCAAAATTTTGCAATTTAAAAAAATAGTGCACAAAAAAATTAAGTTTTTATTTTTAGAAAAAAATTGCCGATAAAATTGAAAAAAAGCAATGCTGTTGCATTTTTTTGAAATATGATGTATAATAAAATTGGAAAAATCTAATATAGTAAGAGGGGTAAAAAAATGAAAAATAATAATAATTTGTTTATTTCAAGTATAATTACAACAGTGGCATATATTTTAATGTTGATTACTATGGCATCTGTTGAAAAAAAATGACTGTGTTGTTTCTTATTTCTTTGGTTGTCTACATTGTTGGTGTGGTTTTGTCAATTGTTTATACGGTAAAGGCGTTTAAAAAAGACAATCAGAGCGAAGAAATATCACATGTTGTTCCTATTACCATAATGCTGTTTTTCTCATTTTGTCCACTTGGTATTTTTATTATGTGGAAAAACAACATGGAAGAAACCGGTTAAAATATTATTAACAGTCCTCGTTCCGATTATTGCGATTTCAATATCGGTGCAACCGGTATCAACAAGTTCTTCTTCGCCTTCTCAAGAAACATCAAATGTTACAACAACAGCAAGGGTTTCGACCACTAACCAAATAATATCAACTCAACCCACAACACAAATTACAACAGAAACCACAACGGTTACTACTACTCAGGAAACAACTACCGAACAGCAAACTGAAAGCACAACCGAAGAAACAACAAAGCAACAAAAATCAGGCAAAACGGTTTATGTAACTCCTAATGGAAAAAATGGCATAAAAGCAAGGCTTGTGCAGGTAAAAATGCAATTGAAAAGGATTATAATGATGTTAAAAAAACTCTTATGATCCATGTAAAAAAATGCGCTTCTTGATAATAGGTCTTTTTATAAGTGCTCGTCTGTTTTGCTCCGGTAACCCGTCGCCCGCATTTCAGCGCTGTTTCCATAAGCATATAAAAAAGGAAGCCATCCAAATAGGATGACTTCCTTTTTATGTCTTTGTACCAGATATTTGATACAATGTGACCACCTGTTCAAAAATGTGACCCTACACTTGAAAATGTGACCATCACAAATATTTGCTAACATCAATACTTTTTAATTACAGGAACCCAAATCTCACTGCGATAATCAGGGCTACCCATATTTCCGTCAGTATAGGCTTCTATATCCATTTCATAGGTTGGCTCATATCCCGATGTAGGAAAAAATTCCGAAATAATCTTGTGCCACTTATCCTGAATAGCATTCGGCATAGCGCCTTTACACTCAAATATTGCCCAGGTTCTTGCAGGAATAGTGTTCTTTCTAAACCCTTTTGGTACGGTTGTGTTCTCATCGCATTTCGCCGCAATAGAATAATCAAATGTTTTTGCATTTTTCGGTAGATTTCCGTAACATATACCGAAAATGTAGGTTTTGTCAGTTGTAGCATCAAATAATTTTTTTACCGTACCGTCATTATGTGATCTCGTCCAAAAGTCGGGAATGCTTTTCGCATTTTCAGAGTTATCAACGGTATGTGCTTCTACCTTTTCAATAATGTCAAATGCAGCCTTTTCGATAATCTTGTAATCCATTATATTGCCTCCGCTTAATGTTATTTTCACGGAAAGTGGAGAAAAGGATTTGAGTTTAGAGCCATCTTTTTTTGCATCGGAAGGTGTAACTCCGTGAAATTTTGAAAAGGCTCTTGTGAAACTCTCGGGGCTTTCATAGCCATATTTCAAAGCGATATCGATCACTTTGTTATCAGTTGCGCTCAACTCATTTCCGGCAAGAGTAAGTCGTCTGTTGCGAATATAATCTCCAAGAGTTATTCCGCACAAAATACTGAAAATTCTTTGGAAATAGAAACTTGAACAAGATGCTTGTTTTGCAGCTTCATCATAGTCGATCTTTTCTGTCAGATTTTCCTCAATGTAGTTAATCGCATTTTTGTATTCCTGTCAGCCAATCCATTGCATTTCCCCTCTCCGTGTGATTACATTATAGAGCAATTAAAATTATTTTTCCTGATTTTCAGTGTTCAGCCTTGCAAGATAAAAAGACGCCAATAGGTATATATTTATTGTTCTTATTTTTATACAATGTGACTGTTACAATTCTATCAATTTATCGTTGTTAAAATAATAGATATTTTTCTTTTTATATCCATAATCAGAATTAGGAAGAGATATGTGAGGCTCAAATGTAAAAATATTTTACATTGCCAAGTTTTTTTCTTATTGCCATTTTCAATGTAAATTCTGTGGTTTTTTTGGTTTTTTACTATCGAATGGCCTAAATTGCCGTTAAAAATCAAGATTTAGATATCCGCATTTCTTGATAAATTCATTCATATGATAATATAATTCTTCAAACGTAGTATTGCTTGTGGCATAATTGAAAAAGCTCACTATGCAACTTTTTCCTCAATTAACAAACCACTTTTTCCATTCGGTGTTTTTGTATTTGATTAATTTTTATCTACAGCCTTGCCGTTTTTGTATAATTACTGTTCTTGCATAATCGCCCCCAAATATTTTTATTTGCGGACTTAAATCAATTGTGATAATATCGTCACTTTTTAATAATATAGTCAGAGATTATATATTTTTTTCCTGAAACAGATTTAACAGTTTCATTGCCTGCAAATATAAACGCACCAATACCATAGTACCAAAAAGAATCTGCCCCAAGTTCAAGCATTTTTGTTTTCGCACATTTTTTTCTAAGTTCGATTAAATTTAAACCTGGTTTGATAATTTCCTTTGCATATTCGATGGTTTTTCTTTGCGATTGTTTGTGCTATGAAATATAATTTCTGCTCTTTTTTTCCTTATTTTTTTATAGATGATTTCCTTAAACATTTTTTTGCCTCAAAAATGATATTGTGAGAATGCTTTTTATAAATTCATAATATCATAGGCCATAGCCAAATTCAATAAATAAAAACATACGCAATGTTAGACAATAGCAGAAAAAATTATTTTTTCTCACAGAGGCTACGCCCCTGCTTGCACTCTTGCGGTGCCCAAAATTTATTACGGCTTGGAGCGCCGATAAATTTTTGACCGCTGCGCCAAAACAGCCTGCGCTGTATCTCCCACCGGGAGCGCTTGGCAGTTGTGCTCCGGGAACTCGTCGGTCGCAACCGTGAGCATAGCTCACAGCACAAAAGAAAACCACCCAAATTGGGTGGTTTTCTTTTTGTGGTTGCGGAGGCAGGACTCGAACCTCCGACCTTCAGGTTATGAGCCCGACGAGCTTCCAACTGCTCTACCCCGCGATATTTACTTTTTGCCCTTTCGGTACAAATATAATACTCCATATTGATGAAAAAAAGCAAGTGTTTTTTGATATTTTTCAAAACAATATTTGTGGCGGTGATTTTTATATGGAAAATTGCATTGCTTTGGCGGCATATCTTGCCGCGCAAACGGTGGAAAACGGCGGCGAGATTTCGTCTGCCGAGGAAACGGCAATCAGGGTGTGCAAAAGCGGCGGGGCAGAGGATATAAATGTTTTTATCATTCCCTCCATGGCCTTTGTGTGCGCGAAGGTTGGCGGAAAGCGGCAATCCGAATTCAGGCGCATATACAAAAAAACGATTTGAATTTGGGCAGGCTTGAGGAGCTTAATAATATCTCGCGGCGAATATGCGGTGAAGCTCATTACGGTTTTGCGATTGAATATTCATATCCATGTGGGTTTCGCGTTGCTGCAACGGCGCTTGCCGTGGGCGCATTTTGCGTTTATTTCGGCGGCACTTTTGCAGATGCCGCCTTTGCGGCAATAATAGGCAATGTTTTGGGATTTATAAAGTTTCGCAAAACGGATTTTAACATCTTTTCAAAAACCTTGATTCAATCAACCGCAGCCGCGTTTCTTGCCTTTGCTCCGAAAATTGCAGGGCTTTCCGTGCACCCGGATATGATAATGACAGGCACTATAATGCTGCTTATTCCCGGAATGAGCATCGGCGGCGCCATGCAGGATATGATGAGCGGCAATCTGATTGCGGGAATTTTGCAGATAACGCAGGCCGTTGTGATTGCTTTTGCAATTGTGCTCGGCTTTGCCGCGGCGCTTGCTGTTTTCGGGTGATCGCATGTGGGATATTATTACCTGCGTGCTCGGCACGCTCGGCTTTTTGCGTTATTTTTGAATGTTTCCAAAAAGAATGATAATGCCGGCAACTTTAGGCGGCGCAATATCTGCGGTGCTTTTTTATGTTTTCGGTGAAATGGGATACGGAGCTTTCACTTCAACTCTTTTTGCCACGGTTGCCATTTCCGTTTATTCGCTTGCAACGGCAAAGTTGAAAAAAGCGCCGGCAAGCACTGTTTTGCTGCCGGCTTTAATTCCGCTGCTTCCGGGCGGAAGCCTTTATTATATGATGAGCAGCCTTGTTCATTCCCGCAAAACAGAGCTTGTTTTCTACGCAAAGGAAACCGTGCTTGTCGGAATGGGAATAGCCCTTGGAGCCGTTATTGTTTCAATCCCGGTGAAAATGATTAAGGCTCTGCGATGCGGCAGGGCCGATTAGTGTAAATATCGAATATTGCTGCATTTATATAAATTGCTTGTTGCATTGAGTATGTGCCTTTTTAATCGTGGCGGGTGTCGTCCTCAAAGCATTCACAAAAGCGAGCGGCGAAAGACGGCTCTTCGCCGGCGGCATAAAGGTGAGAGGTGTCTCCGAATTCCATGCAGCGAAACTGCGCTTTGCCCTTAACTCTTTCTTCGCTTACTATGGTTGTGACCGAGGAGGGAAGCGCCACAAAATTATGCCAAAGCGGCATTGGTGACACTCCGAAAATTCTGCTCAAAATCGCACATTCAACCCCGAAGTGGCAAAAGAAAACTATTGTTTTATGATTTGAATTTGTTACATCGTAATATCTGCCGTTGCGCTTGTAGCCGTGCTCGGCAAGAAATTTATCTCATGCCGTTGCACACAAATTCGTACTCACGCTTAGCCGTGCCGCTTTTTCATGAGCGGAGTGGTGAGCCATTTATCGGCGCTGTAATATTCATCCTGCGCCGTCCAATATTCTGGCAGTTTATCCCAACAGCCTTTAATTTCGCCGTTTTTCTTTAACCTTGCCGTCAAATTCGCGCAGCCATTTAAATGTTTCTGCCGTTTTGCCGGTTTTTTCAAGCGTGTATTCTGCCGTTCTTTTTGCTCTGCCGAGCGGCGAAACATAGATTTCGTCAATATCAATGCGGCAAAGCCTGCGTGCAAGCAACTCCGCTTCTATTTTGCCCTTGTCCGTTATCGAATCGTGCTCATAATCAGGCTCTGCGTGCCTGCAAAAGATAATTTTCATTATGCGCCTCCGCATTTTGATTTGATTGTTTTGCCTTTTTTAGATAGGCTGTATATATTATTTATTATATCACATCTTAATATTATAGGCAATGACGGCTGCGAGGCTCAATGCCTTTTAAGAATGTTGATAAAAAATCCGCCGATACTTTTGTGTCGGCGGATTATGCTCGTGCGCCGTTCGGCGCTTTGTGTTTTGATTGATTATTTTGTTTCTTTTTTGCCCAGCGCAATAAGTCTTACGATGATGGGGCAAAGCAAAAGATTAACGGCAAACTCAAGAATGAAGTTGATTCCCACAAAGCCGGTAAGCATATATTTAGTTGTGGATTCAAAGCCGAGTCCCTGTGCCCATCCCGCAATTGTGGGCATAAAGAAGATGAGGCAGCCGAGAAGGAAAATTCCCGTGTTTACAATGGGGCAGGTTACTGCCGCAGCTGCCGTTGCAAGATATTTGTTTTTCTTTTCAAAGGCTTTATACATAAGGCCGGAAAGTGTTCCCGCAAGAATGCCTTTAACAAGAACGGTTGCTACTGTGCCGAATGCATTCACCGCAAGAAAAAGCGGCAGCGTCGCCCGTGAGAATCACCGTTACGCCGAAAACAAGGCCGAGCCATGCACCGGCACCTATTCCGTAAAGCGCTGTGCCCAAAACGATGGGGATAAGAACAAGTGAAACTGAAAATGCGCCAACCTTAATTCCGCCGCCTATAAGCTGAAGCACTATAACGATTGCCGTGAATAATGCAACGCCAACAAGCTTTTTTTCGTGTTTTTTTATTCATATTAAATTCCTTTCTGCTACTGCTCCGAAATTTTTATTTCGCAAACACAAACGAAATAATAACCGGGAAACCTGTTTTTTTCCCTGTGGATGCAATGCGGCTATATTATAATATGCTTTAATTCATTTTTGCAATAAAAATTTTTTTAACAATTTCAAAGCTTTTTAGTTTGCAGCTTCCAAAGCGTGTTTGTTTTATGTGTAAAATAAACAAAAAAATATTTCTCTTTTTTTATCGGAATGTTAAAAAAATTTAGTTTTGATAGTTAAAGTTAACATAAAAAAATTGACAACATAGTAAAATTATTATACAATGTAAACAAATATTTAACATAAGGGGCACTTCGGCCCCTGAAAAAGAGGTTGTTTTTTTATGAAAGTATATCAAGCCGACAGTATCAGAAATATAGCTTTGGCAGGCCACGCTTCAAAAGGCAAAAACCACATTGGCAGAGGCATTGCTCAATATAGCCGGCGCAACTGAAAGAATAGGAAAGGTTGCAGATGGCACAGCAGTAACGGATTATGATGCAGAAGAAAAAAAGCGCAAAATATCCGTTTCATGTGCGGTTGCTCCTATTGAATATAAGAACACAAAGATAAATATTATTGACACTCCCGGTCTTTTCGATTTTGCAGAGGGTGCGGCAGAAGGCATAAGAGCAGCAGAAACCGCAATTATAGTTGTTTCGGCGCGCTCAGGCCTTGCGGTTGGTGCGGAAAAAGCATTTAAAGCAGCTTCTGCACGCGGAATGTCAAAAATCATAGTTGCGTCAAAGATGGATGATGAGCGTGCGGATTTCTATAAATCCTTTAACGGCATGGCTGCAAAATTCGGCACAAGCGTTTGCCCGATTGTCATTCCCATTATAACAGACGGTAAGGTTGTTGCCTATTATAATATGATAACGGAAAAAGCATTTGCTTACAGCGGCGCAAAGGCAACCCCGGTTGAATTCAGCCATGATGACGCTGCAAGATTTGATGCCATAAAAGAAGTATTTAATGAGGCTGTTGCAGGCACGGATGAAGAAATTATGGATAAATATTTCTCCGGTGAAGAGCTTACCGCGGAGGATAAGCTCAAGGGCCTTCGTATCGGTGTTGCAGACGGCTCTGTAATCCCCGTGTTTGCTCTCAGCGGACTCAGTGGCGAAGCCTGCGATCAATTGCTTGATTTTATCGCAGATGTTTGCCCCGCGCCGTCCTCAGAATATGCAATTTGCGATGATGAGCCGATTGAACTTACTGCGGATGCAAACGGCGCTCTTGCCGCAATCTGCTTTAAAACGGTTGCCGATCCATTCATCGGTAAGCTTTCTTTCTTTAAGGTGCTCAGCGGCAAATTGACCGCGGGTGCGGAAATCGTGAATGCCTCAACCGGTGAATCCGAAAGGCTCGGTAAAATCGTTTCCATGTTCGGCGCAAAGCAGACGGATGTTTCCGAAATTCCGGCGGGTGATATCGGCGCGGCGGTTAAGCTTTCGGGCTTTAACACCGGCGACACCCTTTGTAAGGCCGATAAAATCATTAAGGCAGACGGCGTTAATACTCCGCAGGCCACATATTCAATGGCTGCTAAAGCCGTTAAAAAGGGCGATGAGGAAAAAATTGCTTTGGGCTTTGCAAGGCTTTGTGAAGAAGATCCCAGCCTTAAATTCCGTGTAAACAACGAAACTCACGAGCAAATCATAAGCGGTCTCGGCGAGCAGCAGATAGATGTTGCGGTTGCAAAGCTTAAAACAAAATTTGCCGTTGATGTGCAGCTTGCACCTCCGAAAATCGCATACAGAGAAACGATCACCAAAAAGGTTTCGGCGCAGGGCCGCCATAAAAAAAGCAAAGCGGCGGTCACGGTCAATTCGGTGATGTGTTTATCGAGTTTGAACCGTGCACTTGCGAAAAGCTTGAATTTGCCGAAAGGGTAGTCGGCGGCTCCGTGCCCAAAAACTTCTTCCCGGCAGTTGAAAAAGGGCTTAACGAATGCATGGAAAAGGGCGTGCTTGCGGGCTATCCCATGGTGGGCATTAAAGCCACATTGTATGACGGCTCTTATCACCCCGTAGATTCAAGCGAAATGAGCTTTAAAATGGCTGCTTCGATTGCGTTTAAAGAGGGCGTAGCGAATGCAGGCCCGATTCTGCTCGAGCCTATTTCAACCGTTCGAGTGCTTTGCAAATGATGAGGCGATGGGCGATGTTATAGGCGATATCAATAAGCGCCGCGGTCGTGTTTTGGGAATGAATCCCGTTGGTGACGGTATGCAGGAAATCGTTTCCGAAATTCCGGATGCCGAGATGACTACCTTCTCCACCGCAATGCGCCAAATTACTCAGGGAAGAGGCTCCTTTACATCGGAATTCGCAAGGTACGAAAGATGCCCGGAGCATGTGGCTCAAAAAAATAATTTCCGAAAGCGAAGCTCAGTAAGCTTTTGCGCAAATTAAGTGTTTTTCGGGCGGCAGTCGTAAGGCTTTGCCGCCCTTTTTGTTTTTTTAATAAATTAAAAAAACTTGTTTATGATTTGTTTATTTGACAACAAAATGCAAAAATGCTATACTGAAGTTAGGCAATGCGTGCATTGCCGGGAGGTGTTTGTTTTGAAAAAAGTTATAACGGAAGTAAAAAAATATTCAATCATTCTTATAATCGTGTCTGCGGTGCTTGGCGCACTTCTTATCGCTTTTTCCGGATAAGATGATTCAATATACCGCGCTTTTTTTATCGGCGGTGCGTTTGTTGCCTGCGGTGTTTATGCGATTTTTAAGCTATATGATAAATAAAAAAATATGTGTTTACGCTCACCCTCGGTATAATATCGGCTGTTGCCGGCGTTGTTGTGTGCTGCGCTTACAGGCAGATAATAACCGTTATTATCTTTTTGCTCGGCCTATATCTTTTGGTGGGCGGATTATTTAATCTTGTTGATGCTTTTTGGATTTTAAAAGCGCTGCCTAAATCTTGGTTTGTAACAATGCTTTTAGGGCTTGCTTCATCCGTTTTGGGTATTGTGTGCCTCACAAATCCTTTCGGTGCGCAAAGCACACTTGTTCGTTTTATCGGCATCGGCCTGCTTGTGTTTGCCGTAACCGATTTGATTGCATATCTTCAGGTTAAAGAAATTGCAAACGAAGTAAAAAATCAAATCAATGATGCCGATGCGGCTGACGGCTCTGTTGAGGTTGAATACAGAGAAGTGGATGATTGATAATCCGTTGCTGATCAAATTAGAAAAATTTTGTGTTTTGCCCTGCAATTTTTTGCAGGGCTTTTTATGCCTAAAATTTAAAAAAAGGCTGTTGTGCACTGCTTTTTGCCGTGGTATAATAGCTTAAAATAAACTGTATGAATATTTAAGGCGCGGCCTTTTACGGAGGATAAAATGAACTATAAGGAAAAATATAACGATTGGCTTTCTTTTGCAGACGGCGAAACCAAATCCGAGTTGCTTGCGGCGGCCGGCAATGAAAAGGATGTGGAAGACAGATTTTATAAGGATCTTGCCTTCGGCACGGGCGGATTAAGAGGCGTTATGGGAGCCGGCTCAAATCGCATGAATAAATACACCGTCGGCAGGGCGACTTTGGGCCTTGCCGCTTATATCAAAAATAAATTTGAAGCGGATTGTTCCGTGGCGGTTGCTTATGACACCCGAAATAATTCCTCTGCTTTTGCGGATACCGTGGCAAAAGTGCTTGCGGCAAAGGAAATCAAGGTTTATAAATATTCTTATTGTGTGCCCGTTCCCGTGCTTTCTTTCACAACAAGGCTGCTCGGCTGCTCCGCAGGCGTTATGATAACTGCTTCGCATAATCCTAAGGAATATAACGGCTATAAAGCGTTTGATGAAACCGGTTGCCAAATATGCACCGAGGCAGCTGCAGAGGTGCTGACTTATATTGAGGGCAAAAGCTATTCCGAAGCGGCTGAAATTCTTGAAGGCAAAACGGTTAATGCGGATTTGATAAATGAAATCGGTGATAATGAACTTGATGCCTTTTATGATGCCGTTTCAAAGCAATCCCTTTATGAAGAAAAATCAGATTTAAAAAAATTGTTTACACTCCGCTTCACGGCACCGGCAATATTCCCGTTCGCAAAATGCTTGCAAATTTTGATGTAACCTTTGTTAAGGAGCAGGAGCTTCCGGACGGTAATTTCAGCACGGTAAGAAGCCCTAATCCCGAGGAAAAGGACGCGCTTAATCTTGCAATAGAAGAAAAGCAAAAGGAAATCGGAGCCGATATTGTGCTCGGCACAGACCCGGATTGCGACAGGGTCGGAATTGCGGTTCGCGATGAAAAACGGTGATTATATCCTTTTCACGGGCAATCAAACGGGAGCTTTGCTTGTTAAATTTGTGCTTGATATGAAAAAAAGTCGGCTTTGAATAAAAAAATCAACTCTTGTTAAAACAATAGTAACCTCCGAGCTTGGTGCCGACATCGCAAGAAGCTACGGCCTTAATATTGATGAAACATTAACCGGATTTAAATATATCGGCGATAAGATAAATCAATATGAAAAAGCGGCGAGCGCGAATTCGTTATCGGTTATGAGGAATCATACGGCTATCTTGTCGGCACTCACGCAAGGGATAAGGACGGTGTTGTTTCGGCAATGCTTATTTGCCAAATGGCGTCTTGGTATAAGGCACAGGGCAAATCGCTTATTGACGGCTTAAACGATATTTATGCCGAATACGGCTATTATCTTGATGCGCTTGATCCTTTTGTTTTGAAAGGAATAGACGGCGCCGAAAAAATTCAGTATCTTATGACTGATTTTCGCAAAAAAGGAACGGCGCTTTTTGTGGGCATAGAAAAGGTTATTGATTATTCAACGGGAATTGATGATCTGCCTATTGAAAATGTGCTTAAATTTGTGTGGGGCGACGGCTCTTGGCTTGCAGTGCGTCCGAGCGGCACGGAGCCTAAGATAAAAGTGTATTACAGCGTTCGTGATAAAAATCGCGATAATGCACAGGCGCGCCTTGCGGAAATTCGTGAAAAAAATTAAAAAAATATAATTCTTGCTTAATGGTGATTGGTATGAACAATATTCAAAATTATGTTGAAGCCGTGCTTCAGCCAAAGCTTCAGGGCGACGGCGGCTGGATAGAATTCGTTTCTCTTTCCGGCAACGAACTCACCGTGATTTTTCGCGGCGAATGCTCAAAATGCCTTATTCTTGAAAGATGTGTTGCATGGATTGAAGAGCAGATTAAAAAAGATTTAAATAAATCCGTTAAGGTGATTGCAATTCGCAAAAAGCCTTATTTTCAGGATGTGTAAGGAGGCGCGAATATGGCACATATTAAAGTTGTAAGAAGGTCTATGCGCCCCGAGGAATGGACTGATTTGCGCTTCGGCTGGCTTAAAAGATATATCTATTCCTCAAAATGGGAAATCAAAAATTTAAAGATTAAAGACGCGCGCCAAATCTCGGAAAACGAATATGAATTTTATTCCGAGCCGCCGCGCCCGCTCAATAAAGGCGATATGTATTTCACACCGGACGGCACAGCATTCATCACCGCCGATGTGGATATTCCCGAGGAAATGCAGGGTGAGGAGCTTTGGTTTTCGCTTAAAACCGCGGCTGAAATCTGCGTTAAGGTAAACGGTAAATATGTGGGCGGGGTAGACCCTAACCGCGAGCGTATGCTGCTTTCGCCGTATGTTGATTCTTCCAAAACGCTGCATTTTGAAATGGAGGGCTATAATCGCAGTAAGCCCGATGATGAACGCAATCCCGAAAGCCTTTCCGTCAGAGGATGTCGCCAGATTTTTGAGGGTGCTTATATCTGCACCGTCAACCATGCCGTGCAAAATCTTGTTTATGATTTTGAATTGCTGCTCGATATCGCAAAAAGCGATTTGTTTTCGGAGGATTATCGGGCATTTCTGAACAGAGAACTTAATAATGCAATGAATTGCATTGATTTTGAGTCTGAAGAATTAACAGGAATTGCAGATGCTCAAAAATATGTTGATGAAGTTATTTATGCAAATGATAATTATCGGGGCAACGGCGATGTGGCTCTGATTGCTCATTCGCATCTTGATATTGCTTATTATTGGCGCAGAATTCATGCTGTTCAAAAGAATTTAAGAACAGTGCTTATTCAACTGCGCCTTATGGACAGGTATCCGGATTTTTAAATACACTCATACTCAGCCGTATGTTTATGAAACTCTTGAAAAATATTATCCCGATGTTTTTGCCGAGCTTAAAGAAAAGGTTGCCGCAGGTCAGTTTGAGCCCGTGGGTGCAATGTATGTTGAGCCGGATTGTAATATTCCGAGTGCGGAAAGCCTTATCCGCCAGTGCCTTTACGGTCAGCAGACTTATTTGCGTATGTTCGGAAAAAGAGTTAATAACGCTTGGCTTCCGGATGTTTTCGGCAACAGCTGGATTTTGCCGCAAATACTCAAAAAGAGCGGTGTTGATTATTTTGTTTCAAACAAAATGTCCACCTGGAACGACACTAATCGCTTCCCTCACAATAACTTTATTTGGAGGGGAATAGACGGCACGGATATTTATGCCTGCGTTCCGCCAACTCACTTTATCACTTGGAATATGCCCAGCCAAATTCAGGAAAATTGGGATGCTTATATTGATAAAGACAGCGGCGGCCAAACTATGAATATGTTTGGCTACGGCGACGGCGGCTCCGGCTGCACAGAGGAAATGATAGAGCTTATGCATCGCTTTGATAAGCTTTCGATTATGCCGAAGTGCACTCATATGGGCGGCGCCGAATTTCTTGAAAAAGAATTTAAAGAATAATAAAAAAATCTTGCCACTTGGGACGGTGAACTGTATCTTGAAATGCACCGCGGCACTTTTACCACAAAAAGCAATTTAAAGCGCACAAATCGCCGCCTTGAATTTAAATTCAGATCAGCGGAAATGCTTTCGGTTCTCCGCGGTGAGAATAACACGGAGAAAATCACCGCGCTTTATAAAAAAATGCTGCTCAATCAGTTTCACGATATTTTGCCCGGCTCTCATATTCATCCCGTTTATGAGGATGCAATGCGCGATTATGCCGAGGTTGAAGCGGGTCTTGATGAAATTATCGGCACGGGCGGCAAATATTTCAACACGCTTAATTTTAAGCGCGACGCGCTCACTTTTGTTGAAAATCCGCGCGGTGACTCCGTTCGTTGCGGCAAAAAGGGCAATTGGATTATGCCGAATATGCCGGCTCTTTCAAGTGCAAGCCTCAGAAAAGCCGCCGCAAAAGCAGATTGGTTCAGTGTGAGCGGCAATAAAATCGAAACGCCTTATTACACCGCCGATTTGAATGATGACGGCTCTTTTGTTTCACTTTTTGATAAAAAGCGAAGCCGTGAATGGGTAAAGGGCGAATTTAATAAGCTTAAAATTTTTGACGACCGCCCAGGCAATTACGATGCATGGGATATTCTTCCTAATTACAGGGAAAAAGGAAATTAAGCCCGAGCTTGCCGAAAAGCTTGAATTTTTTGGGCGCAACAGGCGAGTGCGCGGAATTCGCCGTAACTCATAAAACGGAAAAATCCACCTGGCGCAGAATAATCAGGTTCTTTAGGCAAAGTGCGGGAATTGAGGTCGAAAACATAGTTGATTGGCATGAAAAGCATAAGCTTGCAAAGGCGGAGTTTAATTGCAATGTGCTCTCAAGAAAAGCCGTTTGCGACACTTCGGCAGGATTTATTGAACGAGATACTCATAAAAACACCTCATGGCAGCAAGCAAGGTTTGAAACCTGCTGCCATAAGTGGTGCGACCTTTCCGAAACGGACGGCGGTATCGCCGTTGTGAACGACGGCAAATACGGTGTCGGGTTTGATAAAAATCTTATCAGTCTTTCTTTGCTTCGTTCCACAATCAGGCCGGATATAACCTCAGATATGGGTGCTCACGATTTTTGCTATATGATTGTGCCTCATGCGGGCAATGCGGTGTCGGCGGAAATAAACAAACTCGCTTTCCAATATAATGTGCCTCTTGTTAAGGCAGATGTTGAATGCGATCTTCCTGCATTTGAGCCGCTTTATATGCAAGCCGTTAAGTTTTCGGAAAACGGCAGAATGATTGTTGTAAGGCTTTCTGAGCAAAACGGCTCGCGAGGATCAATTATGCTTGATAAGAGCGTTAAGCTTCTCAATATGCTCGAGGATGTGCAGGGCGAAACAAATTGCATTGAATATTCTCCTTTTGAAATTATAACGATAGGAATTGAAATTTAATGAAGCCTTATCAAATAATAATTATTATCATTGCTGTTGTTGCTTTGCTCGGTGCCGTTGTGTTGCCGCTTTTTTTAATCGGCAGCAATTTCGCCGCCTGCCTTATGATCAACAAATTCTTGCAATAATGAAGCAGGCAAACAAGCTTGTGTTTTGGAAAAAAATATTTCCCGCGGCAGGGCGGGAAGCCTCTTTTGTTAAAAAAACAAGCGCAAAATTCTTGTTTATCCCTGGGTGATAAACGAAAACGGGCAAATGCTTATCACAAAGGAAAATCCTTTTGATAAATGGGATTATCCCGAGGAGCACGAGCCGCTCAGCGCAGATGAAATCAAACAGGCACGGGAGGAATTATACGCTTATGCCGATAAATCTGCCGTGAAGATTGTTTTTAATGACCCATTTAAAGAGAACAAAGCAAAGTAAAAACCACAGCCCTGTGTAAGGCAGGCAAATCTGCCCCAGCACATTGCCGGGCAGGTTGTTGTAATCCCAAACGGCCATGCCGTATTGAAGATTGAAAACGCAGCCGAAAAATAAATTCCGTTGCCGTTATGAACACGCTGCCCAAAAAGGCATTTTTTTCGATTATGTGCGCGCTTTTTCATTTCATGCTGCAAATAAACGAGAAAAAAATAAAAAAATTATTCCTCCGGCGAAAAAAACATGCTGTAATGCGTGCGCCCGCGCCACAGCATTTCAATTGTGCAATAGGCTTGCCCGCCGAGGAAAAAAACAGATAAAAAAATAATAAATAAGATAATTTTTTTCATAATCGTATTATGCATATAAATAGTTTAAAAATATTATATGTAAATATTTCTTAGGAGGGGTGAATTTGCAACTGCCGAATGACGCGAAAATGATTATAAGCCTATTTTTGCAAAGCGGATATGAAGCGTATGCCGTCGGCGGTTGCGTGCGCGATTCGCTCCTTAAAAAGCCGTTTGAGGATGTGGATATAACCACCTCCGCCGAGCCTGCCGAAATAATTTCAGTGCTTGAAAAAAACAATATTCGCTATATAAAAACCGGTCTGAAGCACGGCACAATAACCGCGCTTGTGAATAAGAAGCCTTATGAAATCACGGCTTTTTCGCAGGGATGGGGATTATAAGGATTCCCGCCACCCGGAAAGTGTGGAATTTGTGCGCAGCCTTGAAGAAGATTTGCGCCGCCGCGATTTTACCGTTAATGCGATGGCTTACAATGCCGAACGCGGCACGGTGGATTTGTTCGGCGGCAAGGATGATTTGAAAAAAACGGAATAATTCGTGCGGTCGGAAATCCGGATAAAAGATTTAAGGAGGATACACTTCGTATTATGCGCGCAATGCGCTTTGCCTCCGTGCTCGGCTTTGAAATAGAAAAAGAAACGCACGATGCACTGCTTAAAAAAATGCGTGGCTTTTAAAAAATGTTTCGTCCGAGCGTATTTGCACCGAGCTTTTTAAGCTTTTGTGCGGAAAAAACGCGCTCAATGTTTTGCGCGATTATTCCGAGGTTATCACTGTTGTTATTCCCGAGCTGAAGCCTGCAATCGGTTGTGCCCAAAATACACCTTGGCATTGCTATGATGTTTATGAGCATATAATTCGCGCCGTTGATTTTGCGCCGAATGATTCAATGCTGCGTCTCGCAATGCTGCTCCACGATATCGGCAAGCCGTATGTTAAAAAAACGGATTCCTCGGGGTGTGATCATTTTAAGACCCACGCACCCGTGGGCGCGGTTATCGCCGAGCAGGTGCTTAAAAGGCTCAAGGTTTCAAACAAAGTTTTTAATGATGTTACCGCCCTTGTGCGCTGGCATCAGTCCGTTGCCGATGTTAACGGCATTAAAATCGGCGATTGGTTTGTTTTGCTCGGGCCGAGGCTTACCGTTGATTTGCTCGATGCTCGCCTTGCAGATTTAAAAGCGCATAATCCGGAAAAAATCGCCGATGAATTAAAAAAGCTTTTTCTTGTGCGCGAAAAAGCATTGCAAATGATGAGCGAGGGCACGCCTTGGCGCGTTTGCGATTTAAAAATAAACGGCAGGGATTTAAAAGCACTCGGCTATTCTGGCAGGAAGCTCGGTGCCGTGCTTGATGAAATGCTGCTGCTCGCAGCAAACGGAAAAATCGAAAATTCGCGCGATGCGCTTCTTGATTACGCAGCGCATAAAAACTCAGGAACCTTCCGATTGATTTCTGGGTGCCTGCGTTTTTTTGCTTGTGCGGATTATTGCTTTCAATTATCATCGCTTGGATTTGTTAAAAAAAGATTTAATTATTATGATGTTGACAAATGAAAAAATCGTACTATAATAATAATTAGCACTCAGCGATAAAGAGTGCTAATTTCAAATTGAGGGTGAATTATAATGAGAAAAAAGCAATTTAAAGCAGAATCAAAAAAGCTGCTTGATATGATGATCAATTCGATTTACACAAATAAGGAAATCTTTTTAAGAGAGCTTATTTCAAATGCTTCTGACGCTATCGATAAGCTTTATTTCAAATCGCTTACGGATACTTCGGTCGGCATGAATAAAGATGATTTTGAAATCTTTATCTCTGCCGATAAGGAAGCGCGCACGCTCACAATTTCCGATAACGGTATCGGAATGACGGCGGATGAGCTTGAATCAAACCTCGGCACAATTGCAAAATCAGGCTCACTCAATTTTAAAAATGAAAATGAGGATGCAAAGGAAAAGGACATTGAGGTTATCGGTCAATTCGGCGTCGGCTTTTATTCCTCGTTTATGGTTGCAAAAAAGGTTGAGGTTGTTTCAAAGGCTTTCGGCGAGGATGTTGCGTATAAATGGACTTCCGAGGGTGCAGACGGCTACACTCTTGAGGAATGCGAAAAAGAAAATGCCGGCACGGTTATCACGCTTTATATGAAGGATGACACGGAAACGGAGGATTATTCCCGTTTCCTTGAGCAATTCACGATTACCGAGCTTGTTAAAAAAATACAGCGATTATATCCGCTATCCCATTAAAATGGAAACAACTCATTCTGTTCCCGATTCCGAGAAAGAGGGCGAATATAAAGAAGAAACCGCCGTTGAAATTCTTAATTCAATGGTGCCGCTGTGGCGTAAAAACAAAAACGAAATCAGCACGGAAGAATATAATGAATTTTATAAATCACGCTTCACGGATTATCACGATCCGCTTGATGTTATTCACTTCAAATCGGAGGGCACGGCAACCTTTGATTCGATAATTTATATTCCTTCCGCAGCTCCTTTTGATTTTTATTCAAAGGAATATGAAAAGGGCCTCGCACTTTATACTAACGGCGTTATGATTATGGAAAAATGCGCGGATTTGGTGCCGGATTATTTCAGCTTTGTTAAGGGCATTGTTGATTCCGCGGATCTTAATCTTAACATCAGCCGCGAAACCCTGCAGCAGGATCATCAGGTAAGAATTATTGCCAAGGCGATAGACAGAAAAAAATCAAATCCGAGCTTAAAAAGATGCTCACGAACGATAGGGAAAAATACGAAAAGTTCTTTGACGTTTTCGGTGTTCAAATTAAATGGGGCGTTTATTCTAATTACGGTGCAGAGAAAGACGGACTTAAAGATTTGATGATGTTTAAATCCGTTAAGAATAATAAATATGTAACCCTCAAAGAATATGTTGAAAATATGCCCGAGGGTCAGGAGAAAATTTATTATGCCTGCGGCGAAGCACCGGAGAAAAATCGCTTTGCTGCCGCAAACGGAAGCCGTTACGGCAAAGGGCTTTGATGTGCTTTGCTTCACCGATGATGTGGATGAATTTGCCGTTCAAATGCTTATGGAATATGACGGTAAGCAATTTGCAAATATCTGCAAGGATGATTTAAATCTTTCAAGCGATGAGGAAAAAGAAAGCACTTACCGAAAAAAACGAAGCCGCCAAGGAAATGCTTGATGAAATGAAGGGCTGGCTCGGCGATGATGTTACTGCCGTTAAATTTTCGGATCAGCTCGGCACACATGCCGTTTGCCTCTCTTCTGAAGGCTATGTTTCGCTTGATATGGCAAAAAAATACTCAGCCGTATGCCGGGCGCAAACGACGGCGTTAAGGCTCAGCTTGTGCTTGAAATAAATAAGGACCATAAAGTTGCCGAAAAGCTGTTTGACCTTTTTGCAAACGATAAAGCTCAGCTTGAAAAAAATACACAAAAAAATTCTTTATAACGAAGCGCGCCTCGTAAGCGGCCTTGAGGTTGAAAAATCCAACCGAATTTGCCGATATGATTGCCGATTTAATGTGATAATATCGCGTTTTTTCCTCTTGATTTTAAGGATTTAAAATTGTAAAATATAATTACAGAATAATCCTCGGGAGGAATCGTTATGAAATATAATGTTGTAACCATCAGCCGTGAATTCGGCAGCGGCGGCAGATATATCGGCGAGGAGCTTGCCAAAAAAAGCTCGGCTGGGCTTATTATGATAAAGAGCTTATTTCCGAGGTTGCAAAGAAAACCGGCTTTGCGGAGGAGATTGTGGCTCAGGCCGGAGAATATTCTCCTTTTAAAAGCATATTCTCATATGGCTTTGTCAGCCGAGACGGCGGCGGAGCTTCAATGGAGGATCAGGTTTATGCGGTTCAGCGCAAGCTGATTTTGGAAATCGTTGAAAAGGGTCCCTGCGTAATCGTGGGCAGATGCGCCGATTATATTTTGGAGGATCGCTCGGATTGCCTTAATGTGTTTATTTACGGCGATGAAGCCACAAAGGCTCAGCGCGTTATCAAATATCACGAAAGCACCACGGAAAAAGGAAGCTGTTAAGCTTATGCGCGAAACGGATAAACGCCGCCGTATAAATTATAATTATTACACCGACAGGCAATGGGGCAAGTGCCAAAACTATGATCTTTGCTTAAACAGCACCTCAATCGGCACGGATAATTGCGCCGAGCTTATATATGCCGCGGTAAACGAAAAATAAAACATTTTGCGTGCTTAGGCAGCATAACAATAAAGAACATTGATTTGTTTAGAAGTGCAGGGCATTTTTTGTGCTCTGCGCTTTTTTTATTGCCTTTTGTTTTGTTTGCCGCCCAAACGCAAATGAATTGGTGTGTTGCTTTTTAATTGAGATTATTCTCTTATCGTATTATATAAAATATTTTTAAAAACTTAATAATTTTTTTATTTTTATTTTTTTGTTGACAATGTATATGCGCTGTGTTATAGTTTCGTATGAAAGCTGTATTATGCGCGTTAGTACAGATGTGGTAAGCGGCTTTTTCCGAAAGCGCTTGCCGGGCTGCTTCAGGCGCTTTGTCCGGTTTTTATTATGCTGGCAGCCGGAAAGGTTATGGGAATTATTATGAAAAAAACATTCTCACTTTTTCTTGAAGAAAATGCAATAAAATATAAAAGATAAAAACGGCTTTTTGTGGATTTAAACGATTCCGTAACTTATGCCGAATTGCTTGCGCGGGCGCAAAGCATAGGCTCGGCATTGAGCAAAACGGGCACAAAAAAATAAGCCCGTTGCAGTTTATTTTTGATAAATGCGTAAACACAATTTCGGCTATGCTCGGTGTTGTTTACAGCGGAAATTTTTTTATGTTGTGATAGACAGTGAAATGCCGCCCGCAAGAATAAATAAGATATTCGGCGCGCTTTCACCCGTTGCCGTTATAACGGATAAGAAGCATCACGAAAATGCTTTGCAGCTTGAGTTTTCAGGTGATATTTATGATCTTGAAGAGGCTCTTTCCTGCAAAATCAATTCCGAAAAGCTTGCGCAAATACGCAGCAGGCAGATAGACACGGATCCGCTTTATGCGCTTTTTCACTTCAGGCTCAACGGGTGTGCCGAAGGGTGCCGTTGTCAGCCACAAAAGCGTTATGGCATATTCCGAATGGGTGTCAAACACCTTTGATATCACATCGGAAACCGTTTTTGCAAATCAAACTCCGTTCTATTTTTCAATGTCTGTAACGGATGTTTATTCAACGCTCAGAAACGGTGCAACACTTGCTATTGTGCCGAAAATGTATTTTTCTTTTCCGATAAAGCTTGTTGAATTTTTGGATGAATATAAGGCAAATACTATTTATTGGGTGCCGTCTGCCATTTCAATGGTTTCAAATTTTTAAGGTTTTTTTGATTTCCAAAAGCCTAAGTATCTTAATAAGGTGCTTTTTTTGCAGGCGAGGTTATGCCCACCAAGCAACTTAATTATTGGATAAATAATTTGCCCGAAAACACTCTTTTTTGCAAATCTTTACGGCCCGACGGAAACAACCGATATCTGCACATATTATGTTGTTAATCGCAAATTCCGCGATGATGAGCCGCTTCCGATCGGCAGGCATTGCGATAATTGCGATGTTATGATAGTTAATGATAAGGGCGTTGAGGCTCAACCGGGTGAAGAGGGCGAGCTTTATGCAAGGGGCTCTTTCCTGGCAAGCGGTTATTATAATAATCCGGAAAAACCAAGGCCGCATTTGTGCAAAAATCCTCTTAATGATGCATATCCGGAAACGGTTTTATAAAACGGGGGATCTTGTGCGCCTGAATGAATTCGGCGAGATAATGTATATCACAAGAAAAAGATTTTCAAATCAAGCATATGGGCTATCGCATTGAGCTCGGCGAAATTGAAACCGCTGCCGCTTCAATGGAAAAAATGCAGGAATGTGCCTGCGTTTATTGCGATAAAACAGACAGAATTATTATCTATTACTGCGCAAAGAAAACAGATGAAGCCGCAGTGCTCGCGTATCTCGGCACAAAGCTGCCGCCTTATCTTATTCCCAATCTTTGCGTTAAGCTCAAGCAAATGCCGCATAATCAAAACGGTAAGATAGACAGAGTTTATTTAAAATCCCTTGCTGCGCAGGCAGCACAAAATAAATAAAAAATTTTAAAGGAGCAATAAAAATGGAAGAACTTATCGAAGTGCTTAAATCAGTTAAACCGGGTTATGATTTCACAGAAAATACCGAGCTTATCAAAAAAACAAGGTGTTTGATTCTCTTGCAATGATTCAGCTTGTTGCAGAGCTTTCGGATGAATTTGATGTTGAAATCACGGCAGAGGACATTGTGCCGGAAAATTTTGAATCGGTAAAATCAATCTATAATATGATAAAAAGGCTTGAAGACGAGGACTAATTAAATGAGCTATACCTCATTTGTGTTTTTTATTGCTTATTTCGGCATAACCTATCTGCTTTACACAGTTGTGCCGAAAAAGGCAAAGTGGTGTGTTCTGCTTGTTGGCTCTTGGGCATTTTATCTTGTTGCCACAAAAGGCAGATTTGAATATTTGGCCGCCACAACCATCATGGTGTGGGGAATGGGGCTTGTTATTCAAAAAAACTCAATGATAAATTTAAAGAAAAAAAGAAAGATCTTGAAAAGGCAGAGCGCAAAAAGCTAAAGGAGCATTACAAGCGCCTTAAAGGGCTTTGCACTTGCAGGCGGCGTTGCAGTGTCTATGGGGCTTTTGATTTTTTTCTTAAATATTTTAACTTCTTCGGCGGTGCCGCAAATCACTTTTTCGGCACGGAAATTCCAAAGCTGAATTTGGTTCACCCCATGGGTATTTCTTTCTATACCCTGCAAGCCGTCAGCTATTTAACGGATGTTTACAGAGGCAGATTTAAGGCGGAAAAAAATCCGCTGCGCATATCTCTTTATCTTTCGTTTATGCTCACGGTTGTTGAAGGCCCCGTTGCAAGATGGGATCAGCTCGGCACTCAGCTCAATAAAGGCGCCGATTTCAATTTTTAAAAAAATCTTTATTTCGGTGTGCAGCTCATTATTTGGGGGCTTTTTCAAAAAGATTGTTGTTGCAGACAGAGCGGCAATCCTTGTAAATAATGTGTTTAATCACAATGAAAAAAATACGGCGGCCTTGTTGTTGTTGCGGCTGTTCTTTTTTTACACCCTGCAGCTTTATTGCGAATTTTCCGGTGTTATGGATGTTGTAAACGGTATGGGGCAAATGATGGGCATTGAAATGCCGCCAAACTTCAACCGCCCGTTTTTTGCGAAATCCATAAATGAATTTTGGCAAAGATGGCATATTACTCTCGGCGCTTGGCTTCGTGATTATATCTTTTATCCCATTTCGCTTTCAAAGCCGTTTATGAAGCTGGCAAAAATCCGCCAGAGGCAAGTTCAGCCCCTATTATGCAAATCTTATTCCCACTGCCATTGCTCTGTTTTTTTCGTTTGGTTTGCAAACGGATTTTTGGCACGGCTCCGGCTGGAAATATATTGCTTACGGCCTTTATTACTATTTGCTTATGATGCTCGGTTTGTTTTTTGAGCCTCTATCGGCAAAGTTTTGCAAGGCTTGCAAAATAAACAGAAAATCAAAGGCGTTTGGTGTTTTTCAAATGCTTCGCACCTTTGTTATCGTAAACGGCGGTATGCTCATATTCCGCGCAAAAAGGCCTTAAAAGGGCTTTAAAAAAATGTTTGTATCCGTGTTTACCGGCTTTGATTTAAAAATCAATTGTGCCGGGCAGCGGAAACGGTCTCGGCCTTGATGCAAAGGATTATGTGGTTATCGCAATCGGCGTTGTTGTTATTTTCATCGTCGGTATTATAAATGAAAAAAAGGCATATCCGTTCGTGAAAAGGTTGCCAAGCTTCCTTTCCCCGTTAAATTCGTGCTCTATATGGCGGCGATTCTTGTGATAATTATTTTCGGCGCATACGGTCAGGAATACGGTGTGCAGGATCTTATTTATGCAAACTTCTGATTTAAGAGATATTCAGAAAGGAAAAACTGTTTCTATGGAAAAAAATCAGAAAAAGATATTCACAAAGCCAAATGTTATCAGCTTTGTTAAAACCGTATCTTTTGTGCTTGTGTTTATAATAGTTCTTCAATCGCTCTCGGCAGGCGTATTCTCAAAATCCAAGGCAACAACTTATAAAAAAACAGATTTAATAAAGCATACAGCTTCTTGCTTGAGCCGGAAAATTCCCTTGATATTGTAGGCATCGGCAGCAGCAATCTTTACAGTGCTTTTGTGCCTACAACTCTTTGGAGCAATTACGGCTACACCTCTTGCGTTATTTCAAAGCCGCATCAAACAACGGTTGAATCATACGGCTTTTTGAAAGAAGTGCTCAAAACCCAAAAGCCAAAGGTTTTAATTATAGAAACCGATATGCTTTATGAAAATGCCGGTGCATTCAATCCGAACGGAAAGAAACACGGCAAGCTTTATCAAGCTGCGGCTAAAACACGCAAAAAAAGCTTGATGATTTTTTTATAATAATCTTAATGCCGATGAATTTCAGGATACCGTTATGAGTAAGTTCTCCATTTTCAGGTTTCATAACAGATGGAAAACTCTCAAGCCAAAGGATCTTCAGGAAAACAGAAAGCACACGGGATATATGGCTATTGACCACGGCTATAATTTTAACAACAGCGTAAAGGCGGCAAAGGCAAACGGCAACATGAAAGAAAGCGATATTTTTAAATCCCGTCGGCAACGAGGATTTGATGTATTTGAAAAAAATGATTCAGCTTTGCCGTGAAAACGGAATAACTCCGCTTTTGGTTGAAATGCCGAGTAATGATTCTTGGGATTATTATAAGCATAATGCCGTGGCTGAAATTGCCGAGGAAAACTCCGTTCAATTTGTTGATTTTAATCTCCTTTTTGATGAAATCGATTTTGATATTAAAGCCGATTACAGAGACGGTGGCTCGCATTGCAATTATTTCGGTGCGGAAAAAAACAACAAATTATTTGGGCGAATTGCTCAAAACCGATTATTCGTCCGAATTAAGCGATAAGCGCAGTGATGCCGATTTTGCTTATTGGTATGAAAGCGTTAAGGCGTTTGATAAAAAATATAAGGTTTAATGCCTTGTTATATAACGGAATAATATTGAAATGCGTTCGCCGTTAAGGCGGGCGCATTTTCTTGTTGTTTGCGTTCAAATAAAAAAGACTTGCCGATGTTTTTTATATCGGTAAGTCTTTTGATGCTTATTATGTTTTTAGCCGTTGTATGTATCAAGAAACGAATGTTCCTCGCCGTGGGTTTTATAGCCGGGCATTGTGTCCAGGCACACGGAATGAATGCTTTTGAAAATGCTTTTTTCAATGTTTGGATTTGTTTTGCGAAGCTCTGCAAGCAGCTTCTTTATTTCTTGGCGCTTGCTTTGACCGTTTGCATTGTCGTTTTCCGTGTATGCCTCGGTAAAGCGGCAGGCGCAACGTATAAATTCAAGTTCGTTGTATCTGCACCAAGCCAAAACGGCATCTTCGTGAATGCAATACATGGGGCGTATAAGCTCCATGCCCTCAAAATTTGTGCTGTGAAGCTTCGGCAGCATTGCCTGAATTTGCGCGCCGTAAAACATTCCGATAAGCGTTGTTTCCACCACATCGCTGAAATGGTGGCCGAGCGCGATTTTGTTGCAGCCAAGCTCCTTTGCTTTTGAATAAAGAAATCCTCGCCTCATCCGTGCGCAAAGGTAGCAGGGGGAATCGCCCGCGCTGTTTGCCACATCGAATATGTTGCTTTCAAACACGGTTATCGGAATGTTTAAAAGCTTTGCATTGTCCTCAATCTTTTGGCGGTTCTCTTTGTTGTAGCCGGGGTCCATAACAAGAAAAACAAGCTCAAAAGGCACATCGCTGTGCTTTTGAAGCTGCTGCATCAGCTTTGCGCAAAGCATGGAATCCTTGCCGCCGGAAATGCAAACGGCGATTTTGTCGTTTTCCTTGATAAGCTCGTATTTTTTAACGGCAAGAATAAAGGGATTCCATATTTCCTTGCGAAATCTTTTTATTATGCTTCGCTCTATGAGCTGCTGCTTGCTCAGTTCTCTTGCCATTAAAACTTTTCCTTTTTGTATCTTAAAAGTTCTTCTTCGTTCACATAAGCGGTGAGTGCGCCCACTTCCGTTACGGCCTTGCCGCCCGTGATGTTGCCGAATTTTATGCAATCCTTAAACGGAAAATCATAGAATAAGCCGTAGCAAAGCCCTGCAAGAAAAGCGTCTCCGGCACCGGTGCTGTCCTTATTCTTAAATTCTTCAACGCTTTTCACAAAGAATTCTTCGCCGCCGTCTATGCCGATGCAGCCGTCTTTATCAACCTTAACAACAACTTTGTCAAAATACTTTTTCAGCGCTCTTGCTGCGTCGTGCGGGTCATTTGTGCCGGTAATGCGCATTGCTTCTTTTTGATTTGGCGTATAGATATCGGCAACCTCAAGCAAATCGCTGTATTTTTCAAGGCTCATATCCTCGTCCCAGCTCATATCAAGCACCATTGTTGTGCCCTCGGCTTTAAGTTGTTTGTAAACCTCCAAAAATCCGCCGGGTTGCATAAGGCATAGCTTTGCGCCCTTTGCAATCGAATAAAAGGTTTCCTTTGCCTCGTCGCTCGGCTCAATGCTGCCCTTGCCGTAGGTGATAAAGCTTCTGTCGTTTTCAAGTATTATGGCAGAGGTGATGTTGAGCGGGATTCCGTTGCCTTTATATATGTTTACCGGCGTAACTCCGTTTTCGCAGAATTTTTCCCTCGCAAAGGCTGAAAACATATCGTCGCCCAGCTCGGTTGCAATTTTTGTTTCTATTCCGAGCCTGCCTAAATTTATCAGCGTTGCCGGCAATCCGCCGCCCAATTGAAGCGAGAATTTATCGGTGTAAACCTCCTCGCCTATATCGGGGATTTTGGGCATGTTTTCATAAAGTAAGTCCACATTCGCGGCTCCTGCGCCTGCTATAAATGCCATTGGTTTCACGGCCTTTCAGAATTTTTTTATATGATAAAAATACCGATCAAGCGGTTCTCTTTTTCACGGGATATTTATTAGTGTAATAAAAAAAGGGAAATATCATTCAATAAAAAAATCTTGCGTTTGTAATAAATTTGTAATTGACTTATCGGGTGCCGTAATATATAATGTTAAAAAAACGAAAGGTATGGGTTTTATGAAATTGCTGGTTAAAAAAATGCCCTCGTTTATTCGGGCGGAAAAAAATACAAAAATCAGATGTTTTTTTATTGAAAATTCAAGAATTCATAGCCTCGGTATCTCCATTTCATCAAATGGGGCAGATCGTGTTTTTTTGATTTTAAGAATAAGTGTTTATTGATTCCGGGTTTTGTTGATGTTCATGTTCATCTTCGAGAGCCCGGTTTTTCTTATAAGGAAACTATTAAATCGGGCACCGCAGCCGCTGCAAGGGCAGGCTACAACGCCGTGTGCCCCATGCCCAATTTGAATCCCGTGCCGGATAGCGTCGGGAATTTGCAAACCGAGCTTGATATTATTAAAAAGGACGCGGTTATCGATGTGCTGCCGTTTGCCTCTATCACCAAGGGCAGAAAGGGCGGCGGCGAATGTGTTGATTTCGCGGCGCTTAAGGATTATGTCGTCGGCTTTTCGGACGACGGCTGCGGCGTTCAAAGCGATGATGTAATGAAGCAGGCAATGCAAAAATGCGCAGAGATCAATGCCGTTATATCCGCTCACTGCGAGGTAAACGAATTGCTTCGCGGCGGCTATATCCACGACGGCGTTTATTGCCGCACACACGGTCACAAGGGCATTTGCAGCGAAAGCGAATGGGCGCAGATTGAGCGCGATTGCAGGCTCGCCGAGGAAACCGGCTGCCGCTATCATGTGTGCCACATTTCCACCAAGGAAAGCGTTGATATCATTCGCAGGGCAAAGGCTCGCGGCGTTAAGGTTACCTGCGAAACCGCACCTCATTATTTAACCTTGTGCGACGAGGATTTGCAGGAGGACGGCAGATTTAAAATGAACCCTCCGCTCAGATCGCGAGAGGATATGCAGGCACTTATCGAGGGCGTAAAAGACGGCACCGTTGATGTGATTGCCACGGATCATGCGCCGCACAGCGCCGAGGAAAAATCAAAGGGGCTTGCAGGCAGCGCCATGGGCGTTGTGGGGCTTGAAACAGCTTTTCCGGTGCTTTACACAAAGCTGGTTAAGCCGGGCGTTATATCGCTTGAAAAGCTGATTGATATGATGGCTGTTAAGCCGAGAAAAATTTTCAATATCGAGGGCGGCGAGATTGCACCCGGCATGCCGGCAAATCTTTGCGCAATCGATTTTGAAAAAGAATGGGTTGTTGACCCGGATAAATTCGTAACAATGGGCAGAGCCACTCCCTTTGAAGGGGACAGGCTTTGCGGAGAAAAT
Organism: Anaerotruncus sp.; assembly: GCA_022009795.1. Lineage (GTDB taxonomy): Bacteria > Bacillota > Clostridia > Oscillospirales > Acutalibacteraceae > Eubacterium_R. The sequence goes on from CP091724.1 coordinate 392,617, forward strand.
ATTTTAACCGTTTTGAGAGGAGAGATTGTTTATGAAGCCTTATGATAAAAAAATCGTGCTTGAGGACGGCCGTGAGTTTTACGGCTACGGCTTCGGCAGTGATAAAGAAGCCATAAACGAAATAGTTTTCAACACATCAATGGTGGGCTATCAGGAAATTGTTTCGGACCCGTCTTATACGGATCAAATGGTGTGCATGACTTATCCGCTTATCGGCAACTACGGTATGACGGATGAGGACTACGAAACCAAGGTTTTAACCATGGGCGGACTTATCGTTAGGGAATACAACGATTTGCCCTCAAATTTCAGATACACAAAAACCCTTTCCGAAGTGCTTGAGGAATATAATATTCCCGGTATCAGCGGGGTGGACACAAGAAAAATCACCCGTATTATCCGCGATGAGGGCAGCCAAAAGGTTATGATAACCGCTGCTTCAACTCCTCTTGAAGAGGCAATCGAAAAAATAAAAGCATATAATATCCCCACGGATATGGTTTCGCGCGTTTCCTGCAAAAAGCGCTGGTATTCACGCACGCCCAATCATAAATACGATGTTGTTGCAATCGATTGCGGCATTAAGCTTAATATTGTTCGTAAGCTCAACGAAAAGGGCTGCAATGTAACCGTTGTGCCTTACGATACCACGGCAGAGGAAATTATGAAAATCCATCCGGATGGGCTTTTCCTTTCAAACGGACCGGGAAATCCGGAGGATGTTACACCGGTTATAAATGTTGTTAATGAGCTTAAAGGAAAACTTCCGATTTTCGGCATTTGCCTCGGTCACCAAATGATTTCGCTTGCGCTCGGCGCAAAAACTTTTAAAATGAAGTTCGGCCACAGGGGCGGAAACCACCCGGTTATGAATCTTGAAACGGGCAAAATCGAAATCACATCGCAAAACCACTCTTATGCCGTTGACTGCGATTCGCTCGGCGGGACGGAACTTAAAATGACTCATAAAAATCTGCTGGATAACACGGCGGAGGGCGTTGAAAGCATTGAAAATAAAATCTTTTCCGTGCAATATCACCCCGAAAGTGCACCGGGTCCGCAGGACAGCGAATATCTTTTTGATAAATTCATTTCATTGATGGCAAAGGAGGCTGAGTAATATGCCTAAACGCACAGATATACATAAGGTTCTTGTTATCGGCTCGGGTCCCATAGTTATCGGCCAGGCCGCGGAATTTGATTATTCGGGCACTCAGGCCTGCCTTTCGCTTAAAGAAGAGGGCTATGAGGTTGTGCTTATCAACTCAAACCCGGCCACTATTATGACGGATACTCAAATTGCCGATAAGGTGTATATGGAGCCGCTTAATCTTGAATATGTTGCAAGAATAATCCGCCACGAAAGGCCGGATGCAATATTGCCTTCACTCGGCGGTCAAACGGGTCTTAACCTTTTGCGTTCAGCTTGCAAAAAAAGGTGTGCTCAAGGAATGTGATGTTGAAATTCTCGGCACCCGTTTTGAAGCTATCGAAAGAGCGGAGGACAGGGAACTCTTTAAAGAGCTTTGCGAAAAGCTCGGCGAGCCGGTGCTTCCCTCCGATATCTGCGATAATCTTGAGGACGGCTTAAAAATCGCCTCCGAAATCGGCTATCCCGTTGTGCTTCGCCCTGCATTCACTCTCGGCGGCACCGGCGGCGGCTTTGCCGATGATGAAGAGGAATGCCGCCTTATGCTTAAAAATGCGCTTGCGCTTTCACCCGTTCACCAGGTGCTTGTTGAAAAAAGCATAAAGGGCTATAAGGAAATAGAATATGAAGTAATGCGCGATGCAAATGACACCGCCATCACTATCTGTAATATGGAAAATATCGACCCTGTTGGCATACATACGGGCGATTCAATCGTTGTTTGCCCCTCGCAAACTCTTACCAATAAAGAATATCAAATGCTTCGTGATTCCGCACTTCGCATTATCCGTGAGCTTCAAATAGAGGGCGGCTGCAATGTTCAGTTTGCACTCGACCCGCACTCATTCCAATATTATCTTATCGAGGTAAACCCCCGCGTTTCCCGCTCTTCCGCACTTGCTTCAAAAGCTTCCGGTTATCCGATTGCGAGAGTATCCGCAAAAATTGCGGTCGGTATGCATCTTGATGAAATTCCGATTGCAAACACGCCCGCTTCTTTTGAGCCCACGCTTGATTATGTTGTAACAAAAAAATCGCGCGCTTCCCGTTTGATAAATTTGCAGACGCTAATAACAGCCTCAACACCCAAATGAAAGCCACGGGCGAGGTTATGGCGATCGGCAGAACCATGGAGGAAAGCCTGCTTAAAGCCGTGCGTTCGCTTGAAATCGGCGTTTGCCATCTTTATATGAAGAAATTTGACGATTATTCAGTAGCCGAGCTGCTTGAATATATTTCAATCGGCACGGACGACAGATTGTATGCAATCGCTCAGCTTCTCAGGCTCAAGGTTGACCCGATTTTGATTTATAATGCCACCAAAATCGATATGCTGTTTATTGAAAAATTCAAAAAAATATTGTTGAATTTGAAGAAACGCTTAAATTAAATGTTAAGGATATCGAAACGCTTAAAGACGCTAAAAAAATGGGCGTTTCCGATAAGTATATCGGTATGTGCTGGGGTATGGACGAAAAGGATGTGTTCCGCCTTCGCAGGGAAAACGGCATTTTCCCCGTCTATAAAATGATAGACACCTGCGCTTCGGAATTTGATTCCTATGTGCCTTATTTCTACTCTTCTTACGAGGAAGAAAACGAAAGCATCGTTTCCGATAAAAAGAAAATCATCGTGCTCGGCTCCGGCCCCATCAGAATCGGCCAGGGCGTTGAATTCGATTATTCAACGGTTCATGCCATTTGGTCTATCCGCAACGCGGGCTATGAGGCCATTATCATAAACAATAACCCCGAAACGGTTTCCACAGACTACACTACCTCCGATAAGCTCTATTTCGAGCCGCTCACCGTTGAGGATGTTATGAATGTTATAGAGCTTGAAAAGCCGCTCGGAATCATAGTTTCCCTCGGCGGTCAAACTGCAATTAACCTTGCGCCTCCGCTTGACGCACTCGGTGTGCCGATTATAGGCACGGATGTTGAGGCTATCGACAGAGCTGAAAACAGAGATTCGTTTGAAAAGGTTATGAACGATCTCGGTATTCCTCAGCCTAAGGGACTTGCCGTAACCGATATTGAAGAAGGTGTTAAGGTTGCCGAAAGAATAGGCTATCCGGTGCTTGTGCGTCCGTCGTTTGTTCTCGGCGGCAGAGCAATGCAAATTGTTGCAAGCGAAGAAAGCCTGCGCCACTATTTACAAACTGCGGTTGAAATAAACACGGATCAACCCGTTCTTGTTGATAAATATATCATGGGCCGCGAGCTTGAAGTCGATGCTATTTGCGACGGCAAAGATGTTTTCGTGCCCGGCATTATGGAGCATGTTGAAAGAACAGGCGTTCACAGCGGCGACTCAATTTCGATTTATCCCACCTTCTCCGTTTCTCAGGCGGTTAAGGATAAAATTATAGATTACACGGTTAAACTCGGCAAAGCCATCAATATTATCGGCCTTTTCAACATTCAGTTTATTGCCGATGAAAACGATGATGTTTTCGTAATCGAGGTTAATCCCAGGTCTTCAAGAACGGTGCCTTTCCTTTCAAAGGCAACCTCAATTCCCATGGCAGATATCGCCACAAGAGTTATACTCGGCCACAGCCTTAAAGATCAGGGCATAACCGAAGTATATCCTGCGGAGAAAAAGCGCTGGTATGTTAAAGCACCTGCGTTCTCGTTCTCAAAGCTTAAAGGTATGGATACATATCTTTCCCCCGAAATGAAATCCACGGGCGAGGCTATAGGCTACGATAAATCGCTCACCCGCGCGCTTTATAAGGCAATTCAGGCAAGCGGTATGAATGTTTCAAACTACGGCACCGTGCTTGTTACAATTGCCGATAACGATAAGCCTGCCGCGCTTCCGCTCATCAAGCGCTTCTATGACCTCGGCTTTAATATCGAGGCCACTGAGGGAACGGCTAAATTCCTTAAAAAGCACGGAATCCGCACCCGCGTTCGCGCTAAGCTTACCGTTGACGACAGCGATGAAATCCTTAAAGCACTCAGGCAAGGCCATATTTCTTATGTTATCAACACAATCGATATCAGTCACGGCGACAGCCATTCGGACGGCTCCGAAATCCGCCGCGCCGCTGTTGAAAACAATGTAACCATGTTCACCTCGCTCGATACCGTTAAGGTGCTTCTTGATGTGCTTGAGGAAATCACCCTCGGCGTTTCAACGATAGATGCGGAATAATCCGCCGAGCCACGGAGTTAAAATATGTTTAAGCAAAATATATACAAAATTTTATCAAACGAAATGCTTGTGCCCGGCGTGTTTAAAATGCGCCTTGAGGGCGATACGCAGTATATCACAAAGCCGGGTCAGTTTATAAACATTGCGCTTGACGGTAAATTCCTGCGCCGCCCGATTTCCGTTTGCGATTATGATTGCGATTCAATCACAATTATTTATAAAACGGTGGGCGAGGGCACATTGCAGCTTTCCGAAATGAGGTCCGGCGAAATGCTGGATTGCCTTACCGGGCTCGGAAACGGCTATGATATCTCAAAATCAAAAAGAGCCGCTCGTTATCGGCGGCGGGGTAGGCATTCCGCCCCTTTATAATCTTACAAAATGCCTTGTGGCGGCGGGGCAGATGCCCTCCGTTATCCTTGGGTTTAACACTAAGGACGAAATCTTTTATGAGGAAGAATTTAAGGCACTCGGCGTGCCGGTAACCGTTGCCACGGCAGACGGCAGCTACGGCGTGCACGGCTTTGTAACGGATGCTCTTCCCGGCGATTACGATTATTTTTTTACACCTGCGGCCCGATGCCCATGTTTAAAGCAATAGAAGCTAAAATAAAAACATCCGGTCAATACAGTTTTGAGGAGCGTATGGGTTGCGGCTTCGGCGCCTGCATGGGCTGCTCGTGCCAAACGAAATACGGCAATAAGCGAATTTGTAAGGACGGCCCAGTGCTGGAAAGGGAGGAGATTATATGGTAGATCTTTCCGTTGATCTTTGCGGAATGCATATGGATAATCCTGTTGTTCCCGCAAGCGGCACCTTCGGCTTCGGCAATGAGTTTAAGGATTTTTACGATATAAATATTCTCGGCTCGTTTTCGTTTAAGGGCACCACAAAGGACGCCCGCTTCGGTAATCCCACACCGAGAATTGCTGAATGCAAAAAAACGGTATGATAAATGCGGTCGGTCTGCAAAATCCCGGTGTTCAGCATGTTATCAATTTTGAATTGCCGCAAATGAAAAAGTATTTTCATAAAAAGGTTATCGCAAATGTCAGCGGTTTTTCCGTTGATGATTATGCTTACACCTGCTCTATGCTTGATAAAGAGGAGCAAGTCGGCATTCTTGAGGTAAATGTAAGCTGCCCTAATGTTCACGGCGGCGGAATGAGCTTCGGCACAAACCCCGAATGCGCCGCTGAGGTAACAAGAGCCGTTAAGGCGGTCACAACAAAGCCCGTGTTCATTAAGCTATCACCTAATGTAACCGATATCGTCTCCATTGCCAAAGCCTGCGAGGAGGCGGGCGCAGACGGTATTTGCCTCATAAACACCTTGCTCGGTATGCGCATAGATATCAAAAAAAGAGCCGCTGTTATAGCCAATAAAATGGGCGGCTTTTCGGGCGATGCAATCTTTCCGGTGGCTGTTCGCATGGTTTATCAGGTTTCAAAGGCTTGCAACATTCCGGTTATGGGCTGCGGCGGCGTTTCAAGCGCATCTGATGTTATTGAAATGATGATGGCGGGCGCAACTGCAGTGCAGGTCGGTGCGGCAAATCTGGTTGATCCGTATGCCTGCAAAAAAATCATAGAGCAGCTTCCGGCTGAATGTGAAAAGCTCGGAATAACAAAATTAAGCGATATTATAGGAGTGGTTGAATAATGGGTAAGGATGTAATTATCGCCTGCGACTTCAGCAGCGCAAAAAGACACTTTTTGATTTTTCTTGATAAATTCACAGATGAAAAAAACCTTTTGTTAAAATCGGTATGGAGCTTTTTTTATGCCGAGGGTCCTTCAATCGTGCGCGAAATCAAAAAAAGAGGGCATAAAATATTCCTTGATTTAAAGCTTCACGATATTCCAAACACGGTTAAAAAGGCAATGAGCGTGCTTTCAAATCTTGATGTGGATATGACAAATTTGCACGCCGCAGGAACGGTGGAAATGATGAAAGCCGCCGTTGAGGGCCTCACTAAGGCAGATGGCACAAGGCCGATTCTTATTGCCGTAACTCAGCTCACCTCCACAAGTGAGGAAAGAATGCAAAATGAACTGCTCATTAACGCTTCAATAAACGACACCATCGTCAAATATGCGGAAAACGCAAAGCTTGCAGGGCTTGACGGCGTTGTTTGCTCTCCCTTGGAGGCCGGCATGGTTAAAGAGGCGTGCGGCACTGCGTTTATGACGGTTACGCCGGGCGTTAGATTTGCAGACGGCGAAGTGGGCGATCAGGTTCGCGTAACCACTCCGGCAAAGGCAAAGGAAATCGGTTCGGATTATATAGTAGTCGGCAGACCGATCACACAGGCTGCCGATCCCGTTGCCGCATATCGCAGATGCGTTAAAGAATTTGTAGATTAAATTCAGGAGGTTTATATATGAGTATCACAAAAGAAACAATTGCAAAGGATTTGCTTTCAATCAAAGCAGTGTTCTTAAAGCCTCAGGATCCCTTCACCTGGGCTTCGGGCATCAAAAAGCCCCATTTATTGCGATAATCGCTTAACGCTTTCTTTTCCAAAGGTAAGAAGTGATGTTGAAAACGGACTTGCAGAGGCAGTTAAAAAGTATTATCCGGATGCTGATGTGCTTATGGGCACCTCAACGGCAGGTATAGCTCATGCCGCAATCACCGCAACCATTCTTGATATGCCTATGGGATATGTTCGCTCCGGTCATAAAGACCACGGCAGACAAAATCAAATTGAAGGCAAGCTTGAAAAGGGTCAAAAGGTTGTTGTTATAGAAGATCTTATTTCAACAGGCGGCTCTGTTCTTGAGGTTGTTGATGTGCTGCGTGAAGCCGGTGCGGAAGTGCTCGGAATCATTTCCATATTCACTTACGGCCTTCAAAAGGGCATAGATCGCCTTGCAGCGGCAAATGTAGAAAATCACAGCCTTTCCGATTTCGGCACTCTCGTTAAAGTTGCAGCCGAGGAAGGCTATATTAAGCCCGAAGAGGTAGATAAGCTTCATGCTTTCATTTCAAATCCAAGTGATCCTGCTTGGATGAAATTATAATTATATTTTTTTCTTACTAAGGAGGCATTTTAATGCGTCATCTTTTTAGACACAACGGATCTTTCCGTTGAGGAAATTGATGAAATTATTTCTCTTGCGGTTGATATCATCAATAACAAGAAAAAAAGTATTCCAAAAATTTGCGAGGGCAAAAAAAGCTTGCCACATTGTTTTTTTGAGCCAAGCACCCGCACAAGACTTTCATTTGAGGCTGCCATGCTTGAACTCGGCGGCTCGGTACTCGGCTTTTCCGAGGCAAGCTCAACTTCCGCTTCAAAGGGCGAAACGGTGGGGGATACCACCAGAGTTATTTCCTGCTATGCCGATATAATCGCAATGCGCCATTATATTGAGGGCGCGCCCAAGGTTGCGGCTTCAAAGGCAAGCATTCCCGTTATCAATGCGGGCGACGGCGGCCACAGTCATCCCACTCAAACGATGACGGATTTGCTCACCGTTTACAGAGAAAAGGGCAGGCTCAATAATCTTACAATCGGCCTTTGCGGCGATTTGAAATTCGGAAGAACGGTGCACAGCCTTGTTAAGGCAATGTGCAGATACAGCAATATTAGGTTTGTGCTTATTGCACCGAAAGAGCTTGCAATGCCGGATTACATCAAAACGGATTATCTTGATAAAAACGGCATGGAATATATTGAAACCGATAAGATGGAAGATGTTATGCCGCAGCTTGATGTGCTTTATATGACTCGTGTTCAGCGCGAGCGCTTCTTCTCAGAAGATGAATATTTAAAGCATAAAGATGCCTTTATTCTTGATCTTGAAAAGCTTAAAAACGCAAAGCATGATCTCACAATCATGCATCCTCTGCCGAGGGTAAACGAAATCGCCAAGGAAGTGGACGATGATCCGCGCGCTAAATATTTTGAACAGGTTTTTAAACGGCAAATATATGCGCATGGCGCTGATTATCACCTTGTTAAAATGGGCAGGAGGGCTTGATTGATGAAAATTGATGAAATCGAAAACGGCTATGTTCTTGATCATATAACCGCCGGAAACGGAATGCGTGTTTATAATGCACTTCGCCTTGATAAGCAAAAATGCCAGGTTGCGATAATTCAAAATGCCAAATCCGAAAAGCTCGGCGTTAAGGATATTATTAAGGTTAATGAGCTTATTGATTTGAATCTTGATGTGCTCGGCTTTATTGATAAAAACATAACCGTTAATATTATAAAAAACGGCGTTGCCGAAAAGAAAAAATTAACCTTGCCTAAGAGAATCGTAAATATAGTTAAATGCTCAAATCCCCGTTGTATCACCAATGTTGAGGAAGGCATTGATTATGAGTTCAAACTCACGGATGATATAGGCACATATCGCTGTGTGTATTGCGAAACAAAAAGTAAATAAGTGATAAAAAAAGAGCGATGATTTTTTTCATCGCTCTTAGTTTTTATTGCATAATAATAGTTGTGATATTTACCGTCACTTTTTTTAATTAAAAACATTGTAATATCCAAAATCGCAGAATTCATAGCCTGTGATTTCTTTTGCGGTTGCTTTATTCAAAGTTTCGTCGGTAAAAATGTATGAGTCGGCGTTAAGTGCTTCACCGTCACGGTATGTTTCGTAACCGAGTTTTGCTCCGATTTGCTCGGCTTTTGCATTCTCGGCATTGAAATCGGAAATTGTGCCGCGCGTTTTCAGTAAATCTTCAAGCGGGGTAAGTTCGGCTTTGTCATCATATTTTTGCGTAGTAAATATAAACGGCCTCGCGCTCGTTTGAGCCCCTTTTTCGTCTGCCGTGTCGTTAAATATAACCGTGTTGCCGTTGCCTTTTTCTGCCGCTTCAAGAGCGGCGATAAAGCTGTTGCCGAAAAAGTTTGAATTGGCGGTAAAAACATCATTGTAAATGTAAAAACTCAGCGCCACCGAGCATGCCAAAAGCAATGCGGCGGCTGTGTTTTTTTAACTTTTTTTGTTTGCCTTTATCGAATCATAAAGTCCTGCCGCGGCAACCGCGCAAACAAGGTAAAACAGCCAATAAAAAGCAGAAAATCTGTAAAGCGTGTAACTGCGCAGCTTAACGAAAACGGCAAATATTGCCAGTGTTGCCGTCAGCGCAAAAACAGTGTGCCTGAAATCTTTATTCAGCTTTTTGCGTTTTATGATAATCGTTATAAAGCCTGCAAGCAGTAAAATGCCGCTCAGCGCATGGCCGAAATCAAAGGCTGAAATGCTGTCATTAGGAGTGGTGATGTTGTAAAGAATTTGAAGCACTTCGTTTTTTGATGCCGCATCTGCAAAATTTGCTCCCAAGGCATTGCGGTAAATTACAGTGTCGGGCATGAAGAAGTGAATTGCCTCATAAATGATGTTGTAGGCAATATTCATTAAAAAGCCTTTTGCACCGCCCTCAAAATTAAACGAAGATGCTCTGTTGTAATCCTGCATTTTTGATGCCGTGAAGCCGAATATTGAAAATTTGCCGATAAGCCCTGTTTGCACAAAGCCGAAGGCGATGATCGGCAATGCCGCAAGCGTAATAACAATCACGCTCAAAACCGTTTCGCCGAATTTTATGCGCTTTTGAGCCATTCCCGTGATAAAGAATATCACCAAAAAAACAGGCACAATCAAAAACGCCGCTATGTAAGAATAAAGGCAAAGCGCAAAGAAAATCATTGCCGCCGCATAGCATAATTTGCTGCGGCTTTTATATCCTTTCAGCAGAAAATACAATCCTATTATAAATAACTGCGGGAAAAACGCGCAGTCAAGGGTCCATGCCGATTGATAGATAAAATGCGGGCTTAAAGCCGCAAGCGCCGTGGCAAAAAAATACCTGCCGCTCGTTTTGCATAATCAGCTTTGCACAGCCTGCAAAGGCACAAAGCCCCAACACGGAAAAAAATCAAAATCGGTAGCCTTGTTATTTCAAGCCCAAAGCCGAATATCTTTATAAATGCCGCCATAATGTATGTTGCAAAGCCGGATTGCCCGCCGTAAAGCCAAGTGGCAAAAATAAATAGGATATGCGTTGCCCATAATGTCAGTGCCGCTGTTTGCAATTGCACGGGCGTTTAAAACAGTCATCGCCTCGTCGCAATAAATATCTCCGTTTTTTTGGAATAAAAACATAAAAAAACGCAATTCGCAATATTATTCCTGCCAAAATTGCAATTGCGGTCAATGTTACCGTGTTCGCATTTTGCCGTAGATTTTGCCCGTATTTATGTCTTTTTTTCATTTAAATCATCCTGTTAATTATAAAATGCTTTTTTTAATCTGTCGGTAATTTTTTGCGCTTCGTAATAAATTTTTTCAATGTCTGTGCCTATAAATTCGCCGTTTTCATAAAGGATTTTGCCGTTTATCATCGTCAGCTTAACATTCTCTTTTGAGCCGCTGTAAACAATGTTTTTAATTATATTGTTTATCGGCTGCATATTCGGTCGGTGCAGGTCGATAACCGTTAAATCGGCTTTTTTGCCGGTGTCTATGATGTCGCAGTTATAAAGCCCCATGCAGTGTGCGCCGCCAACTGTTGCAGATTTAAGAAGCTCGGCAGCATCGCAGGCAGCTGCATCGCTTGTTTTTCAGCTTTTTGTGTTACGGCAGCCAAATACATTTCTCTAAACATATCAAGAGCATTGTTGCTGCTTGGGCCGTCTGTGCCGATTGCCGTGTTAATGCCGGCTTTCTGCATTTTTTTCTAGCGGCGCAATGCCAGATGCCAGCTTGCTGTTTGAGCCTGCGTTAATAACAGCCCAAATACCGTGCTTTTTGTAAATTTCCAGGTCATTTTCGCTCATCCAAACGCTGTGGAAGCCGCCTCCGCCGTAGTTGAAAAGCCCAAGCTCCTCAAATAATTCCGTCGGCGTTTTACCGTATCGCTCCAAGCATCCCTCAACCTCGCTTTTGGTTTCGGAGGAATGAGTAAAAACGGGCGCTTCGTGCTTTTCGGCAAGCAAGGCGATGCCGCTCATCAGCTCTTTTGAAGTGGTGTATTCCGCGTGAAAACCGAGGCGGTAGGAGATAAGCTCATCGTATGAATTGTATTTTTATGATAATATTCGTCCAGCAGAGAAACGGATTCTTTGAAATTGTTTACCGCGCCGCACATAACTGTTCTGAAGCCCGCGTCAACAGAGGCTTTTTGCCATGGCTTCCGGAAAATAATACATATCAAAGCATGCAGAAATTCCGCTTGAAAGATATTCCAAAAAAGCAAGCCTTGAAAGAGTGTAAATATCGCTTTCGTTAAGCTTTGCCTCCATCGGGAAAATCATATCGTAAAGCCAGGGCTGAAGCGGCAAATCATCCGCAAGGCTGCGCGCAAAGGTCATTGCCGAATGTGTGTGCGCATTTTTGAATGCGGGCATAAGCAGATTTCCGTTTAAATCTATTTCGCGATCTGCCTTTTTATCGTGATTTTTTCCGACGAAAGCAATCTCGCTGTCGTTTGTCCACACTTCGTCGTCCGTTATTTCAAAGCCGTTTTTGAAAGAAAGCAGACGGCCGTTATAAAATCGTATCATATTTTCACCTTTGTTTTATTCGGCTTTTTTTCGCCCAATATATTTTTTTCAAATTTTTCGTTAAACGGTGGATAAACAATTCCCTTTGTCCGTTATAATTGCGGTAATCAGGCTGTAATCCGTAACATCAAATGCGGGATTAAGGCATTTTTGTTTCGGGCAGGGCGGTGGGTTTTTTTCAAATAACATTGTTTTTGATTTCGTCGCCCCCCGCGCATCTCTATTTCAATATCGTCGCCCGTGGGCGTTGAAAAATCAACCGTTGAATAAGGCCCCAAAACATAAAAGGGAATGCCGTAGTATTTTGCCAAAATCGCCGTGCCGCTTGTGCCTATTTTGTTTGCGGCATCTCCGTTTGCCGCAATTCTGTCGCAGCCAACTAAAACGGCGTCTATAAGCCCTTGTTTCATAACATAGCTTGCCATATTGTCGCAGATTAAATGCACATCGGTTCCGCTTTTTTCAAGCTCATAGCTTGTGAGTCTTGCGCCCTGCAAAAGCGGCCTTGTTTCATCTGTGTAGGCATGAAAGGTGTAGCCCTTTTCCTTGCCCAAAATCAGCGGGCCCAGCCCCGTGCCGTATTTTGAGGTTGCAAGCTCGCCTGCGTTGCAGTGGGTTAAAATTCCGTCGCCGTCTTTAAGCAGTGAAAGCCCGTATTCGCTTATTTTTCTGCAAAGCTCAATGTCTTCAGCGTGAATGGCTTTTGCTTCGGCAATAAGATTCTTTCCCGCTTCTGCCGCTTCGGCTATACGCGCCGTTGCCCAGGATAAATTAACGGCCGTTGGTCTTGCCGCGTCAAGCGCCGCTTTGGCGGCTTTAATATCGCCTCCGTTAAAAAGCGCAAGCGAATAACCGGCAAAAATGCCAATGGCGGGCGCGCCGCGTATTCGCAGCTTTTTTATTGCCTCAATACATTCTTCAAGGCTTTTCATTGTTATGTATTTTTCTTCGTTCGGCAGCAGGGTTTGGTCAAGTATTTTTAAGGCTGCCGTTTTTCGTAAATTATATTATCCATTATGAATTTTTCTCCGTAAGCGTTGTTATAAGCGCAGCAAAATCCTTTGCCGTTCTTGTGCCGGTTTCGTTTACCTCCTCAGAGGTTATCGGCACATCGCGCAAGCCGCACGCTAAATTAGTTATGCAGCTTATGCCGCAAACCCTAAAGCCGCAGTGCTTTGCCGCTTGCGCCTCCGTTGCCGTGCTCATGCCGACGGCGTCCGCACCCAGCATAGAGCACATTTTGATTTCCGCCTTTGTTTCAAACGCAGGTCCGCCGAGTTGAATATAAACGCCTTTTTTTATGTTTATTCCGCATTCCGCAGCGGCGGATTTAATCAGCTTTATAAGCTCTTTGTCGTAAACATTGCTCATATCCGGAAAACGCACGCCGAGTGACTCGTCGTTTTTGCCGGTTAGGGGAGACGGCACAAAGCTTGAAATATGATCCTCTATTATCATAAAATCGCCGGGATTGAGATTTTTGTTTATTCCGCCGGCGGCGTTTGTTAAAATCAAATTTTCGGCTCCCATAAGCCGCATAAGCCTTATCGGCACGGCGGTTTGTGCGGCTGTGTAGCCCTCGTAAAGGTGAACTCTGCCTTGCATAAGCACACATTCCTCGCCGCTTATGTTTGCAAATATAAATCTGCCCTTGTGCCCCGGAGCGGTGGAAACGGGGAAATCGGGAATATCGGCATAGTTTATAACCGCCGCTGCATTAAGTCCGTCTGCAAAATCACCGAGTCCGGAACCGAGCACAATTGCCGTTTTCGGTTTTGCGTCAGTTTTGCTTAATATGTATTCAAGTTGTGTTTCAAGCATTTTATCAGTCCTTTGTAAAATCGGTGCATTTTAACTCTATTATCAGTATAATTCTTTTTTTGCCTGCCAAATCAATAAATTTCTATTGCATTATTATCGCGATTTTGATATTATATTCTATAAGATATTTTTAATATCGGAGGGAAACTGTATATGAAGAAAAATTCTTTTCCGCATTTATGTGCGCCGCTTTAATTGCGGTTTCGGCATTTGCTTTTTGCCGGTTGCTCAAAGGCCGATCAGGCGTCTTATCAAATCGTTATGATTACGGACGGCGGTACGGTTACGGACGGATCTTATAACCAAAGCGCTTGGCAGGGCGTTAAATCCTTTGCCGAGGAATCCGGATCATCTTATCGCTATTATCAGCCAAAAGTTTCGGACGGCGAAACGCTTTCAACCGAAAACGCAGAGCAATATATCGACCTTGCCGTTAAAAAGGGCGCCGAATATATTGTTTTGCCCACGGATGTGTTTGAGGTTGCCGTTTATGATAAGGCTCCGCTTTACAGCAATGTTAAATTCATTCTTGCAGATGGCACTCCCCATGCGCAGAACGACGATACAGATGCTTATATCGAAAATGTTATGTGTGTTTCGTTTGACAGCCTTCAAAGCGGCTTCCTTGCAGGCTATGAAGCTGTTATGGCCGGCAACACAAAGCTTGGGTATCTCGGCTCGGTTAAATCAAAAACATCTTCTCTTTACGGCGCAGGCTTTGTTCAGGGTGCGCAGTATGCCGCAGATCAGCTCGGTGTGCCCGTAAGCATGGATTATGCCGATTATGATTCTTCACTTTTAAATTACGACTACACGGTTACTCTCACGGCAAATTATCAAAAGCTTGATGATTATAACGGTGATTACTTTATCGTTAAGGTTGTGAGCGGCACAGGCTCCGGCACTTATACAGAAGGTCAAAATGTTACTCTTACCGCCGATCCGGCCGAAAACGGCAAGGTGTTTGACCATTGGGAATGCAAGAGCAACACCGATGGCGTTAAGGATTCCAAGGTTAATCTTTCCACCAAAAAGAAGCCGCAAACAAACTTGCTTGTTGAAAAATGCAATTGCACAATCACCGCTGTTTACCGCGATGCCGAAAGCGAAACATATCCCGTTGTTGTTAAGAATATAGACACCGTTTCGGATTATTACACCGAATATCTTATGAGCGGCAATTCCGCCACGGTTACGGCTCCCTCCGCACCGTCCGGAATGGAATTCAGCCACTGGGAAACAAACGGTTATGTTCTTGAAGACACAACTCAAAAAACGGTTACCGTAACGGTAAACGACGATAATAAGGGTGTAACTCTTACTCCCACTTATGTAAACAGCGATGTTCCGAATTTCCGCGTTAATGTCGTAACCGGCGAGGGGGGCGACGGCCAATCCAACGGTTCGGGTTGGTACAGTGCAGATGATGTTGTTCCCGTTTCCGCGGCGGCTCCGAAGGAAGGATATATCTTCACTCATTGGAGTAATGCCGATCAGCTCGGCTACGGCGCAGATATAGTTATGGCAAACGAATATTATCAATCCACCACCTTCACAATGGTAAATCGCGTTCAGGCATTGCCGGAGGATATGTTTGATAAGGGCGATACGCTTATTTTTGCAGGCGGATGCGATGAGGAAAACACCGTTGCAGAAGCCACAAAGAAATACAGCGACCAAAAATGGGCATTCGGCGCTCAAAACTATCAGCTTAATTGGGAAAATTATCTCGGTATTTGCGTTAAGGATTACGGCAATGCAATCGAAGCCTGCCTTAAGGATTTTAAAGGCGGCCACACATATACCGGCGATTGCTCGAATAACGGAATTTACCTTTCGCATTCTAATGCCGATAATGCAAGCGGTAAGGTTGATGAAATCGCAAATCTGCTTGCCTCCGGTGAAATCGCTCCCACTCCGGTTGCACCCGGTGCGGATGTTAGGCTTGTTGTTAATTCAAACTGCTTAACTCTCAACTATTGGATTTATTCCTAATTGCCCGGTTTAATAATTGCATAAAATTAAGCGGCTTGGTTTTTGCCAAGCCGCTTTTTGCTGTGTTTTTGTATATTAAACAATTTGGAGTCGGTTTCTTAAAAAGATATTGCATTTGTTTCAAACTGTATTTAAGCAATCGTCGATCGTCCGGTTTCATAAGCTTTTTTTGCCGATCGAGAAGGCTGCGCCAACCTTTTTTTGCCGAGTGAATAAAGCACTCGGAAGTTGAGTGCTTTATTGAGTTTTTGTTATATATCAGAATAAAAATAACCGCACAATTCTCAAAAAAAGTTGATGGCAATTTGTAGGCAAAGCTCAGGCCGGCTGTCTGTCGGGCAGTTGCTTGTTTATTTACATTATAATTTTTATTATCAATACTTTCAAGTACATATATTTCAGGCTTACTTAAGAATATATTTAGATTAAAAAGGCACATCGTCGGATGTGCCTTTTGTTATATAACGGAAAAATTACACTGCACCGTTAATATTCGATTTCGCCTGTAAACACAAGATTGCAATCGCCCGTAAGCAGAACTCTGTCGTCCGTGTAATTAACAATTAAATCGCCGCCGCGAAGCTTGACGGTGATGTCCTCGCCTTTGGCGCATTTGCCGTTAAGAACAGCTGCAACCGCTGCCGCGCAGGCACCCGTGCCGCATGCAAGCGTTTCGCCGTTTCCGCGCTCCCAAACACGCATTTTAATTGTGTGCTCGTTTACTATTCTCACAAATTCCGTGTTTACTCGTTCGGGGAATATTGGGGCATTTTTCAAACTGCGGGCCTGTTTTTTCAATGTCAATTTTATCAACATTATCCACAAACACTATGCAGTGCGGGTTTCCCATTGAAACGCAGGTTATTTTGTATTTGCTGCCGCCGATTTTAACCTTTCGGTCGTTGATAATATCGCCGTCAAGCAAAAACGGGAATTTGCTTAGGCTCCAAATACGCTTTGCCCATATTTACGGTAACGGAGGAAACTTTGCCGTTTCTCGTAAATAAATCAAGCACCTTAATTCCGCTTGCCGTTTCAACCGTGATTCTGTCTTTATCAACAAAACCGTTGTCGTAAAGATATTTGCCGACACAGCGAATGGAATTGCCTGCCATTTTGCCCTCTGAACCGTCAAGGTTAAAAAAATGCGCATTTTTGGCATTTGCAATTTTTTTGAATCTTCAATAAGCACAATTCCGTCACCGCCGATGCTCTTGTGTCTGTCCGTAAACTCAATAGCCAGGCTTTCGGGGCAGGTGATTATGCCGCATTTGTTATTAAAGAAAATATAATCGTCGCTCGTGCCCTGCATCTTGCTGAATTTAAGCATGCTCTTTTCGCTTCGCATGTTGTTTATATCCACAAGCTCCGTGTTCATTTGATTGTATCGGCTTGCGATAATGTCGGCAAGTGCGTTTGCCGTGTCAAGCGAGGTGAGCGTTGCTATACCGAGCTGGTTTGCGCGGTTGAAAAGCTTAATGTAATCGGCTATGCTTTTTTTATCGCTCTTGCCGGTGTAAACAATGTAATCAAGCTTGCCGCTTTCAACCAAATCCATAATAGAATTATCATCACGCAGCTTGTTTACCGTTTTAACATCAATTCCGAGGCTTGAAATGGCTTTTGCCGTTTCGGGAGTTGCCCAAAGCTGTGCGCCTAAATCATCAAGCTTCTTGGCAAGGTTTACGATTTCATATCTGTCTTGTTTGGTAACCGTTATCAAAACGCCGTGGCGCTCAATTTTTTGCGAATCAATGTTGAAGCCGGCGGAAACAAGCCCTTTAAACAATGCCTCGTTCAGATTTTTGCCAACGCCCAAAACCTCGCCCGTTGATTTCATTTCGGGGCCGAGCTGGCTGTTTACATTGTTAAGCTTTTCAAAGCTGAATACGGGCACCTTAACCGCATAATAGGGCGGAATCTTGTAAAGCCCCGGTTTGTAGCCAAGCTCTTTAAGAGTTGAGCCTACCATTATTTTGGTGGCAAGCTCAACCATCGGCACTCCCGTAACCTTGCTGATATAGGGGATTGTGCGCGATGCTCTCGGGTTTACTTCAATAACATATAGCTCGTTTTGATATGTTAAATATTGAATGTTCACAAGACCCTTTGTTCCGAGTGAAAGCGCAAGCTTTTCGGAAACGTCGCAAATCTTGTGCAGCATTTTATCCTGCAAATTGTATGGCGGATAAACGGCAATTGAATCGCCGCTGTGAACGCCCGCGCGTTCGATGTGCTCCATAATGCCGGGAATAAGCACATCTTTGCCGTCTGAGATGCAGTCAACCTCAAGCTCCGTGCCCATCATGTATTTATCCACAAGCACAGGGTTTTCTATGCCCTGGCGCAGAATGATGTCCATATATCTTTCAACATCGTCGCTAGTATAGGCAATGGTCATATTTTGACCGCCGATAACATAACTCGGCCTCAATAAAACAGGATATCCGAGGGAGTCTGCCGCATTTAAAGCACCCTCAAGAGTTGTAACGGAGGTTCCCTTCGGGCGGAAAATGTGAAATTTTTCAAGCAGCTTGTCGAATTTATCTCTGTCCTCGGCAACGTCGATACCTTCGGCAGAGGTGCCGAGGATTTTTATGCCGTTGCCGTCAAGAAATTTGGTAAGCTTGATTGCCGTTTGGCCGCCGAATGCCACAACAACGCCCATCGGCTTTTCAACCTTGATGATGTTCATAACATCCTCGGGGCAGAGCGGCTCAAAATAAAGCCTGTCGCCTGTGTCGAAATCTGTTGAAACGGTTTCCGGGTTGTTGTTGATTAAAATAACCTCATAGCCAAGCTCTTTAAGAGTCCAAACGCAGTGAACGGAGGAATAATCGAATTCGATGCCTTGGCCGATTCTTATGGGGCCGGAGCCTAAAACGATTATGCGCTCTTTTTCGCCGCGCTTTATTTCGCGGCTTTCGCAATGCTCGTCGTATGTTGAATAAAAATACGGTGTTTTTGCGGCAAATTCGGCGCCGCAGGTGTCAACCATTTTATAAACGGCTTCCTTGTGGAACGCAAGGGGAGAGCCGCTTATGCGTTCAATTGCCTCATCTGTATAGCCGAACTTTTTGCCCTTTAAGTATAAATCGTTGCTCACCGTCGAATTTTCGATTTGTGCTTCATAATCGGCAAGGTTTTTTAGTTTGTATAAAAACCATTCGTCAATCATCGTTATGCGGTGAATTTCGTTAACGGAAATTCCGCATTTCAGTGCACGGAAAACGGTAAACAGCCTTAAATCATCCTGATTTGAAAGTGCCTGCGGCAAATCAAGCTTTGAAACAGCTTTGTTGTTTAGCGTGTCAAGCCCGATTTCCGCACCGCGAACGGCTTTCATTATCGCCATCTCAAAAGATGGGGCAATGCTCATAACCTCGCCCGTGGCTTTCATCTGCGTGCCGAGCGTGCGCGATGCGTTTATAAATTTGTCAAACGGCCATTTCGGCACCTTAACAACCACATAATCAAGCGTTGGCTCAAAGCAAGCGCAGGTTTTTGCCCGTAACATCGTTTCGTATTTCATCAAGCGTGTAGCCAAGCGCGATTTTTTTGTTGTAACCTTTGCAATCGGGTAGCCCGTTGCCTTTGAAGCAAGCGCCGAGGAACGCGAAACGCGGGGATTAACCTCGATTACGCTGTATTCAAAGCTTTCGGGATTAAGCGCAAATTGGCAGTTGCAGCCACCCTCAATCCCAAGCTCGGTGATAATGTCTAGCGAGGCACTGCGCAGCATTTGGTATTCCTTGTCGCCGAGCGTAACAGCCGGGGCGATAACTATGCTGTCGCCCGTGTGAACGCCTACTGGGTCAAAGTTTTCCATGGAGCAAACGGCAATAACATTGCCTACGCCGTCCCTCATAACCTCGAATTCAATTTCTTTCCAGCCGGCAATGTATCTTTCAACAAGAATTTGCGTTATCGGGCTGAGCATAAGTCCGTGCTTTGCAACACGGTCAAGTTCTTCCTTGTTGTGTGCCACGCCGCCGCCTGCGCCGCCGAGTGTAAATGCGGGTCTTATTATAACGGGATATCCGATTTTTTCTGCGATTTTTTCCGCGGTTTCAATGTCGTTTGCAATATCGGAGGGTACGACTGGTTGCCCGAGCTTTAACATTGTGTCGCGGAAAAGTTGCCTGTCTTCTGCTTTGTCTATCGCTTGTGCGTCGGTGCCGAGCAGGCGAACTCCCATTTTGTCAAGATATCCGTCCTTTGCAAGCTGCATTGAAATAGTAAGCCCCGTTTGGCCGCCGAGGCCGCCCAAAATGCTGTCCGGCCTTTCTTTTTCGATAATGCGCTTAACGGTTTCTTCGGTAAGCGGTTCAAGGTAAATATGGTCTGCAAGTGCTTTGTCCGTCATAATCGTTGCGGGGTTTGAATTAACAAGCACCACTTCCACACCCTCGTCTTTAAGAACGCGGCACGCCTGTGCGCCTGCATAGTCAAATTCCGCCGCCTGGCCGATAACAATAGGGCCCGATCCGATAACAAGCACCTTTTTATACTTTTTATCAAGAGGCATTATTCGTTACCTCCCATCACTTTTAATGAATTTGTCAAACAAAAAAATCTTGTGTCGTGCGGACCGCTGCATGCTTCGGGGTGAAATTGCACGGAAAATGCATTTTTGTTGGGGTAATCCGCGCCTTCGTTTGTGCCGTCATTTGCGTTGATGTAGCTTATAATGCCGCCGCACTTTTCGATTTCATCATTTAAAACTGCATAGCCGTGGTTTTGCGAGGAAATGTATGTTCTGCCCGTTTCAATGCACTTAACGGGTTGGTTTACCCCTCTGTGGCCGTATTTCAGCTTTGTGGTTTTGGCGCCCATGGCAAGTGCCAATAGCTGGTGACCGAGGCAAATTCCGAAAATAGGCTTTTTTTCCGATAAGCTTTTTAAGCTCGTTAATGCAATCTGCGTTGTCGCTCGGATCTCCGGGTCCGTTAGAAAGCATAATGCCGTCCGGATTGAGCTTCAGCACATCATCCGCCTTTGTGCCGCTCGGCACAACCGCCACATTGCAGCCGCGCTTAACAAGCTCGCGCACAATGTTTTCTTTTTTGCCGTAATCCAGCAGCACAACATTGTATTTCGGGCTTTCGCAGGCAACGGGCAGCGGAGTTTTTGCAGTAACGGCTTCAACCGCTCCGCTTACTCTGTATGTCTCAACCTTTTCTTTATCAAAATTTCTCGGATCGGAGCATATCATTGCGTTCATAACGCCGCTTTCCCTGATGATTTTTGTTATCTCGCGTGTGTCAACATCATAGATTCCGGGAATATTGTTGTCTTTCAAATATTTGTCAAGCGTTTCACCGCATCTAAAGTTGGAGGGATTGTCGCACTTTTCGCGCACAATGTATGCCGTAAGATACGGCTTTGCGCTTTCCGCATCCTCCGCTATAAAGCCGTAGTTGCCTATAAGCGGAAATGTTTGCAGCACGATTTGCCCGTAATAGCTTGGGTCGGTAAGCGTTTCGATGTATCCGCACATCCCTGTGGTAAACACAAGCTCGCCGCAAACATCACCGCCCGCGCCGAAGCGCTTCCCTTCAAATATATGTCCGTCCGCCAGGCATATATAAACTTTTTCGTTATCCATTAAAAAAACATCCGTTTCGGTTTATTTGTTTTTGGCCGAGAAGCTTAACCAGCACGGCCTTTTGTGCGTGAAGTCTGTTTTTCGGCTTCGTCGAATATTTCATCTGCATGGGCTTCAAACACCTCTGCTGTGATTTCCTCGCCCCTGTGTGCCGGCAGGCAGTGAAGCACCATCGCGTCATCGTGAGCCGCCGCCATAACTTCGTCGTTTATCTGATAATTTTTGAAAATCTTTTCGCGCTCTGCTTTTTCCTGCTCCTGACCCATTGAAGCCCAAACATCCGTGTAAATAACATCGGCATCTTTTGCGCAGGCAAGTATATCGTCGCTGCATGTGAATTTGCCGTTTTCGCTTGCCCATTTTATGATTTCGGCATCGGGCTTGTAATCAGCGGGGCAGGCGATTGCACATTCCATTCCCATTGTGATTGCGCCGACGATAAGACTGTTTGCCATATTATTGCCGTCACCGATAAAGCAGAATTTAAGGCCGTCAAAGGTGTTTTTTTATGCTCGCGAATGGTCATTAAATCCGCAAGCACCTGGCAGGGATGGCAGTAATCGGTAAGTCCGTTGATAATCGGAATTGAGCCGTATTTTGCAAGATCCTCAACCTCTTTTTGCTCAAATGTTCTTATCATTATGCCGTCAAGATAGCGGGAAAGAACCCTTGCCGTGTCCTGCATGGGCTCGCCTCTGCCGATTTGAAGATCTCTGTTTGAAAGGAATAATGCCTGGCCGCCGAGCTGATACATGCCCGTTTCAAAGGAAACTCGCGTTCTTGTGGAGCTTTTTTTGGAAAATCATGCCGAGCGTTTTTGCCTTTAAGCAAATGGTGCTCGATTCCGTGCTTTGTTTCGTATTTAAGTTGATCGGCAAGATTCAGCAAATCAAGAATTTCGTTTTTTTGTCCAAATCCTTTAATTTAAGTAAATGCTTCATTTTTTTCAATAACCTCTTTCAATATATTAAGCCCTTTGTCAAGCTCGTTTTTGCTTATGTTAAGCGCAGGCAAAAGCCTGATTTTTGTTTTGGCGGTCAGCACAAGAAGCCCTCTTTCAAGGCACTCTGCCGCAATCTCTTTTGCCGGCTTTTCGGTTTCTATGCCGAGCATGAGCCCCATGCCCGAAATTGATTTAACGCCTTTGATTTTGCCGAGATAATCCCTGATGTAATCGCCCTTTGCGGCAACCTCATTAAGGAATTTATCGTCTATTCTTTCAACAATGCTTATAGCACCGGCTGCGGCAATCGGATTTCCACCGAAGGTTGAGCCGTGTGAACCCGGTGTAACCGTGTCCTTAAGCTTTTCACCGAAAAGCACCGCGCCCATCGGCAAACCGCCCGCAAGCCCTTTGGCAGTTGAAACAATATCCGGCGTTATGCCGTAATTCATGTATGCAAAATATTTGCCCGTTCTGCCGTTGCCTGTTTGAACCTCGTCAACGGCAACAAGAATATCTTTTTCTGCGCCTATTTTTGCGATCTCATGCACAAATTCTTCGTTCAAATTAAGCACGCCGCCTTCACCCTGAACACATTCAAACATAATTGCGCACACATCGTCCGTAATCATATCGTTAAGCGCTTTTATATCGTTTGCCGGGCAATATTTAAAGCCGGGAGTGAACGGACCGAAAACGGTGTGAAAGCCGTCCTGCCCCGTGGCGGAGAGCGTTGTTATCGTTCTGCCGTGGAACGAATTAACAAGGGTGATAATTGTTTTTCTGCCCTCTCCGTATTTGTCGAAGCTGTATTTTCTTGCGAATTTTATCATGCCCTCGTTTGCTTCGGCACCGCTGTTTGCAAAGAAAACCTTTTTCATTCCCGTTTTTTCACAAAGCAGCATCGCAAGGTCGGCGCAGGGCTTTGTGTAGTAAAGGTTTGAAGTGTGCTGAATTTTATCAAGCTGCGCTTCAACTGCGCTTTTCCATTCTTCATCCGCAATGCCGAATGCCGTAACGCCTATCCCAGAGCCGAAATCTATGTATTCTTTTCCGTTTTCATCCCACACGGTTGAGCCTTTGCCGCTCGAAAGCGCAACATCGAATCTGCCGTATGCGTGAGAAACAAATTCATTGTCTTTTTCTTTTGTATTCATATTCTCACCTGCTTCTGAACATTGTGCCCATACCTTCATCCGTCAGCATTTCCATCAGAATGGAGTGGGGAACGCGCCCGTCAATAATAAATGCTTTTTTAACGCCCTCGCGAATAGCTTGGGTCATCGAATCTATTTTCGGAATCATGCCGCCCGTTATGATCCCCTCGGAAATAAGGCGCGGCACATCGGAAATGTAAACTCTGTGAATTAAGGTGCTGTCATCATCCTTATCTCTGAGCAAACCCACAACGTCCGTCATCGAAATAAGCGCTTCCGCTTTAAGCTTTCCGGCAACGGCGGCGGCAACGGTGTCTGCGTTAATGTTGTAGCAATTATTGTTTTCGTCGCAGCCGATGGTGGAGATAACGGGAATGAAGTTGTTGTTCAATGCCTCGTCTATAACCTCGGTATTCATATCAATAATGTCGCCCACAAAGCCGTGGCTTTCGTCAAGCGGTCGGCATTTAATCATATTGTCGTCCATGCCGGACAGACCGATTGCGTGACCGCCGAGATTTCCGATTTGGCAAACCAAATCCTTGTTAACCTTGCCTGCAAGTACCATTTGAACCACATTAACCGTGTCTTTATCGGTAACCCTGAGCCCATTTTCAAACTTGCTTTCAATGTTCATGGCTTTAAGGGCTTTATTTATTTCTGGGCCGCCTCCGTGCACGAGCACCACCTTGATGCCGATTGTTGTAAGCAGCACCAAATCGCGCATAACGGATTCTTTAAGCTCTTCGTTTATCATGGCGTTTCCGCCGTATTTAACAACTATTATTTTTCTTTCTGTAAAGCTGAATGTTAGGCAAAGCCCTTGCCAGCACTTCGGCTTTCATTGCGTTTGTAATATCCATTTTTGCCCTCCTTTTTGCCGCTTTATCAGGTGCGGTAATCTCCGTTGATTTTAACATAGTCATATGTAAGATCACAGCCCCAGGCGGTTGCCTTCGCTTCGCCCGCATGCAGATTTATCAGCACGAATATTTCTTCGCTTTTCAAAATCTCCGCGGCCTTTTCCTCGGAAAACTCAACTCCCGCGCCGCTTCTGCAAACGGCGATTTCACCGTATTCGCTCTTTTAAATCAACATCAACCTTGTTTATGTCAAATTCCGCGTCGGCATAACCGACTGCGCAAAGGATTCTGCCCCAGTTGGCGTCCTCGCCGAAAATCGCACATTTAAACAGCGTTGAGCCGATAACGGATTTTTGCAACCTTCATTGCATCGTCCTGGCTCGGTGCTCCCTTGCAAACACATTCAATCAGCTTCGAGGCGCCTTCACCGTCCTTTGCAAGCATTCTCGTTAGGTGCATCATAACCTCATAAAGAGCCGATTTGAAAAGCACAAATTCAACGGAACCGCTTTTGATTTCCTCGTTTTGCGCAAGCCCGTTTGCCATAAGCGCCACCATGTCGTTTGTGGAGGTGTCGCCGTCAATCGAAAGGCAGTTGTAGGTGATTTTAACTATGTCGTTCAAAGCCTCCTGCAAAGCGCTTTTTTCGATTGCCGCATCCGTTGTTATGAAATTCAGCGTTGTAGCCATATTGGGGTGAATCATACCCGAACCCTTTGCCATGCCGCCGATTTTGCATTTAACGCCGCCGATTTCAAATTCAACAGCGTATTCTTTTTTTATTGTGTCCGTCGTCATAATCGCTGTTGCAGCGGCTTCGTTGCCCGTGTAGGAAAGCCCGTCAACAAGCGGCTTGATTCCCGCTTCGATAGGCTCAATCGGCAAAACCTGCCCGATAACGCCCGTGGAGGCAACAATAATTTCTTCGCTTTTTAATGCCTAAAGCGTTTGCCGCAAGGCTGCACATTTTTCGGCTTTTTTTCTTCGCCGTCTGCGTTGCAGGTGTTTGCGTTTTTTTGGAATTTACTATACCCGCTCTTGCAACGCCGCCCGTTTTTTTAAGGTTTTTCTTTGTAACGATGATAGGTGCGCCCTTAACCTTGTTTGTGGTGTAAACCGCTGCCGCAGCGCAGGGAACATCGGAAACTATCATTCCCAAGTCGTTTTTGTGTGTGGGCGAATTGCTCTTTTTTTGATTCCGCAGTAAACGCCGGTTGCCTTAAAGCCCTTTGGGGCGCAAACTGCTGCGTTTGTGAGTTTCGTATTTTTTTCACTCTCCGATATTCAGTGATTTATCGTCATTGATTTTTGCAGGCGATATTCATGCATTCTATTGCCGCGCCGCTTGCGCCTTTGCCCAAATTATCAAATCTTGATGTGATAACAAATCTGTCGGCGTTGCCGTTGAGCTCTATTTCCATATCGTCGCGCCCCTCAAAATTGTTTGCGCCGATCATGCTTTCGCTGTAGCCCGCTTCACGAACCTTAACAAATTCGCTTCCCGCATAATGCTCTTTAAGCACCTCGCGCACTTCATTCGGCGTTATGCTTTTTTTGCAAGCATGTTTGTGAAAAAGGGGAATGCTCACAACCATTCCGCATTTGTAGTCGCAAATCATGGGCGAAAAAAATCGGCGTGCGCTCAATTTTTAGTGATTGCCTGCATTTCTTTCAGGTGCTTGTGCGTTTGGCCGAGCGCATATTGCCGCGGCGAATCAAGCTCGGGGTCTCTTTCGGCCGCCTCGTATTGAGCAATTGCTTTGTTTCCGCCGCCGCTGTAGCCTGAAACGGCAAAGCAGGTGAGGGGATAATCACGGCTTATGATTCCGTGGGCGATAAGCGGATAAACTATCGAAATAAATCCGCTTGCGTAGCAGCCCGGATTTGCAATAAGCTGATTTTCCTCAATCCCTTTTCTGAATTCGGGCGAAAGCTCCGGGAATCCGTAGGCCCAGCCGGGCGCGGTTCTGTGCGCCGTTGAAGCGTCTATTATTTTTGTGTGCTTGTTATCCTTGTCAAGCAGAGCGGCGGCTTCTTTTGCCGCCTCGTCCGGCAGGCAAAGGAAGGTGATGTCGCTCGCGTTGAGCAGCTTTTTGACTTCGGCGCTGTCCTTGCGTTTCTCGTTGTCTATCTCAAGCAGTTCGATATCATCTCTCTGCTGTAATCTGCTCTTAATTCGCAGACCCGTTGTGCCTGCCTGCCCGTCTATGAATACTTTAGGCATAATATGCATCTCCGATTCAATAGTATAATTCTTTTTCTATTATACACTTGCTGATTTCAATGTCAATAGATTATTGCAAATTCGTAATAAATATACACAAATAATGCATAAATATACATAAACGAATATTTATCTTATGCTCTTTATAGTGCATATTGAATGGAAAATAATCGGGACGCTGAAAAAAATAAATGCTTGACTTTTTCGGATTTTTTTCGCTAATCTGTAAGATTGCCTCAATAAAAAGCAAAAGAAAGGAGCGTTATTATCAGCGAAAATATCATTGTTGCTCTGCTTTTCCCTGATCGGCACCTGCGCGGGCGCGTTCGGCGGAATTTTTAGCCTCCTCAAAGCTGACCAATTATCGAATTAAAAAGGCTTGAGGAAAAGGTGGATAAGCATAATTCGTTTGCCGAGCGTATCCCTGTTCTTAAAGAACAGATAAAGGTTCTTAATCATAGAATGGAGGACATAGAGAATTTGTGCAACCATGCGGGAAAAAAATGTGATTTTTTTGCATTTTTTCTCCGTGCACTTTAAAATCCGCCGCGGAATAATTTAAAAAAACTCGTTCACCGCGCGCTTTATACGGCTACAATAAGGCGTGCGGCTTTATATTCGGTTGTAGCCGGAAAGGCTAAGGAAATTTAAATGAAACAAAGATTAAAAAGTCCGATAGTTTGGCTTGCCGTTCTTGCCCAGGTTTGCATTGTGCTTGCAATGTTTTCTCAGCAGCTCGGCGATGAGGTTAAGGTTATCGGCACCTGTGTTGTTGAAATATTAACCTTGTTCGGAATTTTAAACAATCCCTCGGATTGCAGCAAGTTTTAACGGAGGCGGTTTCTGTGTATTTAAAAGAATTTTTTGCCTCGCTCGGCGGCAAATATATTGATGTGGACGGCGCCGGAAGCAAAACAAATAAAAATCAATGCGTTGATGTAATAAAAGCGTATTGCAACAGGGTTTTCGGCGTGCCCGTTTCGTCAATGAACGGTTACGGCGACGCTTGGCAGTATTATGATAATTTTTAATTCAAAATCGGCTTTAACTCCGCATTTCACAAGGGTGGCATATAAAAGCGGTATGCGCCCGCGGGCGGGCGATATGGTTGTTTGGGAACGAAGAGTTAATTCCTCGTCGGCGGGGCATATTGCGGTTGCTTCGGGTGAAAGCGATGCTAAAACTTTTGTGTCGTTTGACCAAAATTGGCCGTCCGGCAGGCCTTGCGGCTTTGTAACTCACAGCTATAATAAGGTTAAAGGCTTCTTGCGCCCCAAGGATTACGGCAAAGTGCTGGGCTTAACCGAGCTTCGCGGCACGGGTTCGTTTCCCACACCCGTAAATTGGAAAAAAACGGCAAAACAAAGGAAACAGTTTTTTTAAGGATAACTCACTTGCCGAGGAAATCGGCTCGCTCTCACCTTATGAATCCGCACTGTGCTACAGTAAATCAGGCAGCAGTTATGTTCTCGTTTATAAGCTGAACGGCACATCAAAGCATAAGGCGGGCTTTGTGGAATATGCGGGCGGAGTGGCAAAAGCCCCGCCGGAAAGCAAAAACCTATAAAAAAACGGTTCAACTCCCGAAACAGTTTTTTTGCCGATACCGCCAAAAAGCTTAAAGTCGGCTCGCTTGAAGCGAGGGAAACATGTTATTGCCTGGGAAAAACAGACGGCATGTATCTTGTGCTATATAACGCGGGCAGCAAGCAAAAATGCGGCTTTGTCGAATACGGCGGCTCGGTTGATTAACCTGTAAAATTTAACAAAATATAAAAATCCCCGCAGGTGGTATGTGCCGTGCCTGCGGGGTATTTTATGTATGTAATCTGTGAAAATAAAAAAACTGCGCAGCGTTTGCTGCGCAGCTGGAGCTGATAGGCGGACTTGAACCGCCGACCTCGTCCTTACCAAGGACGCGCTCTACCGCCTGAGCCATATCAGCATATCTGAATTGGCGACCCGGAACGGACTCGAACCGTCGACCTCCTGCGTGACAGGCAGGCGTTCTAACCAGCTGAACTACCGGGCCAAAAGCAAACACTTAATGTTTGCAAGTGGTATTATACGAAAAAGTATCGTGCTTGTCAAGTAAAGAGTATTGAATTTTTTTGAGAAAAAATGTGGTAAAAATAATTTTTACTATGAAAAAAATTACCACACTCACACAAGCCGCTGCCACCATGCAAAAAGGCACGGATGAGGAATATGTTGCCGCCGCAATTTCCTGCGGCTGCGAGGAGCTTGGCTTCTCGGATCATGCGCCTATGCTGTTTCCGAAAAGCAGCGGTTATTATTCCGATTTCAGAATTGCGCCTGAATTTGCGGCGGATTACGCGGCTTCAATCAAAAAGCTTAAAAAAATAAATATTCGGCTGAAATCGATATCAGGCTCGGCTTTGAGCTTGAATATTATCCGGCGCTTTTTAAGGATGAACTTGAATTTTTAAAAAGCTTTGATATCGATTATCTGATTTTTGGGTCAGCATTTCAATCTTAATGAATATGAACCCGCTGCGCATTACAGCGGCCATGAAACGAAAAAGCGTGCAGGTTTTTGGAGTCTTATGTAAAGCAGTGCATTGAGGGGCTTGAAACGGAAGAATTTTCGTATATTGCGCATCCGGATTTAATAAATTTCACGGGTGAGCGCGATGTTTATTGCGAAAAAAATGTATCGCCTTTGTAAAAGGATAAAAAGAACTCGGATATCCGATTGAGTATAATTTCCTCGGCAGAATAACAAATCGCCATTATCCCAATCAGGATTTTTTTGGAAAATTGCCGCAGAGGTCGGAAACACCGCAATTCTCGGTCTTGACGCTCATAATCCCGATGTTTTAAAAATGACGGATGAAATCGATAATGCAATCTCCGATTTGCGGGGCATGGGCTTTGCACCGCTCGAAAACCTCACCCTTATTAAGCCTTAAAACTTCAACAGCAGCACTTTGCTGCTGTTTTTTGGTCATACACCATGAATATATTGACACAAAATTGCCTTTTTGCAATAATTTATTTGGCGGAGGTTAAATTCCGCCGCTCATAGAGGTAATATATATTATGAAAATGAATAACACCCGTATTCCCGAATGCCTCAGCTCAAGGCGCATACTTCGTTTTTTTGGCTTCGATTTATCAGCCCGTTTACAGCCCCACCATCAGGTTTAATTATCCTGCGGAAAAAAATACGATGTTAAAATGTATCCTTTTTTTCAATAATTCCGTGGAGGCAAGCGTTGAGCAGGCGGAGCTCGGCGTGGGTAATTGCTATATAAATATAAACGAAAAAAATGGGTTCACCCCATGAGCGGCGTTGTTTTTTTATGATAAACGGAAAATAATTCGTCGCTTTCGTAATATTCGCCGTGATAAAAAAACGCGGTCTAAGCATTCCGAATTTTTGTTTTTCCCTTTTTTGCAACATTGTTAATATTAAGATAATAGTAAAACCCCGAGCATTTGCGATGCTCGGGGTGATTTTTATGCAATATTTATATAAGCCTCTGCTCAGATCAAACAAGGCCCTGTGCAAGCATAGCGTCCGCAACCTTGATGAAGCCCGCAATGTTTGCGCCGGCAACAAGGTTGCCCTCAACGCCGTATTCCTTTGCAGCTTCGCAGCTCTTGTTGTAAATGTTTTCCATAATGCTCATAAGCTCGCGGTCAACATCCTCAAAACTCCAGGGGTGGCGTGAGCTGTTTTTGGCACATCTCAAGCGCAGATGTTGCAACGCCGCCGGCATTTGTCGCTTTTGCAGGTCCGAAAAGAACGCCCTTCTTCTGGAATTCGGCAATTGCTTCGGGAGTGGAGGGCATGTTTGCACCCTCGCAAACAGCATAAACGCCGTTTTTTTGATAAGCTTCTTTGCAGCTTCGCCGTTAAGCTCGTTTTTGAGTTGCGCAGGGAAGAGCAATGTCGCACTTAACGCCCCAAACGCCGCTGCAGCCCTCATGGTATTCTGCTTCGGGATGGTGCTTAAAATATTCCTTAATTCTCTTTCTCTTAACCTCTTTAAGCTCTTTAACGAGCGCAAGGTCAATGCCGCGCTTATCAATGATGTAGCCGTTTGAATCGCTCATCGTGATAACTTTTGCGCCGAGCTGAGTTGCTTTTTCGCAAGCATAAATCGCAACATTGCCCGAACCGGAGATAGCAACGGTTTTGCCCTTGAAGGAGGTGTGGTGATGCTTGAGCATAACCTCTGTGTAGTAGCAAAGGCCGTAGCCTGTGGCTTCGGTGCGAACAAAGCGAACCGCCGTAGTTGAGACCTTTGCCGGTAAGAACACCGTCGTTTTTGATTAACTATTCTCTTGTATTGGCCGAAAAGATAGCCTATTTCTCTGCCGCCTACGCCGATATCGCCTGCGGGAACATCGGTGTCTGCGCCGATGTGTCTGTAAAGCTCCGTCATAAAGCTTTGGCAGAAGCGCATAACTTCATTGTCGCTTTTGCCTTTGGGATCAAAGTCTGAGCCGCCCTTTGCGCCGCCTATCGGCAGGCCGGTAAGGCTGTTTTTGAATATCTGCTCAAAGCCGAGGAATTTGATGATTCCTTCGTAAACAGAGGGATGAAAACGCAAGCCGCCTTTGTAGGGGCCGATGGCGCTGTTAAACTGAACTCTGTAGCCTCTGTTTACCTGAATGTTTCCGTTGTCATCCATCCACGGAACGCGGAATTTGATAACTCTTTCAGGCTCAACAATCATGTCAAACACACCTTTTTCGATGTATTCGGGATGTCTGTCGGCAACGGGGTCAAGTGTTTCAAGCATTTCTTCAACCGCCTGATGAAATTCGGGTTCATTGGGATTTCTTTTTATAACCCTTTCCATAAGGCCCGCAAGGTATTTGTTTTTTATGCTCATTTAGTGTCCTCTCCTTTTGTTTAAATGCAATTTTTATGCAATTCAATTTTTGTGCAATATTATTTTATCATTATTGTTTTTTTGTTTACAATTAACAACTTTAGAAAAAAATTAGTTATGCATTGTGCTAAAAATATTATACAAATTTCCTAATATTTTGCTTTGATTTTTGTGAGTAGCAATTCACCGCTTTTTACATGTTAAAAAAACATTGTAACAATTTTTAACTTCGGTTGTTGAAAAAAACATAATGTTTTTGTAATATAATAAAAAAACATAATATTTTTTTAGAAAGAGGTCGGTTTTATGAAACTCACCAAGGGTGCTTCCGCAGCCACTCAAAAATATATGGTTGACGGAATTCGCTATGTTTGCGAAAACTTCAAAGAAAGATCCCCGGGCTCCCACAGCGAAAGAAAAGCTCAAAAAAATATTTAAAGGGCGAGCTTGAGCAGTGGGCAGACAAAGTTGAAATGGAGGATTTTTCCGTTCATCCCGCAGCATTTATGGGCTGGATTCCCGCAGCCGGCTGCATCGGAATTATTTCCGTCATCTTTTTCTGGCTCACCTATAAGGGTGTTGTTTCAGGCCCCGGCTTGGCAATTGTGGCAACTGTTTTTGTGCTTCTTGCGCTTGCTTGCCTCGTAATTGAATTTTTAATGTATCGTGAATTTGTTGATTTCCTGTTTCCTCGTAAGGTATCAAGAAATGTTATGGCTCGCCGTGCTCCCAGCGGAGAAGTAAAAAAAGAAGAATTATCTTCGGCGGCCACACGGATGCTGCAAATGAATGGACTTATTCACTTCACGGCGGCCTTAAAAGCCTTGCAACCGTTATGTCGGGCTCGATTTGCGGCTTAATCGCAGTTGCGATATTTGATGTTATTTGGGTTATTCACGCTTGCGTAAGCGGTGTATATATCAGCAAGTTCTGGCTTGTTTGCGGAATTATTCAGCTTATCCTTATTCCGTTTTTCTTTGCTATTTGCTTTTTCATTAACTGGAAAGTTGTTGTAGACGGCGCCAATGATAACCTCACTGCGGATTTCATCGCAATGGGCGTATTAAAAGAAATGGCAGATAACGATTTCAGATTTGAAAACACAGAGGTTTGCGCTCTTCTTGCAGGCTCTGAGGAAGCCGGCTTAAGAGGCTCTGTTGCTTATGCAAAAAGGCATAAAGAGGATCTTTCGGATGTTGAAACAATCTTTATCGCAATGGATACAATGCGTGAAATTGAGCAACTCCAGATTTATACAAACGGTTGCACGGGCACTCAGAAAAACTCAAATGCTGTTTCCGAAATTATTTATGAAGCCGGTGTAAACTGCGGCATCGAAATGCCCGAAACAGAGCTTTATCCCGGCGCAATTGATGCCGAGGGCTTCAGCAGATACGGCCTTATGGCTTCCGGCTTTTGCGGCGTTAACCACGATCCGAAAACCTATTATCACACTCGCCTTGACACACCCGATAATATGAGCGAGGAGTGCATCAACCTTTCCCTTGATATTTGCCTTGAGGCCGCAAAGCTTTATGATGAAAAAGGCGGCTTGGATGCTTTCAGAGAAGAAGGCAAAAAGCGCTTTAAGAGAGGTCATAACAAATAAATTTCCGATCTCGGAAACGGTTTAATAATCAACAAAGCGGCAGTCGGTAAGACCGCCGCTTTTCTTTCGCCTATATTCCGTAGGCGCCGTTTGTTGCGTCCTTAAAAAGGGGAGCGAGCGGCGGCATAAAGGTGAAAATGGTAAAAAGCAGGCAAATTATCACCGTGCATATAATCGAAATCGATTCGCACAGCCTGTTTTTCTTTGTGCGGTTTTTCATTATTAAAAAGCTTACGCCGAATGCCGCGCCTATACCCAAAACAAATGAAATTATATCCGCCGCCATGCTTTCTTTTCCGCTCGCGCCCGTGTAAATATAGTGCACGGCAAGTGTTGCCGTCATTCCGCAGAGTGCGCCGCAAAGCTTTGAAAAAAAGCAAGCGGGGTGTGCTCGTTGAATATAAAGTATTCTGCAATTTCCCAAAATATAAACGGATAAAAAAATCAGCTTTAAATGCTCCCACACGCTTTCGTTTACGGGGCATAATATTCCTATTATCGTTAAATCGCCGCTCCACTCATAAAAGAAATGCATAAGCGTGCCCAAAATGCAGCAAAACACAAAGCCGCCGAGCTCGTATTTAAATAGTTTTTTTGCCATAATCAATCCTCACAATCGCAAATTCGGCACCGTTTGCCTCCGCCATAGATTATTGTATGTAGTTTTTTGCCCGATTATATAAATTTTGTGTTGACTTTTTTGATTCGTTTTGGTATATTAGTTAAGCACCTAATCGGTGCAACAACTTGACAGTGTGTGTTTAAGTTAACGGTTTTGCAGATGTACTCAAGCTGGTGACGAGGCGCCCCTGCTAAGGGCGTAGGGTGGGTAACCGCCGCGAGAGTTCGAATCTCTCCATCTGCGCCATAATGTGGAGACAAAAAAGATGTCTCCTGCGAAAAGCCCGAATATATCGGGCTTTTTTGCTACCCAAACGGCGATTTTTCTCTGTACCGAAACACAGATGTAAAATCGCCGTTTTCCCTTTGTGGATAGACTTGAACTCCCGAAAAGTGAATATCCGATACACAGGCAGATAGAAATCAAAAATCTATCTGCCTTTTTTATTACCCTCAAAAAAAGGAGAAAACAGATATGCTACAGAAAGAATTAGCCAAACGCCTCAAAGCTCGGTACGACACCAAGATGGACGGCAACGAATGGTTGGAGGTCTACTCGGATGAGGAAGCGGCGTGGATATTACTCAAAATGTTGACAAGATGAAAGGGGAAATATAGAATAGAAGCGGAGTGATGGATTTGAGCAAACAGAATACAGAAATGCAAGGCACGGTGCGAAGGTCGGGCTTTGCCGGCAAGAGGAATATAACGCTGTTAAGCTCCGATTTCCTGAAAAGCGAGAAAAATCGGCAGGGAATATCTTGACGGCGTGGACATTGACAGGCTTTTAGCGCCTGTTTTTGAGGCACACGGCTTGTCTGCGCCGAACAACGCGAAACGCTACGGCGGCTGGGAGAGGAAAAGTGCGAACAATTGGGAGAAAAGTCCCGAGACATTTTCACTTGCCGGTCACTCGCTCGGGCACTTTTTAAGCGCCGTTTCGGAGTGCTATGCACAAAGCGGCGACGAAAAACTCAGGAATAAGATTTTATACATTGTATCGCAACTTGAAAGCGTGCAAAACGTTGCAAAATCAGGCTTTATCGGTGGTTGTAAAGAGGATTGCTTTGCAGAACTTTTTGATAAAAATCTTACCTCTTGGGCGGACGGCTATTGGGTTCCGTGGTACAATGTGCATAAAATTTACAAGGGCCTTACCGACGCTTATCTTGCCACCTGCGAGCAAACCGTTTTAAGGGTTCTGTTGCGTTTTGCCGATTGGGCGTGCGATGGTCTGTCGGATTTTTCGGACGAAGAATTTGAACAAATGCTCGAATGTGAACACGGCGGAATGAACGAGGTCTTTGCAAATCTTTACGAAATAACGAAAAAAATGAAAAAAATATCTTCGCTTTGCCGAAAAATTCACTCATAAAAAGCTGTTGAGTTTTCTTGCAAAAAACGAGGACAGGCTTTACGGCTGGCACGCAAACACGCAAATTCCCAAGGTCACGGGTATGGCGGCAATTTACAGAGCCTCTCCCGAAAACCATAGGGAATACAGGCTCGCGGCTGAAAGCTTTTGGAAATTTGTCACCCAAAACCGCTCATATGCAATCGGCGGCAACTCCGACAAAGAGCATTTTGAGGAAAAAGGAAAGGAAACTCTCTCTAAAAAGACCTGCGAGAGCTGTAATACATACAATATGATGCGGCTTTGCGAATATCTTTTCTCATTTGAGCAAAAATCGGAGTATTTCGATTGGTACGAAAACGCACTGTTAAATCACATTCTTGCCCAGCAGGACGAAAACGGGGCAAAAATGTACTTTGTCTCGCTCCTACAGGGGCATCACAGGACGTATGAGGAAAAAAATACAAATCCTGGTGGTGCTGTACGGGCACGGGTATGGAAAATCCCGAAAAATACGAAAACAATATTTTCTTCTTTGACGGAGGCTCGCTTTACATAAACCTGTATATTCCCTCGCGGCTTGAAACGGATGGCATTTCGCTTGAAATTGACACCGATTATCCGTACTCCGACAAAATTTCGATTGCCATTAAGGGAAATACCGAAATTGACCGCTTAAAGCTCCGTATACCCGAGTTTGCACACAAAACGGCGCATTTAAGGCACGGCACAGAGAAATTTTACGGCATTGAAAAGGGATATTTCACAGTTCACGCCATAAAGGACGGTGACTCGGTTGAGCTTACTCTGCCGATGCGCGTAACCGAATACAAATCACGGGAAAAGAACGTCTGCGCCTTGAAATACGGTCCTGTTACGCTCTGCGCTCCGCTCGGGAAAATCAACGACAGGGTTTCAGAATACATTTCAAACGAGCTTTTGATTGACGATGCGACCGTTGAATATCCGTCGCTTTTGCTAAACGGAAAATCCGCGGAGGCTTGCGTAGAAGCGGTTGACCGAGAAAGGCTGATTTTTCAGAATCCCACCCGAGTATTCAAGCCTCGGCGCTCCGATTATGCTAAAAGCCGTTTTTTTGAAGTAAAGCACGAATTTTACACGGCTTATTTTTGATAAAAAGCAGCAATCATAACCACCGGTTTACCGGTGGCTATGATTCGGAGCACATAAGCTTTATCGTTGATTTTCAAGTGTAAATACGCATAAAATATAAATGAATAATATTGAATACAAATTTCCGTTATGCTATGATTATTAAAAAAATTCCGATATATTCAATGAGTGATTATTTCGGTTTAATATTATGAAATTTTTTCTTCGCTTGGAGGATTTATATGTTCAGAGAAATGAGAAGAAAAAAGCAGCAGCTTTCAAATTCGGAATGCTTTGAAATTCTCGATAATTCAAATACAGCCGTTTTGGCTTTGATAGGCGATGGGGGATATCCTTATACCGTGCCGCTCAATTTTGTGCGACTCGATAATAAGGTGTATTTTCACTGCGCCAAAACGGGGCATAAAATCGACGCCGTTAAAAATTGCGATAAGGCGTCGCTTTGTGTTGTGGGGCGGGATGATGTGCTTGCCGAAAAAAATATACCACTAAGTATGAAAGCGTGATCGCGTTCGGCAGGGTAAGCCTTGTTTCGGATTCGGCCGAAATTCGCGCCGCAATCGAAAAATTTGCGCTTAAATATTGCCCGAATGAAAGTGAAGAAAACCGTAAAAAGGCAATTGAGGACGAGTGGAATGCCCTTGAAATGATATCGTTTGATATAGAGCATTTAACGGGTAAAATCGGCCTTGAGGTGCTTGCCGAAAGGAGCGAAAATAGATGATTGTTTATTTTACGGGCACGGGCAACAGTCGCTGGGTTGCCGAAAAAATAAGCCTGATTATCGGCGATGAGGTTGTTAATTCGTTTGAGTACATAAGATCGCAAAAAGAAAGCCGAGCTTCATTCGGAAAGGCCGTTTGTTTTTTTGTTTGCCCCACTTACGGCTGGCGTATACCGCGCATTTTTCAAAGCTTCATTGAAAATGCTGAGCTTTCGGGCAGCAATAAGGCATATTTCGTTATGGACTGCGGCGGTGAAATCGGCAATGCTTCGCCGTATATCAAAAAGCTCTGCGATTTGAAAAAGCTTGAATATATGGGTGTTTTTGAAATTCTTATGCCGGAAAATTATATTGCACTTTTTCGGCGTGCCCGAAGGGGAAGAGGCGGCAAAAATCATTTCCGGCGCAGAGCCGAAGGTGTGCGAGTGCGCAAAAAAATTATTTCCGAAAATAAAAAAATTCCCGCCCCATAAGGTCGGCATTGCCGATAAACTTAAAAAGCGGAATCGTAAACGATGTGTTTTATAAATTTGTTATTTCAGATAAAAAATTTGCTGTCGGCGATAATTGTGTTTCCTGCGGAAAATGTGCCTCGCTTTGCCCGCTCAATAATATAAAACTCACCGACGGTAAGCCAAAGTGGCTGGGTAATTGCACTCATTGTATGGCATGTATATGCTCATGCCCCGTTCGCGCAATCGAATACGGCAAAGGCTCAGCAGGAAGACCTCAATATTATAATAATGAAAAAAAGTATTATGACTGTTTTTTTCTGTATAAACGGTAAAAAGCTCGGCTTGTGCGGTGTAACCGCTCGGCCGAGCTTTCTTGTTTTTATTGTGTTTTATGCGGAGTCGGTGTATAAATTGTGAAATTCGAATTGCCCACCGCAGGTGTGTTTTTTGCTGCAAAATCAATATTGTCGGGTGAGATATAAATAAAAAAACTGCGACAGGCGAATTGCCCACCGCAGGTGTTTTTTTGTTGCAAAATCAATATTGTCGAGTGAGATATAAATAAAAACTGCGGCAGGCGAATTGCCCACCGCAGGTG
This sequence comes from Anaerotruncus sp., assembly GCA_022009795.1. Taxonomy (GTDB): domain Bacteria; phylum Bacillota; class Clostridia; order Oscillospirales; family Acutalibacteraceae; genus Eubacterium_R. The sequence continues at coordinate 430,438 of CP091724.1, forward strand.
TGGCGGAGAGGATGGGATTCGAACCCATGTGGCTTGCGCCAAACGGTTTTCAAGACCGCCTCGTTATGACCGCTTCGATACCTCTCCGTAACTGCTCGAATATAATATCATAATGCGCCGATGTTGTCAAGCCCGATTTTGCGGCGCAAAGGCAAAAAAATACCGCCGCTCGGTTTGGGCGGCGGTTAAAAAAGCGAATAATTGCTTTATCAGCCTTCGTTTTTCATTTTTTTCAAAGCATTCGCTGCAATAAACAGGGCGGTCGCCGCTGGGTTCAAACGGAACCTTGCATGCTGCGCCGCAGCTTGCGCAAACAGCATCGTGCATAACTCTGCCTGCTCTTGCGGATGCCTTTTTTGCGGCTCTGCATTCCTTGCATCTTTGAGGCTCGTTTTCAAAGCCTTTTTCCGCATAAAATTCCTGCTCGCCTGCTGTGAATGTAAATTCTTTGCCGCAGTCCTTGCAAATCAATGTTTTGTCCTGATACATAAATATTACCTCTCATAAATACCGATTTCTCGGCTCTTTTTCGGGATTTTCAGAATGAAACCTCTTTAAGTTTCTTTCGGATACGCTGTAAAGCGTTGTCAATTGCCTTGGGACTTTTATTAAGCCTTTGTGCTATTTCGTTGTAACTGCAACCAACCAAAAACAATCTCAACACGCTGTTTTCCATTTTTGAGAGGCTTTTATCAAGCTGCTGTAATAACATTGAAACGCTTTCCTCTGCAAGGAAAGAATCTTCGGCGCTGAGGGAATTTGCTTTCCCGTCCACAAATTCTTTTTCAAAGGGAACAAGGCTGTTTTTAGGAAAATCCTTTTTCCTGTTCACTTTTCGGAGCGCCGTTTGAATGGAGTTGCCCACACAAGTATATGCATATGATAAAAAAACGAAATTTTTCTTGCTTTCGTCATATGATTTGATTGCAGCAAGCAAGCCTATCATACCCTCCTGCATCAAGTCCTCCGGCTCAATGAAAGAGTTTGTCCATTCGCTTGCAAGCTTTATTGAAATATACTTGTATTTTTTTGAATAATAAAAGCTAATGGCTTCATTATCTCCGTCTTTGGCAAGATTAAGGATTTCGGTTTCGTTCATGTTGTTAAACTTATCCATAAAATCCTCCCGCTCACCTTAAGTTATATAATAAACCAAATAAAAATTTATTGTCAAGTAATATCTATTTTTTTGTATAAAAATGATTATAAAACTTAAACATTGAATCTGAATTCAACAATGTCGCCGTCTTTCATAACATAGTCCTTGCCTTCGCTGCGAACAAGGCCTTTTTCCTTGCAGGCTGTCATCGAGCCGTTTGCCGCCAAATCGTCAAATGCCACAACCTCGGCTCTGATAAAGCCTCTTTCAAAATCGGTGTGGATTTTGCCGGCCGCCTGCGGTGCTTTTTGTGCCTTTCTTTATCGTCCATGCTCGCACCTCTTTTTTGCCCGCGGTTAAGAAAGAAATTAAACCCAGCAGGTGATAGCTCTTTTGAATAAGCCTGTCAAGCCCGCTTTTTTCAAGTCCCAAATCCTCAAGAAACATTTTTTTCTCTTCATCGTCAAGCGTTGCGATTTCGGCTTCGGTTTCAGCGCAAATGGGCAGTGTTTCCGCTCCTTCGGAGGCTGCAATTTCCTGCACCCTTTTGTAGTTTGCGTTTGAGTCTATTCCGTTGGCAAAATCCTCGTCGCTCATGTTGCAGGCATAGATAACGGGCTTTAGAGTGAGCAGGGAAACCTCTTTAAGATATTCGGCTTCGTCCTCGCTTATCTCGCAACTTCTTGCCGTTTTGCCGCTTTCCATTTCTGCGGAAAGCCTTTCGAGAAATTCAACCTCCGGGGCGATTGTTTTGTCGCCCTTCATGGCTTTTTTGCGGCTGTCCGTTCTTCTTGCAAGAATATCCAAATCGGAAAGAATAAGCTCCAAATTGATGGTTTCAATGTCTCTTGCAGGGTCTATGCTGCCGTCAACATGGGTAATATCGTCATTTTCAAAGCAGCGAACAACATGAATGATTGCGTCCACCTCTCTGATATGGCTCAAAAATTTGTTGCCGAGGCCTTCGCCCTTGGATGCGCCTTTAACAAGGCCTGCAATGTCAACAAATTCTATTGTTGCCGGTGTGAATTTATCGGGATCATACATTTCGGCAAGCTTGTCGAGCCTTTCGTCAGGCACGCTTACCATGCCAACATTAGGCTCAATCGTGCAGAACGGGTAGTTTGCGCTTTGCGCGCCTGCGTTTGTTATTGCGTTAAACAGTGTGCTTTTTCCCAACATTGGGTAAGCCGACTATACCGAGCTTCATTTGCTTTTTCTCCTTGGTTTTTCAAAAATTTCATTAAATAGTATATATCAAGCACAAACATTTGGCAAGAACAAAAATTAACCTTGACTTTGCCACCCAAAAATACTAAAATATTCATAATATTTTTAAACAATGCACTTTTATACGCAAATGCGGCTTTTTTCGCTGTGTTTGTTATCGCTTGTATATGGAGGGAATTTTATGGAATTAAACGGCTCGCAGATCGTTCTTGAGGTTCTTAAGGAGCAGGGGGTAGACACCGTTTTCGGTTATCCCGGCGGAACGATTCTTAACATATTCGATGAGCTTTTATAAATACGGCGATACATTTAATCATGTTCTCACTTCTCACGAACAGGGTGCTTCCCATGCGGCAGACGGCTATGCCCGCGCAACGGGTAAGGTAGGCGTGTGCTTTGCAACATCCGGCCCCGGCTCAACAAACCTTGTAACAGGTATTGCAACGGCTTATATGGATTCCGTGCCGATGGTTGCCGTCACCTGCAATGTGGGCACTTCCATGATCGGCCGCGACTCTTTCCAAGAGGTTGATATTAAGGGCATCACGATGCCGATTACCAAGCATAACTACATGGTAAGAAATGTTGAAGAGCTTGCCGATGTTTTGCGCAATGCCTTCAGAATTGCGACAAGCGGCAGAAAAGGCCCCGTTCTTGTTGATATTCCTAAGGATATAACCGCGGCTAAGTGCGAGTATTATCCCGCTCCCAAGCAGCAGCCCGATGAATGTGTTCATCCCAAAACCAAATCGCTTGAAAGAGCCGTTGAGCTTATCAATAAAGCAAAAAAGCCGCTCATCTATCTCGGCGGCGGCGCAATCTCGGCGGATTGCAGCGCGGAAATTATGAAGTTTGCGGAAAAAACGGATTGCCCCGTTGTTTCCTCACTTATGGGTCTCGGTGCGTTTCCGCATAATCACAGGCTCTATGTTGGCCTGGTGGGCATGCACGGCAGGTTTGAATCCAATAAAGCAGCTTCTCAATGCGATGTTCTTATCACCTGCGGAGCAAGATTTTCCGATCGCGTTGCCGGCAACAGAACAAAAATTCGCTCCCCAAGGCAGAGGTGCTTCATATTGATATAGACCCTGCCGAAATGGATAAAAATGTTGTTTCGCATTATCATATTCACGGCGATCTTAAAGAGGTTTTGCCGCTTCTTACCAAAGCTGTTGACGAGGTTAAGCACGATGAGTGGATTTCCGAAATCAACGATTGGAAACGCCCGTTTCTTCAAAATCAAATTGATGATTATGTTAATCCGCAAAAGGTTATCGAAGCTGTTGACGCCAACACTCCTGACGACACAATTATCGTAACGGATGTAGGCCAGCATCAGCTTTGGGCGGCTCAGTTCTATAAATATCTTCAGCCCCGCACGCTGCTCACAAGCGGCGGCCTCGGCACTATGGGCTATTCTATGGGTGCGGCAATCGGTGCTTCGTTCGGTTGCCCGAATAAAAGAGTTGTTCTCTTCGCGGGCGACGGCGGCTTCCATATGAATCTCAACGAGCTTGCAACAATGCGCTCGTATAATGTGCCGGTTGTTATGATTATCATGAATAACCAGATACTTGGCATGGTTCGCCAGTGGCAAAAGTTGTTTTACGGCAATCGCTTTGCGGATACGGATCCTCATCGCAAAACGGATTTCGTTAAGGTTGCCGAGGCATTCGGCGTTAAGGGTATGCGTATTTCAAATAACGATGAAATTGATTCCGTAATCAAGGAAGCAATTGATTATAACGGCCCTGTTGTTGTTGATTGCCTCATTTCTCCGGATTCAAACGTTCTTCCGATGATTCCTCCCGGAGGCTCGGCAGACGATATTATTACCACATTCTGATTTATTTGATGTTTGTTTGAAAGGAGAAAGCATTGATGAAAGAAAAAAACTTATATTTTTCGGTGCTTGTTGATAACCAAAGCGGTGTTTTACAGCGCGTAGCAAGCCTTTTCAGCCGCAGAGGATATAATATTATTTCGCTCACCGTAAGCGAAACGGAAGATCCGGCTTTTTCGAGAATGACGATTGTTTCCGAGGCAAAGCCCGATATGGCTCGCCAAATCGTTATGCAGCTTTTAAAGCTTGAAATAGTTAAAAAGGTTGAGGTGCTCACCGAATCAAATTCCGTTTCCGCAGAGCTTTTGCTCATCAAGGTTCATGCCAAGGGCCTTGAGGAAAAAAATGCGCTTCTTGAGCTCAACAGAAAGTTCGGCGCAAGGGTTATTGATGTAACTCTTGAAAGCTTTACTCTTGAACTTACCGGCAGAACGGAAATTATTGATCAGTTTATCGGTGAGATTTCTGATTTCGGCATAATCGAAATGGCTCGAACAGGTGAAACGGTGCTTGAAAGAGGCGCAGATTCATTCTCGGAAAACGATTAAAGTTAAGGCATTGATTTCGGGTTTCCGATATGGCTTGAATTTGAAACAGATTTATTTTTTTAATTATTTTGCTAAGGTGATTTTATGGGTATGACTATGACTCAAAAAATCCTCGCCGCACATGCAGGTTTGGAAAGCGTGCAGGCAGGTCAGCTTATAAATGCTAAGCTGGATATGGTGTTGGGCAATGATGTAACATCTCCCGTTGCCATAAATGAAATGAATAAATTCGGCAAAAAAATTCCGTGTTTGATAAAACAAGAATTTCACTTGTTATGGACCACTTCACTCCAAACAAGGATATTCAGTCTGCGCAAAACTGTAAGCAGGTTCGCGAATTTGCTGCTAAATTCGGCATTAAGCATTATTACGATGTTGGCACAATGGGCATTGAGCATGCGCTTCTTCCCGAGCAGGGCATTGTAACCTGCGGTGATTGCATTATCGGCGCAGACAGCCACACTTGCACTTACGGCGCTCTCGGCGCTTTTTCAACGGGTGTCGGCTCAACGGATATGGCAGCCGGTATGGTAACGGGAATGGCTTGGTTCAAGGTTCCGTCTGCCATAAAAGTTGTCATAACAGGCAAAAAATCAAAATATATCTGCGGCAAGGATGTTATTCTTGATATTATCGGCAGAATCGGTGTGGACGGTGCGCTTTATCAAAGCCTTGAATTTGTGGGTGACGGCGTTTCCGAGCTTTCCATGGACGATCGCTTCACAATCTGCAATATGGCTATTGAGTGCGGTGCAAAAAACGGCATTTTCCCTGTTGACGAAAAAACACTTGAATATGTAAACGGCAGAAGCGAGCGTGAATACAAGGTGTTTGAAGCGGATGAGGATGCCCAATATAACCGCACAATCACCGTTGATCTTTCAACTCTTAAATCAACCGTTGCTTTTCCGCATCTTCCCGAAAACACACGCACATTCGATGATATCCCCGAAATCAAAATCGATCAGGTTGTTATCGGTTCCTGCACAAACGGCAGAATGGAGGATATGCGCATGGCGGCGTCCGTGCTCAAGGGCAAAAAAGTTGCCAAAAATGTGCGCACAATAATTATTCCTGCCACACAGCAGATTTATCTTCAATGCATTAAAGAAGGGCTTGCGGAAATATTTATTGAGGCCGGCGCAATTGTTTCAACACCAACCTGCGGGCCCTGTCTCGGCGGCCATATGGGCATTTTGGCAAAGGGCGAAAAGGCCGTTTCCACTTCAAACAGAAACTTTGTAGGCAGAATGGGCCACACGGAATCGGAAATCTATCTTGCTTCTCCGGCCGTTGCCGCCGCTTCTGCAATTAAGGGCTGCATAGCAGATCCCGCCACACTTTAAGGAGGTATTGGCAGTGATGAATAAAGCAAAAGGCACCGTTCATAAATTCGGTGATAATGTTGATACCGATGTTATAATCCCGGCAAGATATCTTAATAAGAGCGACGACGCTTGGCTTGCCTCTCATTGCATGGAGGATATTGATAAGGATTTTGTAAATAAAGTTAAGCCCGGCGATATCATGGTTGCAGAGGCTAATTTCGGTTGCGGCTCTTCAAGGGAGCATGCACCGATTGCAATTAAAGCAAGCGGTATTTCCTGCGTAATTGCATCCACGTTTGCAAGAATTTTCTATAGAAACGCAATCAATATCGGCTTGCCGATTTTGGAATGCGACGAAGCTGCAAAAGAAATTAAAGAGGGCGACGAGGTTGAGGTTGATTTCAACTCCGGTGTAATAACGGATGTTACAACCGGCAAAAGCTATAAGGCTCAGCCTTTTCCCGATTTCATTCAAAATATCATTGCCAAGGGCGGTTTGTTGAATTCAATCGGCTGATTTGCCGTATGTGTTGGAGTTATTAGATAATGAAGCTTGTTATAGATAATGATTTGGTGCAAAAAAATGCGGTGGCGGTTCTTCGGAATATTGGTTTTCCTATAATGATTGCACAGTAAAAAAACATAAGCGAAATTCAGGATTTGGACAGACCCGATGATATCGGTCAAACCGCTTATTTCGTTTCTCTCGGTTTAATTCCTTTTATTTCAGTCAGCAATGAAGAAATCATGCGTGCGTTTGTCAGATTTAAAGGCTCTAAAAAGCTTAATGACATTCTTCAAAAAAAGTAAATTCGGATAATTTTATAGATACTTTTTGGAAGTATTTTTAATGTTTATCCTGAGCTTAAAGAAGGACTCGACGAATTTGCAGAGAAATTCATAGTTGAAAGAATCGCCGAATGGTGCTCGGAAAATAATATCGAATACGAAATCGCCGAATGATTTAAGTTCATAAAATAACGCCGCCCGACGGGAATATGCCTGACGGACGGTGTTTTTTTGTGCTGCTTATCGGCTTTTTGCGCCGCTTTTGGTGATTGCATATACCGCCGCGCTATGATATAATATAATGGTAGTATTTATTTAATTATTTTGTGCGGGAGGTTTCCGCTTGGCAGATAATCTTAAAACAATTAAGCAGGCTCTTGAAACAGACGGTGTATACACAGGCCTTACCAAAGGCAATTCAATGGAGCCGCTTATTCATCATCAGCAGGATAATATAATCGTCGTGCGCCCAAACGGCAGATTAAAAAAATACGATGTTGCCGTTTATCTCACAAAGCGCGGCAAATATATAATGCACCGCGTTGTTAAGGTTTGCCCCGATCATTATGTTATAATCGGCGATAACCGCCTTGAAAAGGAATATGTAACGGATGATATGGTCATCGGCGTGCTCAAGGGCTTTTATAAGGGCGGCAAAAAATATATCGATTTGGAAAAAAGCCGGGTATATAAAGCTTATTCTCGCTTTTGGGTGGCTTTTTATCCGCTTCGCCCGCTGTTTTGCTTTTGCAATAAGGCAGTGCACAAAATTAAAAGAATTTTAAGTAAGCAGAGGTAATTGTTGTTGGCTGATTCACAAAGGCGAAAGCCGAAAAAATCCGATGCCGCGGTTGTTAAATGGATTCTCACAATCGGCAAAAAGCAAATCGGAAAAATCGTTTTCATAATATTGGTCAATATGCTGTGGGCAAGTCTTTCCGTTGTTTTTGCCAATTTTTCAAAAAATGTTATAGACGGCGCCGTGGTTATGCACGATCATAAATATGTTATCAAATATGCGCTTGCGCTTTTCGGCATAATTATGTTTCAGCTGCTGCTGAATTTAACAAGCAACAGTATGTCCGAAAGGTGCCGCGGCCGCTTGGATATGACCTTTAAGCAATATATGCTTCAGCAGGTTATGAAAAAGGATTATTCCGCCGTGTCCGCCTATCACACGGGCGAGCTGCAAAACAGAATGTTTAACGATGTTTCCGTTATATCGGACGGTATTACCGGCATTGTGCCCGATTGTGCTTTTTTTATGTTGTTAAGCTTGTTTGCGCTTTTGTTTATCTTGTTGTTATTGATAAAATATTTGCTCTTGTTTTCCTTTGCGGCGGCATATTCGTTTTTATGTGCCTCACGCTATTCAGAAAGCCGCTTAAAAAGCTGCACAAAAGGGTGCAGGAAACAGAGGGCACAACACGCTCATTTTTCCAAGAGGCGATTATAAATCTGCTTGTTGTTAAATCCTTTTCGGCAGAAGAAAAGTTTGCCGACGAAGCCGAGAATTTGCAGGAGGTAAATTATAAGGCCAGAATGAAACGCCGCTTTGTTACCATCGCTTCAAAAGGCGGCATTTCAACCGTGTTTAACCTCGGCTATGTGTTTGCTCTTGCCTTCGGTGCGCTTCGCCTGCTCGGTATCGGCGGCACTATGACCTACGGTACCGTAACCGCTATGCTTCAGCTTGTTAATCAGGTGCAGGGTCCGTTTGCCAATCTTTCAACAACCCTGCCCAAATATTATTCGATGATTGCTTCGGCGGAAAGGCTGATGGAAATTGCGGGCCTGCCGGATGAATTTGAGGATAACAGCGCAGATATCGATGTTCAAAAAAACATACGAAAAGCTTAAATCAATAAATTTCAACGATATCACCTTTTAAATATGATCGTGATTTGATTTTGGATAACACCTCCCTTAAAATAAACAAAGGCGATTTTGTGGCAATCACGGGTATTTCGGGCATAGGCAAAAGCACACTGCTCAAGCTTCTTCTCGGCGTTTTCCGCGTTAAGGGCGGCAATATAGAGCTTGCACTTGAAAACGGCACCTTGCCCGTTGATAAGCACACAAGAAAGCTGTTTTCATATGTTCCGCAGGGCAATATGCTCCTTTCCGGCACAATAAGGGATAATTTAACCTTTATTAACCAAAATGCCACGCAAAGCGAAATTGATGAAGCTGTGCGCATCTCATGCGCCGATGAATTTATAAACGAGCTTCCCGAAGGTCTTGAAACCGTTATAGGCGAAAAGGGAATGGGGCTTTCCGAGGGGCAGGTTCAAAGGCTTGCAATCGCGCGCTCAATGCTTTCCGATTCGCCAATTCTTTTGCTTGATGAGGCCACCTCCGCGCTTGACGAAAAAACAGAAAAAAAGTTTTTAACCAATTTAAAAGAACTCAAAGATGTTACATGCATAATCGTCAGCCACAAAAGAGCTGCGCTTGAAATATGCAATAAATATGTTCGCATAGAAAATTCCAAAATTATCAGTGAGGAAAATGATTATGTTAACTGAATTCGGTGAAAAGTTAGATAAATCCTGCCCGCTTGCAGAGTATCCACGCCCGCAACTGGTAAGAAGCAGCTATCTTAATTTAAACGGCGAATGGGAATGTGAATTTTCGCGTTCTTCCGAAATTCCCGCAAAATTCGGCACAAAAATCCTTGTTCCTTTTTCGCCCGAAACGCCATTGTCCGGCGTTGGCAGGGTGCTTGCTCCCAATGAATATTTGCATTATAAAAAAATGTTCTTCGTGCCCGCTGATTTTAATAAGGGCAGAATCCTTATTCATTTCGGCGCGGTCGATCAAATTGCCGAGGTTTATATAAACGGCAAAAAGGCAGGCACGCATATAGGCGGCTACACGCCTTTCACCGTGCATGCCACGGAATTTATTAAGCCCGGCGAGGATAACACAATCATAGTTTCAGTTAAGGATTATTCCGACACAAAGCAATATTCAAAGGGAAAGCAAAAATTCAAAAGGGGCGGTATATGGTACAGCCCTCAAAGCGGCATTTGGCAAACCGTTTGGATGGAAAGCGTGCCTCACGATTACATAGAAAAACTGCGCATCACACCAGATATTGACAGGGAAGAGGTGCGCTTTGAATATTTCGGCACGGGCGATTTGCCTGTTACCGCCGCAGTGTACGACGGCGATACTTTAATTGCCGAAACCACCGATAAAGTTGTTAAATTGCCTGATTGCAAGCTCTGGTCTCCGGAGCATCCTTTTCTCTATAACGTTGTTTTCACCGCCGGCAAGGATAGGGTAAAATCATATTTCGGTATGCGTAAATTCTCCGTAGGCACGGATGAAAACGGCATTAAAAGGCTGTTTTTAAACAATAAGCCTTATTTCCACAACGGTCTGCTCGATCAGGGCTATTATCCGGACGGATTTTTAACACCGCCGTCAAACGCCGCTATGGAAAACGATGTTAAAACCGTTAAAAATATGGGCTTTAATATGCTCAGAAAGCATATTAAAATCGAGCCGCTTTTGTGGTATCATTATTGCGATGTAAACGGTATTATAGTTTGGCAGGATATGGTAAACGGCGGCGGAAGTTACGGTGCTGAAATTTCCGTTCTTCCGTTTATCGGCATAAATCTTGACGATCATAATTATAAAACATTTAAACGCACGGATGCCGAACAGCGCGAGAATTATTATATTGAGCTTGCCGATATGATTGATGAGCTTTATAATTGCCCGTGTATTGCGGTTTGGGTGCCGTTTAATGAGGGCTGGGGGCAGTTTGATTCCGCAAATGCTTATAATTTTATAAAAAATATGGATTCAACTCGAATTGTCGATTCCGCGTCCGGCTGGCACGACAGAGGCGTTACCGATGTTATTTCAAAGCACATTTATTTCACGCCCATAAAAAGTTAAGGCGGGTGATAAACCATATGTGCTTTCCGAATACGGCGGCTTTTTCGCAGCGCATTTCGGGGCACACATTTAATAATAAAATGTTCGGCTACAAGATTTATAAATCAAAAAAAGGCTTAACCGCAGCTTATAAAAGGCTTTTTTTGAAAAGGTTATCATCCCGCAAATCAAAACAGGGGCTTTCCGCCGCGGTTTACACTCAGGTAACCGATGTTGAAGATGAGCTTAACGGCTTACTCACATATGACAGAAAAGTTCAAAAATAGATAATAATGTTTTTAAAAAGAAATCAATGAAAGGGTTAAATTATAATGAATCAGCTTAAAGTTACGAACGGCGTTAAAGCCAAAATCAAAACCAATATGGGCGATATGGAGTTTGTTCTGTTTCCGGAGATTGCACCTAAGGCAGTTGAAAATTTCACAACTCATGCCAAAAACGGCTATTATAACGGCCTTATTTTCCACAGGATTATAAAGGATTTTATGATTCAGGGCGGCGATCCAACAGGCACAGGCTGCGGCGGCGAATCCGTTTTCGGCAAAAATTTCGAGGATGAATTCAGCCTTGATGCGCGCAATTATTACGGCGCGCTTTCAATGGCAAATGCCGGCCCGAACACAAACGGCAGCCAGTTCTTCATCGTTCAGGCAAAATCCGTGCCCGAAAAATCTGCTGGCTCAGATGGAGCAATTAAAGGAAAACGGCTTTCCGCAGGAAGTTATAGACAATTATAAAGAGGTGGGCGGCACACCGTGGCTTGATTTCCACCACACCGTTTTCGGTCAGCTTCTTTCCGGCGCCGATGGGCTTGAAGCGCTTGCCGCAGTTGAATGCGGCGCAAACGATAAGCCTGTAAATGACGTCGTTATCGAAACAATCGAAATCACGGAATAATCTTAAACCCGCTTGTTTAATTTGCTTTTGTATTTTTCCAAAATCAAATATTAAATAATTTTTACCCCGAGCAGAAATTTATTTCTGTCCGGGGTGTTTTTGCGCCTTTTTGTTCGACATTTATTTTTGCCGGTCGTGTTGTATAATTCAAGTGCAGTTTGAGGGGCGGTGATGTGAACGGTTGTTTATGCGGATGTGCTAGTTATCGTTAATTTTTTTATAACCTTTCTTTTGCTGCTTGCTTGCTCTAAGCTGTGTAAGGAGCAGGCAAAAACCGGCCGCCTCGTGCTTGCGGCGTTTATCGGCGGCGGCTATTCGCTCGTGCTGTTGTTTGATAAGCTTGCGTTTGCAGTTTCACTTCTCGGCAAGGTTTCTGCGGCTTGTGTAATCGTCTTTGCCGCTTTCGGCAAAAAGGCCGTTTTGGCTTTTTATTAAAAATGTTGCCGTATTTATGTTTGTGAATTTCGTTTTTCTCGGCGTTATCATAGGCGGTTGGATGATATTTAAGCCGACCGGCGTTGTTATAAACAATTCAACCGTGTATTTTTGATGTTTCGGTAAAAAAATTCTGCTTGCCTCCGCTGCTGCGGCATATGCCGCAACCGTGCTGATTATCAGGCTTTATAACCGCAGAATATCAAAAAACGAGCTCTATGATATTTCCGTGGAAAAATGCGGCAAAAAATATCGTTTTTTCGCTTTTGCGGACAGTGGTAATAATCTTAAAGAGCCCTTTACCGATTCACCCGTGATAGTTGCCGCCGCCGAGGTTTTTCCCGATGTTGAATGTAATCGCGTGATTCCGATAACGACCGTGGGAGGCGAGGGTGTGCTTTATGCCTTTAAGCCGGATAGGGTAACCGTGCAAACGGCGCGCGGTCAAAGCGAACTCGGCGGTGTTTATATCGCACTGAGTGATAATTTCAAAAAAGGGGAGTATAAGGGAATAATAAATCCTAATTCCGTTTGCGAGGTAAAATATGCTTCAAAAAATTAAACTTTTTCTTTTAAGAATTTTCAAAAAAAGAATGTTATTACATAAACGGCCCCGAAACTCTGCCTGCGCCGCTTTCAAAAAGAGGAGGAGGAAACCGTTGTTGCAGAACTGCGTGCCGGTGATGAAACGCATCGCGAATTGCTCATAACGCATAATCTGCGCCTGGTTGTTTATATTGCCAAAAAGTTTGACGGCTGTGCCACCTCCACCGAGGATCTTGTTTCAATCGGCACAATAGGGCTTATGAAGGCCGTTAAAACCTTTAATCCCAATAAAAATATCAAGCTTGCCACCTATGCCTCACGCTGTATTGAAAATGAAATTTTAATGCACTTGCGCAAAATCGGCAACGCTAAGCTTGAAATGAGCTTTGATGAACCGCTCAGCGTGGATTGGGACGGTAATGAGCTTACCCTGCGCGATGTTCTCGGCAGCGATCCCGATGAAATATCGGGCGATATCGAAAATAACGATGAAAAGCAGACGTTGCTTAAAATCATTCTTGCTCTGCCGGAAAAGGAGTGCGATTTAATGAAAAAACGCTTCGGCATACTCGGTGAAACAGAGCACACACAAAAAGAACTTGCCGATATGATGGGCATTTCTCAAAGCTATATTTCAAGGCTTGAAAAGCGAATTATCGGCAAGATAAAATCGGAAATATTGCGCGAATATGCACGCTGATTAAATGTGATTTTGTTTTGCGGAGAAATGCCGAAGTCCGCCCTGCCGTTGATTTAAGGCTTTGCGGATTTGCGATATCGCACGCTTAGCTTGAGTTTGCTTATTCCTCAACGGTGCTTTTGTTGAAAAGCAGGCTTATGCACCAAATTGCCGCAAGGCCCACAAGGCTGTAAATTATTCTGGCAAGCACACTGTCCTGTCCGCCGAATATCCAGGCAACAAGGTCAAATTTAAATAATCCTATAAGTCCCCAATTAAGCCCGCCTATTATGTTTAAAATAAGGGCGATTCTGTTTATTACTTTCATAAAAACATCTCCAAATAAAAAGTTGTTAGTATCTTGCCCGTGTGCAAAGCTTTTTATTCGTTTGTTTTTGTTTTTTTATGTATAAAATAAAAATCCGCCGAGTATGCACGCTCGGCGGATTTTTTGCAATATAAGTTTTTCTGTTATACTTTGGTTAAAAATAAATTCTCCGTTGCCATTGATTTCGTAATTGCCGTAGTTTGCAGGAACAAAGAAACTGTCGCCCTTTTTAAATTCGCGTCCGCCGATTTTTTTCCGCTGCCGTCAACAACCAAAAATGTGGTTAAAGCTTTCTTCGTTTGCATTAAGCTCAACCTTGCCGCACAGCTCGTAATTATATACGCTGAAAAGTGGGCATTCGGTCAGCATTTGGCGTGTGCCGCCGGAAATTTCTTCCCTTTTTGCCAAAGGGCTTTGTGCCGTATTTTGCCGGCTCCGTTTTTGAAACGTCAATTGCCTTTTTGAATGTGAAGCTCGCGCGGTTTTTCCGTCTTTTTCCGAGCCTGCCGTAATCGTAAACCCTGTATGTTGAATTGCTGTTTTGCTGAATTTCGGCAATCAATGCGCCTTTGCCTATGGCGTGCACCGTGCCCGCTTCAATGAAAAACATATCCCCTTTTTTAACTTCAACCACATTAAGCACATCCAAAAGCGTGTTGCTTTCGATTGCCTGTTTGAATTCTTCTTTGCCGATTTTGTTTTTAAAGCCGTAAATCAGCGTTGCGCCGGGCGCCGCGTCAAGCACATACCACATTTCCGTTTTGCCGAATTCGTGCTCAACTCTTGCCGCATATTCATTGTCGGGGTGCACCTGAACGGATAAATTATCTTTTTGCGTCTATAAGCTTAATAAGAACGGGAAAGTAGGGAAACTTTTCGCTGTTTGTGCCCGCAATTTTTTTGATTTGCCGCCATCTTTGATAACGCTTTCAAGCGTTTTTGCCGTCGTATTCGCCGCCGTCTATTGTGTTCATACCGTCCTTGTGGCAGGCAAGCATCCAGCCTTCGGCAACGGGATTTATGTCCGTTTTAAGGCCGAAATCGTCTCTCAGGCGTGTGCCGCTCCAAATATAATCCTTAAAAAAACGGGATTAAGCTTTAATATTTCCATGCTTTTTAACCTCTTTTTATGTTATTTGAAATATAATATCAAAATTTTTACTTCACATTCAAGGCTTAATAGTGTAAAATATATCGTGATTTATAATGAGCATGCGTGGTTGTGCATTATTCGTGTTATCTTTTTTATTCAGGAGGCGATTTTATGTCTTGCATAAGCGTTCAAAATTTAAGTCTTTCGTTCGGCGAAAAAACTTTGTTTGATAATGTTTCTTTTGATGTTTACGAAAAGGATAAAATCGGCTTCGTCGGTGCAAACGGCGTGGGCAAAACCTCGCTTTTTAAAATATTAACGGGCGAATATCAGCCCACATCGGGCGCGGCTTTTCTCGGCAAAAATGTTAAGCTCGGATATATGGAGCAGCACACCTGCTCTGAAAATAAAACCGTTTATGAAGAATTGATAAGCGTTTTCGATGATTTGATAAAGCTTGAAAAAGAGCTTGACGATATTGCTTCACGCCTAACCGCAGAGCCCTTGCCCGAGCTTATAGCAAAGCAGGATATGCTCAACGAGCAGTTCACGGGAAACGGCGGTTTAACCTATAAAAGCCTAACCCGCTCCTGCCTTATCGGCATGGGCTTTTCCGAGTCAGATTTTGATAAACCCACTTCAAAGCTTTCGGGCGGCCAGCGCTCAAAGCTGATACTTTCCAAATTGCTGCTTTCAAAATGCGATTTGCTTTTGCTTGACGAGCCTACAAATCATCTTGATATAAAATCCGTTGAATGGCTTGAGGGCTTTCTTTCCTCTTTTTCCGGCGCGTTTATCGTTATCTCGCACGACAGATATTTTCTTGATCGCGTAACGGATAAAACCATTGAAATAGAAAATAAAAAAATGCGTTCGTATAAGGGAAATTATTCCGAATTCCTTGTAAAAAAGCAGGCCGAGCAAAAAGGCAATTGCCGAATAAAATACGAAAACGATATGAAGGAAATCGAGCGGCTTGAGGGCATTATCGCTCAGCAAAGGCAGTGGAACAGGGAAAAAAATATCAAAACCGCCGAAAGCAAGGAAAAGGTGGTAGAGCGTATTAAGGAGCAGCTTGTCGTTCCCGATGCGAAGCTTAAAAAAATCCGCTTCGATTTCACTCCAAAATGTGTTTCCGGCGAGGATGTGCTTGATGTTTCGGATTTATGCAAATCGTTCGGCGATAAAAAAATATTTGAAAATGCAAGCTTTTTCCGTTAAAAAAGGGAAACAGAATTTTTTTCTTGTCGGCGCAAACGGCTGCGGCAAAACCACTCTGCTTAAAAATAATTATGGGTGATTTGGCGGCGGACGGCGGCAAGTTTAAATTCGGCGCAAATCTTTTCACCGGCTATTTCGACCAGGTGCAGGCAAAGCTTGATTTAAATAAAACGGCAATAGACGAGGTTTGGTCCGCCTTCCCGGCAATGACGGAAACCAAAATCCGCAATGCTTTGGCGGCGTTCCTGTTTACCGGCGACGATGTTTATAAACGCCTTTCGGATTGCTCCGGCGGCGAGCGCGCAAGAATAGCGCTTCTCAAGCTCATGCTCGGGCAGTATAATTTCCTGCTTTTTGGACGAGCCTACAAACCACCTTGACGCTTATTCGAGGGAAGAACTCGAAAACACTCTGCTCGACTACAGCGGCACAATGCTTATCGTTTCGCACGACAGATATTTTTATAAATAAACTCGCAACCTCAATCATCGAGCTTACTCCTCACGGTATAAATAAATATATCGGCAATTACGATGAGTATATTTCAAAGAGAGAAGAAACGGCAGAGCCGCAAAAAGCAAAAAGGCGCCGAAGCAAAATAATTACAAGCTTCAAAAGGAGCGCCAAAGCGCATTGCGCAAAGCTAAAAACCTCGGTTTCGCGCCTTGAGGGGCAGATAGAGGATTTGGAGGATGAAATCGCACTGCTTGAAGAGCGTTTAAACTGCAATCCGCCGTATGAAGAGTTCTTGAAAATCAGCGCCGAGCTTCAGCAAAAAAATCCGAGCAACGCGATTCTGCTTATGAAGATTGGGCTGAAAAAAATCGGAGCAGCTTACCGAGCTTTCCGAAGAATAATTCGTATATTAAATTAAAAAAACGGTTAAAATAATATGAAAACAAATGTTATAATCGGTGCGGGTGCGGCAGGGCTTATGGCGGCTGCCGAAAGCGCCAAAAGAAATATAAACACAATCCTTATTGAAAAAATGCCTCGCTGTGCATCAAAGGTGCGTATAACAGGCAAGGGCAGGTGCAATGTAACCAACGCCTGCTTCGATATGGAGGATTTAATATCAAACGTGCCTCGAAATCCACGCTTTCTCTATTCAGCTTTTTCAGCATTTATGCCTTACGACACAATGGCGTTTTTCGAGGATTTGGGTGTGCCGCTCAAAATCGAGCGCGGCAACCGCGTTTTTCCGCAGTCCGATAAGGCGGCGGATATCGCAAACGCCCTTATAAAAAACGCCGAGCGCGCAGGCGTTCGCTTTGTGCACGGAAATGCTAAAGGATTTGAATTTAAAAACGGCAAAATCGGCGCCGTTGTACTTGAGAGCGGCGAAAAAATTAAATGTGATTCAGTATGCGTTTGCACGGGCGGAAAAAGCTATCCCGCCACAGGCTCAACGGGGCAGGGCTATGCGCTTGCAAAAAGCGCGGGGCATAAAATCATTCCCGTTTGCGCCGCTCTTGTGCC
Source organism: Anaerotruncus sp. (assembly GCA_022009795.1). GTDB lineage: Bacteria > Bacillota > Clostridia > Oscillospirales > Acutalibacteraceae > Eubacterium_R. The sequence continues at coordinate 447,868 of CP091724.1, forward strand.
GCTTTGCTGCAAAAACGATTTTGTTTCCGATTTGCAGGGGCTGAGCCTTAAAAATATTTCAATCGAGCTTCTAAAAAACGGCAAAAAGGTTTATTCCGATTTCGGCGAAATGCTGTTTACCCATTTCGGGGTAAGCGGTCCGGTTGTGCTTTCCGCTTCAAGCCATATCGATGATGTTAAAAATAACTCTTATTCTCTCGTTATCGATTTAAAGCCTGCGCTTGACGAAGCAACGCTCGATTCACGCATTTTGCGCGATTTCGGCGAATTTATCAATAAAGATTTTATCAATTCGCTTTCAAAGCTGTTGCCTAAAAAAAGCTTATTCCTGTTATAGTTAAATTAAGCGGAATCCCAGCCGATAAAAAGGTAAATGAAATCACAAAGCAGGAAAGGCTTGCTCTTGTGTCTTTGATAAAAAAATTCAAAGTCGATATCTCTTCGCTTTATGATATAGATACCGCGGTGGTTACGCGCGGCGGCGTTGATACCAAGCAGATAGACCCCAAAACAATGCGCTCAAAGCTTGTTGAAAATCTTTATTTTGCGGGCGAGGTTATTGACGTGGACGCTTACACAGGCGGCTTCAATTTGCAAATTGCCTTTTCAACCGGCTTTTTGTGCGGCAATAATATGTGATTTTATAATGAACCGAAAGGATGCTATTTATGATAAATGTTGCAATAGACGGCCCTGCCGGCGCAGGCAAAAGCACGGTTGCGCGCGGCGCGGCAAAGGAACTCGGCTATATTTATGTTGACACCGGCGCACTTTACAGAACCGTTGCCCTTGCCGCAACGAGAAACGGCGTGCTTGAAAGTGCCGAAAAAACCGAGCAAATGCTTAAAGATATCACCGTTGACCTTGCGTTTGACGATGCGGGGGCGCAGTGCGTTTATTTAAACGGCGAGGATGTTTCCTCACTCATCAGAACTCCGGAAATTTCAATGGCGGCATCAAATGTTTCTAAAATTCCCGCCGTGCGCGCGTTCTTGCTTGGGCTTCAGCGCGATATTGCGGCCAAAAACAATGTTATTATGGACGGCAGAGATATCGCCACCGTTGTGCTTCCTGAAGCACAGGTTAAAATATTTCTCACCGCCTCACCCGAATGCAGAGCTGAAAGAAGATATAAAGAGCTTTTTGGAAAAAGGCGAAAATGTGAAGTACGACGATGTTTTTGGCAGATGTAAATGCTCGCGATTATCAGGACAGCCATCGTGAAATTGCACCGCTCAAGCCTGCCGAGGATTCCGTTATCGCGGATACTTCGGGTAAATCATTGCCGCAAAGCATTGAAATGATAATATCTGTTATTAAGGAGAAAAACGAATGGTAAGCTTTGATTATTCAGTTGTTAAGCATTATAAATTCTACGGCTTTGTAAAAAGGTGTTCGGTCCGATTTTTCAGAGCCGTGTATAAGCTTGAGTTTCGCGGTCTCGAAAATGTGCCGCAGGATAAAAATGTGCGCTATATCGTGGCAGTAAACCACACTTGCGCTCTTGATCCCGTTTTTGCCTCAATGCCGAAAAATATGCCTCCGCTTCATTTTATGGCGAAGGTGGAGCTTTTTAAAAATCCTATCGTGGGCTGGGTTGTGAAGCATCTTTACGGCTTCCCCGTAAAAAGAGGCAAGGGCGACACCTCCGCTATCGACTACGGCGAAAAAATAATCAAAGAGGGTCATGTTATGGCAATCTGCCCCGAGGGCAGAAGAGTTAAAGATAAAAATGGTGTGCCGCAAAGAGCAAAATCAGGTGTTGCCGTTATCGCAAAGGCAACGAATGCCTCCGTTCTGCCGTGCGCCATTTATTGCGACGGACCTATTAAGCCCGGTAAAAAGGTTGTTGTTACATACGGAAAATTGCTTTCTCTTTCCGATATGGGGCTTGATAAAGAGGAGTGCGGCCCGCATGATATTAAGGATGCCGCCAATAAGGTTATGGGCAGCATTTTTGATCTTTGGGAGGCTTCGGCTCAATGAAAGAGATAAGGCTTGCCGAAACGGCAGGATTTTGTTTTGGCGTAAACAGAGCGGTTGATCTTGTTTACAGCCTTGTTGAAAACGGCGAAAAGGTTTCAACTCTCGGCCCGATAATCCACAACAATCAAGTGGTTTCCGATTTGAATTCAAAGGGCGTCAGGGTTATTTCGTCTCCGTGTGAATGTGAAAAAGGATATAAAATCGTTATCCGCACGCATGGAGTTGAAAAAAGTGTTATCGAAGATATAGAAAACAGAGATATTCCTTATGTTAATGCCACATGCCCGTTCGTTTTGAAAATTCATAAAATAGTCAGCGAGAGGCAGCCGGGCGGCGTAACTCTTATCGCAGGTGATGCCGGTCATCCCGAGGTTTTGGGAATTCGCTCCTTTTGCACGGGCGAAAGCTATGTGTTTAGAAACGAAGCCGAATTGTTTGAAATAATTAAAAGTCATAATATCGCGCAGAAAAATGATGTTATTTGCGTGTCGCAAACAACATTCAGCCTTGAAGAATGGAAAAAATGCGAGAAAATTCTTAAAAAGGTATGTACAAACTGTGAAATATTTGCTACAATATGTAATGCAACTTCCGATAGGCAGCAAGAAGCATATGCGCTTTCCAAAGAGTGCGATGCAATGGTTGTTATCGGCGGTCGCCATTCTTCCAATACTTGCAAGTTGAAAGATGTATGTTCGCAGAATGCTCCCACCTTTTTAATCGAAACGGCGGCAGAGCTTGCAGATAAGGATTTTTCGGGTTTCAATGTAGTTGGAGTTACTGCCGGGGCATCTACACCCTCGGTAATTATCAAGGAGGTACTAAAAACCATGTCCGAAGAAATTAAAGAAAAGGAAGTTGAAGCAACAGAGTCTGTTGCCGAGACAGCAGAAACCGCTGATAAGGCCGATACGGCTGCTGTCGAAGTATCTGCTGATGGTGAAACCTTCGCAGAGATGCTCGAACAGTCCTTCAGCAACAATGATACCAGCAAAATCGTTAAAGGTATTGTTGTAAACATTACTCCCACGGAAGTATTTGTAGATGTTCCGGGAAGAAAGCAAACGGGCGTTATCGCTCACGACGATCTTTCGGCAGAGCCGTTTGATAAGTGTGAGGATGTTGTTTCCGTTGGTGATGAGCTTGACCTTATCATTCTTAAAACAGACGATCAAGACGGCGTTCTTAAGCTTTCCAAAAAAAGCTTACAGATGCTTATAAAGGCTGGGATGATATCGTTAAGGCAAAGGAAGATGACGAGATCCTTGAAGGCCCCGTTGCAGCTGTTGTAAGAGGCGGCGTTCTCGCTTCCGTAAAGGGAACAAGAGTTTTCATTCCCGCATCACTCACGGGTGTGCCCAAGAACGAAGATCTTTCCGTTCTTAAAGGTCAAACCGTAAGATTCAGAATTATCGACCTCAATGAGCAGAGAAGAAGAGCCGTTGGCTCCGTTAAGGCTGTTCTTAATGAGGAAAGAAGAAAAGCACGCGAGGAGCTTTGGGGCAAGCTTGAAGAAGGCATGAAGCTTCAGGGCACAGTTAAATCCCTCACCAATTACGGCGCATTCGTTGATATCGGCGGCGTAGACGGCATGATTCATATCAGCGAGCTTTCATGGACCCGCATTAAGCATCCTTCAGAGGTTGTTAATGTAGGCGATCAGGTTGAGGTTTATATCAAGAGCCTTGATCAGGAAAATAAAAAGATTTCTCTCGGCTTCAAGAAGATTGAGGATTCTCCGTGGGAAATTCTTAAAAGAGATTATCCCATCGGCACTAAGCTTACGGCTAAAATCGTAGGTCTTACCGCATTCGGCGCTTTCGCAACCGTTATCCCCGGTATCGAAGGCCTTATCCACATCAGCGAAATCAGCTGGGATCGTATCAAAACTCCCGCTGATGTACTTAAAGTAGGCGATGAGGTAGAGGTTGTTATCACCGATATCGATTTCGATAAGAAGAGAGTAAGCCTCTCCATGAAGCAAACCACCGAAAAGCCCGAAGAAACAATCGAGCTTGACGCCGAATAATAATTATCATAAGATAATATAAATTAAAAGCACCGAGATTATCTCGGTGCTTTTTTTGTTGCCGTTTATTGATTTGTTGATTTAATATTTTGCGCTCACTTTTATCGGTCGCCCTTCGGCCGATATTTATTCATTTTCGATTTCGGCGCCGAATAATGCGTCTATCACGGTGTTGTAAATTTCCACGGGATTGTTGTAGTAGCAATCCTTAACCGTTTCCGCTTGAGCCGCGGTCGGCAAATTCAGCGTCAAAATCATAAATTCCTTGTCGCCGTCAGCAAGGTGCATGGTCACTGAATAATAATCGTTGTGCTTTTCAATGTCAACCTTGTTTTCCTTTTCAAATGTTTCGCGCACGGCGAGCTTGCGTGATATTTCAATACTCTTTTTCCTGATGGTGTAGGGAAGGTCGTTTTCAACAAGGTCAACCAGGTTTTTGCAGCCGTCGCCCGGGTGAAGATATCCGTTCTCATCCTCGGTTATCATGCCTTTTTGCTTCAGCTTTTTGATGGCATTTACCGTTTCGAAATAGTTTGCGATTTCGCCCCTCATCATTGTGTCTGCAATAACCTTTTCCGTCAGCCTGCCGCGTGAATTTACCGTGATATAGCAAATAAGCAGATTTATTTCAAGTGTTGATCTGAGCCCGCCGTCCGCAATTCCGCTTGCAAGTGCGTCAAATCTTAAATCCTCGTTTTCGTTTTCCGAAACCGTGCTTTCGTTCTTTGTTTCTTTTTTTCACTCATCGTTATCACCTCGTTGAAAAATATATTAACATAATCTTTACTTGCTTGCAATAAGTTTTGTTTTATAATATAATATCGATAACAAATAATAAACTAAGCAGTAAATGAAAAGAGGTTTTAATTATGGCAAAGGTAACTAAAGATACTATCATCGCAGAGGCACTTCAAATCTGCCCCGATTCGGCAGAGCTTTTTTTATGGAAATCGGCATGCATTGCCTTTATTGCCCCCTCCGCTTCGGGCGAATCCATTGAGCAGGCTTGCATGGTTCACGGTTGTGATCCCGATAAGCTTGTTAATGATATCAATAAGCTGATAGGCGAATAAATTTTATGATTAAGCTTTCAAAGCGTCTGGCTGCCGCGGCAGAGCTTGTTCGTCCGTGTGAGTCGTTTGCCGATATAGGCTGCGATCACGGCTATCTGCCCGCTTATCTTGTTCAAAACAATATTGTAAAAAAAGCGTATGCCTGCGATATAAACGAGGGTCCGCTCTCTAAATGCCGTGAAGTTGCCGCGCAGGAGGGCGTTGCCGATAAAATCACCTGCATACTCGCTCCCGGCCTTTCGGGCTTAAATGAAAGCGACGCACGCGAAATTGCGATTTGCGGCATGGGCGGCGAGCTTATTGCGGATATTATTGCAAAATGCCCGTTTGCAAAATCAAAGGATGTGCATTTTGTGCTCAATCCCATGACGCGCCAGCATGTGCTTCGCCGCCGGCTTTGCGAAAGCGGCTTTGAGATCGGCAGGGATATCATCGTTGCCGAGGGCAGGCATTATTATAATGTTTTTGAAGCAAGCTACACAGGCAAAATTGTCAGGCACGATGAAAGCTATTATTTTTCTTGGCAATATAAAAAGACTTTTCCAATAGGGAATATTTTTGAGCATTTGCTCAATTTTCTTGAAAACAAACAGAAAGGAAATGCGGATTATTCCGAAGTGATTTCCGCCATTAAAGAAAAATTATGACATCTGTTTTTTTGATATATATAATTATCTTGATTCGGTTGCTCCGTTTTCCACACAGGAGGAATGGGATAATTCGGGTCTTGTCATTGGCGGCAATGAGGCGGTCACCAAGGCGGTGCTTTGCCTTGATGCCGCAAAAGATGTTGTTCGCTATGCCGCGGATATAGGCGCCGAGCTTATTATCTCGCACCATCCGATTATATTTCACGGTTTAAAAGCCGTTGAGCCGAAAAGCGCCGTTTATGAATGTGTTAAAAACGGCATTGCCGTTATAAGTGCGCACACCTGCTTTGATAAGGCGAAAAACGGCATAAACACAAGCTTGTGTAAGCGCCTCGGACTTGCGGATGTCAAGCCTGTTGACGGCACTTTTATCGTTACGGCAAAGCTTGATGCTCCGATGAGCGCAGATGATTTTGCCCGCTTTGTGAGTGATACGCTCGATGTGCATGGGCTGAGATATACCGATTCGGAAAGATTGATTAAAAACCGTTGCTCTCGGCGGCGGCGCATGCGAGGAATATTTGCCGCAGGCAATGGAATGCGCCGATTGCTTTGTTACCGGCGATATGAAATATCATGATTTTCTTGCCGCGGCGGAGGAAAAATTCTGCGTTATAAGCGCAGGTCACTTTGAAACGGAATCTGAATCGTTTCATATGCTTCTCGATGAGCTGAAAAAAAATAAATTTCCCGATGTGGAATTTGTTTGGGGCGGGCAGAAAAATCCTGTTTTGGCGGTGTAATTATGGCGCTGGACGGAATTTTTTTACATCACCTAAAAAACGAGGTTGCCGAATTTGCAGTCGGCGCGCGAATAGATAAGATTTATCAACCGTCAAAGGAAGAGCTTGTGCTTTCGCTGCGTTCGCGCGAGGGCGCCGAAAAATTGCTTCTCTCATGCCGAGCAAACACGGCAGGCATGTATTTCACGAAATATCCTCCCGAAAATCCCGCAAAACCGCCGATGCTTTGCATGCTTCTTCGCAAGCACCTTTGCGGCGGTAAAATTCTTTCGATAGAGCAGCAGGGGCTTGACAGAATTATAAAAATCACTGTGCGCTCTTCAAATGAACTCGGCGACGAGGTTTTTGCTCACGCTTGTTGCGGAGATAATGGGCAGATACAGCAATATTATCCTGCTCGATGATAAAGGCACGATTATAGACGCTTTGCGCCGTGTGGATGAAAACAGCTCCCGTGTGCGCCGCGTTTTGCCGGGGCTTAAATACGAAGCCCCTCCGGCGCAGGATAAGCTTGATATTTTGACCGACGATATCGAAAAAATCAAAGCAAGAATTTCTAAAAGCACCAAATCGCCTGCAAACGCTTTCCAAAGCGCGGTTATGGGCGTTTCGCCGATTGTGTGCCGCGAATATGAAAACGGCACCTCCGTTGAGCAGATTAAGCATTATGCGGAAAATCCGCGCCCTAATGTTATCGTAACTCAGGCACCGTTTGATTTTTGCTTTATGCCGATAACTCAATACGGCTCGCTTGCAAGCGAAAGGGATTTTGAAACCTTTTCCGAAACGCTTGATTTCTTTTATTATGAAAAGGTTAGGGCAGACAGAATTCGCCAGCGCTCCGGCGAGCTTTTCAAAACCCTTTCGAATTTAAAGGAACGCGCCGTTCGCAAGGCGGTAAACAGAAGCAAAGAGCTTGAGGATTGCCGCGATAAAGATAAATATAAGATTTACGGCGATTTAATCGTTGCAAACCAATATGCACTTCAAAAGGGCGCAATCTATTATGATTTGCAAAATTTTTATGAGGAAAACGCCCCGGTGCGCGTTCCCGCCGATCCTGCGCTTTCACCGATGCAAAACGCGCAAAAATATTATAAGGAATACCGCAAAAAGCAAACCGCCGAAAGCAGGCTTTCCGATTTTTATCAAGGCGGCAAACGATGAAGCGGCATATCTTGATTCCGTAACGGACGCCCTTTCGAGAGCACAAACCGACCCGGAAATAACGGAAATTAAAAAAACGAACTTGTGCAAACAGGCTTTTTTAAAACGCCGCCCCGCCAAAAATCAAAAAAATACAAAGCAGCTTCGCCCAATGGAGTTTGAAAGCTCCGAGGGCTTCAAAATATTCGTGGGCCGCAATAATATTATGAACGATAAGCTCACGCTCAAAACCGCAAAAAATTATGATTTGTGGTTTCATGTTAAGGAAGGCGCAGGTGCTCATGTTGTTGTTCAAAGCGAAAACGGCAGGGAATTTACCGATAAGCTGATTCGCGAGGCGGCAATGCTTGCCGTGCAAAACAGCAAGGCGGCTTCATCCTCAAATGTTGCCGTGGATTACACAATTATAAAAAATGTTAAAAAGCCAAACGGTGCAAAGCCCGGAATGGTTATTTACGATAATTATAAAAACCGAGTATGTAACGCCAAATTTTGATGAGCTTGAAAGGATAAAAAGAATTGTATAACATAGCAGTTGTTCTTGCGGCGGGAAACGGCACAAGAATGGGAATAGATAAAAAGTAAGCTGCTTATCGATATAGGCGGCAAAACGGTTATAGAGCGCAGCGTTGCCGTGTTTGAAAATATGGCGGAAATCGACGAAATCATCGTTGTTTGCCGCGAATGCGATGTTGAAACCTTTTCAAAATTACTACCGCAGGAAAATATCACCTTTGTTATCGGCGGCGAAACAAGGCAGCAAAGCGTAAAAAATGCGGTTGAAACGATTGATGATTGCGATTATATCATTATTCACGACGGCGCACGCCCGCTTGTTACTCCCGAAACGGTTGTTAAAACGCTTGACGAGGCGCAAATCCGCAAGGCGGCCGCAACAGGTGTTTTTGTTAAGGATACCGTTAAGGTTGTGGATGAAAAGCCTTAATATAGTCGGCACGCCAAACAGAAAAAAATCTTGTGCTTATTCAAACTCCGCAGATTTTTTTGAATTTAATACATATAAAAAAATGCGCTTGAAGCCGCTCAGAAAGACGGTAAAGATTATACGGACGATTGCCAGCTTGTTGAGCATATCGGCGTTGAATGCGGCGTTGTTATCGGCGAATACGAAAATATAAAAAAATCACCACCAAAGGCGATGTGCCGATGGCGGAAAGTATATTGAAAGCAAGAGCCGGAAAGGAGCTTTGATATGAATATCAGAATAGGGCACGGATATGATGTGCACAAGCTCGTTGAGGGCAGAAAATGCATAATCGGCGGTGTTGATATACCGTGCGAGCTTGGACTCCTCGGCCATTCCGATGCCGATGTGCTTCTTCATGCCGTTTCCGATGCATTGCTCGGCGCGGCGGCACTCGGTGATATCGGCAAGCATTTTTCCCGATACGGATGAGCGATTTGCGGGCGCAAACAGCTTTGTGCTGCTGCAAAATGTAGTTGCGCTTCTTGCAGAAAAAAAGGATTTAAGGCATCAAATATTGATGCCACAATAATTGCGCAGGTTCCGAAAAATGGCGCCGTATATCGATGAAATGCGTGCCAATATCGCAAAAAGCCTGCGGAATTGACACCGATTGCGTTTCCGTTAAGGCAACCACGGAAGAAAAGCTCGGCTTCACCGGTGCCAAGCAGGGCATAGCCGCTCATTGCGTGTGCCTGATTGAAAAAGGCGTAAGCGTAAAATCAACTGCTTTGCCGCTTTTTTTATGGCTGAACAATAATATTATGGTTTTTAAATATTATATATGAATAAATTGCGCCGCTGCTCAATATGATTTATTTGGGCACGGCGTTTTTATATGATTTTAGGATTTTTTGAAATATTTGTAAACACTATTGACAAATAGGAAAAAAACTTGCTAAAATAGTAATTAGCACTCAGGGATAAAGAGTGCTAAAACATTTAAAAATAATTTTCAGAGGTGAAATTTTTATTATGACTATTAAACCACTTGCAGATAAGGTATTGCTTGCTCCTATGGAAGCAGAGGAAACAACAGCCTCAGGCCTCTTTATTGCAGCATCTGCTCAGGAAAAGCCCGAATTTATGACCGTTTCCGCTGTCGGCCCCGGCACGGAAAAATATCCCATGACCGTTAAGGTAGGCGATAAGGTTATCATCACAAAATACAGCGGCACTAATGTTAAGGTAGACGGTAAAGAATATACTATCGCTTCCGTTAAAGACATTCTTGCGGTTGTAGACTGATTTATTTAATCTTGAAAGGAATGATTGTTTATGGCAAAAGATATAATTTTCGGCGAAGAAGCCCGTAAGGCTCTTCAAAGCGGTATTGATAAGCTTGCCAATACCGTAAAAATCACACTCGGCCCTAAGGGCAGAAATGTTGTTCTTGATAAAAAATACGGTTCTCCGCTTATCACTAACGACGGCGTAACTATCGCAAAAGAAATCGAGCTTGAAAATGCTTTTGAAAATATGGGCGCTCAGCTTGTTAAGGAAGTTTCTTCCAAAACAAATGATGATGCCGGCGACGGTACAACAACCGCTACTCTTCTTGCTCAGGCACTTGTTCGCGAGGGCATGAAGAATGTTGCCGCAGGCGCAAACCCGATGGTTGTTAAAAACGGTATTAAGGCAGCTGTTGACGCAGCGGTAGAAGCCGTTAAAGGCAATTCACAGCAGGTTAAAGGCTCAGACGATATCGCAAGAGTAGCAAACCGTTTCCGCTGCTGACGAATATGTTGGCAAGCTTGTTGCCGATGCTATGGAAAAGGTTACTTCGGACGGCGTCATCACCGTTGAAGAATCAAAAACAGCCGAAACAACTTGCGAGGTTGTTGAAGGCATGCAGTTTGACCGCGGCTATATCAGCCCCTATATGGTAACGGATACCGATAAAATGGAAGCTGTTATTGACGATGCTCTTATCCTTATTACCGATAAGAAAATCTCAACCGTTCAGGATATTCTTCCTTTGCTTGAATCCGTTCTTAAGAGCGGTCAAAAGCTTGTTATCGTTGCCGAGGATGTTGAGGGCGAGGCTCTTCAAACAATCCTTCTTAATAAACTCAGAGGCACCTTCACCTGCGTTTGCGTAAAGGCTCCCGGCTTCGGCGACAGAAGAAAGGATATGCTTCAGGATATCGCTGTTCTTACCGGCGGCCAGGTTATCACCTCCGATCTCGGTATCGAGCTTAAAGATGCCACAATGGATATGCTCGGCAAGGCTCGCCAGGTTAAGGTTACAAAAGAAAACACCATCATCGTTGACGGTGCAGGCTCCTCCGATGAAATCAAGGCAAGAGTTCATCAGATTAAAGCCGCTATCGAAACCTCCACTTCGGATTTTGACAGAGTAAAAGCTTCAGGAACGCCTTGCAAAGATGGCAGGCGGCGTAGCCGTAATCAAGGTCGGCGCTCCCTCCGAAACAGAAATGAAAGAAAAGAAGCTTCGCATCGAAGATGCTCTTGCAGCCACCAAAGCGGCTGTTGAAGAGGGCATCGTTGCAGGCGGCGGCGTTGCTCTTATCAATGCAATCCCTGCGGTTGAAAAGTTGCTTGACACAGAAGATTCGGATTTCAAAACGGGCGTTGCAATCGTGCTTAAAGCCCTTGAAGAGCCTGTTCGCCAAATTGCGGCCAATGCCGGCATGGAAGGCTCCGTAATCCTTGATAAGATCAAGAATGCCGATAAGGCGGGCTACGGTTATAACTTCGCAACAAACGAATATTGCGATATGATTGAAAGCGGCATTGTTGATCCTGCAAAGGTAACACGCTCCGCTATTCAGAACGCGGCTTCCGTTGCTTCCATGGTTCTTACCACGGAATCTCTTGTAACGGATATTAAAGACCCGAAAGAGGACGCAGCCAATGCGGCGGCAATGGCAGCGGCAGCTCAGGGCGGCATGTATTGATAAATAATCCGCAATAATAAAGCGGCTCACGAGTTTGGCTCGTGAGCCGCTTTTTGTGCGTTAATATTCTGCTTGTGTTTAATGTAAAAGCAATCAGTGATGTTTAAAATTATTGCTTTTTGCGCCTGACGGGCTTGCAATCCTGTTTGCTTTCGCAATGCGGGCAGCGCATTATTTTAACATCGCCGGCATTTATCGAAAAAAGCACTTGCGAAAATTTCGGCTTAAAAGTCGTGCCGCATTTTTCGCATCGCCATTCGCTGTGTACCGCAGCATAGGTAAATATTACGGCTTCAACAAAAATTGCTGTAAGCAGAATGTAAAAACCGGTCATTTTTCCCGCCGCGGCAAATGAGCACATGGCAATGATTTCCGCAAGTAAAACAAACACGGATATTATTGTGGTTTTTGAACTGCTCATATCACATTTGGAATTTCTTTATGTATTCATCTATGCAGGCTTGAATAACGCCCTCTGCCGCTTCGCGGTTTTGCACTTCGATAATCGAGGTGGTTTTGCCTTTTTCAAGCGTTTTGTAAACCTCAAAGAAATGCTCGATTTCATCCATTCTGTGAGAGGGAAGCTCGTCGATGTCTTTATAGCAATTGTAGTTCGGGTCGTTAACGGGCACTGCAATGATTTTTTCGTCGCGGCTGCCGCCGTCCTCCATAATAAGCACGCCGATGGGCGAGCACTCAACAATCGTCATCGGCAAAAATTTCCTCGCTGCAAAGCACAAGCACATCAAGCGGGTCGTTGTCGTTTGCATATATTCTGGGAATAAAGCCGTAGTTTGCGGGGTAGTGTGTGGATGTGAAAAGCACGCGGTCAAGCTTCAGCATGCCGGTTTCTTTATCAAGCTCATATTTGTTTTTGCCGCCCTTTGATATTTCGATAACTGCGTAAAACCTGTTCTTTTTTATTCTTTTGGGGCTTATATTGTGCCAAATGTTCATAATAATCACCATAACCTTTCAGGCAACAAATAGTTTATTAAAAAAATCACCTTTATATCCTGCGTTGCCTGAACAGGTGTAAATGGTGATTTTAGCCATTTCAAAATTATGCCGCCGGCAAATTTTGAAGGCAATATAATCCGATTAGTGTGATTTTTTTCACACTAATTCCTCCTTATCTTTATTTAATTTTTATCATATGTTTTTTTGTTTATCAATAGTTTCTTGACCTCATTGCGTGTTTGGTATAAAATTTATATGTAATTTATTTTTAGGAGATGTTTTTTTATGCCTTTTTATCAACACCACAACAAATGTTTCCGTTTCGCCGGAAAAAAAGAAATTGCGCTCAAGGCAAAGCTCGGCTCGGCAATCGAATTACTCGGCAAAAGCGAAAGCTGGCTTATGCTTGCGTTTAACGATAATGCGAATATGTATTTTTAAGGGTGATGATGCGCCGATGGCGTTTGTTGATATTGCCGTTTTCGGTAAATCAACAGATGTTCAATGTGAAAATATGACTAAAGAGATTTGCAAAATAATGGAAGAGGTGCTTTCGCTTCCCGCAGACAGGGTTTATGTTAAATATTCCGGCACAAATCAATGGGGCTGGAACAATATGAATTTTTAGGTGATAAAATGACTTTGCAGGAAATTATAGATTCAAGCAATAATATTGTGTTTTTCGGCGGGGCAGGTGTTTCAACAGAAAGCGGCATACCCGATTTCAGGTCTGTTGACGGGCTTTATAATCAAATATATGAATATCCTCCCGAGGAAATTCTTTCGCATGATTTCTTTTGGCACCACACCGATTATTTTTTTATCGCTTTTTATCGCGATAAGCTGATTTGCCCCGAGGCAAAGCCCAATGCCGCGCATTATAAGCTTGCGGAGCTTGAAAAAGCAGGCAAGCTAAAGGCTGTTGTAACGCAAAAATATAGATGGGCTTCATCAAAAAGGCAGGCAGTAAAAAAATGTGTTTGAGCTTCACGGCTCAACGCTCAGAAATTATTGCACGGATTGTGGGAAATCCTTTGATCGGCAGTATATTGCCAACCACGGCGGAGTACCGATTTGCGATTACTGCGGCTCGGTTATCAAGCCCGATGTTGTGCTTTACGGAGAATCACTTAATGATGAAACGGTAAACGGTGCGATAAACGCAATAGCCTCTGCCGATTGCCTTGTAGTTGCCGGCACAAGTCTCGTTGTTTATCCTGCTGCCGGTTTTATAAGATATTACAAAGGGGATAAATTTGTTTTGATAAACAAAGCTCCTACTCAGGCAGATTCAATTGCCGATCTCGTTATTCACGACAGTGTCGGAAAGGTGCTTTCGCAAATTGAAGTAAGATGATTTTACAGCGAAGCAAAATGCGCCGTGTATTGTGCAAAGTGCACTAAAAAATGGCTTGTATATAAACTGTGAATTTTTAATTCACTGTGTATTATGCACAAAAAAACAATTGTAAATAAATTATTAACAAATCAATTTTTGTGTTGACTTTGCCGACCGAATCCATATAATGAAGGTGCAACGGAAAAGAGCGCTGCAAATAATTTATTAGGAGGCGGTTTATATGTTTAAACTTCTTATGAAATGTGCTCAAATTCTTGCCGCCGGCGATTTAGCTTATACCGACAGGAAATAATTATTTTAGGGGCGAGCACCCCCGATTCTTTTCAAATTATCCCCACGGATTATTTCCGTGGGGTTTCTTTTTGTTAGCCTGTTTACGGTTGCTTTTTTGAACTGACCTGCTTATACATTTATTGCTTTGTAGTAATTGTAAACAATTTCCTTTTTTTAAGCAAAATTATTAAAATATTCTTGCTTATTAATTAAAAAAATGTGTTAATTTATTCTAAGCGCGTGTTGAGAGAGCGCGTCAGATGATGATAAGGGGTGGTCAAATGGCTTCTTCACAAGCCGGACTCAAAGAAAAAATCGGTTCTGTAGTCGATAATCTTAAGTATTATTGGAAAGAACCGCCTAAGGGCAGATTTATGTCCTTTAAGGAGATTGCATCCTATGCCTTCGGCGGCATCGGTGCGTACTTAATCGTAAGCATGAGCTGGATTTGCATGCTTGCAACAACAAATGTATTTATCACGGGCACTATCGGTATCACACCAACGGATATGTATATCCTGTATGTTATTGCCATTATCGCCGGTATTCCGCTTACCGGTCTTCGTGCGTCAATAGTTGATAACACGCGTGGTAAAGCGGGTAAGTACAGACCTTATATTTTGCTTATGGGTATTCCGTCGGCTTTGATTTTCATTGCTATGGTTTGGTTCCCGTACGATAAGCTTAAATATTTGGTTGGCGACGGTGTTGTTTTCGGTGAAAAAACCGCCGATTATCTTGCAAAATGCATCATTTTGCTTATTTTCAACATCATTCTTCAGTTTGTTTATAACTTCTTCTACGATGCTTATGAAAACCTGATTCACGTTCTTTCACCAAACTCTCAGGAAAGAGCGGATGTTGCTTCCATTAAAAGTATCGTATATTCACTCGGACCCTCGGTTGTAAACCTTATTATGCCGCTTGTTGCGGAAAATGTTTTCCACACAAATCAAACGGATATCCGCGTTTACAGACTCGTGTTCCCGATTTTGGGCGTGCTCGGTTCCGCACTGCTTGTAATTGTTTATGCAAATACGCAGGAAAAAATAATTCAGGCAAAAACCCATGTTATTCAGGTTAAATTTACGGACGCTTTTAAGGCTGTTGCAAAGAATAAGTATTTCTGGATTATTTCTCTTGCAGGCTGGATCGGCTTCCTTGAAACCGCTTACACCAATATCCTTGCATGGCTCTATAACTACGGCGGCGCATGCTCGGGTAATATGTACAGCCTTATAGTAACTCTTAACGGTAACTCCGCTCTTTGGGGTATGATCATGGCACCGTTCTTCATTCGTAAGTTCGGTAAAAAGAATGTTCAAATCGTTACAAACCTTTTGAATATCATTTTCATTCTTGCAATGATTATTTTTACGGGCAAAATCACACCCGCCACGATTTGGATGGTTCTTATTTGCTTGTATTGCAACGGTATCGTAGGCGCGTTTGCGCATATCCTCAACCCCTCCATTCAGGCGGATATCCGCGATTATCAGCAGTATAAAACAGGTGAAAGAATTGACGGTATGTTTGCCGCGGTTGCAACAATCGGCTCCGTTATAACTCTCATTACCTCCGGCGTTATTCCTACACTTCAGGAAAGACTCGGAATGAATGTTGAAAACGCAAGAAGAGTTGTAAATGATGCTAATCTTATGTCCCGTATCCTTCCCGGTGCAAACGAAACCATCGGTCAAATGCTTGCAAAGCAGGCTGCAAACGGCCAGGATATTTTTAATGCGTCTAACGCACTTTATGATGTAAACGGCGTTCTCATTCCGCTTCTTCGTGTGCTCATTCTTGTTGCCGCCGGCGGTGCCGTTCTTAATGTTATTCCGTTTTTCTTCTATGATTTCACAGAGCGTAAGCAAAAAGCCGTTATCCGCGTTCTTAAAGTTCGTGCTCTGTTTGAGGATTATGCAAACAAGGCTCTTTCGGACAGAGAGCTTGTTGAGGCAATCGACCTTGTAAACGATGCCCGCGAAATGGCTCAGAAAGAGCCTAAGGCCGTTTCCAAGAAAGATTACAAATCACTCAGCGGTAAGGCTAAAAAAGAGGCGAAAAAGGCTTATAACGAAGCTTTGGCTTACAATGAAGAAATTGAGATTTCTCAGTTTGTTTGCGCCGAACTTGATAAATTCAATTCCGATAATGTTAAGCGCCAGGTTGCTCTTTATCAGGCTGTTTACGATGCGGGTCTTGACGGTATCGTAAATATGGATGTTAATGCGGTTAAGCGTGAGCTTGCAGCCGCTAAGGCTCTTCCCAAGAACACCGAGCAGGAAAAAGAAATGCGCAAGATCGAAATCGAGCTTGCCAAGAAAAAGCTTTCTTCTCATAAAAATTATGTTAAGCACTTCGGGCAGGTTAAAGAGTTTGCAGAGCCGGATATGGCTGTTCTTGACGATTACTTTGCAATCGAAGATAAGTGCGACGACAGAATTACAGAGCTTACCAAGGAAATCAATGAGGCTAAAAAGGCCGGCGATGCAGGCGAGGTTTCAAAGCTTAAGGCAGAGCTTAAAAAGGTTGCCGCAGACCGCAAGGCCGCACGCAAAAGTTCTAAGGAAGAAATGGATAAGCATGCAATGTTTAACCGCGCTGCAGACGCTTATATCACTTCACGCAAGCTTCTTGTTCAGCAGGAGAATTTCTCTCACCTTGATGAAATTGCAGCTCAGTATGAGGATGCCAAAGTTCGTGCCGAAGAGGATGAACGCATTAAGCATGAAGAGGAAGAAGCAAAGCGCAAAGAGCTTGAAGCGGAACTTGCCGCTCGCAAGGCTGCCAAAAAAGCAAAGAAAAACTCAAAAAAATAATATTCCGATATTTTGCCGAGGGCTTCTGCCCTCGGTCAGCGTGTAGAAAAAAAGTCAAATTATAAATTTCTACACGCTGGTAGATTTCGAGAAAGTGAGATAAATTTTTGTATTTTTGCGAGTGGGAGCTGTACGATGGTACTGCCCCCGAGCAAAAGACAAAAAGCGCCAAAAACGGCTTGGACTCGATGTCCAAGCCGTTTTTTCACAATCCCTCCGAGTGCAACAAGTTGCACCCACCTCCCTTTGCAAGGGAGGCAAAAAGGTTAATTTATTTTTATTCGGCGCGCTTTATCCACTTTATCGACAGTCTAGCCGAGGGCTTCTGCCCTCGGTTTTTTATTTATGCAATGCTTTATGAATAAGGCTTACACAAATAAATCACTGTATAAATATTGACGTTATTAGTGCAAAATCATCATAAATATATTGCTTAATCGTAAAAAAATGTGTTAAATTTAAATAAATGTGCTAAAGCAATAAATTGTTTAGGGGTGATAAAATGGCTTCTGAAAATTCGGGAGTTAAGCAAAAGATCGGGTCGCTGATTGATAATGTCAGATATTATTGGAACGATCCGCCTAAAGGAAAATATATGAATTTTAAGGAAATAGCTGCTTATGCCGTTGGCGGTATCGGCTCCTATTTCATAATTTCAATGGGTATGGCGCTTCTTGTAAGCACCACCAATATGATTGTAGGCGGCGCAATAGGTATTGCTCCGATGGATATGTATGTGCTTTATCTTATTTCAACTCTTGCCAATATTCCTTTAACGGCAATTCGTGCCAATAAGGTTGATAACACAAGAGGTAAGGGCGGTAAATACAGGCCTTATCTTATTTCAATGGGTATACCGTCTGCAATTATCTCAATCGTTTATGTTTGGTTTCCGTATAATGCACTTTACAGTATTTTCACTCAGCCTATGCTCGGAAAAAGACGGCGGCTATATTGCTAAATGCGTTGTTGTTCTTCTTCTCAACTTAGGCTTGCAGTATTATTTTAATTTCTTTAATGATGCTTACACAAACCTCATTCATGTTCTTTCTCCGAACACTCAGGAAAGAACGGATGTTCTTGCCATTAAATCCGTTGTTTATTCGCTTGCACCGTCTATTATGAACATTGTGCTTCCGATTATTGCACAGGTTGCGGCAAATAATAATCTTTATGATATTAAGGTTTACAGAATTTCTTATCCGATATTCGCAATTATCGGTATGTTGCTAACCGTCGTTGTTTATGCAAACACAAAGGAAAAAATCGTTCAGGCAAAAACGCACACAATTCAAATCAGCTTTATTGATTCATTTAAAGCCGTTGCAAAGAATAAATATTTTTTTGGATTATTGCTCTTGCAGGCTGGATCGGTTTCCTTGAATCGGCATACGGCAATATACTTACCTGGTCGTTTAACTACGGCCACACCTGCAACGGTGCCCAGTTTGCCGTTATTCAAACTCTCATCGGCAACGCTTCGCTTTGGGGCATGCTTCTTGCTCCCGTTTGTATTCGTAAATGGGGCAAAAAGAATGTGCTCGTTGCCGTTAACCTCGGAAACGTTGTTTGCATTCTTGCAATGATAATTGATATGCGCAATATTTGGTGGCTCTTTATCTGCGTTTATTTCAACTGGCTTGTGGGAGCTTTTGAGCAAATCACAACTCCTGCAATTCAGGCTGATATTCGAGATTATCAGCAGTATCGCACCGGTGAGCGTATTGACGGTATGTTCGCAACTGTGCTCACTATCGGTAATCTTGTAACGCTTCTTACTTCTTCCGTTCTTCCCATGGTTTATGAAAAGTACGGCGTTTATGAGGGCAACGGCTATGCTTCGTCATTTGATATTCTTGATGTAAACACCGGCGATCCGAATCTTCTTTATAAGCTTATGACCGTGCTTATCATAATGGCTGCGGCCGGCGCATTTTTAAACACTGTTCCTTATTTCTTTTACGATTTCAACGAGAAAAAGCAAAAGTCGGTAATCAGAGTTCTTAAAATTCGTTCGCTTTTTGAGGATTACGGAAATAACGCTCTTGATAATCATAAAATCGTTGAGGCAATTGATCTTGTTGAAAAAAATCACGCAAGATGGCTGCCGAAACTCCAAAAAAACAGTAACTAAAGAAATGTATAAAAACATTTCTGATAAAAAGCAGCGTAAGGCCGCAAAGAAGGAATATAAAGAGGCTCTTAATTTCAATGAAGAAATTGAAATCTCTAAATTTGTTTGTGCCGAGCTTGATAAGTTTAAATCGGAAAACTATATTTATCAGGTTAAGGTTTATTCTGAAATTCTTGAAAACGACCTTGCAGGCATTGTTAATGCAAATGAGGCGGATTTAAGGCGTGAAATTGCTCGGGCTAAAGCAATGCCGAAAAACACTCAGGATGAAAAAGAGCATCGCTCATTCTGCATTGAGCTTGCAAAGAAAAAGCTCTCAGCTAAAAAAGCCTTTGATAAGAATTATCATTCTCTTGATGAATTTGTTGAGCCGGATATGGCAGAGCTTACCGCAATCTTTGATCAGGAAGATGAACTTGATGCCCAAATTTTTGAGCTGAACACAAAGAAAACGCAGCTTAGAAAAGAGGGCGATAATGAGAACGGAGCAAAAATTAACAGCCTTCTTAAAAATATTACTGCCAAAAGAAGAAAACTTCAAAAGGCAGAAAAGGCAAAGATGGATGAATTTGCGAAATTCAACCGCGCTGCCAAGCCTTACATAGATGCAAGAAAGCTTCTTCTTCAGCAGGAAAACTACAGCCATTTTGAAGAGATTGCAGCTCTTTATGACGAAGCAAAGGGAAAAAAAGCCGATGCAGAGGATAAGGAAAAAGCAAATCATAGCGGATCTTAAGCGCCGTGAGCAGCAGGAAGAGCTTGAGGCAAGAAAGGCCGCCAAAGCTGCCCGTAGGGCAAATAAGAAAAAGTAAATCTGCTTTCTTATGTTCATTCTCTTTTATGTATGGGCTTAATCAAAGTTAAGAATATACTTATTTAAACAAAATACCCCATTTCGGCATATTATGTTATATGACTTGAAATGGGGTTATTTCTATGGCTTATTATATTAAAATAGGATCTGTTACAAATGCACAGCGTGCCCGCACGCTTTTGCGTGCAAATTCGATAAATGCGCAAATCAAGCGGCTTGAAAATCCTAAGCCCGGCGAGGGCTGCGGATATGTTATTGCAGTTGATGAAAATGTAGATAATGCGGTGCATTTGCTTCAAAAAAACGGTTTGCGTGTTTTGGGGGCGGATGAGGTTTGATTTATTTCGATAACGGCGCTACCTCTTATCCAAAGCCGAAAAGCGTTCTTAATGCATATGCTGCCGCAATGCGCCTTTATAGCTTTAATTCGGGCAGGGGGGCTATAAGCAGTCTGTTACAGCGGCGGAAAAAATATATGAAACCCGTGAAAAAATCGCCGCTATGGTAGGTGCGCAGCCTCAAAATGTTGCCTTCACGAAAAACTGCACCGAGGCTTTGAATATGGCAATTTGCGGCAGTATAACACCCGGCAGCCATGTTATAATATCGTCGCTTGAGCATAATTCGGTTTGGCGCGTTGTTTCTAATCTTCAGAAAGAGGGAAAAATCACTTTTGATATTGCCAATTTTGATTTTGATTTCGATAAGTGCGCCGGCAATTTTGAGCGGCTTATAAAGCCCGAAACAAGGCTGATTGTTTGTATGAGCGCTTCCAATGTGTTCGGCGTTGTTTTTCCGATTGAAAAAATCGGAAAAATCGCAAAAAAACATGGCATTCGCTTTGTTGTCGATGCGGCTCAGTCCGCAGGCGTGCTGCCGATAAATATAAAAAAAGACAATGTGGATATTATATGCGCTCCCGGCCATAAGTGCCTTTGCGGCCCGATGGGCACGGGATTTATCGCATTGGGCGATAATGTTGAATTGAAGCCTATTCTTGTCGGCGGAACAGGCTCCGATTCTCTTAATTCGGCACAGCCTGATTTTATGCCCGACAGGCTCGAAGCCGGCACACTCAATAATCCGGGAATCATTGCACTCGGCTCCGGAATCGATTATATAAACAAGCGCAAAATGAGCAATATTTATTCTTATGAGCTGTTTCTTGCACAAAAAGCTTTATGACGGCCTTTCGTCAATCCCGTCTGCGGTGCTTTATTGCCCGAGACCGTCAGAAAAATCATAATGTGCCTTTTGCTTTCGTTTAATATTAAAAAAATATAAAAAGCGAAAAAACGGCAGCGTTTCTTGCGGAAAAACGATATTGCCGTCAGGGCGGGATACCATTGCTCGCCGCTTGCACACGGATTTTTCGGCACATTAGGCAGCGGAACGGTTAGGCTGTGCCCGTCTGCCTTTAACACTTTAAATGAATGTGAAATTTTTTTGAATACTGTAAAAAAACTATAATTTTTCGCTTTATTATTCTTTTTTTATTATGCTAAAATAAATATATAAATTATATGAACGGATGTTTTTTTAAATGTGGAATAATATATCTGGTTTTTAATAAGGTTCTCAGTGTTTTTCTCCACCTTCAGATTTGTCGATTTTTCTTGATATAGTTGTGGTTGCCGTTATAATTTATCTCTGTGTGCGAATCATCAGAGAAACAAGGGCAATGCAGCTTGTAAAGGGTATTGTTTTTTTATTGCGCTTGTTTATTTCGTGGTTAATTTGCTTAATATGGAAGCGTCAACGGCAATATTTAAAAACGATATTTAATAATATAATTTTAATTGTCGTTATACTGTTTGCCCCCGAAATAAGAAATATTCTTGAGCAAATCGGTAAGGGCACGGCGCGAAAAAACTTCAAAACAATTGTGCACCCCGGTGTTGCGGTTGAGCTTGCCGGTATTCAGGATTGTATTGAATCAACCATTCAAGCCTGCTCCGATTTAAGCGACACTCGCACGGGCGCATTGATTGTGTTTGAAAACGAAACCTTGCTCGGCAATGTTATAGACAGCGGCACGCTTTTAAATGCAAAGCCGTCTAAAGCACTCATAAAAAATGTTTTTTATCCCAAAACTCCGCTGCATGACGGTGCAATGGTTGTCAGAAACGGTAAAATCCTTGCAGCAGGTTGTATTTTGCCGCTCACAAAAAAGCAGCTCAATACTCGCTTTGGCACACGACATCGCGCCGCAGTCGGCTTAACGGAGGAAAGCGATGCGATAGTAGTTGTTGTTTCCGAAGAAACCGGCTCAATCTCCGTTGCAAGAAACGGTGTGCTCACAAGCGATATTTCAGACGGCGAATTGAGGGATATTTTGATGAGCACATTTATTCCGAGCGGCTCATCCTCCGATGATAAAATCATCACACGCCTTGTAAGGAGGATGAAAAAAATAATGGCAGAAAATAAAAAAAGAAAGTTTTTCGCTCAGAAAACTCATATATAACGATAAATATTTAATAATTATTTCAATATTTGCAGCTGTTTGCGTTTGGGTTGCAACATCTATCAATCTCAGCCCGGAAACGACTAAAAAGATAACGGTCCCCGTGTCAATTGATTTCAGCGGCACCTTGGCAGAGCAGCTCGGAATTGAATATTTCGGCTCTCGCGATATTTCGGTTGAGGTAACCGTTTCCTGCAAAAAATATATTGCCAAGGATATTAAAGCAGACGATATAACAGCTTCTTTGCAAACAAGCACCGTAACATCTGCAGGCTATCATTCAGTGCCGATTCTTGTCAGTGCGGCAGACGGAGCGGAGTTTACGATTGATAAGTTTTATCCCACTTCGGCGCAGGGCTACTATGATGTTGTGCAAGAAGCAAGCTTCCCGTTGGAGCTTAATTTCACAAACACGGATTTTGCCGCAAGCGGTTATGTTGCAGGCACAACCACTCTAAGCGAGGATGATGCGGTTGTTAAAGGCCCAAAGGCCTATGTTGCTCAAATATCAAAAGTTGTTGCCGATATCAGACTTGACAGTGATTTAACTCAATCTCAAATTGTTGATTTAAATCCTGTTGCCGTTGATGCGTCCGGTAAAACGGTTGATTATATTTCGCTGAAAAATAAGATAACCGCCAATGTGCCGATTCTTAAAGTGGAAACGCTCAGCCCACAGGTTAATCTTGTAAATGCTCCCGTAAATGCGCAGAATTTGTTTACGATAACATATTCAACAAGCAGCGTTGAGGCGGGTGTTCTTGAATCTGCAGGTATAAATGCGCTCAATCTCGGCGATATTGATTTTTTTCACAAAAATGAACTCAAACAATAATGAGTTCACCTTTGATATAACCAATTTAAACGGCATTATGGTGCTTGACGGCACTTCTAAAAATAACTGTTAAGGTTAATGCGGCATCCGATCTTGAAACAAGAGATATGATAGTTTCCGAAGGGGATGTAACAGTCAGCACTCCGGAAGGCTTTAAGGCTCGCCCCGTGTCCGTTGCTCCGAAAAAAATAACGGTTGTGGGCACAAAAAGAGGCACTTGATTCTATCACCGCTGCAAACATAGTTATGTCTTGTGATTTGAAATCCGAAAATCTAAAGGTCGGCACCGCGTCTTATAGTCTTTCTGTTTCCGTAAAAGATGCACCCAATGTTTGGATTTACGGAGATTATAATGTTAATGTAAATATAACAAAAGCCTAAGTGCATAAGTAAAGCCACTCAATAAGCTTATTGAGTGGCTTTTTTGCGCTTATATATTTTGATTTATTATTCTGTGTAAAACAATGCATCCTTTTGGTTTTTACTGTATCTGTAAACCGAAAGCACTATTCCCAGCGCTAAGTATATGCTAAGGCTTGATGAACCGCCTGAGGAAAACAGGGGAAGCGTTATGCCGATACAGGGAAGCAGTGAAAGCTCCATTCCCACATTAACAAGCAGCTGAGCAAAAAAAGCATAATTGAAACGCCCATGCACATTAAATAGCCAACATTGTCTCTGGCCTTTAATCCAACCGTAATAACCCTTAAAATAAGTATCGTCAAAAGCAGTATAACCGCCATAGCACCCACAAATCCGAATTCCTCGCCCGCAACGGTAAGTATCATATCGCTTTGATTAACGGGCACTGCGCCGCTTTGTGTCATCTTGCCGTGCAAAAAGCCCTGACCAAATAATCCGCCGCTGCCGATTGCGATTTTGCCGTTTGTTTGCTGATACATAACATCCTCGTATTTATCGGGGTAAAACAGAGCAACGATTCTTTGCCTTTGTATTCCGCTGATTATATTCAGCTTCCACGCCGCCATAAATGCCACGATTATTCCGCAAAAAGCCGGCAATGAAATAGCCGATGTTTATTTTTTTGCCATAAACAGCATTCCTATAAACATTATCATAAAGATAAGCGCAGAGCCTGCGTCGCCGGTTAAGATGCAAAGCCCAATCGGAATAAGGCCGTGCACAACAAGCGGCAATATAACCTTGATTTTTGTTAATTTTTGTCTTTAACAAGATCAAGGTGGTAAGAAAAGGAAATTATGAAGCCAACCTTCATAAGCTCTGATGTTTGAATTGTGAAAGAGCCTATTTTGATCCAGCTTTTTGCAGTATCTCTGTCTGACGGGGCAACGCCTATAAAAAAGGTGAGTATCATCAAAAGCACGCAACCCACGGCTATAACAGGCCAAAGCTTGCTTATAACTTCATAATTTATTCGCGAAAGAATTATTGCCGCCGCGATGCCGCCGGCAACGGTTATAAACATTGCAAGCAAAGAGGATGATATTTTTTTGCCGTTAAGCGAGGAATATGTGGCACTGTAAACAAGCATAAGCCCATATGCCGATGCAATAACGGCGGGTATTATTGTTGCATAATCAAGGCCGGAGAAAAAAATCAAAAAAATGCTTGTTCTTTTTCTTCAGCTCTGCCAAAAACATCACCTCCGTCAAAATATGTAATTATTATATTATTATCTTGCCGCGATTTCAAGGGTAATTATCAACTGTTCATATTAAATTATAAATGTTTTGCCGCTGTATGAAGAATTTGCATTATTCCTTTGTTTGGTGTAAACAAAAAAAGATTGCCTTTTTCTTGTAAAAAAACAACCTAAAAAAACTTGTTAATTTTTGCCCACATATGATATACTTATAAAAACAAATTATTAAATCATGCTTTCGGGAGTGTTTTTTTATGCTTAGTGATATTGAAATTGCTCGTAATTCAGATATGAAAAAAATAACCGAAGTTGCTTCCTCAATCGGTATATCCGAAAGTGAGTTGGAGCTTTACGGTAAATATAAGGCAAAGCTTTCCGACGATTTGCTCAAAAGGCTTGAAAACAAGAAAAACGGTAAGCTGATTCTTGTTACGGCTGTTAATCCAACACCTGCCGGAGAGGGTAAAACCACCGTTACGGTAGGACTCGGTGAAGCCATGAAAAAAATAGGGAAAAAAGCTGTTATTGCACTTCGCGAGCCTTCACTCGGCCCGTATTCGGCATTAAAGGCGGAGCCGCAGGCGGCGGCTACAGTCAGGTTGTGCCTATGGAGGAAATCAACCTTCATTTCACGGGTGATATGCACGCCATAACAAGCGCAAATAATCTTATGTGCGCAATGCTTGATAACAGCATTCAGCAGGGAAATGAGCTTGATATCGATCCTCGCACCATTCAGGTTAAGCGCTGCCTCGATATGAATGACCGTGCACTTCGCAATATAATTTGCGGCCTCGGCGGAAAGAAAAACGGAGTTCCAAGAGAGGATCATTTCATTATCACCGTCGCTTCGGAAATTATGGCAATTCTTTGCCTTGCAAGCGATGTTTTTGATTTAAAAAAGCGTCTCGGTAATATTCTTGTGGCTTATAATTACAGCGGCGAACCGGTTTATTGCCGCGATATAAAGGCAAACGGCTCGATGACTGTTTTGCTTAAGGAAGCCATTAAGCCGAATTTAATTCAAACTCTTGAAAACAATCCTGCAATCATGCACGGCGGTCCGTTTGCAAACATCGCACACGGCTGCAACTCTGTTCGTGCCACAAAAGCGGCTCTCAAGCTCGGCGATTACGCTATCACGGAGGCAGGCTTCGGCTCCGATTTAGGCGCCGAAAAATTTATGGATATAAAATGTCGCCTTGCAGGGTTTGTTCCAAGCTGCATTGTGCTTGTTTCAACAGTAAGGTCAATGAAATATAACGGCGGTGTTGCTAAAGAGGATTTGGCAAAAAGAAAATATCGAGTCCTTGAAAAAAAGGCTCCGTTAATCTCGGCGCGCATATCGAAAAATCTTAAAAAAATTCGGTGTTCCCGTTGTTGTTGCGATAAATCATTTTTTTATGCCGACACCGATGCGGAAATAGAATATATTAAAGGAATTTTTGTGCGCAGGCAGGCGCTGAGGTTGCAGTCACAAAATGCTTTGCAGAAGGCGGCAACGGCTCTGTTGAGCTTGCTCAAAGGGTTGTTGAGGCTTGCGAAAAAGAAAACAACTTTAAGCCTCTTTATCCGATTGATATGCCGGTTTATGATAAGATAGAAACAATCGCCCGTGAAATATACGGCGCAGACGGCGTTGATTACACGGCTGCAGCTAAAAAAAGTATTGATGACTTTGTTAAGCTCGGTGCAGATAAAATGCCTGTTTGCATTGCAAAAACACAATACAGTCTTTCGGATAATCCAAAGCTTCTCGGCAGGCCTCACGGCTTCAGAATAACCATAACCTCTGCCGATCTTTCAAACGGTGCGGGCTTTTTGGTTTGCCGCACGGGTTCCGTAATGACAATGCCGGGCCTTTCTAAAAAACCGGCGGCGTTCGGTATAGATATTGATGATTCGGGCAATACGGTGGGACTTTTCTGATATGCGTGAATATATTTCAAAAAGCTATGAGGAAACTGTTTCCTTTGCTTCGGATTTTGCAAAATCGCTGCCCAAGGGCGCGGTTATTGCTTATTTGGGCGACTTGGGTGCAGGAAAAACAGCTTTCACAACCGGTCTCGCCAAGGGCTTGGGCATAACCTGTGATGTTTCTTCGCCAACCTTTGCAATATGCAATGAATATCGCGAAAACGGCGTCGTTCTTTGCCACTTTGATATGTATAGGGTTGATGGATGGGATGATCTTTATTCCACTGCGTTTTTTGATTATTTAGACAGTGGTGCCTATATGGCAATTGAATGGAGCGAAAAATGTTTACGGCGCTCTGCCCGACGATGCTGTTATGATTGAAATTACAAAGCTTTCGGAAAATGAAAGAAAGTTTCAAATATATAAGAAAGAGGAACGCAAATAATGCTTTTTGCTTTCTGTTGATTCTTCGGCAGTAACCGCTTCTGCGGCACTGACGGAAAACGGCAATATTATTAAAAGTGAATTTTTAAATGCCGGGCTCACACACAGTGAAACTCTTATGCCTATGATTGATAAGGTTATGCAAGGCTTTGATTATTCAAAGCTTGATGCAATTGCAATTTCGGCAGGCCCCGGCTCGTTTACGGGCGTTCGTATAGGCGTTGCAACCGTTAAGGGGCTTGCATTTGTTAACAATACTCCGTGCATTCCTGTTTCAACGCTTGAGGCTGCCGCTTATAATTTTGCAAATGAAAATGCCGTCATTTGCGCAGTTATGGATGCCAGGCGTATGCAGTTTTATAATGCTTTGTTTAAGGCTGAAAACGGTAAAATAATTCGTTTGTGTGAAGACAGGGCAATCGGCCTAAAAAGAGCTTTTTGCCTCAGATTTCAGAGTATGACAGGGTTATCGCCGTTGGCGCCGGTGCTAAGCTTCTTTGCAATAATGCGGGGCTTGATAATCTTGAATGTCCGCCGGGAGATGCTTTTTTTATCAATCTGCCGTCGGCGTTGCTGCGGCCGCACAAAAATAAAGAAAAAAATCAATCCGGCCGCTCTTATGCCCGTTTATTTAAGGTTAAGTCAGGCGGAAAGAGAGCTTAAATTAAAAATAAGCTGTTGCTTTTAATTTATCGGCTTTGCCGAAACCCATAATAACGGTTGCTGCTGCCGTTTTGTGGAATAATATATTTATGTAGCTGAAAGGTATTGGTGTTAATATGATAGCGTTAGGTTCAGATCATGCAGGATTTCCGCTTAAGCAGGAAATAATGAAGCATTTTGATGAAATCGGTGTTGAGTATAAGGATTACGGTTGCTACTCACCGGAAAGATTTGATTATGCCATTGCGGCTCAAAAAGCTTGCGATGCCGTTGTTTCCGGTGATTGCGATAAGGCGATTCTTTGCTGCGGAACGGGAATCGGAATTTCTATGGCGGCAAATAAGGTAAAAGGGAATTCGTGCGGCAGCGTGTTCCGATTATTTCAGCGCTAAATATACAAGGCTTCATAATGATGCAAACTGCCTTTGCCTTGGCGACAGAGTAGTTGGTGCCGGTCTTGCGCTTGAGCTTGTTGATGTGTTTATCAACACCGGATTTGAGGGTGGCCGCCACGCAACAAGAGTCAACCAAATTATGGATATTGAAGCCGGCAAAAAGCTTTATTAAGCTTAAACGCATATACGGCGAAAGCGGGCTATCGCATAAAGAAGAATGCGGTTTAATCGTTTCGAGCTTTGCCGATTGAATTATTAAAGCTCCTGTTAATACCTAGGTGTTAACAGGAGCTTTTTGTGCACACCGAACAAAAATGTATGCATAAAAATCGGGCAGCAGCTGCTGCCCGATTTAATATTTGTTTTTTTATTAGCTCCATTTAAGTGCTTTTAACGGAAAATCCAAGGCTTGAATCAAGCTTGTTTTTTTGAATAACGGCTTCAACCTTTGTGGCTTTGCAGTCGCTTCCGTTTGCGGCTTTTACCGTGCCGATAACCTTGTAATAGTTGTTGTTGCCCAAATTTTGGATTTCTGTTATGGTAACCTCATGAGTTGCCGCTTCATAATCAGAAGTTATCTTGAATGTGTCGTTGTCGCTGTTGTATGTTATCGGTGCAGCGTTTGTTGCACCGTTGCCCGTGTACGAATTGCATTCGGTTTTAAACGAAACAACTGTTCTGTCAAAATAATTAAATAAATCTATAACAACTGTGCCGCTTGCGAAAGAGCTTGTGTTAAGATTCTCGCGCTCAAGCATCCAGCAGGCAACATGTGTTGCTATTGAAATGGGCACTTGATCAGTGTTTTCGTAGCTTGCCATATAAAGATAGGGGACCTCAAGCATGTGGGTAACGGTTGCCACATCTGCGTTGCTGAATTTAACCTTTTTTTGCCGCTTGCGCTTGTGGAGGGAACTTTTATGTCGTCAAACGGCAGGGTGGTCAGTTCCTTTTTTTGTTTCTTCACCGTCTGTTTTTGTTCGGAACATTAGGTCTGTCTTCTTGCTTGTTTGGCGTTTTTCTGTTGTCATCTGAATCTGTATTAGCCTTAGTTTCAGGTGTCTTTTCACCGCGATTTTTCGGATGCTTTATAACTTTGCCCGTTCTATTGCCGTTGTCATCTATAACATAAGCTTTGTCGCCGTCATATTCAACTGCAACTGTGTTGCCGTCTTCGTCTTCTTCAAAGCCGAATTCCTGTGCGCTGTCCTCAAGTCCGCCGCTTGGCGTTTCGTTGTCGGTATTTTTTTTACTGCAGCCTGCAAAAACTGTGGCTGCCATTGCAACACATATCAGAACAATTCCTATTTTTTTAAACATAAATTGCACCCCTTGGCTATGTAATATATACATTATATATAAGTTTTTTTAACAAAAAGTAAACATATGCTATATAGTTTTTATATAATAATTCACGAATAATTTACAAGAAATACATAATTTGATGTATAATTAAATAAGGTGATTGATTTGAAAAAAATTCCGTAAAAACCGCCGTCGGCGGGCTTTGCGCAGCGCTTTCGATTGTGCTGATGTTTTTTTGGGCGGCATATCAAGCGTGTTTGTTTATGCCGTGCCAATGCTGCTCGGAACCCTTATGTGCATGCTTAAAAAAACTTTCGGTGCCCGCTGTGCAATCGGCGTTTATATCTCCGTTTCGATACTCTCTTTTGTGCTTGTTGCCAATAAGGAATGTGTTTTGATGTATGTGCTGTTTTTCGGCTATTATCCTATAATCAAGGATTCGGTTGAAAAAATAAAATGCAGGCCGTTTATGCTTTTGGCAAAGTTTTTAACCTTTAATCTTTGCATAGCGGCGGCAGAACTTGTTTCGTTTTATGCTTTCGGTATTCCTTTTTTTGACGACGGCAAATTTTCCGTTTGGTTTATAGTGCTTTTTGCAGCTTTGATGAATCTTTTGTTTGTGCTTTATGATATTATGCTCAACAGATTTTATCTTTTTTATCAACTGAAGCTTGAAAAAAGAGTAAAAAAATTGCTTAAATGAGTAAAATTTACGGCGGCGCTCGGGAAGTTAAATTCTCGGCGCCGCCTTTTTATTATTTATATATTCTTTTGATTCGCGGATTAACAAGCAGGGGCGATATGTCCACGCTTGCCACATCACCGATTTTAACATCGGAATCGGTGATATCTATTGCAGTGTGCGAAAGTCCGATCTCACCGATAACATGAAACATTCTGCCGTTTATGCGCATATACATTTGCTTCTTTTTTAAATATTGCTTGATTGCACCGAGTGCAAACCGAAAATCTGCAGTTTCGCGCTCCTTTTGCAAACCGAAGCCGTCGTAATGACCGATGGGCACAATCGCAATTTTAGTTTCTCGTTTTGTTTTTAAACAGCCCGTTGTAGCCGATTGAATACCCTGCAGGCACGGTTTTGATTTCTATAACTTCGGCCTCAAGGCTTCCGAGCCTGTGAAGCGGTGTTTTGCTTTTGGTTATAACTCTGCCCGTGAATGCCGAGCCTATGCGAACTGCGTCCATTGAAACTCCGTCAACATTAAGCAGAGCGGGGGAGTTTGAGCAATGCGCAACGCCCGTTTCGTAACCCGCTTTTTGAATTTGGCTTATGCAGTCCTTAAATATAGTAAGCTGTGCTTTTGTGAGTTCGGCATTTCTGAATGCACTTGAAAAATGTGTGTAAATTCCGCAAAACTCCAAATTGCTTGCCTTGTAGCAGTCAATAGCTTCCTGAATTTGGCTCGGCATAAAGCCGTATCTGCCCATGCCCGTGTCAATTTTTTTAAATGGCATTTTTGTGTTTTTACGCCGAGTTTTTTTGAAACTTCGTTCATAATTCTGCAAGCCTCGGAAGAGCCGATTGTTGCAATGCATCCGTTTTTCGGCAATTATTTTTTTGCCTCCGCTTCAATGCAGGTGGAACGCATAATAAGAATGTCGTTTTCGTCGCTCAGAATTTCTTTAAGAACGGGAATGTCCGTCACTTCGGTAACGGCAAAGGTTTTGATTCCGTTTTCAAGCAGCACTTTCGTTAGCTCGCAAATTCCGAAGCCGTAGCCGTTGCCCTTAACAACGCCGATAACGGGAACTCCCGCTTTTTCTTTAATGTATTCGATGTTTTCTTTCAGCCCTTGGCTGTCTATCACATATCTGCTCATTTGTTGCTCCGCCGTTTATCTGCTTACAGCTTCTTTTTTAATTCCATTGCAAGGTTGTACATATTATATACCGGCTTGTTGATAACATAATCGAATTCGCCTATAAATTCTTTCATATAGCCGCCGAAGCCGTGCTTAAATCTCCAAAGCCCGTAATGCGGATTTTCGGGATTTTGGCAATCGCCGCTGATTCCGCCGAAATCGTAAACCTCGCAGCCGATTTCAAGGCCCCATTTCATCATTGCCCATTGCAAAGCATAGTTGGGGTATACATTTCTGTGCGCGTTTGAGGAAGCACCGTATTGGTATTTCATAACATTTTTGCCCCATTTAATGGCAATTGTGCCGGCAATGGCTTTGCCCTCGTAATAAGCCATGTAAAGCCTTGCATCCTCGCCCATGCAGTCGAGTATTTTTTCGAAGTATTCCTTGGGGCGTGTTGAAAATCCGTCTCTTTCTCCGGTTTCGTGCATTATGCGAACAAAATCGTCAAGCGCTTCGGTGCCCATAATTTTAACTTCAACACCTTTTTTCGGCGCTTTTCTTATTCTGTTTCTGTAGTCCGGCTTAAAGGTGAGCATAAGCTCGTCCTCGCTTAAGCCGTTGTAATCAAAGCAATATACGAATCTGGGCTGCACATTTTCAAAATCAAGGCAGCCGGGGTTCAGCTCCTTAAAGCCTTTTTCGATTAAATGCTGCTTATATGCCGTGTTTTGAACCACGATTTCAGGGTCGATTTTAATGCAATATGCCTTGTATTCCTTTGCAAGCTGCTTAATGCCGTCAAACAAAGCGTCGAATGTTTCAAAATCATTTTCATCTGCCACAAATCCGCGGCAAATATAGAAAAGGGAATATTTGATAACCGGCACAAATCTTATCAGCGCCGCGGCACTGCCCTTGATTTCTCCGTTTTTGTCCTTAAGCATTATTGCTTCCCATTTCCAATTTGATTTAACCTTTGCCCATTTTGATGAATGCTGAAAAAGTCCTTTTGGGTGTCTTTTTATAAATTCTTCGTATTCGGCAAGATTGTCTTTATTAACTCTTTCTATCATAGTAATTCCACCTGCGTATGCAAATTTATCTGTTATTTATTATACATAATGTTGCCGATTTTGTCCATATATGCAAACGGTTTTGTTGACTTTTATTAAAAAATATACTATTATATTAAACAGTATATTTAATTTATGGGGTAATTATTATGCAAAAACAGTTATGGGAAGATCCCAAGGTTATTAAAATCAATAAGGAAGACGGGCATGTTATCGCCATGCCGTTTGACAATGTTGATTCCGCAATCTCGGGCGAAGAAAGCAAATACAAAAAATCGCTTAACGGCGAATGGAAATTTTATTGGCAGCGCGGCCTTGAAAATCAGCCGCAGAATTTTGAAAATCCGGAATTTAACGATAAGGAATGGGATAATATCACGGTTCCCTCGGTTTGGCAAACGGAAGGCTATTCCGTGCCTTATTACTATGCAAGCACATTTCCGCGCGCTATCAGCAGAAGCAAGCACAAAATTCCTTCGATAGATCATAAAATGCAGGAAATTGGCTTCTATCGCAAATCCTTTACTCTTGACAACTCTTGGAAAAAACGCGAAATATTCATTCATTTCGGCGCGGCAAAGGCGGCGCTTGAAGTGTTTGTAAACGGTACCTTTGTGGGATACAGCCAAGGCTCAATGACTCCGCATGAATTTGATATTTCAAAGTATGTTAAATTCGGCGAAGAAAATATCGTTTGCGCCAAGGTATACAGATATTCGGACGGCACTTATCTTGAGGATCAGGATATGTGGTGGCTTTGCGGCATTTACAGAGAGGTTTATCTTTTTGCCGAAAGCCCTGTTTGCCTTCGTGATTTTTTCTTCAGAACAAAGCTGGATAACTATTATAAAGACGCTGAAATAGATCTTGATTTATATATTAATAACTATGCAGGCTTAAAAAGGCAATGTAACTGCCGAGGCACACTTGATTTCCGATACGGGCAGGGAATTTCCGATTGCCGAGAAAACCGTGCCGCTCGGAATAAACAAAACAACGATTTCAATGAAATCGGAAATGAAAAAAATCTGAAAAAAATGGTCTGCCGAGCATCCCAATCTTTATACTCTTGTTATCACCGTTAAGCACGGCGATGAAATCGCTGCCGTTAAAAACATATAAGGTAGGTTTCAAGCAGGTTGAAATCAAGGGCGAAAAAAATCTATTTCAACGGTATGCCGCTTATGATCAGGGGCGTAAAACCGCCATGATTTCGACGCCGACCACGGCTGGGCGGTTCCGAGGGAAAGATATACTCAGGATCTTGATATAATGAAGCAGGTCAACATAAACGCTATCAGAACCTCGCATTATCCCGATGATCCTTATTTCTATGAAATGTGCAATAATTACGGCTTCTATGTTATGGATGAATGTGAGGTTGAGTCTCACGGCGTAAGGCGTAAGGGCGTTCCGGGCAGCAATCCCATGTGGACTCAGGCTGTTACAGACAGAATGGAGCGCATGGTGCTCAGAGACAGAAATAACCCCTGCATCTTTATGTGGAGCCTCGGAAATGAGGCGGGTGACGGCTCTAACTTTGCAGAAATGAAAAAAGCCGCTCTTGCTCTTGATGACACAAGGCAGTTCCACTATGAGGGCGATTTCAATCTTGACGGTTCTAAAAGTGATGTTATTTCAAGAATGTATCCCGTTGAAGATATCATGAAAAAGCTTGGAAATAAAGAGGAAATTACGATTTCTCTTTATGATAATATCGCAAATCAGCTTGCGGCAGACAGCAAGCCAATCAGGCCGGAAATGTATGTCGGCAAGCCCGTTCTTCTTTGCGAATATGCCCATTCCATGGAAAAACTCACTCGGCAATTTCCAGGAATATATGGATGATTTTGAAAAATACGATAATATGTGCGGCGGCTTTATTTGGGATTTCGTGGATCAAACGATACATAAAGTCGGCGAGGACGGTAAAGATATGTGGCTTTACGGCGATGATTTCGCAAAGCTTGAGCCGCGTAAAAAGCCCGTTGATATTCCGAACACAACAGCGCTTGCAGGTTCAAACACATATTTCTGCGCAAACGGTATTATCGGCGCAGATCGTATGCCTCATCCTCAAATTTATGAGGTAAAAAAGGTTTATGCCGAAATCAAAACCGAAGCTTTTGATATAAATAAAGGCACATATAAGGTTAAAAAAATAAGTTCCTTTTTCACTGATATTTCTTCTTTCACTTGCCGCTGGAGCGTTGAGGCGGAAGGCGATATTCTCGCCTCGGGTGAGCTTGATAAATTCGAGTGTGCGCCCCTTTCCGAAACATATATCACAATTCCTTACGATATAACCTCGTTCCCTGCGGATAAAGAGGTAGTTCTCACTGTTTCTTTCTATACCAAAAAGAAAACTGCCGGCCTTAAATCAAATTACGAGGTTGCTTGGGATCAGTTTATTCTCAATCCTATGCCGCAGCCCGTTGAGCCTAAGGCTGAGGGCGATTTAAACTTTACACATAAGGGCAATTATGTTGAAGTTCTCGGCGACGGTTATGCCGTTAAAGTGGACAACGGCAGAATCACAAGTATTTCGATAGACGGCAGAGAAAAGCTTAAAGCTCCGCTTGAGCCGTATTATTTCCGCGCTCTCACGGATAATGATATAGATTCGCTTAATTTTGTGCCGCAAACAATTCCTTTCCATCCTTATTATAAGTGGCGCTCGGCAAGCCATAAGGCAAAGGCCGTTAAAACAGAGGTTAAGGCCGGCGAGGACAATTGTGTTGAAATCCATGTTGCGTGGGATACTCCGCAGCTTAAAAATTCCGTTTCAACATATAAGATTTATCCCGATATGCGCATTTATGTTTACCACAGTGCCACACCCACGGCTAATATGGTTAAATTCGGTGCAAGGATGACTCTTGACGGCAGTATGGAATATGTTAATTGGTATGGCAGAGGTCCTCACGCAACTTATTGCGACAGAAAAACGGGAGCAAAGATTTCCTGCCATAAATCAACCGTTAAGGACCTTGAGTATCGTTATATGCGCCCGCAGGAAAGCTCAAACAGAACCGATGTTCGCTATTTCACGATAACGGATAAAAAAGGCAACGGTTTTAAGATTACATCTTATTTTGACAATCCTGTCAATTTCAGCGCGCATCATTACACGATAGAGGATCTTGAAAAGGCCACTCATGTGCATAATATTCCATATAATAACGATATCACGGCTGTTAATATAGACCATAAATTACTCGGCGTAGGCGGCGATTTGCCCGGTCAGGCGTTTGTGCGCGAGCCGTACACAATGAAAAAAGGCGTAAAGCAAAGCTACAGCTTTGCTATTCAGCCTGTTTTTGCCGAGAATAATAAGCAAAAGT
The DNA here is from genome assembly GCA_022009795.1 of Anaerotruncus sp. Classification (GTDB taxonomy): domain Bacteria; phylum Bacillota; class Clostridia; order Oscillospirales; family Acutalibacteraceae; genus Eubacterium_R. Next base: position 483,679 of record CP091724.1, read on the forward strand.
AATTAAAAAAATAACGGAGCGGCTTATGAAAAGAGTTTTTTTGCCAATATCGGCTTTTTCTGTTGCAGTTGCTCTTGTTGTGCTTAATTTTATGAATGTTAAAGCGGCGCTTGCGGCATTGTTTGCCTCAGGCGTCGCTTTCATCGTTTCCGTTGCCGTGCCGAAAATAAGAAGCGGCAAGGCAATTTCGCTTTGCCTGCTCGGCGTTTGTTTTGCATGCACCTTGTTTGTTTCGTTTTATTACGGTACTTATCTGCCGCAAACAAAGCTTTTCGGCAAAACCGCCTCCGTTAGGGCATATATAGTCGATTTGCCGCAGAAAACTTCCTCCGGCAAATATCTTTACACGGTTAAAACTCAAAGCATAAGCGGCAGCGATGTGCCGCAGAATATTAAATTTGAAATGTATTCCGAAAGCCCTGTTTATTCCGAGGCATATGATGTTTTGGATATGCGCGTTTCTTTTGATTCCGTTGCCGATAACGCCTATGATTCAATGGGCAGATTTGACGATAATATTTTTCGTTCGCGGCTATCTTTCGGATTGCGCAAAAAAACGGGCGAGGTTGTTAAAAGCGCAAACAAACCCATTGTCGAACTGCGCGCAAAATTGAAAAAAAACGATTTAATTCGGTTATTAAAAAAATGACGAGGGCGGACTTGCATTTGCCGTGCTCACGGGAGATAAATCCTTACTCGGCAACGAAGCATACACAGCGTTTCGTCTTTGCGGCGCAACGCATCTTATGGCGGTTTCGGGTCTTCATATGTCTATCCTTTTCGGCATGCTTTATTCGCTGCTCAAAAAGCTTCTTGTGCCGAAAGTGCCGCGGGTTTCGGTTTGCGCAGTCGGTATTTTTGTGTTTTATATCATGCTCTCGGGCTTTTCAAAATCTATGATAAGATGCGGCATAATGATGCTTGTGTTTTTGCTCGGAAAGCTTGTTAAGAAAAAGAATGATTCGCTGAATTCGCTCGGCTTTGCCGCGTTTATTGTTTGCCTTAATCCCTATGCCGTTGCAGATGCCGGCGTGCAGCTCACTTTCACGGCGGTACTCGGGCTTATAACCGTTGCGCCGCATATCCAAAAGAAAATCAAAATCAAAAATAAGGTTTTTTCCTATTTTGCGGGTATTCTTTGCGCTTCACTTGCCGTAACCGCAACAACCTTGCCGTCTATGTATTTTCTGTTCGGCTTTGTTTCGTTTGCGGGCATTGCTTCAAATCTTCTTTTAATTCCGCTTGCTACGGTTTTTGCTCGTGCTTTCCGCTTTGTTTGCAATTCTTTCTTCTGTGCCTGCATTTGCATGGCTTTTTCGGCAATCTTTGCTGGCTTGTTTCGCACGCCATGCTTAAGTTCACCGATTTGTTTTTCTCGCGGCACGATAGCCGGGATAACAGTCGGCGGTCAAAAGCTCGCCGCTGCGATATGCTCGATTTTTTTCTTCTCTTCGGCACCGCGTTCCTGATTAAGGCATTTGCCGGTAAAGCGCAGTTTAAAGCATGCTCTTTTATTGCTGTTGCTTTGGCGATATCGATAACGGCGGTGTTCGGCTCGCTGGAGAATTCGTCCGTTTATGTGCGTGTTCTGTCGGGTGGCGAAAGCTGTGCCGTTATGGTATATAATAATAAATCCGCCGTGGTTTTACGGCTTGTGTGAATATGACCAATATTATAAAACGCAAAAAATCGCAAGCGAATACAATCTTAATATTGAATGTGTTCTGGGAGGTGACGCCGAAACCGCATTCGCCTTTGCAAACAGGAATAATTGCAAGGTTATAACCTCCGCCGATGTTTCAAAAATCAAAAAATATGATGTGCCTTATATGAAATCGGCTGATTTAACAGTTGATTTGCAGGGCACTGTTGTTGTAAAAATATAACAGCGGTGTGTTCACCGCTTCGTCAAACGGCACGGAGATTGTGCTTTCCGACGAGGCTTTGAAAATTTCTGCGGAATACGATTGCGTGTATGTGATAAATAAAAACGGCTGCGTGCAAAGGAGCGTGAATAAATGGGCAGATTAAATGAAAGCGAGTTTAAAGTTCAAATTAAAAACGGTGAATATTCGCCCGCCTATTTTATTTACGGCAGCGAAGGCTATTTAAAGCAATTCTATGTTGATCAGCTCATAAAAAAGCTTGCTGCAGGTCCGTTTGAGGATTTTAATCTGCATAAGTATGACGGCAAAAAGACTCCGCTCGGCGATATATTGAAGGATGCGGATTTGCTGCCGCTGATGAGTGAATACAACCTTGTTGTTGCATGCGATTATCCCTTCGATAAAAGCGAGGCAGATTGCAAAGCAATCAAGGAATATTTAAAAGATGTTTCGCCGAGCACGATTTTAGTGTTTTGGTATAATTCCGTTGATGTAGATATAAAGAAAAATTCAAAATGGAAGGGCGTTGAAGCCGCGTTTTCAAAGGCGGGTAGTTCCGTTTTGCTTGAGCCTCGCACCGAAGGCGAGCTTGCAAAGCTTATTGTTTCGGGATGCAAAAAAAGAGGTGCCGCAATATCTTCCGAAAAACGCGCGCTATTTGATTTCCGTTTCGGGCAGCGATATTAAAACCCCTGCTCAACGAAACCGAAAAAGCTTTCCGCCTATGCAAGCGGCGGCGAAATAACAAAGCAGCTTATAGATAAGCTTGCCGTGCGCTGTTTGCAGGCAAAGGTTTTTTTGATTTGTCCAAAGCCGTTGTGCGCGGTGATTACGAAAAAGGCTTATTCCGTTCTCGATTCGCTTTTTTTGCCGCTAAGGAAGAGCCTGTTTCCGTTTTGGCGGTCATTTCAAATTGCTTTGTGGATATGTATCGCGTTAAATGCGCAAAAACCGCGGGCTTTGACTGCACGGATGTGGGCAATTATTATAATTATAAGGGCAGGGAGTTTGCGCTCAGAAACGCAATGCGCGATTGCTCCTCACTTTCCGTTAATCAGCTTCGCGATTCGCTCGATGTTATTATGCAGGCGGATTCTGCACTTAAAAGCACAGGTGCCGCACCGCGCCTTGTGCTTGAAGAGGCACTTGTTAAGCTGCTTTTGATTTCAAAAGAGGTGCGCTATGATTAAGATTAACGAGGCCGTTATCGTTGAGGGTAAATACGATAAAAATTAAGCTTTCAAATATTTTGGATGCACTTATTATCGAAACAAACGGCTTTGGTATATATAAGGATAAGGAAAGGCGCGATTTTATCCGCCGCCTTGCAAAGGAACGCGGGCTTATTATTTTAACCGATTCCGATCACTCCGGCTTTCAAATCAGAAATTTCATTGCAAACTGTGCCAAAGGCGGCAGTGTGAAGCACCTTTATATTCCCGATGTTTACGGAAAAGAACGCCGCAAGGAACAGCCCTCAAAAGAAGGAAAACTCGGCGTTGAGGGGATTTCGGACGATATTTTGATTAAGCTGTTTTCCGATAACGGCGTTGAATACGAAAACTCACAGCCTCGCGAATTGATAACGAATTACGACCTGTTTGCCGCAGGCATTTCCGGCACTCCCGAAGCAGGCAAAAAGAAAAAGAAACTCCTGAAGCAGTTAAACCTGCCGGAGTTTCTCTCTACCAATTCCTTGCTTGATTGTTTAAATTCGATGATGTCGAAATCCGAATTTGAAGCGCTTTTAAAATCACTTTAAATAACGATTATTTTGCTTCTTTGCTCTGCGCCGCAGGGCAAAGTTTTTTATACCCAAGGGAATGTGCGTCCGTGTGCGCGCATTGATTGAGGTAATATTCACGCAAATCGCCCTCACAGTCCGCAAGGCGGCTTATTATCGGTTTATCGCATTTTGCCTTGATATCTGCCAAAAGAGCACGCCCGCTTTCGTTAAAGCCCAAAATTCTGATCGCCGGCACATCCGTTTCGCTTTCGTATATATCCAAAAAAGCTCGCAAAACGATGCGTTTAACTCTTGACAGTGTGTAGCGCTTTGATTTTATTAAGGCATATAGCTCGTCAAGGCTTGCGGCGTTTCTTGCCGCTTCGTAAATCCTGTTTTCAAGCCCTTCGTTTACATCGGCGATTTTTGAAAAATCCTCCTTGCTCATGCTTCTCAGCTTGAAAAGCACGGCTTTTTCGCAGTTTTGCATGGTTGATATTTCATCGGGTGAAAGGGCTTTCCTGATCGCCGATGCGCTGTATTTTTCATCGTCCGTGTCGTGCCCTTTGCCGATTCTCTTTATCGCTCTGCATGGAATGCTTGCCGCTTTTATATATTCGATTGCCAAAATATTGTTTGGCTTTTCAAGCAGGGGCGATTTAATTATTTTGTTTCGCGCGGCAGGGTAGGAAATTCCGCTTTTCATTTCCCGGGAAATTTCGCCTTGCACTTTTTGGGTCTTTGAGCAGCTCGGCGATTTTTTTAGCTCTGCCGTGTCGGCGTTCTCGGCACCGAAAGCGATTTCATCAATAATACCGAGGCTTTCCGCCAGCTTAACCGCGCTTGTTGCAAATCCTTCGGCGGATAGAAGCGCCTGCTCGGGAGGCAGCTCGATAACAAGATCTGCTCCGTTTTTCAAGCGCCGTTTTCGCTCTGGTGAATTTATCGTAAACGGCAAATTCGCCCCGCTGAACGAAATTGCCGCTCATTATGCAAATTATTTTATCGCCGGCGCTTTTTAACGCTTTTTGATAAGATGAGCATGCCCCGCGTGAAATGGATTAAATTCGCAAATTATTCCTATGTTCATAAATCCCGCCCGTTTTAATGAAGTTTAAGCAAAAACACAAAAATATGCTTGACATATACTTAATATATATATTAGTATATATATAAATTATTGCATTTGCAAGACGCGGAGGATATTATTATGAAAATTCTTGTTATCAACTGCGGCAGCTCTTCTTTAAAGTTTCAGCTTATAAATATGGATGATGAATCCGTTGTTTGTAAAGGGAACTATCGAAAGAATCGGACTACCGATTGAAGGCGGCGAAAGAAATATCATCTATAAGGCAAACGGAGAAAGCCTTGTTTATGATAAAGAAGTGCCCCACTCACACCGATGCTTTTAACACCGTTATGGAGCTTATGACTCAAAGCGAGCTTAAAGTGCTTAATTCTCTTGATGAGATTGATGCGGTAGGCCACCGTGTTGTTCAGGGCGGCGACAGATATACAAAAAGCGTTCTTTTCAATAATCAGGTTGCTTCCGATATTGAAGAATTAAGTCCGCTTGCACCGCTTCACAACCCGGCAAATCTTCAGGGCTATAAAGCTTGCCTTGAATTGCTCGGTCCGAAGGTTCCTCAGGTTGCCGTGTTTGACACTGCTTTCCACAGCACCATGCCTCCTATGGCATATATGTATGCTTTGCCGTATGAGTATTTTGAAAAATACGGAATTCGCCGTTACGGCTTCCACGGCACATCACACAAATATATCAGCCAAAGATGTGCGGACCGCATGGGTATGCCGCTTGAAAAGCTTAAAATGATTACCTGCCACCTCGGCAACGGCTCTTCAATCGCCGCAATTAAATTCGGCAAGGTTTTCGATACCTCAATGGGCTTCACCCCGCTTGACGGCTTTATGATGGGCACACGCTCCGGCGGTATTGACCCATCCGTTGTAACATATCTTCAGGAAAAGCTTGATCTCACTCCCAAGGAAGTTGAAAACATCCTTAATAAGCAGTCCGGTGTAAGTGCTATTTCCGGTGGTTATTCGGATGACCGCGATATCGTTGCCAAGCAAAACGAGGGCGATGAAAGAGCTATTCTTGCCCATGAAATGCAGGCTTATCAAATCGCTAAATATATCGGCTCTTATGTTGCCGCAATGAACGGTGTTGATGCCATTGTTTTTACCGGCGGAATCGGCGAAAACGGATTTTGGCTTCGCGCAAAGGTTTGTTCTTATCTCGGTTATCTTGGCGTTAATATCAATCAATCGATAAACCAAAAGGCTGTTAAGGGCAAGGAAGCCGAGCTTACAATGCCGGATGATAAGGTAAGAGTTTTTGTGCTTGCAACTGATGAAGAACTCATGATTGCAAAAGACACAAAAGAAATCGTTGAAAATCTTAAAAAAATAATTTGTGAACTAACAGTATTTACTGATTATTTACTTCAAAAATATTAAGAAAAGGAGGAGCTTCAATGCCTGAAATCAAGTATGAGATTACCGAGCATATCGGTGTTATCTCCGAAAACCGCCAGAGGCTGGACAAGAGAGGTAAACATGATTTCCTGGAACGGTCGTGATCCCAAAAATCGATGTAAGAGATTGGTCACCGGATCACTCCAAAATGAGCAAGGGTTTAACCTTTACAAAGGAAGAAATTGTAGAGCTTAAAAAGCTTGTTGATAAGCTTTAATCTTGTTTTTTTAAGGGCAACTATTTTTTTCGGTTGCCCTTGAAATTTTTGTTTAGCAGTATATATTTTTAAATGATATATCTGAATTCAGTTTAGTTTATATAGAGGAAGTATAATTCAATGGAATGGACATCTTTAAATGATTTAAGAGAAAAGTATCTTTCCTTTTTTTCGAAAGCAAGGGTCATTTGCGCCTTCCGAGCTATTCTTTGATACCGCATAACGATAACAGCTTGCTGCTTATCAATTCCGGTATGGCACCCATGAAAAAATATTTCACGGGCGAGGAAAAGCCGCCGCGCACAAGAGTTACCACCTGCCAAAAATGTATTCGCACGCCGGATATTGAAAGAGTCGGCAAAAACTGATCGCCACGGCACTTATTTTTGAAATGCTCGGCAACTTCAGTTTCGGCGATTATTTTTAAGCATGAAGCCACTTCTTGGGCTTGGGAATTTTGCACAAAGGTGCTTGAAATGCCCACAGATAAGCTCTGGGTAACAATTTATGAAAACGACGATGAAACCTTTGATATATGGACAAAAGAAGTCGGCGTTGATCCATCTCATATCGTAAGGCTCGGCAAGGAAGATAATTTCTGGGAACACGGCCAAGGTCCCTGCGGCCCGTGCAGCGAAATTTATTTTGACCGCGGCGAAAAATATGGTTGCGGCAGCCCCACCTGCGGTCCCGGCTGTGAGTGCGACAGATATGTTGAATTTTGGAACAATGTTTTCAGCCAGTTTGAAAACGACGGCAACGGTAATTATACTGAGCTTAAACAAAAGAATATCGACACTGGTATGGGCCTTGAAAGGCTTGCCTGCATTATGCAGGGTGTTGATAATCTTTTCGAGGTTGACACCGTTCAAAATATTATGAAAAAAATCTCCGAAATTGCAGGAGTTAAATATCATGATGATGAGAAAAAGGATGTTTCGCTTCGCGTTATAACAGACCATATTCGCTCCTCTGTATTCATGATCGGCGACGGCGTTATTCCCTCAAACAGCGGCAGGGGATATGTGCTTCGCCGCCTTATCCGCCGCGCCTGCCGCCACGGCAGATTGCTCGGCGTAACCGATCCTTTCCTTTATAAAGTTGTTGACACCGTTATTGAGGAAAACCTTTCCGAATATGATTATCTGGACGGTAAAAGAGAACTTATCCGCAAAGTTATCCTTGCCGAGGAGGAATCCTTCGGCAAAACGATTGACGCGGGTCTTGCACTTCTTGAAGAATATGTTGATAAGATGGACGGCAATGTGTTCTCGGGCGAGGATGCGTTTAAGCTTAACGATACTTACGGCTTCCCGCTTGACCTTACCAAGGATATTCTTGAAGAACGCGGCATAACCGTTGATGAAGATAAATTCAACGCCTTGCTTGCAAATCAAAAATCCACCGCACGCGCCGCACGTAAGGACGCAGGCGCGGACGCGTGGAAAAACACTTCAGTTAAAATCGATGCGGATGCAACCGAATTTGCGGGCTACACAGACTTTGAATGCGATGCAAAGGTTGTTGCAATTGTTAATTCAAAGGGCGAACTTTGCGATATGCTCGGCGCAGACGAAAACGGCACGGTTGTGCTTGATAAAACTCCGTTTTATGCGCTTTCGGGCGGTCAGGTCGGCGACAGCGGCGTAATCAAATCAGGTGATAACGCTTTTTATCGTTGCGGACACCACCAAAAATGCCGAGGGCATATTCCTCCATTCGGGCAATGTTGCAAGAGGCATAATTTCCGTCGGCGACAGCGTAACCGCTTCAATCAATGCAGAACGCAGAAAATCCATTATGCGTAACCACACTGCTGCTCACTTGCTTCAAGCGGCACTTCGCGAGGTGCTCGGCACGCATGTTGAGCAGGCGGGTCAGCTTGTTAATGAGGCCGAGGTCAGATTTGACTTTACTCACTTTAATCCGCTTTCAACCGAGGAAATCAAAAAGGTTGAGCTCCTCGTTAATAATTTCATTCTTAATGTCGTTCCCGTTACGATGACGGAAATGCCCATTGAAGAGGCCAAAAAGCTCGGCGCAATGATGCTCTTCGGCGAAAAATACGGCGATATCGTTCGCGTTGTTCGCGCAGGCGATTTTTCAACCGAGTTCTGCGGCGGCACCCATGTTTCAAACAGCGGTCAAATCGGGCTTTTCAAAATTGTTTCCGAATCCTCGGTTGCTGCCGGCGTAAGGCGCATTACAGCAGTAACGGGTGCAGGGCTTCTTGCATATCTCGATGTGAACGAAGCGCTTGTTAAAGGCGTTTCCGCGGCTCTTAAAACAGGCGAAAACGAAGTTCAGGAGCGTGTAAACGCTTTGATGAACGAGCTGAAGGATAAAGAAAAAGAAATTAAAAATCTTAACGCAGAGCTTGCAAAGCTTCGCAGCGCAGACGCTTTTTTTCAAAGCCGATTTCCGTTTGCGGCCTTGAGCTTTTATGTTGCAAGGGTAGACGGTTCTTTCTCCGGATGCGCTTCGCTCAATGGGCGACGACCTTAAAGCAAAGGGCGAAAAATGTTGTGGGCGTAGTTGCCGGTGCAATCGGCGATAAGGCTTCCATCGTTGCCGTTTGCGGCAAGGAGGCTATCGCAAAGGGCGTTAAAGCAGGCAATCTTGTTAAGGAAATCGCCAAGCTTGCAAACGGCGGCGGCGGCGGTCGCCCCGATTCCGCAATGGCCGGCGCAAAGGATGTTTCAAAGCTTGATGATGCGCTTGCGGCCGCAAAAAAAGCATTGTTGAGGGCTTTGCGGAATAAATAGTATATTTTTTTGCCGATTCGATTAAGCGTGATTGGATAATCCGCATTCTGAAATCGGGTCGGCAGAGTTTCGTCGGTGATAAATTTGCCGCATTTGCGCCGGCGTGCACAGTAATTTGCGGCAGGAAAAAGCAGAGGATTTAATTATGTGTCTTTTTTTGCGAAATAATAAACGGTAATATTCCGAGCACAAAAATTTATGAAGATGATATGATTTATGCCTTCAGGGATATCAACCCCGTTGCACCTGTTCATTTTTCTTGTTGTGCCCAAGGCTCATATTGATAATGTTAATGCCGTTACTGCGGAAAACAGCAAATATGTTGCCCGCATTTTTGAAAAAATTCCCGAAATTGCCAAAAACGAGGGTATTGAATCCTACAGAGTTATAAGCAATTGCGGTAAGGACGCAGGCCAATCGGTTATGCATTTGCATTTTCATGTTGTCGGCGGCGTTAAAATGGGAGAAAAAATATTATGAGTAATGATACATACACACTTGAAATAGCTGGTCTTAAAAGGAAATTAAAAAAATTTCCCGTTTCCGATAAAATGGATATTGCGGCGTTTATTATGTTCGGCGATGTTGAATTAACCGAAAAATGCGCCGAGGCGCTTCTTGAAAAAGCCCCCGAGTTTGATTATATTCTCACTCCCGAGGCTAAAAGCATTCCGCTTGCTTACGAAATGAGCAGGCTCAGCGGTAAAAAATATATCGTTATCAGAAAAAGCGTTAAGGTTTATATGGATAATCCTGTCGAGGTCATAGATCAATCACTCACAACGCAGGCTAAGCAATCGCTTTATCTCGGTCATGAAGACGGCGATCAAATGCATGGTAAGCGCGTTTTGATTGTTGACGATGTTATTTCCACGGGCGGCTCAATGAAAGCCTCCTGCGAAGTAGCAAACGCTTTCGGCGCAGAAATTGTGGGCTGTTGCGCTCCTCTTGCCGAGGGTGACGCAGCAGATAGGGATGATATTTTCTTCCTGCAAAAGCTGCCGCTTTTCTTTAAATAATTTTTTGTTCGGTCGTTAAATGCATTTTCCGCCGAAGAGAGGGTATAATAACCGTGTTATTATATTTGGGGATGTGCATTATGGCAGAGGACAGTAAAAAGGTTGCTGTAATCGGCGTCGGCATGGTGGGAATGAGCTTTGCTTACGCCGCTCTCAATCAAAATATTTGCGATGAATTGCTGCTTATAGATATAAACAAGGAGCGCGCGTGGGGCGAAGCCGCTGATCTTTCGCACGGCTTGCCGTTCGCACCGAGCAGCATGAAAATCTACTCGGGCAATTATTGCGATTGCGGAGATATGGATGTTGTTGTTATCTGCGCGGGAGTTCCGCAGGTCGGCAACGAAACGCGCCGCGATTTGCTGCAAAAGAATTACGAGGTGTTTAAAACCGTTGTTTGCCCCGTTGTGAACAGTGGGTTTAACGGTGTTTTTCTTGTGGCAAGCAATCCCGTGGATGTGATGACGGAAGTTGTGCGCGGTTTATCCGGCTTTCCGCACGAAAGGGTTATAGGCTCCGGCACAACGCTTGATACGGCACGCCTGCGCTTTATGCTGAGCGATTATTTCAAAATGAATCCCCGCAATGTGCATGCCTATGTGATAGGGGAGCACGGTGATTCGGAATTTGTGGCATGGAGCAGTGCGATGCTTTCGCTGATTCCCGTTTCCGAATTTATAAACGGCGATTCTGCGGAAATGAACGAGCTTGAAAAAATCGCTGCCGATGTTAAGCAGTCCGCCTATAAAATCATCAAGGCAAAGCGTGCCACATATTACGGCATCGGAATGGTGCTCGCAAGGCTTGTGAGGGCCGTGCTGAATGACGAAAATTCGATTTTTTTACCGTTTCCGCATATCTGTGTGGGGGAATACGGCGAAAACGGAATTTATATAGGCGTTCCCGCTTTGATAAACAGATTTGGCGTGCGCGAGATATTTGAAATTAAGCTTAACGAAAGCGAAAAGCAAAAATTTGCTCTCTCGTGTAATATTATTCGTGAAATGCTTGATGAAATAAATGTATAATATTATTTTTTTGCATTTTTTTAAAGGGTCGATGTGTTAAATTCACATCGGCCCTTTTTCTCTGAAAAAAATTATATAGTTGCTCTGCTTAAAAAAATCAGTCTGCGTTGTCAACCAAATGCAGATTGCCTTTTTCGGTCGGCGCGCTTTCACCGGAAGCATTTCCCATCCAGCTGTGCAGAATTTTCGGATTTTTAAAGATTTCATCCAGCTTTTTGAAAAACGGTATGCAGTCGCCGTAATCAAGTGCTCTGTGGTCTATTGCCACGGTAATCGGCAAAATTTGGCGAATTTCAATGTGTTTCTCACCGTTTTCGTCTTTAACAACAATCGGCTTGTCCTGCACCGCGTTTACGGCAAAAGCCGTTGTTTGCGGCGGAATAATCTCAAGCAGGGTGCACATGCCTTTTTGCTCTCTGTAAAATCGAGCCGAAGTTTGAAATCGTTGTCGTGCCTCGCTCTATGTCGTGTGTTGTGAGCCTGTCCTTAACGGGAATTGAATAGTATGCTTTCTTTTCGGCACCCGAAAGGGAATGAACCATGTGAACGCCCGGCAGCTTTGAGCCTAACAATCTGTAAATTGTTTGTGTAATTTTCCCGTCTTTAAGCCCTTGCAAAGTATTTGAAAGTGAAACATCATACATAACTTGGTTCATATCGCTGTTATCTGCACGGCGCATTGTGTCTGCCACGGCGGCACTCATTTCCGGCAGGGTTTTGTTGCCCATATTGTGCATATTAACTGTCATCATCTCACCGTCTTTAAGCACAAGGGGCATGGAGATATCGATTTGGTCATGATAATGCAGTGAGCCTCTCACGAGTTTTCTTTTAAAATCAAGTGTGGTGTTCATTTTTAGGCGCCGCCTTGATGCCCTCACAAATAACCTTCATCATAACGGTGTTTACCGTGATTTTTTCTTCTTTGCTTTTTGCCTTTTTATTTATCTCTTTCAGCTCCGCCATCAAATCGGTAACATCGGCTTCATATTCGGTGGAAACATGGGGAATTTCTTCCCAGCTTTGTGCAGTCATGTTTGAAACGATTTTTCTTGCTATTCCGAAATGGTCCGTTCTGTAAATTGCCATATATCTCGTCTCCTTTAACGTTTGAACTCAGCTTACATCAAATGCAAAGAATTATCAATAAACTTTGGTTTACATATGCGCAACCTTGGTTTACACCGCCGCAAAAAGTTGCACAAATTATCTTTTTATGTTTATATTTTTAAACTATAATATGAACAAAAAGATTGCGCATATATGAATAAATAATTAAATATAACGAATTGTAGAAAATGTTTCTACTTTTTCGGAATACCATTTCGATAATATGCATATATTTATTATTATACTTATTTTTTTGGGTGATATAATGAAAACAGAAAAAAATGCAATGTCGGATTTGCCGATATTTTTCAGTGAAAACCAAAGCAAAAAAATAAAGCAAAAACCCGTGAACTGTGTTTTTGCACTGAATCACACACCGCCCGGCAATGCGGCGGCAAAAAAATTAAAATTATTTCTTTGTTGCTTCCCAATGCGAAAAATGAAGTTGAAATTATGCCGCCTTTTTATTGTGATTTCGGCTCAAATTGCTTTATAGAAAGTAATTCTTTTATAGGATATAATGCTTGCTTTTGCGATTATGATAAAATAATCATAGGCTCCGGCTGCTATATAGGCCCTTTTTGCAGCGTATATACCTTTGGCTTTATGCCGGAAAATCCGGGCAGTCCCGTTTCAAAGCCCGTTATAATAGAAAACGATGTATATATTTGCGGCGATGTTAAAATTATGCCCGGTGTTAAAATCGGAAAGGGAAGTGTCATTTGCGCAGGCAGCGTTGTTTTCGGAAATATTCCGAGCGGTGTTGTTGCGGCGGGGAATCCATGTGTGCCGGTTGGTAAAGTAAAATAACGGCAAGCACTGAAAAAAATTATAACAGCCGAAAAAAATGCAGCCAAGGCTTTGCCCGGGCTGCATAAAATTTATTTATTGTCCTCAAGCAGATAAGTTCCGCTTGCAAGCACGGCAATGGCGTATTTGCCGAATTTATAATATCGCTTTACGCTCTCCTCAAAGGTTAAATAATCGGAAACGGTTAAATCCATTCCGCTTATTTTGCGCACCTTGTTGCCTGAGCTGCAAACGAATACATCTCCATCGCCAACGGAAATGTGTATCGGCGAATCGAATGTGGTTGTGTCTTTCCCGCCGATTCGCAAATCCACCTGCATGTTTTGGCAGGAATATCTGATTGCGCAGCTTTCGGCAGGGCAGATGCACCAAAAATATTTGCCGTCAAGCGCAAGAGAGCAAAACCGCATTATCATGGTATTTGAAATATCCGCTCCACACAAGTTCGCCTTCGCGGTCAAATATACCCGCTTCGCCGTTCGGATAAACGGCAAGCACGCGCCTGTCATAAAGCACAGCGGCGTCGCATTGCACAAAATTCGGAATAATCTCGCTTATTTTAGTGTAAGCCGAGCCGAATTTTTTAAACAGATAGGCATTTTTTGTTAAAACCTCTTTGGTTTTGTTTTCAAAGTCTATAACACTGTATCGCGCCTTGAATTGAGTTGTGTTTAAAAGCGGCTGTTTTTCAACAAGCACGGCTTTGCCGTCGTCGTATTTTAAAACATCAACTATTTCTTTGGTACTGATTTTAATCAAGGTTATTCCTCCGCTGAGGTAAGATAGCCGAGAGTCATAAGGCTGTCGGTTAAATGCACATTTTCAACAAGCACACCGGGATGTGCCATCGCAATATCATAGTTGCTGAAATTCCAAAAGCTTTTAACGCCTTGGTTAATCAGCAGCTGTGTAAGCTCTCTCATATCGTTGGAGGGAATGCAGATAACGGCGCAAATCGGTTTGTTGTCTATGCAGAAATTTTCAAGGTGATCAATGTTTCTGATCGGAATACCTTTAATCATATTTCCGCAGATAGCCTCGTTTTTATCAAAAATGCCTATAAGCTTAAAACCGCTGTTTACACCGAAAATTTTGTTGCACACGGCTTTTCCGAGGTTGCCTGCTCCTATAAGAACTGTTTTGCGCTCTTCGTGCACACCCAAAATCTCGCCGATTTTAGTGTGCAGCTCCGGCACATTGTAGCCGTAGCCCTGCTGTCCGAAGCCGCCGAAGCAGTTAAAATCGTGGCGGATTTGAGATGCAGTAAGCCCCATTCTGTTTGCAAGCTCTCTTGAACTTATTCTCACTATTCCGTTTTCTTTAAGGCTTTGCAAAAATCTGTAATATCGCGGCAGCCTTTTTATAACGGAAATAGAAATATTGTCATCCCTTTTATCCATAAATATTACCTCTTTTACGGATGCGATTATTCTGCGTCCTTAGTGATGGTTTCCATAACATAATCGCCGAATTCGTCGCAGGTGCAGCCTGTGTCGCGGCCTGTGATGGTAAGCTTCTTTTCGGTGAACATGCATTTGTCAAGCGCTTTTTCAAGTGCGTCCGCTTTATCTTGGAATCCAATGTGTGAAAGCATCATAACAGTTGCACGAAGCATGCTGCAGGGATCTGCATATTGGCCTCTGCCCTCTGAAATCATTCTTGGAGCTGAGCCGTGAATCGCCTCAAACATTGCATATTTTTTGCCGATATTGGCGCTGCCCGCTGTGCCGACGCCGCCCTGGAACTCGGCAGCTTCATCCGTGATAATATCCCCGTAAAGATTGGGAAGAACAAAAACCTTAAAGTCTTTTCTTCTCATCGGGTCGATAAGCTTAGCCGTTGTGATGTCGATATACCAGTCATCTGTAACGATATCGGGATATTCCTCGCCGATTTTTTTGGCTGTGTTAAGAAATTTGCCGTCGGTTGTTTTGATGATGTTTGCCTTGGTGATGATTGAAACCTTGCCCTTGTTGTTCTTCTTTGCATATTCGTAAGCAAGGCGGGCGATTCTTTCACAGCCCTCCTGTGTTGCAACGGTGAAATCAACCGCAAGATCGTCGGTGATGTTTACGCCGTATGAGCCTACCGCGTAACCGCCCTCCGTGTTTTCACGGAAGAAGGTCCAGTCAATGCCCTCCTCGGGAACTCTTACGGGGCGCATATTTGCAAAAAGGTCAAGCTCCTTGCGCATTGCAACATTAGCGGATTCAACATTCGGCCAACCGTCGCCCTGGCGGGGGGTGGTTGTGGGGCCTTTAAGAATAACATGGCAGGATTTAAGCTCTTCAAGCACGTCATCGGGAATTGCTTTAAGGTATTTTGCGCGGTTTTTCGATAGTAAGGCCGTCTATTTCCTTAAACTGAACCTTGCCGCTTGCAACTTCGTCTTTAAGCAGAAAGCGGAGCACTCTTTTCGCTTTCTTTTTGTGATTACGGGGCCGATTCCGTCGCCGCCGCAGATGCCGATAACAATAGTGTCAAGATTTTTGGTAATCAACAAAATCCTTTTCAGCTTTGATTTTTTTTGCTCTTGCAAGCTGGCCTTCCATCAGCTCTCTGAATTTTGCAACTGCTTCGTCAATTGCGATTTTTTTCGTTATCCATTGTTTTTTTCTCCTTAATGAATTAAATGGGTTATTTGTTCATTTCTCTTGTGTAGTCAAGCAAACCGCCGCAAAGCAGCATGTCTCTCTGTCTTTCGGAAAGGTGAGATGAATCAAGCTCGTATTCCTCTCCCTTTGTGATGTTTTTAAGAACAATGCTTTCGTTGCTACTGAGGCGCTCTCTGATTTCGGGAAGCGCAAGCTCGTCACCCTGAGTGATTTTTATCGTAATCCGCTTCGTTTTTGAAGGTGAAGGGAAGAATGCCGGCGTTAACAAGATTTGCAACATGAATTCTTGCAAAGCTCTTTGTGATAACAGCCTTAACGCCGAGGTAAAGCGGCACAAGCGCTGCGTGCTCACGGCTTGAGCCTTGGCCGTAGTTGGCACCGCCGATTATAAAGCCCTTGCCCTCTTTCTTGATTCTTTCGGGGAATGTTTCATCACAAACGCCGAAGCAGAATTGAGAAAGGTGGGGAATGTTTGAACGGTAGGGAAGAATTTTTGCGCCTGCGGGCATGATATGGTCGGTTGTGATGTTGTCGCCGACCTTAAGCACTGCCTTGGCTTCGATTTCAGCCGGAAGCGGCTCTGTTTTCGGGAAAGGCTTAATGTTAGGCCCTCTGAGCACTTCAACATCCTTGGCTTCTTCTTCGCTTGCGGGCGGCTCAATCATATTGTCGTTAATAATGAACTTTTCGGGCATCGAAACCTTGGGAGCTTCGCCCATCTCTCTCGGGTCGGTAAGATAGCCGGTAAGTGCCGAGCAGGCTGCAACTTCGGGAGAAACAAGGTAAATGCTTGCATCCTTTGTGCCGCTTCTGCCTTCAAAGTTTCTGTTAAATGTGCGAAGTGAAACGCCCTTTGAATTGGGGCTTTGACCCATGCCGATGCAGGGACCGCATGCGGATTCAAGAATTCTTGCGCCTGCGTTGATCATATCTGCGAGCGCTCCGTTAAGAGCAAGCATGTTGAGCACCTGCTTTGAGCCGGGTGCAATGCAAAGAGAAACGGTGGGGCAGATTGTTTTGCCTTTAAGGATTGAAGCGACCTTCATCATATCAGTGTAGGATGAGTTTGTGCAGGAGCCGATTGCAACTTGGTCTACCTTGATTTTTCCGATTTCTTCCGTTGATTTAACATTGTCGGGCATATGGGGGCAGGCGGCAAGCGGTTCAAGCTTGCAAAGGTCAATGTCGATTACTTCGTCGTATTCCGCGTCGGGATCGGGAAGAATTTCCGTCCAGTCGCTCTCGCGACCCTGTGCTCTCAGGAATGAAAGCGTGATTTCATCTGAGGGGAATATGGAGGTTGTTGCGCCGAGCTCTGCGCCCATGTTTGTGATGGTTGCGCGTTCGGGAACTGATAAGGTTTTAACGCCGTCATCGCCGTATTCGATGATTTTGCCCACGCCGCCTTTAACGCTCATGATCTTAAGAACTTCAAGTATGATGTCCTTTGCGGAAACCCAAGGCTTAAGATAGCCGTGAAGATTTATTCTTGTCATTTTCGGCATCGGAATGTAGTAGGTGCCGCCGCCCATGGCAACAGCCACATCAAGGCCGCCGGCGCCCATAGCAAGCATGCCTATTCCGCCGCCTGTGGGTGTGTGGCTGTCGGAGCCGATAAGTGTTTTTCCGGGAATGCCGAATCTTTCAAGATGAACCTGGTGGCATATGCCGTTGCCGGGTCTTGAAAAATAAATGCCGTGCTTTTTGGTAACGGTTTGAATGTAGCGGTGATCGTCTGCATTTTCAAAGCCCGTCTGTAAAGTGTTGTGGTCAATATAGGCAACGCTTTTTTTCGGTTTTTAACGCGGTCAACACCCATTGCTTCAAATTCAAGATAAGCCATGGTGCCGGTTGCATCCTGAGTAAGTGTTTGGTCGATTCTCAAACCGATTTCGGTTCCGGGAATCATTTCGCCTTCAACAAGGTGCGCCTTAATGAGCTTTTTGTGCTAAAAGTAAGTCCCATGATGACTTCCTCCTCAAGTTATTTATTTTTTGTCAATCTATTTTTATAATATTGTTCAAGTTGTGTCAATCTTTTTTTGTGTAAATAATAATAAAATAATTTAAACATTATATTAGCGATTTGTTGAATTATTTTTTTCGCTATATGCTACAATATATCAGGATAAATGGGCACACTAACACAAAAGG
This sequence comes from Anaerotruncus sp., assembly GCA_022009795.1. Lineage (GTDB taxonomy): Bacteria > Bacillota > Clostridia > Oscillospirales > Acutalibacteraceae > Eubacterium_R. The sequence goes on from CP091724.1 coordinate 501,510, forward strand.
ATGTGTTTTTATGCCCGATGAACAAAATGAAAATACGGAGAATGTTCAGGAAAATAACTCCTCTTCCGATTTTGAAACAGGCTCGATCACCGTTAAGAAAAACGGCCATTTTATCCATTGCCTCACCATAATCGGCCAAATAGAGGGGCATTATATTCTGCCCAGCCAAAATAAAACCACTAAGTATGAGCATGTTATACCTCAGCTTGTGGCAATCGAGGAAAGTGCCGAAATAGAGGGCTTGCTGATTATCTTAAACACGGTCGGCGGCGATGTGGAGGCAGGCCTTGCGATTGCAGAGCTTTTGTCCACAATGAAAACGCCAACGGCCTCTCTCGTTCTCGGTGGCGGCCATTCGATCGGCGTGCCGCTTGCGGTTTCGTGCCGAAAAAGTTTTATCGTTCCGAGCGCCACGATGACGGTGCACCCCGTGCGCCTCAACGGCCTTGTGCTCGGCGTGCCGCAAACGCTTTCTTATTTTGAAAAAATGCAGGACAGAATCGTTAATTTCGTTGAAAATAATTCTAAAATTTCCGCAGCCGATTTTCGCTCCCTTATGATGAAAACGGGCGAACTTGTTATGGATGTGGGCACAGTGCTGGACGGCGAAGGCGCGGTTGAATGCGGGCTTGTCGATTCGCTCGGAGGGCTTTGCGATGCTCTCGATTATCTCAACTCGGTAATTGAAAGCGAGGCGGCGCAATGATTTGGTCGGTTGTTTGCGAGGGTGAAATCTTCGCTTCAAATTCTGCTTTTGCCGCGAAAAGCGGCGGTGCACGCTCAAGCAATCCTTACGATTATTTAAGGTGCGGATATTTTTCTTGATAACGCTTCTCTGTTCGGAGGTAAAAATTTTGTCGATTTTAACAGCGATATTTCAAGCAATCGGCCAGGTGCTGACTTATATTTTTCCGCTGTCGGAAAGCGGCCATTCGGCGATATTTCATGATTTTTTTCCGGCAGATTTACCGGTTCGTGCTCGGAGCTTACCGGGCTAATACATATCGGTATTGCCGTGGGCATAATCGCAGCGTTTTGGAAGGTCTTTTTAAAGCTTATATTTGAATTTGTTTTAACGGGTAAAGAGATTTTCACAAAAAAGCTTGATTTGAAAAAAACGGCAAATTCCCGCAAGTTTATGTACTACACTTTCATTCCGTATATATTTATGCTTGCGTATTTAATTCCCGTCGGCAGCACAAATATTTACGGCGTTTTGCACGCCTATGCTTATGACGGCAATTTGGTTTCCGAGGGCATTTGCTTTTTGGTGGATGCCGTTTTTTTGCTCTTTGCGTATTTCAGGCTCAAAAAAAACGAAAAAGGCAATCAGCTTTCGCTTCCCGCGGTGCTTGTTGTGGGCTGCGCAGTGTTTTTTTGCGCTGCCCGTTTCGGGGCTTTCGCTCTGCGCTCTTGTAATAGCAATTCTTGCGCTTTTCGGCACAAATCCCAAAATCGCATTCAGATATTTTTATTTCACTGAGCGCACCGATTCTTTTGGTGCAGGGTATTATCGAAATAGCAACCTGCGTTTCATATGTTAATATTTTTGCGGGCATTATCGGTGTGGTTATCGCAATCGCGCTCACATTTATTGCGTCAAAAATTTTTTTGTTGCAGATTGTTAAAAAGCAATTCGCTTAATTATTTTTCGTACTATGGCTTCACCGTCGGCGGTCTTACGCTGATAATAGGAATAATCGAAATCATCGTAAGAAAATAATTCGGCAATTATAAGAGGTAAATATGGCAAATACTAAAAAAATATAAAAATTCTTCTAAAAAAACCGAATAATTCAAGAAAAAAAGAGCAGCAAATCGTTAGGGACAACAGTGCCGACATCAGCCGTGTTGCCGGCGTAGTGCTTTTTGCTCTTTCTGTGTTGTTCTTCTTTATTTCAATCATAAAAGGGCAGGGCGCTTGGCTTTTCTTACATAATCTTTATGTTGGTGCATTCGGTATGTTTGCGGCTTGGGTTTTTCCGATTTTAACCGTTGTTATAACCGTGCTCTATTCGATAAAAGATCATGAACCGAAGCTGTTGCTTGTTAAAAGCCTTGAAAGCGTTTTGATGGTGCTTTTCATTTCCGCATTTATTCATATTTGCCAAAATCAACCCGGAGATGTGTTTAAAGACGCGGTTGTCAATTCTTATAATCAGGCACCGGAAATTTTTAACGGCGGCTTTTTCGGCGGAGTTCTCGGCTGGCTTATGCTCACGCTCGGCAAAGCCCCCGCCGTTATCGTTGATTTGATTTTTGATTTTTCGTTGTGTTTATGTTCCTCAGCGGAATAACGATAATTCAGTTTCTTAAGGGCGCGGCAAAGCCTGCAACGGCAACTTATGATAAGGTAAAGCCCGCTATTGATGAAAAAATCGAGCAGCGCAGAAAAGCAAAGGCTGCAATTGATGTGCCGCTTGATCCGGTTGCTCCCGGTGATGAAACCGATTCCGGCGATAAAAATAAAGACTAAGAAAAAGAAAAAAAGGACGAGCCTGAAATTCCCCAAACCGAGGAAATGAGGGTTTCTCAGCAAATTATTGATGATATTAACGCCGCTATAGCAAAGAAAAAGGCGGAGAAAGCACAACCCGCTCCTCAGCCTGCAGAAGAAGTTAAAACCATTGACGAAATTGTTGAAAATGTAACGGAACCGAAAAATAAAAAATCCGAAAAGGCGGAGGCGGATAAGCCTGCCGAAAAATTTGAGGTTTCGGACGACCAAATGAACTCCACGGTAGAGGATTATGTTATTCCTCCCGTGTCGCTCTTAAAGCACGCAAAGCACGCGCAGGAAAAGGATGTGAGCAACGAGCTTAAAAACAGCGCAGAAAAGCTTGTGGATACTCTTCATTCCTTTAATGTTGACGCCACTATAACCGATATCAGCCGCGGTCCGAGCGTAACGCGCTATGAGCTGAAGCCTGCAACGGGTATCCGTATTTCCAAAATAACTACTCTGACTGATGACATTGCGCTTAATCTTGCGGCAACGTCAATCAGAATTGAAGCACCTATTCCGGGCAAGGCCGCCGTCGGCATCGAAGTTCCAAACGCAATCAGAAATTCCGTTTCTATGCGGGAAATTATAGATTCCCCCGAATTTTCACGCCAAAAGTCAAAGCTTTCGGCAGGACTCGGCAAGGACATTTCCGGCAACTGCGTCTTTTGCGATGTTGCAAAAATGCCTCACCTGCTTATCGCCGGCACCACGGGATCAGGTAAATCCGTTTGCATGAATTCGATTATTGTTTCAATTCTTTACCGCGCAAAGCCCGATGAAGTTAAATTCTTGATGATAGATCCCAAGCAGGTAGAATTTTCAAAATATGTAGGCATTCCGCACTTGCTTGTTCCCGTAGTAACCGATGCGCGCAAGGCTTCCGGTGCGCTCGGCTGGGCGGTTTCGGAAATGCTTCAGCGCTATGCCAAATTCTCCGAAACAGGCGTTAGGGATATAGAGGGCTACAATAAATATGTGCAAAAGCACGATGATATGGAGCCGATGCCTAAGATCTGCATATTTATAGACGAGCTTGCCGATTTGATGATGGCAGCGCCAAAAGAGGTCGAAGATTCCATTTGCCGCCTTGCCCAAATGGCGCGTGCCGCAGGTATGCACCTTGTTATCGCAACTCAAAGGCCGTCCGTTGATGTTATAACGGGCCTTATTAAGGCGAATATTTCATCGCGTATTGCACTTACGGTTTCTTCGCAAATAGATTCAAGAACAATCCTTGATTCAAGCGGAGCGGAAAAGCTGCTCGGCAAGGGCGATATGCTGTATAATCCCATCGGCGCAAGCAAGCCCATTCGTGTTCAGGGCTGCTTTGTCAGTGATGAGGAAATTGAAGAGCTTTGTGATTTTTATTAAGAATCAGGGCGAATCCGAATATGATGAAAATATTCAAAAGGAAATAGAAGCAAAGGCCGTTCAGGAAAAGAAAAGCCCGTTTGAGGGCGATGAGGAAGACAGTAATTTTGATCCGCTCTTTGAAAAAGCCGCCGAAATCGTTATGGAAACCGGCACGGCTTCAACTTCTTTCCTGCAAAGAAAGCTCTCCGTCGGTTATGCAAGAGGGGCGAAAATTATCGATCAGCTTCAGGAATACGGCGTTATCGGCCCTCCCGAGGGAAGTAAACCCCGCCATTTGCTTATGAATAAGCAAATGTGGCTCGAAAAGCGCGCCTATGATGAGGGCGATAATTTCACGGCGGAAAAACACCGTTCAAATGCAAATTGAAGACGCAATGCCCGTGCCTCAAGAAGCGGAGCAGGAAAAATGATTTGCCTTGGAACGATGCTTCCGAAGAATAATCGTTATAAATTAAATTCATATGTTTTATAATCGTGCGGGCTTTTTTTCCGCACAAATAAGAAAAAGCTTCGGTGATTTTTATGAGCGATAAAAACAACGGCGGCAAAAAGCCAGGTTTTTCATTTTTGCTTGCCGTTGCCATGTTTATATTTGCCGCTGTTTTTCGGCTATATTGCTTTTTCTCAGCCAAAGGTCGGCACAAAATCAAATAACGAAATAAACACTGTTATGTATTCGCCGAGCTTTTCGGATCAGTCCGTCGAAACCACGGCGCATACTTCCGATAAAATAAATTTAAACACCTGCACTGTCGATGATTTGCTTGCGATAGACGGAATAGGCGAAAGCCGCGCAAAGGCAATCGTTGCATACAGAGAGCAAATCGGCGCATATAAAAGCGTTGAAGAAATTAAGAATATAAGCGGCATCGGCGATGCAACTTATGAGGCTCTTGCGCCTTATTTAACAGTTTAGCTTATGATTAAAGAAATGTTTTCGGCTTTGTCCGATATGCTGTTTCCGAAAAGATGCGCGCTTTGTGGCGAGGTTGTTGAAATCGATGAAGAACTTTGCCCGGATTGTAAAGAGTTAAAGCGCATTTCCGCGCCGCTTTGCCTTAAATGCGGTTGTGAAAAATCCGAATGTGTGTGCAAAAAGTCAAAGCATTCACCCGAATATAAGGCTGTTGTCGCGCCGTATTATTACGAGCACGGCGGCTGTGTTGCTAAGGGCGTGCTGAATTTGAAAATGCACGATATGCCTCAACTTGCAATCGCACAGGGCGATGAAATTTCAAAAGCCGTTTCGGATTTTTATGAGCTTGTGCATTTTGATTATGCCACATTTGTGCCGATGAGCTTTTATGCCGAAAGGCAAAGGGAATTTAACCAGGCGAAATTGCTTGCCGAAAGGGTGGGGCAAAACCTCAAAATACCGGTTAAAACCGCACTTCGTAAAAAGCATAAAACAAAAATGCAAAAGCGCCAGTCCGCGGCAGACAGATTTGTGATTATGTATAATGCCTTTGATTTGGCGGATAATGCCGATGTGGCAGGAAAAAAACAATTCTTTTGATTGATGATGTTAAAACAACGGGTGCAACTCTTTCTTCTGCGGCACTCACATTGAAAGCATACGGCGCCAAGGCGGTTTATTGCGCAGTTTACGGAATAGTGAAAAAAATCATCCCGAATGATTTTTAATTTTAAGCTTGTTTAAATTTAAACAGTAAAAAAGCGGTTTGGCGAAATGCTCACCGCAGAATAAAAACTTTATTTGATTTTACGGCGCTTGTTCCGTGTAGGGCAAAAATAAAAAAACTGCGATGATGCGAAATGCTCACCGCAGGTGTGGAGCGGCTGATGGGAGTCGAACCCACCTGTCAAGCTTGGGAAGCTTGCATTCTACCGATGAACTACAGCCGCATTTTTAATCTATGAATATGGTGCGGGTTACAGGACTTGAACCTGCACGGTCGCCCACAAGATCCTAAATCTTGCGTGTCTGCCAATTCCACCAAACCCGCATGGATGATATTTTTAACATTATTTTAGCGGTAAATCAATATGTTTCAGGGGTATTTTTTTATGAAAAAAAGCAAAAAAAGTGTTTTTTTAAAAATTCTTGCTGCGATTTTGGCAATCATCGTTGCCGTGTGCGCCGTTTGCGGCATTTATTACGCCGCTTCGCGCAGCTGCACACTCACCGTTAAGGTTGATACAAAATCACCGCTTCGCGATTTTTACGGCTGGGGAACATCAGATTGCTGGTGGGCCGATAATATAGACGATGAAGAAACCAGAAATCAAATTGCAGATGTGCTTTTCACAGATAAAGGGCTGAATCTTGATACATATCGCTATTGCCTTTACGGCGGTTATGACCCCGATAATACGGTTGTAGCAAGTGAATGGCGGCTCGGAGAAAGCTTTTATTACTATAATGAGCAAAGCGGCAGCTATGAATATGATTGGTCAAAAAGCGAAAAACGCAAGGCTTATGCTTCAGGCAGCACTTGACCGCGGCGTTGATACCGTGGTGCTCTTTGCCAATTCGCCGCACTATTCCATGTGCATAAACGGCCGCTCCAGCGGCGCAGACGACGGCGAATCTTCCAATATATCGCCTGAAAAAAATACCAAGATTATGTTGATTATTTTTTAACGATTACTCAGCATTTTATTGATGAAGGCGTGCCTGTTAAATTCATTTCGCCAATAAATGAACCTCAGTGGGGATGGGGTGGTGAAAGCCCCGCTCAGGAGGGTTGCCACTATGAAAAAGAGCAGGCTGTTGAGCTTTTGAAGCTTTTTGCCAAAGGGATTAAAGAGCGTAATATGGATGTTAAGCTTTGCGCGCTTGAAAGCGGAAATATCGGCGATACCGCAAAAGGCTATTACGAAGCAATGGCTGCCGATGAAGATATCAGTTCCGTGCTCGGCGTTCACAGCTTCCATTCCTATTTTAACGATACAAATGCGCTCAAAAAAAGTAAATTCGGTAAATGGATTGATAAAAATGTTTCAGTGCGTTCCGATATGAGCGAATGGTGCGAATTACCCTCGGCGCATGATGCTTCTGATCCCGCAACTGCCTGCATTATGGCGCGTGTTATATCAAACGATATTTCAAAGCTTAATGTAAACGCCTGGTGCAACTGGGTTGCGGTTAATGAAATCGGAGTCGGAGACGACGGTAAAGATTATTCCGACGGACTTTTGGTTGCAGACCCGAATAACACAGCCGATTATTACACCGCTTATCGCCTTTACGGCTATATGCAGTTTTTCAAAATTTGTGCCCGCCGGCTCTGCAGGTGCTCGATTGCGGCGACGGCGTGCTTACCTTAACATCTTCGAAAAACCGATGAGGGAACAACTTATCGCGAACTTGTGAATGAAACTGCTTTTTAAAACTCCGGACGGTAAAATTGTGGTTGTGGTTGTCAACGAAGGAAATTCACGAAATGTTAAATTTTCACTCGATCATTATTCCAATGTTTCGGTTTATACTACAAACAGTGAGCTTAAATGCAGCAACACCTATTCGGGTGCTTTAAAGGATAAATACGAAATTACCGCTAATTCTATAAATACATTTGTTTTTTTGAATAATCGGAGGAATTATAAGGAGAAATATAAAAAAATATAAACGATAATTGGCTTTTTTTCCAAAAGAAGCAAAATCTATTCCGCATGTAATGCCGCACGATTGGGAAAAAGGTTAATTTGCCCCATACTTGGAATGGTACGGACGGGCAGGACGGCGGCAACGATTATTACCGTGGCACATGCTATTATGTTAAGCAGCTCAGCCTTGCGGATTTCGGCGATGAAGATGAATATTATCTTCAGTTTGACGCTGTTAATTCAAGCGCAAAGGTTTATTTCAACGGCGAGCTTGTAGCTCAGCACGACGGCGGTTATTCCGCATTCAGGGCAAAGCTCGGCAATATTCAGGAGAGCAATTTGCTTGTTGTTGCCGCCGATAACAGCCCAAATGATTATGTTTATCCCCAAACGGCGGATTTCACTTTTTACGGCGGCATTTATCGCTCCGTTAAGCTTATCGGCGTTTCAAAATCTCATTTTGACCTTGATTATTTCGGCGCACCCGGAATTTCCGTTACGCCAAAAGTAACGGGCACAGGCGCGGATGTTGACGCGGTTGCTTATGTTACCACCGATGAAAATGCATCGGTGCGTTTTGAAATCCTTGATAAAGATGAAGTGATAGCCTCTGCCGAGGTTTCGGGCGATTATCACGCGAATATGCATATTGATGCCGTTCACCTTTGGAACGGTGTTAAAGACCCTTATCTCTACACTTTACGCGCCGTCCTTCTTGTAAACGGCGAAGAGGTTGATTGCGTTTCCTGCCGCTTTGGTTGCCGCAGCTTTAAGATTGACCCGAATAAGGGATTTATCTTAAACGGTCGCGAATATCCGCTTCGCGGCGTTTCACGCCATCAGGACAGACCTCAAATCGGCAATGCACTTCTTCCTCAACATCATAAAGAGGATATTGATTTGATTTGCGAAATGGGAGCAAACACAATTCGACTTGCCCATTATCAGCACGCGCAGGAATTTTATGATCTTTGCGATGAACGCGGGCTTGTTGTTTGGGCTGAAATTCCCTATATTTCAAATCACCTGCCCAATGCAAGGGCAAATACTCTTTCGCAAATGAAAGAGCTTATTTATCAAAATTATAATCACCCCTCAATCGTTGTTTGGGGGCTTTCAAACGAAATCACAATGGGCGGAAAATCAACTCCCCGATATGATTTCAAATCATAAAGAGCTTAACGAGCTTGCCCACAGCATTGATTCCACAAGGCTTACCACAATGGCAACAGTAACCATGTGCCAACCCGATGATGAAATAAACGCAATCTCTGATGTGCTTTCGTATAACCATTATTTCGGCTGGTACGGCGGCAATGTTCATATGTACGGCCCGTGGTTTGATAATTTCCATAAAAAATTTCCGAATAAGGCAATCGGCATAAGTGAATACGGCTGCGAGGCACTTAATTGGCACACTTCAGAGCCGGAGCAGGGCGATTATACCGAAGAATATCAGGCTTATTATCACGAGGAGCTTATTAAGCAAATTTCAAAAAGGCCTTATCTTTGGGCAACTCATGTTTGGAATATGTTTGATTTCGCGGCCGACGCAAGAGCCGAAGGCGGCGAAAACGGTATGAATCATAAGGGCCTTGTAACGTTTGACCGTAAATATAAAAAAGATTCCTTCTATGCATATAAGGCTTGGCTTTCCGATGAGCCGTTAGTTCATATCTGCGGCAAAAGATATGTTGACAGGGTAGAGCCCGTAACAAAGGTTACCGTTTATTCAAATCAGCCGCAGGTAGAGCTTTTCGTAAACGGCGAAAGCCTCGGCAAGCAAACAAAGGGCGAATATCCTTTCTTCTATTTTGAAGTGCCTAATAACGGCGAAAGCAAGCTGATTGCAAAAGCAGGGGATTGCACCGATGAAAGCGTTATCAAAAAGGTTGAAGCCTTTAATGAAGCATACAGAATGAAAGAGGAAGGCGCAGTTATCAACTGGTTTGAAATTAACACTCCGCCCGGATATTATTCCGTAAACGATACCATCGGTGATATTATTTCAACCTTTAAAGGCAAAATTTTTGCACTGAAGCTTGTTAAAATTCTGAAAAAATCCCTTTCGGCTTCTTCGGGTGATAAAAACGGAATGAGCGTTGCCGGCGTTAAAATCAATAAAACAATGATTGAAATGGCTAAGGGCTTTACTCTTAAGCGTGCGCTTATGATGCTCGGCGGCAAAGTGAGCAAAGAGGATATTTTAAAGATTAACGATATGCTCAATAAAAATCAAAAAGAGAAAAATAAAGAAAAAAAGCACCAAGGTTTTAAATTCTTGGTGCTTTTTTTGTTATTGGTTTGAGTAATAATGCAAAAACGCAGGAAGAAAAATTGTTTTTTTGTTATTAGTTATCATATACATAAAAAGCATCCGATAATTAAATATCGGATGCTTTTTGGATTGTTATGGATATCAAAAATTATTTCCAATTCAGTATAACAGAAGGATCGGCAAATATTTCATCAAGCTTTTTCAAAGAAAGGCACGCAATCGTTATAATCAAGAGAACGATGGTCGATTGCAATGGTAAGCGGAAGAATTGATTTAACAACAATCTGATCTTCGCCTTTTTTTCGTTTGTTTCAACAACTGGGCGCTTTTTGGATTGCGTTTACGGCAAATGCCGTTGTTTGCGGCGGAATTATTTCAAGCAGCAGGCAAAGGCCTTTTTGATTCCTGTAAATTGAGCCGAGGTTTGAAATGGTGGTTGTTCCTTGCTCGATATCGTGCTTGGTAAGCCTATCCTTATGCGAAATGGAATAATATTCCTTTTTTTGCATCGCCCGAAAGAGTGTGCACCTTGTGCTTGCCGGGCATTTTTGAGCCGTAAAGCCTGTAAACGGTTTGGCCGACCTTGCCCTCTTTAAGGCCGTTTATTGTGTTGTCGAGCGAAACTTCAAACATTACCTCATTCATATCGCTGTTGTTTGCACGCCTAACAGTATCGTTAATTGCGGCAGTCATTTCCGAAAGGGATTTGTTGCCCATATCATGCATATTAACCGTCATCATCTCGCCGGTGTGAAGCATCATCGGCATGGAAACATCAATGTTATCGTGATAATGAAGTGAGCCGCGAACAAGCTTTCTGTTGAAATCAAGCGTTGCGTTCATTTTCGGCGCAGCTTTAAGGCCTTCGCAGATTATTTTCATCATAACGGTGTTTACCGTTATTTTTTTGCTTTTGTCGGTAACATTTTCATTCAGCTTTTTAACATATTTCATCATTTCCGTAACATCGGCTTCATAGCTCATTGCCGCGTGGGGGATTTCCTCCCAGCTTTGTGAAGTCATATTTGAAACGATTTTTCTTGCTATGCCAAAATGTTCTGTTTTATAAATTCCCATTTTTACTCCTTATTCGCTTAGAGTGTTTATATAACTTATACAAAAAAATTATAGCACACAGCATATTTAAAAAAATTGTAAATTCTTACAAAAGTTAAGAATAGTAAAAAAAGAATATTTATATTTTTTTAAAAAAACACTACATTGCATCTTTTAGTTAAAAACGCTTTTTTTCGTTAAATCTCTCTTCAAATGCCTTGCAAAGTTCGTCTCTGAACTTTGGATGGGCAATTTTAATAAGCTCTCTTGCTCTTTCTTTAAGCGTTTTGCCTTTAAGCATTGCTGCTCCGTATTCCGTAACAACGCAGTTTACATCATTTCTTGTTGTTGTAACCGCAGAGCCGGGCGTGATTGTGGGCACAATTTTCGAAATTGTGTCGTGCTTTGTGGTGGAGGTCATTGCGATAATCGATAAGCCGCCGTTACTCATCGTTGCACCTCTTACAAAATCAACCTGGCCGCCGACTCCGGAAAACTGCATTTGGCCCATAGTGTCTGCCACAACCTGACCCATAAGGTCGATTTGAATGCAGGAATTTATCGAAATGAAATTATTGTTTTTGCTATGTTAGGCGGGTAATTAACATATTCTATCGGATACATTTCAACATCCGGATTATCGTCAATATAATCAAAAAAAGCTTTCTTGTGCCGAATGCAAATCCCAAAATTGTTTTTGCCCTTTGTGCGTTTGCTTCATGGAATTGTTTATAACGCCGCTTTTCAGCAAGTCAACAACTCCGTCGCCAACCATTTCCGAATGAAGCCCAAGGTTTTTCTTTGTTTTAAGCTCCTCGCAAATTGCATCCGGTATTCCGCCTATTCCGAGCTGAATGCAATCGCCGTCCTTAACAAGTGCTGCACAGTTTTTTTGCCGATTTGAATTTCAACGTCGTTCAATTCAACTGACGGAACTTCGGGCAACGGTTCGTCTATCTCAACAAAATAATCAAATTCGCTCACATGCTTCAGCGCTTTGCCGTGAGTGCGGGGAACATATTTGTTTACCTGCGCTATTTTTTTACTTTCGCAGTAAGAAAGCGTGCTTTCAATATAATCAATGTTCGTGCCGAGTGAAACATAGCCGTTTTCATCGGGCGGGCAAACGGAAACTATTGAAACCCGCGGCTTGATAACATTTTTAAGCACACTCGGAATTTCATAAAAGTTGCTTGTTGTGAAATCGGCAATTCCTTCCGATATCGCTTTTCTGTTTGATTTTGAAGCAAAAAACGAATTGTAGGTAATATGACCCTTCATCTCCGGACGCACCCAAGGTGTGTCGCCTATGATAAGCATATTCGTTATTTGAACATCATTGTAGTTCATATAATTTTCGGCAAGTGCCCGTTCAATTCCGAGCGGCTCGCAGCATCCGAAGGAAGTAACAATTTTGTCGCCGCTATTTATATGGCCGATTGCTTCCTCGGCAGAAACAAGCTTGCTTTTATAAATTTCTTTACTGTCCATAAAAAAATCATACGCCTTTCAAAGTCATTTTGCAATTAATATTTTATATCAGTAATCGCTAATTGGCAATAAATGCGGTTTATATTTAATCATTAGTTAACAGATTTAATTTTTGGGTTAATATTTAATATTCAACCTTTAAATTTTTCTTCCGCTTCCGCCACTTTAAGCATAATCGCACATTCAATGCGCTTTCTGTGAAGCTCGCAACCGAATTCGTAAATCCCGTTCACACTGCCGGTAGTATGGTAGGCGTTTGCCGCGCAGCCGCCGCTGCAATAAAGCTTTGCAAAGCAATCCTTGCATTCGGGGTGTGAGTAAACATTGCAGCCCTTAAATTCATCAAGTATTGCCGTGTTTGTAACGCCTTTCCAAATGTCACCCAGGAGGAATTTTTTTCATCGCCCACAAATTGATGGCAGGGGTATAATTCGCCGCTCGGAGTAACGGCCATGTATTCCGTGCCCACTCCGCAGCCCGAAATTCGTTTAACTATGCACGGGCCGGAATTTAAATCTATCATATAGTGATAAAATGTGAAGCCGTTGCCGTTTCTGTATCTTCTGAGCATTTCGTCTGCCAAAATTTCGTATTGCTCTTTTTAAAAATCGGCAAATCATTTTCCTTTAAGGCATACGGCTCTGTGGGATCGGAAACAACAGGCTCTATCGAAAGCTCTTTAAATCCCAAATCCGCCATGTGAATAATGTCTTTCGAAAAATCCGTGTTGTAATGCGTGTAAGTGCCGCGCATATAATAATCGGCCTGATTGCGCGCGTTTGCGAATTTTTTGAATTTGTCAACTATTAAATCATAAGAGCCTTTGCCGTTGCAGGTTGTGCGCAGGCGGTCATGTGTTTCTTTTCTGCCGTCAAGCGAAAGCACAACATTGCCCATTTCCCTGTTGCAAAAATCAATAACCTCATCGTTTACAAGCACACCGTTTGTGGTGAGCGTAAAGCGAAAGTTTTTGCCGTGCTCTTTTTCTATGCTTCGGCCGTATTTAACAAGCTTTTTGCAAACCTCCCAGTTGAGCAGCGGCTCGCCGCCGAAAAAGTCAACCTCAAGATTTTTTCTTGTGCCGCTTTTTTCAACAAGAAAATCAAGCGCTCTTTTTCCTGTTTCAAAGCTCATTAAGCCTTTTTGGCCCATCGTATTCGCCTTTGCCGGCAAAGCAGTACTTGCAGGCCAGATTGCAATCGTGCGCCACATGCAGGCATATTGCTTTAAGCACTCCTTGGCGCTTTTTGAAATCAAGAGCCGAATTTTCAAAGGCGTCCTTTGCAAAAAGTCTGCCGTCTTTGATAAGAGCCTCAATGTCCTCAAAGCAAAGGTCTATGTCTTCAGGCGTAACATCGTCGCGTTTTTGAATATTTGTCGAGTATAAAAGCCTTAATTTTCTCTTTCGGCTCGGATTCAAACATATTTATAATAACATAGGCAACCTCGTCAACCGAGTGAACGCAGCCGCTGTTTTGGTCTATAATGATATTATATCCTTTCATTTTTATAAGAATGTATCATATTTACTCCAAAGAAAAAAACGGCGGTAAGTTATACCGCCGCAGTCTTACATCAATTTAATTACTTTTTAAGCTGCTCACACTTTTGGTTTGCAACTGAGCAGGATGTTTTGCTTGCGGATTGGCAAGAAGTTTGGCATTCGCCACAGCCGCCGTTTTTAGCGGATTCGCAAAGATTGCGAGAGCTTAAAGTATTGATTCTTTTCATACCGATACCTCGTTTCATATTTTTTTATATTTTTATATTATTATGATTGTTTTTGTCAATATGCAGTTGGAAATCAGCAGCCCGGAATCGCTCACAAGCTCCGTTCCCGCCGCTTTAAATTCCATTATAAGCTTTTAAAAAAATCTGCGGTTATTTCATCATTCGGCGTAATAAGCGGAATGTCGGGAGGGTAGGCATATATAAATTCCGCGCAGATTTTTCCTATGCAGTTTTCCAAAGCCGTTGCTTCAAATTCTTTCGGTAATGTGATTTTGTGCACTTTGCCGTCGCAGGGCGGTTTTTGAAGTGATTTGGGTTTCGCAGGGGTAAGAAACGAATCAATTTCGGTAAGTGCCGTCGAAAGAGCGTCTAAGTTTTCTTTAGTGTCAGCAACGGTTGAAATCAAAATAACATGCTCAAGGTAAGCCGCTTCCGGCTCGATGCCGAATTTGTTTCGTAAAGCTTCTGCAAGCTCAGAGCCGCTTATGCTGCAGCTTGCGGTTGAAACGCAGATTCTGCTTTTTATCATCATTTGGTATAAACGATAAATTGCGAAGCTTTGTTTTTTTGAATAAAATTTATCAAGCAACGCCGAATATTCGGCAAAATCACGCTTTGAATTATGTAAATATTCACAGCATAGCGAGGCAGACGCCATCAGTAAATAGCTCGGGGAGCTTGTTTCAAATATATCGATGAAAAAAATTTAAATCTTTGTGTGAATTTTTTTCGTTGTAAATATTCGCAACGGCTGTTTGTGTCAGCGCGGGCAGAGTTTTGTGAAGGCTTGATATAACAATGTCCGCACTCGGATATTTCGGAAAATCTCCGAAAGGAAAGTGCGCTGCGTGCGCACCGTCAGCTATTATCGGAATTTTTGCGGTTATGCAGCTTGTGATTCCCTCATATGTCGGCACTGTGAGCACAATTGCCTTGGCGTCCGGGTGAAGCTCGATTAATCTGTCTATTTCAGATTGTTCGAGCTCGGTGTATATTCCGTGAATTTCATCAAATTTCGGCTCGGCGTAAACTACATTCAAGTGCCTTAAAAGGCAGGCGGAATAAATGCATTTGTGGCAGTTCCTTGCAATAATGATTTTATCTCCGTCATCTGCGGCGGCAAAAATCGCGCTAAGCAGACCGACCGTTGAGCCGTTTACGAGTAAAAACGAGCGTTTTGCGGAATATAATTTTGCAAGTGAATTTTTCAATTTCTTTTTATGCTGCCGGAGGCGGCGTGTAAATTATCGTATCCCTGAATTTCTGTTATATCTGCCTTTGCGCCGATTATGCCGAATTTCGGATTGCGCTTGTGCCCCGGCATGTGAAAGGGAATTTTATTCAGATTTTCAAGATCATTATGCAGCATATGTGCCCTCCTTTGCTTTTCTTTCGCTTAAAATTACAATCGGCATACTTATAAGTGCGTATATCACGGGAACGCCTTCAATCAGCGCGCTTTCTTGAAATATAATCAAAAAAATCAAATCCGCGGTTAGTATTATACCTATGACAACCGTTAATGCGGCATATAATTTGCTCTTTTTAAAATTGATTAAAAATATTAAGAATACTGCCGCACCGCTTGAAGCGGAAAAGGCAAGCGAGCCTGCACAGTGCAGATAATATTGAATTCGTAAATCATAATCGAATTTAAAGCAAAGGGTCAGCACCATTCCGATAAACGAAACCGTGCAAAGAGCAATAAAAAACGCTTTGAATTTTTTTGAACCGCGGTTATATATGTATATTCCGTTTGCAAACAGTGCAAAAAAGGTAAGCGCGCCCCAAGCGGCAAAAAGAATGGGGTGGCGCAAGCCTGTTTTTGAAAGCGCACCGGAATTTTCCGTCAGGCTGCCGAAATGCATAAACCAAACAGTGTAGGCAGCGGCTGCAAATGATAATGTGCAAATTAGTGTTTTTTTCATATTCTGTGCCTTTTGTGTTGAATTTTTGTAAAACAATTATATTATAATGCAATTGACTTTTTCAAGCCGATTGTGTTAATATACCGTTGTTGCAAATTGCGGCAAATATGTTTATGCGGAAGTGGCGGAATGGCAGACGCGCTAGATTCAGGTTCTAGTGAATGCAAGTTCATGAGGGTTCAAGTCCCTTCTTCCGCACCAAAATCCCACCGATATTCGGCGGGATTTTTTTGTTGCCGGTGAAGCAGCCGATTTTATCTCTTAAAGCTTCATTCACCGAAATGTTTATTAGTATTTAATATTTTTGCAAAGTTATTATCTTTTAGGTTGACCGTGATTTTTACACGGTGATATAATTTTATTAAATTTGATTGCTTTAAGTGATAATGAAAAAAAGGTGCAGCTTATGAAAATTGCAGTTCTTTACCAAAAATGCGCGCCGCCTGCGGTTAACGGTATTTTAAAGCCGATGAAGCCCGGCGGTTACAGCGACAGCGGTGCTGATATCGCATATTGCCTTGTAAAAAACGGTGTTGCCGTTGCTTTGCCTACGGATAAGCCCGATGTAAATAATGATTACGATTGGGTTTTTCCGGATACCAAAGAGGGTATAGAAGCCGCCGTTTCAATGGGCGCAGACACATTTTGGCTCAATACCGTGCTTTATGACGGGCATCCCGTTGAGGATTTTCAGGGCTTTTACGCAATAGGTCAAAGCCCCGCCGATGCTTTTTGAATATGATGATAAATTTTTACACAAATACGGCGCTTAAAAAAATGCGGGCTTTTCCCGTTACCGCACAGCGAATTGCAGATGAAAAATTACGCCCACAGAGATGATTTTTCCGTGCATTGTCAAGCCGATACGGGGCAGGGGGCAGTCAAGGCGTTGTTAGATGTGCAGGCGAAGCCGAGCTTCAAAAGGCCGTGCTCGATGAAATTGCTTCAAAAAAATACGGCAAGCGTTTGATTGTTGAGGAATACTTACCGGGAAACGAAATCACGGTTGCAGTTTTTCCGAACGGTAAAGCATTGCCTGCCGTTGAACGATATAATCACAATAACGGCATTGCGCCTTATAACGGCGATGTGCCAGTTGAGGCAAACAGCCGCGTTGTTTCAATTGTTACGCCTCAGCTTGAAAAAATCACAAAAGCCTGCGAGAACGCTGTTAAATTTCTCGGTATAAAAGGACTTGTGCGGATTGATTGCCGTGCCGATGCAAGCGGTGATTACAAGATATTCGATTTTAATATGAAGCCGAATATGACAGCCGGCGGCAGACCCGGCCGAGATAATCAAAACAGCCTCGTCATGATTGCCGCGCAAAAACTCGGCATGACCTATTTTGATTTGCTTTCCCGCATGATTGAGTTCAAATGGCAAATCGATTAATATTAAATCCATACAAAGTAAAAACTCCGAAGCATGCGCCTCGGAGTTTTTTTATTTGCCTTATTAGTCTACTCAACGCCTTTAAGAGAGCTGACCATATCGAGCTTTTTTTAACTCTGCCCGTGAATATCAATCCTGTGATTACAGAAACGCCGAGCGTTATTAAAGCCGAAATCAGGAAGGAGGGAAAGCTGAGTTTCGTCATCATATCAAATTCATCGCCTGCACTTGCAATCATAATATAAGTCAGCCCAAGCCCTGCGGGTGTGCCGAATATTATGCCGATGATTGAGAAAATAATGTTGGGAATAAGATTCAACTTAATTATTTTGCCGGTCGGGAAGCCTAAAACTTTAAGCGTTGCGATTTCACGCTCCTTTTCCGTGTAGGAAAGCTGACCGAGATTGTAAAGCACAACCACGGCAAGCGTAACGGCAAACAGAATGATGATTGAAACCATCATGTTCATGGATTCCATATAATTATCCCAAAAATTATGCAAATCGCTTTGGCTGAGTAATTTTGCCACCTGAGGATTATCGTATTCCGTTATATGCTGCGTGGTGTCTATATATTGCGGCATATAATCATAGCCGAGGCTTTCAAGCGTGCTTCTTGTTATAATAATTCCCTGGGTGGAGGGGTTCCTTACTATGTTTGTGATTTTTGAGGTTACCCATTTATCGGAGGTGTAAAGATGCCACCTGATTTCATCGCCCTCGGAAACGCCCAAAGCATCCGCAAGCTTTTTGGTAATCGCAAAAGTATCGTCTGTAGGTTCAATCTGCTTTCTTGATGGGTCTGTTAAGTAGTAGCAGCCGCTGCCGTCAACGGCGGTAACGGTTTCGGTCTTTTTAACTCCGTTTGCCTCTGCTTCGATTGCCGTTGACATTATCATTTCGCCGTCCACATCCGCTGCAATTTCTTCCGCATCGTCAATCGTTGCGGTGGAATAAAGCGTCAGCCTTGTATCCTGAACCTGAATTTCACCGTACATCCAGGTTTCCATATCATTCATGCAGTCATACATGGAAAAGGCACACACAAGAAGCGCCATGCAGCTTATGGTGCCCACTATGCCCATAACCGTGCGGATTTTGCCTCTGAAAATATCGCGCAAGGTCCATTTCAAATTAAAGCTTGTTTTGCGCCATGTTTTCGTTTTGGCAGCTGATGTGGCTTTCATGTCTTTCGGTGCTTTCGGTCTGAGTGATTGAGCAGGCGTTTCTTTAAGTATGCTTTTAACCGTTAAGAATGTTACCAGCGTGCACGCCGCAACCGTTCCGAGCGCAACGAGGAAAAAACTTGCGTCGTATCCCGTTTTCCATTGCGGCAGAGAATAATAGGAGGCCATTGTGCCGTAGAATAAATAGGGAAGCGTAAGCGGCCCTGCAATTAAGCCGAGCAGTGAACCGATCAGGCTAACTGAAAAGCCGTATCCCGTGTAGTGCAGCGCTATTTTGCCGCTTGAAAAACCGAGCGCTTTGAGAGTGCCTATCTGAATACGCTGATTTGAAATAAGCCTGTTCATGCTTGTGATTATCGCAAGCAATGCAATAAGCATAAACACAATCGGGAATACGGAGCCTATCATTTTGTGCTGCGACATTTCACTGTCAAGCATCGTTATTCCGCTGTTTTTCCGCGCGTGTAACAAATGCCGCATAGTTGCCCGAAAGCTTTGATTCAATTTCATCTGCAAGGTTTTTTGCAGGCTTTGAAGAAGTGAAAACTATTTGCGTGTATGGAATTGCATCTTTGAATTCATCGTCCTTTGCAAGCTTTAAGAATTTAACAATGCTTTCTTTTGACATGCCTTTAAGCATATCGGCGTTATCCGCAATTTCCGGATATTCCTTTGCAAATTCATCCACAAGCTCGGAAACGGTATATTTGTCGCTGCTTACGGTATCAATAATATATTGTTTTATAGGCAATGCGTTTACGGAAGCGTATGCAAAGCCGATGTTGTTGTAATCGGGCCACAAATCATTTTCATTAGAAAAATACTGGTATTCACTGCTGTAAACCAGCCCCGCAATTTTAAGCGAAAATTCGGTGCTGTCAAATTTAAATGTGTATTCATCGCCCACTTTAAGCCCTTTGGCGTCTGCAAACTGCTTGGCAATCCAAACCTTGTCGTTTGCAGTGGTGCTGAATTCTTCGCCGTCAACAACATACGGCTTGTTTATGGAATTTTTCGTTTAAACCGTAAAAAAATATATCTGCGGTGCGGCGTCATCCGCACCCTCAATTTGCAAATAGCATCTTTTTTCGGCCTGTGCAACGCCGTCAATGCTTTGAACGGCTTTTAAATCGTCGTCCGAAAAACCTTCGCCGTAAATCCAGCCGTCCGCAAGATTGGTTTCGCTGTAATATTTCGTTCTGAAATTTTCAACGCCTGCCCATTCGCCGCCAACTCCGGTAAAGATATAAACGCCTAAAAATGCCATCAGCAATATTGAAATAAATTGCCATTTGTTTTTCTTTAAATCCTGCAGCATTTTGTGCCTTAGCATTACCAAACCACCTCACAAACCGCTTTCGGATTTTCATTAAGCGTTATATCCTTAATTTTACCGTTTTTAACTCTGATAACTTTGTCTGCCGCTTCAGCAAGCGCGGAGTTGTGGGTAACTATAATAACGGTTTTGCCGTTTTCTCTGCTCAGGTTTTGAAGAAGAGTAAGTATCTGAACGCCGGTTTCGCTGTCCAACGCGCCTGTCGGCTCGTCGCAAAGCAAAACCTGCGGATTTTTGCAAACCGCGCGTGCAATCGAAACCCTTTGCTGTTCGCCGCCGGAAAGCTGGCTCGGAAATTGATATCTCTGCTCTTTTAAGCCAACGCTTTCAAGCACCGCTTCCGCCGCAGTTGCGTTTGGGCAGATCTCGCGCACCAAATCAACATTTTCAAGCGCGGTTAAAGTTGGAATTAAGTTGTAAAACTGAAAAACGAAGCCCACATCCGTCGCTCTGTATTTCGTCAGCTTTTTATCGTTGTAGGCGGTAATGTTGTTGCCGTTCACAATGATTTCGCCGTTCGTGGCGTGCTCCATTCCGCCGAGCAGATTGAGCAGAGTGGATTTTCCGGCGCCGCTCGGGCCTAAAATAACGGTAAATTCGCCGTCGTTCACTTTAAAACTCGCGTCGTCAAGTGCGTTTATTATGTGAGTGCCCGTGAAATATTGCTTGGTAACATTTTTGAATTCTATTTGTGCCATAAATCCTCCTTATCGGTTAGCAGAGCCTAACCTGCGTAGAAAATAAACGGTTAGTGTTGCCTAACTTAATTTATTTATACTGCAATTTGCCGTGTTTGTCAATAATTTGTTAGCGAAAATTTAATATGGGCACCGTGAAAACTTTGTTTTTGCTTTCAAACGCTATGTTTAGCAGTCGGAATATGAACACAATGCGGTTTAAAGCAATTGGTTTTTTTGCGTATGCTGCGTTAAAATACTCGTTACTCTGAAATGATTCACTGCGTTTTATGCCTTGCCCACACAAAAATCGGTTTGACTTCATTCTGCTTGTGCATATTGCACGGATTTTCTATGAATTTATTGACACATTGACGAAGATATTATATTATATTCAATATTATTTATTTACAGAGATATGTAGGGTAGATTGATGAAAGGCTTGTTGGTTTATTTAAAAGACTATAAAAAAAGAGTCGTTTTTTTGCTCCGCTTTTTAAAAATGCTTGAAGCGATTTTTGAGCTTATCGTGCCGCTTGTTGTGGCTTCTGTCATCGATAACGGCATTTTGAAAAATGATTCTCATAAAATAATTACTGATGCGGGAATACTCATTCTGCTTGCCGTTGTGGGCATGGCAGCCGCAATAACGGCTCAATATTTTGCCGCAAAGGCCGCCACGGGCTTTGGGCGTAATGTCCGCTCTGATTTGTTTGCAAAAATTCAATCTCTTTCTTTTTCCGAAATGGATGAAGCAGGTGCTTCGCGCCTTGTAACGGTTATGACGAATGACACAGCGCAGGTGCAAAACGGTGTTAATATGGTTTTGCGCCTTTTTCTGCGCAGTCCTTTCATCGTTTTCGGCGCAATGATTATGGCGTTCACCGTTGATGTTAAATGCGCAATCGTTTTTGCCGTTGCAATCCCTGTACTTTCGGTTATCGTTTTCGGAATTATCAGATATACCATTCCGAGATATAAGGGTGTTCAAAATCAGCTTGACACGATCACACTTAAAACAAGGGAAAATCTTATCGGCGCGCGCGTTATCCGCGCTTTCACGCAGGAAAACAGGGAAGCTGAATCGTTCGAAAAGGAAAACACACTGCTTTCACACCTTCAAAAAGCAGTCGGCAGAATTTCAGCGCTTATGAATCCTCTCACCTACATTGTGATAAATGTTGCCGTAATTGTGCTCGTTTATGTCGGCGGCGTTCGTGTTAATGCAGGCAGACTTTCACAGGGCGAGGTTGTTGCCCTGTATAACTATATGAGCCAAATCCTTGTTGAGCTTATTAAGCTTGCCAATCTTATCGTAACCATCACAAAGGCGCTTGCCTGCGCGGGCAGAATCGAAAGCGTTTTTAAAATCGAAAGCTCTGTTTGTCATAACGATAATACACATAGTGTTGATAATCACGCCGTCACATTTGATAATGTTTCTCTTATATATAAGAATGCCGGCGAGGAATCGCTTTCAAACATCAGCTTCACTGCGGATAAGGGTGAGGTGATCGGCGTTATAGGTGGAACGGGCAGCGGTAAAACAAGCCTTGTTTCCTTAATTCCGCATTTTTACGACGCCACCTCCGGCACCGTTTATGTGAACGGCGTTGATGTTAAGGCTCAAAATGATGATGAGCTTAAATCGAAAATCGGCTTTGTGCTTCAAAAGGCGGCTCTTTTTAAAGGCACGGTTCGCGATAATTTGAAATGGGGCAGTGAAACCGCATCGGATGATGATATGCTTGCCGCGCTTTCTCAGGCTCAGGTGCTTGATACCGTAATTGAAAAAGGCGGCCTTGACGCCGAGATAGAGCAAAACGGCTCAAATCTTTCGGGTGGGCAAAAGCAAAGGCTTGCCGTTGCAAGAGCGCTTGTGCGCAAGCCTCAGATTCTTGTGCTTGACGATAGCTCTTCAGCACTTGATTTTTGCAACAGAGGCGGCAATGCGCACTGCCATTGCAATGCTTGATTATAACCCTACCGTTTTTATAGTAAGTCAGCGTGCATCTTCTGTTATGGCCGCCGATAAAATTATAGTTTTGGATGATGGTAAGTGCGTAGGTTGCGGAACTCATAAGCAGCTGCTTGCCGATTGTGATGTGTATAAGGAAATTTATGCGTCTCAGTTCGGAGAGGAGGCTGTCGTATGAAAAAAGGTGTAATTAAAAAAGTCCTTTCTTATATAGGTAAATATAGATATTTGGTGCTTCTTTTCGATTGTGTGCGCAGCTGCTTCGGCTTTGCTTGCACTTTATATACCCATTCTCGTCGGCAGGGCAATCGATTGCATAGTAGGCGCGGGAAATGTTGATTTTGCCGCCATGGAGCCTTATCTTGTTAAAATTGCTGTTCTTGTTGCAATCACGGCAATTATGCAGTGGCTTATGAATGTTTCAAACAACAGAATCACCTTTTAATGTTGTTCGTGATATGCGAAACAGGGCATTTTCAAAAATTCAGGTGCTTCCTTTTGGGTATTTGGACAGCCATCCTCACGGCGAAACCGTCAGCCGTGTTATTTCCGATGCGGATCAGTTTGCAGACGGTCTTTTGATGGGCTTCACTCAGCTTTTCACGGGTGTTGTAACAATCATCGGAACGCTTGCATTTATGATCTATATAAATTTTTGATTGCAATGGTGGTTGTTGTTTTAACGCCGATGTCCTTCTTCATAGCCCGCTTTATTGCCAAGCGCACATATAAAATGTTTAAGCTTCAAAGTGAAACAAGAGGCGAGCAAACCTCCTTCACCGATGAAATGATAACAAATCAAAAAGGTAACTCAGGCATACGGGCATAAGGAGCAAAATCAGATAAAATTCGATGAAATAAACAATCGCCTTGCCGATTGCTCGCTTAAAGCAACGTTTTTCTCGTCTATAACAAATCCAAGCACAAGATTTGTAAATTCGGTTGTTTATGCCGCAGTTGCGCTTTTCGGCGCTGTCATGGTGATAAAAGGCAATATCACCGTCGGCATTCTTTCAAGCTTTCTTGCCTATGCCACTCAATACACAAAGCCGTTTAACGAAATCAGCGGCGTTGTAACGGAGCTGCAAAATTCCATTGCCTGCGCGGGAAGACTCCTTGATTTGATTGAGGAAACCGAGGTCGTGCCCGACACGAATGATAATAAAGTGCTTTCCGATCCGAAGGGCGATATCAAGCTTCATAATGTTGATTTCAGCTATGTTCCCGATAAAAAGCTTATCGAAAATCTGAATATTGATGTGCACAGCGGCATGCGAGTTGCAATAGTAGGTCCCACGGGTTGCGGAAAGACCACGCTTATAAATCTTCTGATGAAGTTTTATGATGTCGATTCCGGAAGTATAAGCGTTGATGATATAGATTATAATGCAATAAATGTTAAATCCCTTCGTTCTTCTTTTCGGAATGGTGCTTCAGGATACTTGGCTCAAATCCGGCACGATAGCCGAAAAACCTTGCTATCGGCAAGCCCGATGCCACGCGTGATGAAATTATCGCCGCGGCAAAAAAAGCGCATTCCCATTCATTTATTAAGCGCCTGCCAAACGGGTACGATACTTTTATCGGCGCGGACGGCGGCAATCTTTCCCAAGGTCAAAAACAGCTTTTGTGCATAACAAGGCTTATGCTTGTGGACCCGCCGATGCTTATTCTTGACGAAGCCACATCAAGCATAGATACGCGAACGGAAATGAAAATTCAGCGTGCGTTTGAGCAACTTATGCAGGGCAAAACCACATTTATAGTTGCCCACAGGCTTTCAACAATAAAAAATGCGGATCTTATTCTTGTTATGAATAACGGCTCGGTTATCGAAAAGGGCACCCATGAATCCCTGATTGCCGATAAGGGCTTTTATTATAATCTGTATAACAGTCAGTTCAGTGGCATGGTTACCGAATAACTGCAAAATAAGGAGAATGCAAATGGAAACATTGTCAAAGATTTTAACCAAAATAGACAGCGCTGTGTGGGGTCCGGTCACCCTTGTGCTGCTCGTAGGCACCGGTGTGTTCCTCACTTTTCGCCTGCGTTTTCTGCCATGGCGCTATCTGCCGAAATCACTTAAAGCGGCATTCAGCCCCGAATCAAGAAAAACCGACAGCGGCGAAGGGGATATCTCTCCGTTTTCCGCTTTGATGACTGCGCTTGCCGGCACAATCGGCACCGGCAATATAGTCGGTGTGGCAACGGCAATGGTGCTCGGCGGCCCCGGTGCTCTTGTTTGGATGTGGATTGCCGCAGCATTCGGTATTTCCACAAAATATGCAGAATGTGCGCTTGCCATTAAATTCAGAGAAAAAAACGAAAGCGGCGAAATGTGCGGCGGCCCGATGTATACCATTAAAAACGGATTTAAACATAAAAAAATTGCCGCGGTTCTTGCAGCTCTTTTTGCTGTGTTTACTTTATTTGCTTCTTTCGGAATCGGCAATCTTTCACAGGCAAATTCAATTTCTTCGTCACTCAGCAAAACATTTACAATTCCCACTTGGATAACGGGTATTGCGCTTGCAGTGTTCACTGCATTTATTATTTTCGGCGGAATAAAATCAATATCAAAGGTGTCTTCGGTTCTTGTTCCGATTATGGCTGTTTTTTACATTATTTCCGGTCTCATTGTTATTTTTGCGAATATTAAAAATGTTCCTGCAGGGCTTGCAACAATTTGGTCAATGGCGTTTGGCGGCAAGGCGATTGCCGGAGGTCTTTCCGGGGCAATAACGGCATCTGTTATGCAAAGTGTTCGTTACGGTGTTGCCAGGGGCGTTTTCTCAAACGAGGCAGGTCTCGGTTCTGCAGCCATAACGGCATCATCCGTAACAACAGACAGTCATGTTAATCAAGGCTACATAAATATGTGCGGCACCTTTATAGACACGATAATCGTTTGCTCAATAACCGGCCTTGCAATCGCCTCAACAGGAGTTCTCGGTTCGGTTGATGCTTCCGGCAACCTTGTTTCGGGCGCCGATTTAACGTTAATGGCATTTGAATCCACTCTCGGCAAAATTGGCGGCATTGTTGTTTCAATCGGAATATTGCTTTTTGCTTTTTCCACAATGCTCGGCTGGGAATATCAGGGTGAAAAAGCACTTGAATATTTGTTTAAAAGAAAATGGGTTTGCTATATTTACAGAGTGATTTTTTTCCATAATGGTTTTTTTGTA
Source organism: Anaerotruncus sp. (assembly GCA_022009795.1). Lineage (GTDB taxonomy): Bacteria > Bacillota > Clostridia > Oscillospirales > Acutalibacteraceae > Eubacterium_R. Next base: position 527,207 of record CP091724.1, read on the forward strand.
GGTGCAACGGTTGCTCTTGATATTGCTTGGTCTTTCAGCGACATTGCAAACGGGCTTATGGCAATTCCCAACTTAATTTCGCTTATTGTTCTTTCCGGAGTTTTTGGCAAAAAGATACAAAAAAAAGCATCATGCAGATAACAGATTACCGAAAAAAATAAGCCGCCATTTTTGAGCGCACTCCTCGGAGAGCGTGTGGTTTAAGCTTTACGACTGCTCTGCGCTCAAGAATCAAATAAACGGATAAAAAACAGGCACAAATTGCATGGCAGGCTATCTCCCTCACTGCAGTTTTAACTCAGTAATTTGCCATATATTTGATTAGTTGAGCAATTATTCTTTGCGGAATGTGCCCTTAGTGTTGACTTTTCATCGGAAACACTATAAAATAGGTTTATATTATGTAAATAAGGGGTGTCATTAATGGCAACTTGCCCTAACTGCGGCAATAAAATACCGTTTTGGAACATAAAAGCCGAATGTAAAAATTGCGGCGTATCAATTCCTAACTACAATTGGATGGAAAGGCTTGAAGAGGATAATAAGAATGCCGAGCAGGCGTTTGGCGTGTTCAACCGCACTATGAACAGAGTTCGTTATTCTCTTTTCGGCACCAAGCTCAGAATAGCAAGGCTGGTGCTCACATTCCTTCCCATAATCGCCTTTATTTTGCCTTGGGCTTCAGTTAAAAGCGAGGGCGACAGCTTTCAGCTTGCGCTTTTCTCGTTTAACGGCTCAAAATCGGCGGTGGATATCATTTCGCAGCTGTTTTCCAACGGCTCGCTTATTAAAAACGATATCGCGTTTGAAGGCACTTTCGGTCCGGCAACTTTCCTGCTTGTGGGCACGATATTTTATTTCCTTACATTGCTTTTTATGGTTATATCGTTTTTCATGAGCATCATAAAATGCAAAAAGCCGAAAACACGCTCCACAATAACCTTTGATGTTATTGCGATTGTCACGGCGATTGTTTCTGTTGCACTGTTTGCTTATGCCGGCACAGCCGGTGCTCGCTGCGATGCGTTCACGCTCGGTTCGCTTACTGCCATCAATGTTTCCGGAGGTGTAAGCCTAGGCATTATTTCCATGGTTGTTTTGTTTGGCGCGGCGCTTGTTATAAATATCGCTGTTGCGGTTGCTCCCGCTAAAAGTGACGAGCAGCTTGAAGAAGAAAGGCTTGCCAAGGTTGCCGCTAAGGAAGAAAAAAAGAAAGGCAAGACGAACTAAAAAGAGAAGAAGCTCGCTTAAAGGCTCAAAAAAAGAGGCTGAAGAAGAGCAAAAAGCAAATCATTGCTGAAGCAAAGCGCAAGGTTGCAGAGAAAAAAAGCAAAGGATGCCGCTAAGGCTAAAAAAAGAAAATAATTCAAAGAGAGGCGCCGTTTTTAAACACGGTGCTTTTTTTCTGCTGTAATAATCATTATTTAATCAGGGAGAGCTTATGGATTACAAAATGCTGTTCAGCCCGATGAAAATCGGAAATTGCGAAATCAAAAAAACAGAATTGTTATGGCGCCAATGTGCCTCGGCTTCGGTCAGTTTAACGGTGATGCCACTGAAGCAATGATAAATTATTACGAAGAACGCGCCAAAGGGAGGCACGGGTCTTATTATTACGGAAATAACAAGAGTGAACGATAAAACAGGCGCATCTTCGTTCGGCCAGCTTGCCGCGTCGAGCGACAGAAATATTCCGTCGATTGCCCGCCTTGCCGAAAGAATACATAAGCATGATTCAAAAAAATATTTGTTGAGCTTCATCATCCCGGCAGGCAAAATGTAAGCCTTATGGTTAATACCGTTCCGATTTCAATTGCTTTTGATAAAATGCTGCCTAATGATGCTTATTCAAAGCTTTTGTACGGAAAAATCGTCCCTCTCGGCAAAAAGCTCGCCGCAAAGGATATGCTTTTTAAATCCGCCGCACCGAGCCGCAGCGCAAAAAGCAAATTTGCCGAAAGCGCAAACAGAGCAATGAGCAAAAAAGAAATCAAAAAAATCATTTCCCAGTTCGGCGACGCGGCTTTGCGCGTAAAAAAAGCCGGCTGTGACGGCGTTGAGCTTCACGCAAGCCATGGCTATCTTATTCAGCAGTTTCTTTCACCGGCAACTAATACAAGAACGGATGAATACGGCGGTTCTCTTGAAAATCGTATGCGTTTCTTAATGGAAATCATTGATGATGTTCGCGAAAAATGCGGCACTGATTTTCCGCTTATCGTAAGATTAACAGTTGATGAAATGTATGCAAAAAAATAGGAAAAACCCGGTGTGGGTTACGACCTTTCCGATGGCGTAAAAATGGCTAAAATGCTGAACGACAAAGGCATAGACGCAATTGATGTTTCCTCGGCTTCGTACGATACTTTTAATTATTGGCTTGAACCAACCACCTTTGAATGCGGCTGGCGCAAAAAAATTTGGCGGCAGAGGTTAAAAAGGTTGTTGATATTCCGGTAATCGCCGCAAATCTTATCAGATCTCCCGAGCAGGCAGAACAACAGCTTCAAGAGGGTATTCAGGATTTTGCCGCACTCGGCAGGCCGCATATCGCAGATCCTCATTGGGCAAATAAGGTGAAAAACGGCAATGAAAAAAAGCATTAAGCGCTGTGTATGCTGCCTTTATTGCTTTGAAAGTATGATGGAAGGCGCCTATGTCGGCGATCACGCACATTGCTCTGTAAATCCGTTTGTCGGCAGGGAAAAATTCTTCCCTTAAAAAAAGACGGAAACGGCAGAAAAAGTGCTCGTTGTCGGCGCCGGCGTTGCAGGCCTCACCGCCGCGGAACTGCTTTCACGCAGGGGCTTTGATGTTCCCGTGCTTGAAAAAAATCCGATGAACCCGGCGGGCAAATCAATCTTGCCGATAAGCCTCCTCATAAGGGCAAGCTTCATTGGTGTGTTGAAGATTTGGTAACAAATGCAGTTCAAAAACGGCGCAAAAAAATCAAATATTCCGTTGTCGCCGATGAGAATGTTATAAAAGAATATTCACCCGAATATATCATCTTCGCAACCGGCGGCAATGCAATTAAACCGAAAGCATTTGATAAAGAAAATGTTGTAACCGTAACAGATATATTAAACGGCGGCGTTAAGCTTTCGGGCAAAAATGTGTGTGTTATCGGCTCCGGTATGACGGGACTTGAAACATCGGAACTCCTCGTTTCGCAGGGAAACAAGGTTTCTGTTATTGAAATGGCGGATAAAATAGCACCGGGTGCTTGGTTTCAGCAGCTTGACGACGCTTTACCTAAGCTTAAAGAGGCAGACACAAAATTCTACACTTCAACAAAGCTTGAGGATGTTTTGCCCGGCGCAATCAAGGTGCTTGATACAGTAACGAATACCGAGCGCGAAATTCCTTGCGATATTGTTGTGCTGTCTATGGGTGTAAGGCCTGATAATTCGCTTTATGAAAGTCTTAAATCCGAATTCGGCAATGTTTATGCAATCGGTGATTGTGTTAAAACAGGCAGAATTGTTAATGCCACCGAGGCGGCATATCGCCTTGCAACATCCTTAAAATGAGAATGTGTTCGCCGATTGTTTCGGCATGTGAATATTTAATTATAATTGTTGATTATTTTTTTATACCGTGATATAATAATCAGCAATCGGCTTTGCCGAATTTTTAATCAGAAAGGTTTTGCCTATGCAAGAAGTTTGCCGCAATATTCAGGAGTTTTTTTAACAGCCCACGGTATTCCGGATTGGCTCGTTGTTTTTATCATTTCGCTTTGCCCGGTTTTGGAGTGCAGGCTCGGAATGTTTACCGCAATTGTGCTGCTCAAAATGAACACATTCGTGGGCTTCATAATCAGCTTTTTGGGGAATATACTTCCCATTCCTTTTTATTTTGCTTTTTAATAAATTGGATTTTTTTGAAGTTCTGAAAAAAGTGCCCGGAATAAACAAAGTTGTTTATTGGCTTGAAAACAAAACATTGAAAAAGCGTGATAAGATAGATAAATACGGAATATGGGGTTTGCTGATTTTCGTTGCGATTCCTTTGCCGGGAACAGGTGGATGGACAGGTGCACTTCTTGCGTCGCTGCTTCATCTTGATAAGAAAAAAAGCTTTTTGGTTATTTCTCTCGGCGTTTTTATTGCAGGTCTTATTATGACGATACTCAGCCTTATAATCGGTGCGGCGGTTTTCAATTAAACGAAATATTATTTAAGCGTGCATATTTTGATATATGTGCGCTTTTTTTCTTTGCGGTTATTGACAAATACCTATAGGGGGTATATAATTTATATACCCACAAAGGGGTATGTGAGGAGGGTAATTATGTCGGATTGTTGTAATTGTTCGCATAAATCAAAAGAGAGAAGTGAGGAAGAATATAAATCGCTTATAAATCGTTTAAGCCGAATAGAGGGTCAAATTCGGGGTATAAAAAGAATGGTGGAGGATAATGCCTATTGCACGGATATTATCACTCAGGCGGCGGCTGCCGCTTCGGCTCTTAATTCGTTTAACAAAGAATTGCTTTCAAATCATATTCGCACCTGCGTTGAGGATGATATCAAGGCGGGCAAATATGAAACGGTTGACGATTTGATTTCCACGCTTCAAAAGCTTATTAAATAAAAAGCGAAAGGAAATGCGTATGAAATACGATATCACGGGAATGAGCTGTGCCGCCTGCTCGGCACGAATTGAAAAAGCAGTGTCACAAGTGCCCGGAGTTAACTCCGTTTCCGTTAATTTGCTCACAAATTCCATGCTCGCAGACGGCTCTGCTTCAAGCGCCGATATTATTAAAGCCGTGCAGGATGCAGGCTACGGTGCTTCCGTTGCGGGCGAGCATAAAAAAGCTTCAAAAAGCTTAGCAGATGAGCTTAAAGATACCGAAACTCCAAAAATGTTTAAAAGGCTTGTTGCCTCGGCTGTTTTGCTGCTGCCACTCATGTATGTTTCGATGGGGCATATGATGTGGGGCTGGCCTGTTCCCGTTTTTTTACAGGATAATCACATCGGAATCGGGCTGTTTCAGCTGCTTTTTACCGTTGCTGTAATGATAATCAATCAAAAATTCTTTGTCAGCGGATTTAAAGGGCTTATGCATCGCGCACCGAATATGGACTCCTTGGTAGCTCTCGGCTCGGGTGCCGCGTTTCTTTACAGCACCGTTATCCTGTTTATGATGACGGTTAAAATCAAAGACGGCGACTCAATGGGCGCTCACGATTTAATGCACAGCGGTTTTTATTATGAATCCGCGGCCATGATTTTAACGCTTATAACCGTCGGCAAAACTCTTGAGTCATATTCAAAGGGAAAAACCACGGATGCGATTAAAAGCCTTATGAAGCTTGCGCCGGACACGGCAACGGTTATCCGAAACGGAGAAGAGGTAACCGTTAATGCCGAGGATGTTCGGGTGGGCGATGAATTTATTGTTAAAGCGGGGGAGAGTATTCCTGTTGACGGCGTTATAATAAAAGGCTCGGCTGCTGTTGATGAATCCGCGCTAACGGGCGAAAGCGTGCCTGTTGATAAAGCTAAGGGCGATAAGATTTCCGCCGCAACGATAAATCAATCGGGTTTTATAAAATGTCGCGCTGTTTCCGTCGGTCAAGATACGGCACTTGCTAAAATCATTCAAATGGTTTCCGATGCATCTGCCACAAAGGCTCCTATCGCAAAAAAATAGCCGATAAGGTTTCGGGCGTGTTTGTGCCCGCCGTTATCGCAATTTCGATAGCAACAATGATAGGGTGGATAATTGCAGGTCAAAGTGCGGGCTTTGTGCTTGCACGCGGAATTTCCGTTCTTGTTATCAGTTGCCCGTGTGCACTCGGCCTTGCAACACCCGTTGCAATTATGGTCGGCAGCGGCAAGGGAGCCAAAAAAACGGCATTTTGTTTAAAAACCGCGCAAAGTCTTGAGGTGTGCGGCAAAACAGATATTGTGTGCCTTGATAAAACGGGCACCGTAACGGAGGGTAATCCGAGTGTAACAGATATTATTTCTCCAAACGACGAAGAATTACTTTCTTACGCTTATGCGCTTGAAAGCAAAAGCGAACACCCTCTTTCTAAGGCGGTTATAGGTTATTGCGAAGATAAAAATATTAAGCTTCTTGAATGTGACGATGCTAAGGTGCTTGCGGGCAACGGCCTTTGCGGCACAGTAAACGGCGTTGACGTTCACGGCGGCAATGATAAATACATTCAAACAGTTTGTGCTGTTCCGGCCGAATATATCGAGTCTGCACGCAGGCTTTCCGCAAGCGGAAAAACGCCGCTGTTTTTTGCCGCAGGCGGCGATTTTATCGGTCTTATATGCGTTTCAGATACTGTTAAGGCAACAAGTAAAGAGGCGGTTTCCTCTCTCAAAAAGATGGGTGTATCCGTTGTTATGATAACGGGTGATAACGAAACAACCGCCGATTCAATCGCTTGTGAAGTGGGTATAGACAACGTTATCGCCAAGGTTTTGCCGGACGGTAAAGAGGAAAAAGTGCGTGCGCTTTCCGATTTCGGCTCCGTTGCCATGGTGGGCGACGGTATTAACGACGCACCTGCGCTCACAAGAGCGGATACCGGCATTGCAATCGGCGCGGGCACGGATGTTGCAATCGAAGCGGCGGATGTTGTGCTCATGAAAAGCGATCCTAATGATATTTCGCGCGCGGTTACGCTTTCAAGAAAGGTTGTCAGAAATATTAAAGAAAATCTTTTTCTGGGCGTTTATTTATAATATTATCGGCATACCCGTTGCAGCGGGAATTTTGTATCCCGCTTTCGGAATAGCGTTGAATCCTATGATTGCCGCGGCGGCAATGAGCCTTTCAAGCTTTTGCGTTGTAACAAATGCGCTCAGGCTCAATCTTGTAAGCATAGATAAACCCGTAATAAAAAGTCAAAAAAAGGAGAAATTGATATGAGTATCTTTAAAAAAATGAAAAATCCTATGTTGAAATCGAAGGTATGATGTGCGAGCATTGCGAGGCACATGTAACCGAAGCGTTAGCGAAAATCGGATTAACCGTTAAGGCAGATCATAACGCCAAAAAAAGCATATATCCAAAGCGGAGATGCCGAGGATGATAAAATAAAGGCAGCCGTTGAAGGAGCTGGATATAAATATATCAAAACCGTAAGATAATTTAATATTCATTGATATGCAAAAGGCCGCCGTGGAGTAAACGCTCCGCGGCGGCTTCTATATATTTATCCGATTTTTTTAAATGTTTTGTGATTAAAGCACGGTAAATTCTTTTCGGAAATTCGGAAATGTCTTTATTTGCGTTTTTCGGTAACCACGCAAACATCTTCAATTCTTATTCCGAATTTATTGGGCAGATAAATGCCGGGCTCGATTGATATTACATTACCGGCTTCAAAAACATCGGTGCTCCTCGGCGAGGCATTGTAGCCCTCATGAATGTCCAAACCAACGCCGTGCCCGAGTGAATGTCTGAAATATTTGCCCATTTCCTTTTCTTCAAGCACATTGTATGCCGCTTTGTAAACATCAGCGCATTTTTCGCCGGGTGCAAGTGCTTTGATTCCCGCAAGCTGAGCACGCAGCACAAGCTCGTATGCCTCTTTCATTTCCTCCGTTGCGGTGCCTACTGCGAATGTGCGCGTCATATCGGAATGATAGCCCATATATGTAGCCCCGAAATCAATCAGCACAAAATCGCCTTTTTGAATAATTTTGTCGCTCGGAACACCGTGCGGAAGGGAAGTGTGCGCACCCGTAAGTAAAATCGTGTCAAACGAAACGCCGTCGGAGCAGTTTTGAAGCATTAAATAATCAAAAAATGCCTGCAATTCCTTTTCCGTCTTGCCGGGCTTGATGTGGTTTTGAAGCTCTTCAAGGCTTTTTTCGGCAATCGCGTTGGCATTTACCATGTATTCAAGCTCTTTTTTTCATCCTTAACATTTCTTATTTTCATGAGCCTGTTGCCGATTTCAATAAAATCACAGCCCGTTGCGGCTTTGTATGCACCGTATGCTTTAAGCGTGATTGTTTCATCTTCAAATGCAATCGCTTTAACGCCCGCTTTTGAGCATAATTCCTTAACGGTGTCTGTGAACTTTGAGGCTATTTCGTAAACCCGAAGCCCTGTTTCTTTTTGCATGGCTTTCGGCAGCCTCCGTTTATCGCTAATCAACTATGTGTGCTCGTTTGCCGTTTTTGAAAATCACAATCGCACCCTCGCTCGGTGAAAACCCGCAGAAATAATGCTTATTGCTTTCGTTGAGCAGCAAAAGCGCGTCCGCGCCGAGTTCATTCAGCATGCCACATGCCTTTTTTTATTCTTTTTTCAAACATATTCATCACCCGATATATATTTTTAAAAATAATTTTTTTCCGTATGTCAATTTAATGTGTTGACAAGCCCATAAAGCTATGATAATTTTTATAATATAATATTTAAGGAGTGCTTATGGAAAAAGTATTTAATAAATCCCAATCAAAAAATCAGCAAAATAAATAAAGATATTTACGGCCATTTTTCCGAGCATCTCGGCAGGTGCATTTATGAAGGAATATATGTTGGCGAAAATTCAAAAATTCCAAATGTTAAGGGCATGCGCTGTGATGTTGTGAATGCGCTTAAAGAAATGGGTATTCCCTGGTTTTGCGTTGGCCGGGCGGCTGCTTTGCGGATGAATATCATTGGCAGGACGGTATCGGCGATAAAGCTAAGCGTAAAAAGATGGTAAATACGCACTGGGGCGGCGTTATAGAAGATAATTCTTTCGGCACGCATGAATATTTTGAACTTTGCCGTCAGCTCGGCTGCGATTCGTATATCAACGGCAATGTCGGCTCCGGCACTGTTCGTGAAATGAATGAGTGGGTTGAATATATGACTTTTGGCGGCCAATCACCTATGGCGGATCTGCGCCGCGAAAACGGCAGGGAAGAGCCATGGAAGCTTAAATATTTCGGCGTCGGCAACGAAAGCTGGGGCTGCGGCGGCACTATGCAGCCGGAATACTATGCCTCGCTTTTCAGAAGATACAATACATATGTTCGCGACTATGATTTAAATAATAAAATCTATCGCGTTGCCTGCGGCCCGAATGTGGATGATTACGAGTGGACGGATAAGGTTATGCAAAACGCATGGCGCAAGGCAGATGGCTTATCGCTCCATTATTACACTATTCCCACAGGCAATTGGAACAATAAAGGCTCTGCCACTTATTTTACTCAGAATGATTATAATGCCACGGTGATTAAGGCTTATAAGATGGATGAACTTATTACACGCCACACCGAAATTATGAACAGGCATGACCCCGCTCATAAGGTTGACCTTATCGTTGACGAATGGGGCACTTGGTATGATGTTGAGCCGGGAACCAATCCGGGATTTTTGTATCAGCAAAACACAATGCGCGACGCAATCGTTGCCGCGCTCACCTTAAATATTTTCAATAAGCATTCAGACAGAGTTAAAATGGCAAATATAGCGCAAACGGCAAATGTGCTTCAATCCGTTGTGCTTACGGACGGCGAGGATATGCTTTTGACTCCGACTTATTATGTTTTCAAAATGTTTAAGCAGCATCAAAACAGCACCTTGCTCGGCTCATTTATTACAACTCCTGTTATGGAGTCGGAAGCCGGCAAAGCGCCTCAGCTTGTGGAATCCGCATCCGTTGATGAAAACGGCGTGATTTGCGCCACGGTTGCAAATATCAGCTCGGATGAAACAGCCGAGTTTAAATGCCAAATCGCCGATTCGAAAATCAAATCCATTAAGGCGGAGATTATTTGCGGCGATATGAAAGCATATAACGATTTCACGCATAAGGAAACCGTAAAAAAACCGAAGTGTTTGGCGATTTTTGAGCAAAACCGAGGATGGCTTTATCGCAAAGCTGCCGCCGTGCAGTGTTGCAAAAATTCACTGTTGAAAATGAGAGAATGTAAAAAAATGTCTGCTGCTTGAAGCGGGCAAAGATAAATCGTATTCTCAAATAGACGATCTTTTAAGTCTTGCCGATTCTGCCGAAAAGGTTGATAAATCCGAATATATGCGGCGGCTTTCGCTTTGCCGCGGATGTGATTTTTTAACGGACGGCATGTGTGTTAAATGCGGATGTTATGTTGAATACCGTGCCGCATTTATAAATAAAAATTACGCCGATTATGAAAATAAAAAATGGTAAAAAAATTATCGGCAATCCTAAAATCAAAATTTGAATTTAACCGCAAAGTAACACACTTTGCGGTTTATTTTTTGCGGTTTTCGGCGATTATAATAATATGAAAAAGTTTTTCGATTTAAATAAAAAAGGCTTTGCCGCGTATATGCCGCTTTTTGCACTTTGTGCCGCTGCGGTTTTGCATTATGTGCTGCTGCTCGCAGGCTTTAAATATGCAGATGCTTTTTTTCTTTCTTGCAGTCTGTGCCCTTGCCGCTTTTATCCTTTTTAAATCGCCGCTGAATAACAAACATAAAATAATAATCTTTGTGTGCCTTGTTGCTTTTTGCCGTGGCTTATTTAATTTTTTTATTCGCGATATCAGCGTGCCCGTTGCCTCGTTTGCAGTTAAAAAAATCCGATATCGTTTGCTTTCCTCGGCGCTGTGTTTGACACTTTCGGTATGCTTGATTTTTGCAAGGCTTCCGCTTTATTCCTCGGTTGGCGGCATGCGGATTATTTCGGGTGAAACAGCGGTCGGATTGTGCGAATTGGCGCAAAAAAGCACTTCATCAGACGCGGGCACATTGCTTGCCGTGCGTGCTCTTTCCGTATTTGCCGCCTGCGGCTCGCTGCTGAATGTTAAGTGTGATAAAATAATTAAATTTACGATTTGTGCCGCTTGCCTGCTGACGGGTAATATTTGCCCTGCGCTTGTTTTTCTTGCTTTTTTTGTTTCCCCTGCGGGATATTTCTTTTTGCTTTTGCTTTTGGGCGCGCAGGCTATTGTGTGTTCGTTTATGAGCTTTTTCGGCGGTTTATGCTTTTGCGCCGTCCGTTTACGAGATTTTTTATGCTTACTTCAAACAAAACGCTTCTAGCCGCCGTGTGCGCGCTTTCACTTGCCGCGTCGTATTGTGCAGCACGCCGAGCGGCTTCACGCAAAAAAAGCGATCATGAAGCTTTTCGGTAAAAAAATATTAAAAAAACATCGCCGCAGTGGCTAATATTACAATTTTGTAATGCAGAGCCGCACCTTATTGTGCTACAATGTTGGCGAGGTGATTTTGTGAAGCTTTTTATTCTTGAGGATGACGCCGCTATCGCGATGGGACTTTCATATTCCTTAAAAAACGAGGGATATGATGTAACAGTTGCAAAAAGCGTTAAATCCGCATATGAGATCTTAAACAAAGAAGCATTTTCGCTTTATATTCTTGATTTAACCTTGCCGGACGGAAGCGGTTATGATGTTTGCCGCGAAATCAAAAAGCGGGGTGACTTGCCCGTTATTTTTTTAACGGCTTACGATGATGAAGTCAATGTTGTTATGGGCCTTGATTTGGGGGCGGACGATTATATTTCAAAGCCCTTCAGAATAAAAGAATTGCTCGCAAGAATCAAAAGTGTTTTGCGCAGATACAGTAAAGATTCGCCGGACGGGATCGTAAGCGTCGGCACAATTAAGGTAAATACCAATGAGGCAAAGATATATAAAAACGGCACCGAGGTCATCTTAACCGCTATGGAATACAGATTGCTGTTGATTTTTATAAACAATAGGGGAAAGGTGCTGTCAAGGCAAAGCCTTTTGGAGGATATTTGGGATGTGGGCGGTGATTTTGTAAACGACAACACTTTAACAGTTTATATTAAGCGCCTGCGTGATAAAATAGAGGAGGATCCGGCTAAGCCGCAGATAATCAAAACCGTGCGCGGCCTCGGCTACATACTTGACGATGAAAAATAAAGAATTTAAAAGCATTATTATGTTTTCGGCCGCAATAACGGTCTGCGCGTTTATTGCCTGCCTTTTTCATAAATAAGACTTGCGCGGCAATATCCCTTGCCTCAGGCTGCGTAATTTCTGCCGTTTTTTTATTATTACACAAAGAAACGATATGATAAACTTCAAAATTTAAACACCTATCTCTCCGCCGTTTGCGCGGGTTATTATGAGCTTGATATTGACGATAACGCCGAGGGAGAGCTTTCCGTATTGAAAAATAATTTATACAAGGTTATCGTTTTGCTCCGCTCAACTAATGAACAATTAAATAAGGATAAAAAAATTATCTTTCCGACTCGCTTGCGGATATTTCTCATCAGCTGAAAACCCCTCTGACTTCAATTGTTATTATGACGGAATTGATAAAGGATGAAAAGGATGTCGAAAAGCGCGCCGAATTTATTAAGGTTGTGCAAAACCAGATTGATAAAAATGCAGTGGCTGATATTAACTTTGTTGAAGCTGAGCAAGCTTGATGCCGGCACTGTCGAATTCAATATTAAATCTTTTGAAAGCATCCGAAATTATCGAATCAAGCATTCAGCCATTCTTAATTGCGGCGGATTTAAAAAGGAATTGAAATAATAAAAAAAGCGTTGATGATTTTATTTTTTTAGCGGAGATGAGAATTGGACTGTTGAGGCTGTGCAGAATATTGTAAAAAAACTGTATAGAGCACACAGAAAGCGGAGGCAAGCTTGAAATATCGGCAGATGAAAATTTGCTTTATAAGCGTATTGTTATCAGAGATACGGGTTGCGGTATTGCAGAAAAAAAGATTTGCCTCATATTTTTTTGAAAGGTTTTATCATTGCAATGATTCGGATGAAAAACAGTGCGGGAATCGGACTTGCTCTTTCAAAGGCGGTGCTTTTGCGTGAGCGTGCTGATGTTTTTTTGTTGAATCGCAGCTCGGAAAGGGAAGCACTTTTGAAATAAGATTTTACAAAACGATTGTTTAACTGTGACAGAATTGTTATATAAAAGTCACCGAGCCGTAAGTTTGATATTGTATTATGTGATTGTCGAAAGGAGATAATGAAATGAAAATTCTTGAAGTAAAAAATTTATGCAAAACTTACGGAAAGGGAGACACAATGGTTAAAGCCCTTGACGATGTTTCTTTTTCAGTTGAAAAAGGGGAGTTTATCGCAATAATCGGCCCGTCGGGATCCGGCAAATCAACTCTTCTTCACATTCTCGGCGGCGTTGATGTGCCAACATCGGGAAGTGTTATTATCGATAAAACCGATATTTCTCAGCTAAACGAAACGGCACTTGCGATTTTTCGCCGCCGTCAAATCGGGCTTGTTTATCAGTTTTATAATTTAATTCCGATATTAACTGTTCAGGAAAAATTTAACGCTTCCTCTTTTGCTTGACGGCAGAAAGGCCAACCCTAAAATTGTAAACAGCCTTGTTTCTCAGCTAGGTCTTGAGCAAAGATTGAATCATTTGCCGAATCAGCTTTCGGGCGGTCAGCAGCAAAGAGTTTCAATCGGCAGAGCGCTTATTAACAATCCGGCGCTTTTGCTTGCCGATGAGCCTACGGGTAATTTGGACAGTGAAAACAGTCGTGAAATCATTTCTTTGCTTCGCCGTTTCAATAAGGAATATAATCAAACGGTCATTATCATCACTCACGATGAGCGCATTGCCCTTGCGGCAGACAGGGTTATCGCCATTGAGGACGGTAAAATCGTCAGAGATGAGGTGAGATTATGAACATAGTTCAAAAGCTCACAACCGCTCATTTGAAAGCAAATGTTCGCAGAACGGTAACAACCGTTCTCGGCATAGTAATCTCTGTTGCAATGATAACCGCTGTTTTCGTTTCCGTCAGCTCGCTTTTTAAATATTTCGGCGATGCTGCAATATATACCGGCGGAAACTGGGATGCAAGCTGTGAGGTGAGCGATGATCAGGCAATAAAGCTTAAAACAAACAACAAGGTTAAAAGGGTGGGACTAGAGGGTACCGTCGATCCTAAAGAATCCGGATTTAAGATAGATTACGGTCTGTCGGATCGCTCATCAACGGGCACAATGTTTGCCGCAGATAAAAAAACTGCCTTTCTCAAATGTTGACCGGTGAATATGAAGGCTCAATTCCTCAGACCGATGATGAAATTATGGTTTCCGGCGAATTCATTTCTAAAAAAATAATCTTGATTGGTCAATCGGCAGTTCGGTCAGTATTCCGGTCGGTGTTCGCACCATTGGCGGCGAACCCGTTTCGTCACTCGGATATATTGCAGGTGAAGAATTTACTCCTTCGGATATTAAAGAATATAAAATTGTCGGCATAATTAAAAAAATAATAAGCCAACGCAAGATTATCCTATTTTAAGGCACGCAACATCGCAGGAATTAAAAAATGCAACGGCATATATTGAGCTTAAAACACTTAATATGAATTCAAGAAAAGAAGTTAAAGGCATTATGAATTCTGCCGGTGTTCAAGATTATAATGTAAACACCGATGTGATGAATGCAAATCTTTCTTTTTCCCCAAAGGGAGCACTCGCTCAAACAATAATTCCTATGGCGAGTGTTGTGCTTGTTATTATAATGATTGCCGGATTTATGCTAATCTATAATGCGTTTGGAATTTCTTTGCAAGAGCGCACAAGGTATTTGGGAATGCTTGCCTCGGTGGGTGCCACCAAGCAGCAGAAAAGATCATCCGTTTATTTTGAGGGATTCATACTCGGTTTGATCGGCATACCCGTTGGAGTCGCTGCCGGCATACTCGGAATAACGATAACGTTAAACGCAGTCGGAAATAAGCTTTTGTCAAGCGGTCTTGTTGCAGATAACAGCAATGTTTCTTTAAAAACAAGCATTCCGTGGCCGGTAATAGTCGGTGTTGTTATTCTCAGCGCACTCACAATATTTATTTCGGCAATCATTCCGGCAAAAAAAGCTTCCGGCATAACTCCTATTTCCGCCTTAAAACAGTCAAACGATATCAAAATTAAAGGCAGAAAGCTTAAATCATCCAAGCTGATTCGCCTCATTTTCGGATGTGAAGGTGAAATAGCCGATAAAAATTTAAAACGAAACGGTAAAAAATCAAGAGTTGTTATAAGTTCTATTGCTTTGAGTGTTGTTTTATTTTTGACTTGCAATTATTTTTGTTCGTTGTTTTTGCAGGCCAACAACACTATGGCTAGCGATATTCCGTATCAGGTTGATATTTATTGCCTTTTTCAAGGGTGAACAGGATAAAGAATATTTTTAATATGTGCGATTACTTTTTGAATGATGCTAAAAGCATGAACGGCGTTGATGATGCTTATTACATTTTCAACAATGTTTATCAATTCGGTAAAAAAAGGCAACGCAAATGAAGATATTGCATCGCAAAACAATGTTTCTGAAAAAAATATTCTGATTTTTTTGGAAGAGCGGTACAATTTATGTGAATTACATAAGTGATGATAAGTTCAATGAGCTTTGCAAAGCAAACGGCATTGATCCCGCAAGCTACTATTCCGTTTCAAATTCGGGTGAAATCAATTGCCTTCTTATGGATAATATTTCGCATAAAAAAGGCGAAAACAATGTTTTTTCTCAAAACATTATAGGCAAGCAGATTTTCAGCAAATATGATCAGGAAAAGATCTATAAAAACACAGTATCTGCTCTTATTGATTATTCAAGTAATGATATTTGCGGCTTGAATCCTAAAAAAATAATGCAAGTGCATTTGCTCCTATAAGTGCATATAAAAAAGCCGTTTTGGCAGGCTTTACCGATAAAACTTCGGCTTCGTATTCAATCGCAATAAAAACTGAAAATCATGCCGAGGTTACCGATGCCGTGAATAAATCGATTGATGATTATGTGCTTATAAATAATTTATCTAACTGCAGCTTTTTTTGGCTCAGGATGTTGTTATTACTTTTTCAAGCCATGAGCGCCTCATTGTTTATTATTCAAGTGTTTTGCTACGGCTTTATTGCGCTGATGATTCTTATTTCGTTTGTAAATATTCTTAACACAGTCACAACCGGCATTGATTTGCGCCGCAGAGAATTTGCAATGTTTAAATCAGTCGGTATAACACCCAAGGGCTTCAATAAAATGATTTGCCTTGAAAGTTTGCTTTACGGCATTAAGGCTCTTGTTATTTCAATACCCGTCAGCATTTTACTTTCTTTTTTGATGAATGTGCTGCTCGGCTCCGATCAAATTCCGTTCACCGTTAATGTGCCTCTTTTATCTGTCGGTGGTTGCTGTTGTTTTTTTGTTTTGGTCGGCTCCGGTATGTTGCTTGCCGTTTCTAAGTTGAAAAAGATTCAATAATAGAGGCCTTAAAAGAAGATATTTGCTGATTTGCATAAAAAAAGAACCGCAGTTCGCCTGCGGCTCTTTTTTTAATTTTTTATTCAGTTGTTGCTTCTTTATTCTTTAGTTTTTTTCAACAAGCATTCTTGAAACCTTGTAAACGTCTCCGCAACCGAGGGTTATAACAAGATCTCCTTCCTTGCAATTCTCGGCAAGGTAATCGGCAATATCCTTAAGCTTGTCGATTTGAATACAGCCGGGAATTTTAGATGAAAGATCCGTTGCCTTGATGCCGATTGTGTTAACCTCGCGGCTGCCCATGATTTCGGAAACAACGCATTTATCCGCAATTTGAAGCACACGGGCAAAATCGTCAAGAAGTCTTGCCGTTCTTGAAAATGTAAACGGTTGGTGAACTGCCCAAACGCGTTTGTATCCCATTTTCATTGCCGCTTCAAGCGTAACCTCAATTTCCCTCGGGTGATGTGCATAATCGTCTGCCACGGTAACGCCGCAGTATGTGCCTTTAAGCTCAAATCTGCGCCCAGCGCCGGTGAAATCGGATAATCCGTGCGCCGCTTTTTCAACATCCGCGCCGCTTTTAATGCAGGCAATAAAAGCCGCAAGCGAATTCAGCACATTGTGCTCGCCGGGAATGTGAAGATAAATGTGCGTAATAAATTCGTCGCCGTGGTAAACGTCGTATTCGATATGAAAGCCGCCCGGCACATCTATATTGCGCGCCGTCCATTCATTTTCGGGATTTTTGCCAAACGAAATCAGTTCTTTTCCCTCAATGCCTTTAAGCATATCAACTGTGTTTGCGTCATCGCCGTTATAAATGATTGTTTTGGTTGTTTTATCGCAGAATTCACGGAATGATTTTTTTATGTTTTCAAGATTACCGAAGAAATCAAGATGATCCTCGTCAATGTTAAGCACAACGGCCATGTCGGCGTTCATGTGCAAAAATGTGTTGTTAAATTCGCAGGATTCGCAAACAAAGTTTTGTGTTTTGCCCACTCTGCCATAAGCGTTTATGATCGGCAACTTTCCGCCTATAACGGCGCTGGGATCAAGGTCGGATTCCAAAAGTGCCTGTGTAATCATGGAAGATGTTGTTGTTTTTGCCGTGAGTGCCGCAAACGCCGATGCAATTAGAGTAAATTCTGCTGATTGCCCCCAAAAGCTCCGCTCTTTCAAAGGTGGGGTAGTTTGCCTTTGCAAATTCAAGCTCCTCGTTGCCTTTTAAAATTGCGTTTGTGTAAATAACAAGCTGTGTGTCCGGCGAAATGTTTTCTTTTTTTTGGCCGAGAAAAACCTTGGCACCCTCGTTTTCAACGCGCCTGAAGGTTTCCGTGTCATTATTGTCCGAACCCGTAACTTCATATCCGAGCGAAATCAAGATTTCCGCAAGTGGGCACATACCTGCGCCGCCGATACCTATAAAATGCACCTTTTTAACTTCTTTTTAATATATCATCAATATGCTTCAAAGCCGAATGCCTCCGTTGTCAATTATAATTTATAATATTATACAACCTTTTTGCCGCAAAAAAATAAACATTAAAGTTTGATGGCAACAAAAATATTTTTGAGCATATGATAAAAATGAACGGGGTGATTATATGAAATTAAGCGATTTTTGGATTTGGAGCGAGGAAAACGAAAGACTCTTATTTGCCGCCGATTACCTTGAAAAGTGCGGCTATAACAGAGTTAAAAGCCTTGAATTGTGCGATTTTGCACTGCTTCCCGTGCCGACAAAAAAATATATGCTTGATTCACTCGGCGGAAAATTTGCGCTTTACGGCGGAGGAGAATATGAAAACGGCATAAACTATATGAAAAACGAAAAATATGTGCTGAAAAACGCATTTTTAACAGCCGAGGGTGCTGTAGCTGCACTTGAAAACGAAAACGCCGATTCTTTAATCGATAAAAACATACTTATAATCGGCTATGGCAGAATTGCTAAGGCTCTGCACCGCCTACTTGCCGCATACGGCAGTAATATAACAGTGTGTTCCAGAAGTGCCGAATCGGCGGAACTCAGCAATTTTTACGGTGCAAGTCATATTTATTTCCCCGAACTTAAAAAGAAAAATGATTTTGATATTGTTATCAATACCGTGCCGCACATTGTTTTAACCGAAGCGGAGCTTAAAGCGCTGAAAAAATCGGTTATCATCCTTGATTTGGCATCTTTCCCCGGCGGGGCAGACACTCTCGTGGCAGCAAGCCTAGGCATAAAAATTATAAACGGCAGGGGAATGCCTTCAAAATTCACGGCTAAAGCTGCCGGCGAGGCTATCGGTTGTGTGGCAGACGAAATTATCAGGCAATTATAATTGCCGCAGGGAGGAGTTAATTTGAAAAATCGGCTATGCTTTAACAGGCTCGTTTTTGCACTTTTTTTCAAAATCCATAAGCGCGCTCAAAGAGCTTGTTAAAAGCGGATATGATGTTTATCCGATTATGAGCGAAAAATGCATACAGCATCGACACACGCTTCGGCGATGCAAAGGATATTCAAAATGAAATTATTGCAATAACCGGGCACAGCATTATCCATAAAATAGAGCAGGCGGAGCCGATAGGCCCGAAAAAGCTGTTTGATATTTTGTGCATCGTGCCCCTGCACGGGAAACACACTTGCAAAGCTTTCAAACGGCATTGCCGATACCTCGGTAACAATGGCGGCAAAAAGCCATTTACGTAATTCAAAGCCCGTTATTATCGGCGTTTCCACAAATGACGCGCTCGGCGCCGCCGCCAAAAAAATATAGGCAATCTTATGAATTACAAAAAAACTATTATTTCGTTCCCCTCGGAATGGATGATTGCATTCATAAGCCGAAATCAATGGTTTGCGATTTTTTTCACTTGTGAAAGACTCTGTTGACAGGGTTGCAAACGGCGAAGAAATTTTTGAAAAAAATATTTTTGATTTTTTTGTTGACTTTTCGGCGTAATTTGTTATATTAAATATTACGCGTGTGCGTTATTAACGATATGCGTATAATCGGGTTACAAAGAGGAAGTGCATAATTGGAAAAAAATTATTGATTTGAAGGATATTACCGTTAAATACGGCGATAATGTAATACTTGATAAATTAAATCTTTCAATAAATAAAAAAAGAGTTCATAACGCTGCTTGGTCCTTCCGGCTGCGGCAAAACAACCACTCTTCGCTGCTTAGCGGGTTTTTGTTGAGCCCAACGGAGGCGATATAGTGTTTGAGGGTAAGGTAATAAACGATATCCCGCCGCATAAACGCAAGGTAAACACTATCTTTCAGCGCTATGCTCTTTTTTCGCATATGAATGTTTTTGAAAATGTGGCTTTCGGCCCCGAAATTCAAAAAATGAGCAAAAGCGAAATTCGCAAAACTGTTGCCGAAATGCTTGAGCTCGTCAATTTAAAGGGCTTTGAAAAGCGGCAAATAAGCAGCCTTTCGGGCGGTCAGCAGCAAAGGGTGGCAATCGCGCGCGCACTTGCAAACAGGCCGCATGTGCTGCTGCTTGACGAGCCTCTCGGTGCGCTTGATTTAAAGCTTCGCAAGGATATGCAAAAGGAGCTTAAAGCCATTCAAAAACGACTTGGCATAACATTTATTTATGTTACTCACGATCAGGAAGAAGCGCTTTCCATGAGCGATCGCGTTGTTGTTATGGACAAGGGTAAAATTCAGCAAATCGGCACTCCCGAGGATATATATAACGAGCCTGTAAACGCATTTGTTGCAGACTTCATCGGCGAATCGAATATAGTTGATGCCGTTATGATTAAGGATTATTATGTTCGCATTTCGGGTGTTGTGTTTGATTGCCTTGATAAGGGATTCGAACCTAACGAAAAGGTGGAAGCCGTTATTCGCCCGGAGGATATAAAAATCCACGAGCTCGGCACAAAAGACACACTTCCCGGCAAGGTTACGGATGTTGTGTTTAAGGGCACATTCTTTGAAACCTTCGTTGATGTCGGCGGCTTCATTTGGCTTGTGCAAACAACGGAATATCATAAGGTGGGCGAAACCATCGGTATGTATATCGATGCCGATTCGATTCATGTTATGAAGCGCAGTGAATACAGCGGCGAATTCGGCGATTATTCCTGCTTCTCGGATGAATTTGACCATATTAACGACGCCGATTATGATTGGGAGGCCGAAAATGAGTAAAAGCCTTTCAAGAAAGCTTGTTGATAAGCCTTATATAGTGTGGTCGGTGTTGTTTATAATCGCGCCGCTTGTTATGGTGCTTTTATTATGCTTTCACGGATACCTCAGGTGCTTTTTCGCTTTCAAGTATAAACGCAATTCCCGCCTACACATCCACGATTTTACTTTCGGTTATTTACGGTGTAATTGCTTCTGCGATATGCCTTTTAATCGGTTATCCGTTTGCATATTTGCTCACTAAAAACAAAGCTGAGCACGCAAAGTATGATGGTTTTGCTTGTTATGCTTCCGATGTGGATGAATTTCCTTATCAGAACATATTCGTGGATGACGATTTTGGGCGACAGCGGTATTATAAACACTGTTTTAGGCGTTCTCGGCTTGGGAAGCGTTAAGCTTATAAATACCGGCGGCGCCGTTATTTTGGGCATGGTCTATAATTTCTTGCCTTATATGATTTTGCCGATTTATTCCGTTATTTCAAAAATGGATAATTCGCTTATCGAGGCCGCTCAGGATCTCGGCTCATCCAAGGCGCAGATTTTTCGCAAGGTTATTATGCCGCTTTCTCTTCCAGGTGTTATAAGCGGAATAACCATGGTTTTCGTGCCCTGCGTTTCCACGTTCTATATCACTCAAAAGCTCGGCGGCGGCCAAGTTGTTTTGATAGGCGATATAATCGAAACACAGTTTCAAACGGCAAATAACTATCACCTCGGCGCAAGTCTTTCGCTCGTGCTGATGGTGCTTATAATTATGTGCCTCGGAATAATGAATTTCCTCGGCGCGGATCAAGAATCGGAAGGGGGAGTTATCATATGAATAAAGCAAAGCTTTCCCCCGGTGCAAAAATCTATATGGCGCTTATTCTGATATTTCTTTATGCGCCTATTGCCGTTATGGCTGTTTTTTCGTTTAACAGCAGTGCGGGCACCTATGTTTTTCACAGGCTTTTTCCACAAAATGGTGGAGCGAGATGTTTCACAATTCCGCGGCCATGGGTGCGCTTAAAAACACCTTGCTTCTTGCCGTTTGCAATGCCCTTGCAGCAACCGTTATCGGTACAATGGCGGCGGTAGGGATATATAATTACAGAAATAAGCATCTTAAAAGTGCCGTTATGACGGTTACAAATATCCCGATGATGAACCCCGAAATAGTAACCGGTATTTCGATGATGCTGCTTTTTGTTTTCGCGGCAGGTATCGTGAATAAGTCAAATGCGCTCAATTTTTGGTCGCTTCTTATTGCGCATATAACCTTTTCATTGCCGTATGTGGTGCTTAATGTGCTGCCGAAATTAAAGCAGTTTGATATAAATGTGTATGAAGCGGCGGTTGACCTCGGCTGCAAGCCCGTTAAAGCTTTTTTTAAGGTTGTGCTTCCGAATATAATCACGGGTATTATAACCGGCCTTGTAATGAGCTTTACGCTTTCGCTTGATGATTTCATCATATCTTATTTCACAAATGGCCCAAGCTTTCAAACGCTTCCCATTTATATATTTTCACTCACAAAAAAAAGGGTAAAGCCGGATATGTATGCGCTTTCAACCCTTATGTTCCTTGTTGTTCTTGTGCTGCTTATTTTGATGAATATTGCGCAAAATAAAGCCGAAAAAAGAAAGGGGGAGGGCAGATGAAAAAGCTTGTTTCATTTTTTCTTTGTCTTGTGCTTTCCCTTTGTGCAACATATTCCGTTGCGTTTGCCGCGGTTGATGACGACGATGTTTTTCACCGCCGAGCAGATTGAATATTATAAGAGCCTCGGTCTTCAGGGCACAACGGTGAATGTTTATAACTGGGGCGAATATATTTCAGATGGCTCCGAGGATTCCATAGATGTTGTTTCGGAATTCGAAAGGCTAACTGGCGCAACGGTTAATTACACCAATTACGAATCAAACGAAAATATGTATTCAAAGCTTGCAGGCGGCGGCGTTTCATATGATGTTGTCGTTCCGAGTGATTATATGATTGAAAGGCTTGC
Source organism: Anaerotruncus sp. (assembly GCA_022009795.1). Taxonomy (GTDB): domain Bacteria; phylum Bacillota; class Clostridia; order Oscillospirales; family Acutalibacteraceae; genus Eubacterium_R. The sequence continues at coordinate 549,589 of CP091724.1, forward strand.
CGATGAGGGAATGCTTCAGGAAATTGATTGGAACAATGTTCCCAACAGGGCTTTGATTGACGAAAAATATCAAAATCTGTATTTCGACCCGGAACAAAAATATTCGCTTTGCTATAATGTCGGCACCACGGTGCTTATTTATAATAAAAATCTTGTTTCCGAAACGCCCGACAGTTGGAGCGTGCTTTGGGACGAGCAATATAAAGGCAAGGTGCTGATGTTTAACAACTCGCGCGATGCTTTTGCAATTGCCCAGGCAATGCTCGGCCAGAATTTTAACTCACAGGATGAAAGCGATTGGAACAAAGCCGCAGAGCTTCTTGCCGAGCAAAAGGATAAAACAAATCCCGTTTATGTTATGGACGAGGTTTTTAATCTTATGGAAAGCGGCGAATATGCATTTGCCACTTACTATGCCGGCGATTATGCGCTTATGGCAGATAATAATCCCGATTTGGGCTTTTGCTTTCCCAAAGAGGGCGTAAATATTTTTTTACGATGCATTTTTGTATTCCCACCTGTGCGCAGAATAAAAAAAGGCGCCGAGGCGTTTATCAATTTTATGCAGGAGCCGCAGGTGGCGCTTGAAAATTCGGAATTTATCTATTACGCCTCACCTAATGTAACTGTCAGAGAAAACGAGGATTCCTCGCTTTACGGCAACGAAGCCGTTTATCCCGAAGAGCAACCCGAAGGACAGTATTTCAATAATTTGCCTCAAAATATATTGGAGCTTCAGTCCGATTTGTGGACGAGGGTTAAAAGCGGTCAGCTGTCGTTCAACAGCAAAAGCCGCGAAAAAAGAATTTATATCGAATTTTCCGTGATCGTCGGCCTTGCGGTGCTCGGCGTCGGCGCTAAGCTTATATATGATGCCAAAAGCAGAAGATTTGAAGATTTGAGTGATGTTTATGAGCAAAATTCAAAATAATGCCGATTTCAAAAATTGCCGCTGTGTGATTTTCGATTTGGACGGCACTTTGGTTAACACTATCGACGATTTGGGCCTTGCATGCGATTATTTGCTGAAAAAAGCAGGCAGGCCGCTTAAATGGAGTGTTGATGATTACAGGCAATTCGTTGGCAACGGCGCCAAGTTGCTTGTTAAGCGCGCATTTGAGGATACCTTGTCCGACGAAGAGCTTGAGCGCCAGTACGAACTCTTTAAGCCCGAATATGATGCAATTAAGCTTGACCATGCATATATTTATCCCGGTATTAAAGAAGTTCTTGAAGGACTTAAAGCGGCGGATAAAAAGCTGATTGTGTGCACCAATAAGCCTAATGTTGCGGCAAACGGCATGATCGAAGCTCTTTTCGGCAAAGATGTGTTCGATATTGTGCGCGGTAATGTGGACGGCAAACCGAAAAAGCCCGATCCCACTGTGCCGCGCGAATTGATTGCTTCTCTCGGCGTTTTGCCGGATGAATGCGTTTGGATAGGTGACAGTGATGTCGATATCCGCTCGGCTCAAAAATTTGGGGTGCAAAAAGCATTGGCGTAACTTGGGGCTTCAGAAGTAGAGATTTACTTGAATCCTGCGGCGCCGATGTTATAGTTGATGAGCCGAAAAAAATATTTTAAAAACTTTTTGATATTTTTTTGCAAATAAGTGTTGACATTTCAATTCTTATCTGTTATAATCTCAATCGTTGTGAGCGAGAGTGGCGGAATCGGCAGACGCGCACGTTTGAGGGGCGTGTGGGGCGACTCGTACGGGTTCAAGTCCCGTCTCTCGCACCAAAGAGCGGTTATTTCCATCTGGATTTAACCGCTTTTTTATTTTGTCTTTTCCGATTTGCGGTCTTGCAGAAATTAGAGGGTGAGTATATGGCTTATTCAAAAAAAGAAACAATGCGCTTGAATTTTATCGCTTTGTTTTTTTATAGTTTTCATATTTTTTTATGCATTTTTCGCTCTTACGGCGGATTTGAGGGTGATAAGAATTATTTTGCCGCCGGCTATCTCGGCGTTGAATATTTTTTTCATTCTCAGCGGCTTTTTTTATGATGCAAAAAAATCGAAAAGCTGTTTGCTTCAAATAATTCCTTAAATCCCGAAAAAAGCACGGTTTCGTTTTTTTGCTGCCAGAGTCAAAAGGCTTTATCCGCTTTATATTTTTCTCGCTTTTTTTCTCTTTTTATGCTTGCGGTTAAAATCGTTAAGCCCGAATACGGCTTGCTTTCACATGCGAAAGACGGCTTTGCGGATTTCTTTATGCTTCAGGTGTTTTTTTGAAAAAAAGAGCCGGTTAATCTGCACCTGTGGTTTGTAAGCGGGCTTCTTTGGGGCTCCTTTCTCGCTTATTATCTTGCCGTTAAATATCGCGAAAAATACACCTGTATTATCGCTCCGCTTGCTTTTCTCGGCTTTGCGGGGTATTGCTTCACAAATTTCGGAAAGATTGATATAACAAGCACTTCACCCGTTTTCCTTGGCGCGTTTTTCAGGGCCTTTTCAGAGATAGGTATCGGCTGCACACTTTATTGCATTTATAATAAGCTTAAAAACCGTGATTTTTGCAAGCTTGATAAAATCATGATCTCCGTTTTGGAAATCATATTGCCGCTTTTGTGCGGATATATCGCGTGGCGCGGGCATTGGAATATTCTTGATTTTATAGCCCTTTTTTTGCAATTTGCGCGCTTATTCTCGTTACCGCGCTCGGGCAGGGCGTTGTTTCAAAATTTCTCAATAATAAATTCAGCGGCTTTCTCGGATCAATAACTTATGCCATGTATTTGAATCAGGCAGTGTTTATTTATATCGGCGAGCGCGATTTCAATTGCGAATTTTGGCTTCTTGTGCTTGTTGACCTTGCCTGCCTTGTTGCATTCTCTGCCGTTTTAACGGCTGCTTATAATAAAATTGTATCTAAATTAAAAAAATAAATCATTTAATAAAAAGATTGGCGGTGAAGTTAAATGAGGCTTGTAACCCTGTCTTTTTATAAGGATTTTAAATGCATCGCGGGCGCGTGCCCGGATTCCTGCTGTCAGGGATGGGAGGTTGACGCGGATGAACACTCGCTTGCGTATTACGAAACACTTGCCGGTGAAATCCGCGAAAGAATAGGCAGCGTGCTCGATAAGGACGAATACGGCAACACGGTTTTTCGCCTTACTTCCAATAAACGCTGCCCCTTTTTAAACGATGATAATTTATGTGATATGCATATCGCAATCGGGGGAGAGCATACTCCGTTTACCTGCCGCACTTTTCCGCGCTTCATAAACGATTTCGGCGGCACACGCGAAATGGGCATTTCCTATTCGTGCCCTGTTGCGGCGGATATAATGTGGAGCGAAAAAACTGATTTTGACTTCGTGAGCGAAATAAACGATTTGCCGCCGTCGCTCAACGATATTGACGCCGAGCTTTATTTTCAGCTTTTGACCGCACGCAAAAAAGCGTATGAGATTGTTAAAAATTCCGCGCAGCCTCTTAATAAGCGCATGATTGAGCTTCTCGATTTCGGCGTGCAGCTTCAAAACGAGATTGAGCCGTATGAGGAGGGAAGTGCTCCTGCGCCTTTTGCCAGCACTTTTGATAATCCCGAGCTGATTAACCCGGAGTGGCGCGAAAAGGTTCAAAACGCCGAATTTAATCCCTCTGCAATCAACTCCAAAAGCTGCGAGAATATTGCCGTGTATTTCCTTTTCAGATATTTTTATGCAGGCTGTGTATGACGGCGATGTGCTTTCAAAAATCAAAGCCGCCGCCGTGGGGCCGCTCATTCCCGCATTTTTTTCGGTAATGACGCGTGGACGGTGCACCTTTGGAGCAAGGAAACCGAGCACAGCGATGTGAATATGGAAAGATATAAAAAAAGAGCTTCGCAATAATTTTTGCTCTTAATGCTTCGGAATTAAAGAAATATTATATGTTTTGATTTATTTTTGATTATAATATGTTTGATTTGTTATGATTATTTAAGCACCCGATGCGAATTCGGGTGCTTTTTTTATGCTCAGAAAGTGATTGATTGTGTAAAATTTATGTAAATTAAATATGAACATAGCGCAGATTTATATGCATATAATGGGATTGAAACTCTAATAAGTGCAAATATTAAATTCACAGCGTGAATATCGGACAATTAAACTTATGACAATATCGTAAATCTGTATAAATTACAAAGGGAATTGTTAATTTTTTTATTGACAAATAATTATCAGTATAATATTATAAATACGATGTATTTTAAAAATTGCCGTAATTATATGCGGCAATGATGCCTGTGCAAATTATGCAGCGGATGCAGTCAGTAAATCCCGCATTTTCGGCACGGTATGTTTATAAGGAGGCAAAATTATGAAAAAACATTTTTCAAAAAAAGCAATTGCGCTGTTTCTTGCTGTGCTTATGCTTGTCACAAGTGCGCCTTTAGTTGCGTTCGCCGACGGCACAACATGGACTCGTGCTGCTTCCACGGATTTCACCAAATCAACTTGGGGTGAAAAGGCAACTTCGGGCAACGATACCCGCCGCCAGATAACCGGTTCTGCTTATGTTGACGGCGATAAGACCATGAACTGGACTGCGAACTCATATAAAGACAATAAAATGACGCTTGACAGTAAAGGCCTTTATATTGCAGACGGTTATACTTTCATGAATCAGTATTCCGGCCTTGGCTATACACCCATCACAGGTGCAGACAGCTTTAAGGTTGATTTGGAATATACTGTTCAAAACGACAAGTCTTCCGTAACAGGCAGATACGGCTTTTTGGCAATAGGTATGTCCGATTCGGCTGTTCAGGGAAAGCAAAATGCAAGCATGAATGATCCAAGCTGGGCTTTTGTGCAAGACCTTTGCGGCCCTGCTTATTCGGCAGGTAACACCCTCACCGACACTGGAGACAGCTCTTATAACCTTTCTCATAACTCAACGGTTTTGAAGCAGTATCAAACATATCACTATGTTTTAACTTATAATGACGGCTATTTCCATGCTTACATTACCGATGCAAGCGGAAAGCTTGTTCAAAACCTTTTCAAGGGCTACTCTAAAATAGACACTTCCAAAATCACAAATATCGCAATCGGTGACGATAATAACAGCTATTACTGCGATGATCAGCTTTATAACGGCATCACTTTCTACACCGGCACAAAGTCTGACGCAACGCCCAATAAGCTCCCTGCAGATGTTAATAAATATCTCTTCGCTTATTTCACCGGTAACGACAGTGAGTATATCCGCTTCGCTGTTTCTGACGACGGTGAAAACTTCGAGGCATTAAACGGCAACAGAACATTTGTTAATCAAACAACAACGGAATCATATCCTAAGAAAGACGGCGTTCCCTCAACCGGCTCGGGCACTGCGGCCTCCGGCCACGCAAGAGACCCGTATATCTTCCGTGCGGAAGACGGCAGCTATTATATGCTTGCAACGGATATGGATTCTAAGAACGGCTCATCCTGGAGCGGCAACAGCAAAATTATGTGCTGGCATATCACCGATCTCGGCGATATTGAAAGCGCTGTTCCTTGGAATATTGATCTTAAGGATGTTTTCGGCAAGGATATAGACAGAGCTTGGGCTCCTCAGGCAATTTGGGATGCAAACCGCCAAGAGTATATGCTTTATCTCTCCATAAAAACGGCGGATAACGGCTCAACGGTGCTCTATTATGTTTACACACCCGATTTCCAAACCTTCACTTCCGAGCCTGCGCTTTTGATGTCCAACACATCTGCTCAATACAGCTCCTCCAATAAAACCGTTGATACCATAGACGGCGATATCACTTACGATTCGGCAAAGAACCTTTACTATATGTTCTATAAGAACGATGATAGTGACGATCTCTATTGGGCAACAAGTGCCAACATTAACGGCCCATATGCCGGCACATCTGTTTTCAACGGCGACGGCGGCGATAAAGACCTTTCACATCTTGAAGGTGTTCAGGTTTACAGAAACCTTGCAAATGAATCATATTACCTTATTGCCGATACATACGGCAATCCCATCTTTGCGCAGTTTAAGGGTAACGATCTTGATACCATTTACGGCCAAAGAAACTCAGCGGGTAATATTAACCATCTTTCTCCGCGTCACGGCTCCGTAACATATATTTCTTCATCCGATTATGATAAGCTCGCAACTAAATACGGCAAAGAAACCTATGATTCATCGGGTGTTATGTCCGGCGAAGATATAAACGATTGCCTTGTTGCAAGATATTTCACAAATTCGGATTTAACTTATGATGCTGCAGATAAAAACGGCAGAAACACTCTTGTTAATGTCGGCGCAACCGCAGTAACTACGAAAGATGCAAACGGCAAAACAATTGCAGCGGCTCGCTTCCAGCCGACTGATGCCGTAAACACTTCCGGCACAAAGAACGGCGGTTATGCTTATCTTAATAACACAACCGATTTGTTTAACGGCGTAGATGATAAATCGGGCGTAACCTTCTCTTGGTACGGTTATTCAACAAAAACAAGCCTCGATGGGCAAAATGACTTCAGTGGTCACTTCTTTGATTGGACTTCCGCTAAGGAACCCGGCACTCTTGCTTGGGATTCCGCAACAGAGTCGCAATTGAATAATGCTTATATGTATGTAACAGCCGCTAACTCGCTCGGCGTAAATAATAACGGCACCAATAATTTCATGAAGGGCTATATGGGCACTGATAATCTTAACAGCTGGCACCTTTATACCATGACTGTTACAGATTCTTATATCCATTATTTCGTAGACGGTCAGCTCATCAAAACCACCTACAACAAGGATATGAAGTCCGTTAATAAGCAGGGCACTCCGCTTTATTTCTCTGATTCTCAGGGCTCAACGATAGAAAGATTAAAATCAGGAAATCTCTTCTTCGGTATTTCTTCCTATGCTCAGGACCTTATGCTTGATGGTTATATTTCCGATTTCAGAATTTATAACAGAGCGCTTTCTGCATCTGATATAACAAAATCCCTTGCAGAGCTTGATGATGTTTATCCCACAACCGCATTGGATAAAAATGCCCGTTCATATTTTGACCCGTTTGAAACAACAACAATCGGCACAAACAATTACACTGCATATGGTGCAACCGTTGCCGATCCCAAATCAATTCAGGGTCAGGTCGGCAGCTTTGCGCAGGCAAGCGGAGTAGGCTTTGATTCGCACTACACTTATGCCGCTAATGATTCTGCCGCAAACGGCTACACTATCAGCACCTATTATAATCCGGGTGAAACGATTAACACCGGCACTGTATTCTCGCTTGGCAAGGCGTCCGGCTCTGCCGCATCACGCGCTTACTTTGAGCTCTCGGAAGACGGCACTCTTCATTATGTTTGGGAAGATGGTAGCGGTAAATCGGCAATTGATATTGCTGATATTTTTCGGCAGCCAGGGTCTCACGGCAGATAAATGGAATCATATAGTTATTCAGGTTCAGCCCGATGCTGATTTTGATGTTGTTTACACCTATGTTAACGGTCAGCTTGTCAGCAAGGTAAACACTTACACCGCAGAAAACTCACTCGTTAAGGGCAAGGCAATTCATGATTATCTTGCTCAGGAGCACACTGTATCTTACGGTAAGAGCAACGGCGGATACGCTTCGCCTGCAGACGGCTTTATCGATAACTTCGCCATTTATAACGGCACTTATTCCGCCAAGGATATTTATCTTCAGGATAACCTTGAAATTGCAGATACTCTTCTTAAAGAAACAATCACCGAATTTGAAGAAAAAATTCAGCAGATTGATAATAATATGAACACCGTATTCACCAATATGGGTGCCGCATATAAGATTTATGATGAGGCTCAGCGCTATAAAGCAGCAGTTCAAAACGGCGAAAAAGAAGCTAATCCGGAAGAAATTTCAGAGCTTTATACTAAGATGATGACTGCTCTTAACAGCGATAACATGAAAGAGTATTCAAAGCCTGAAACCAAGCAGGGCTTTACAACAGAGGAAAAAACCGATATTGATGCTCAATACACACAAAATGTGCTTTCTCCTGTGGATACTCGAAGCACCGAAAAATTGGCAGAAACAACGAATAACTTCAACTACATGGTTTCAAGCACAAACTTTGTTTGGCTTTATGATGCTACAACGGATTCGGCAGGCAACACAACCGTTGCTAAGATGACTGCTCCCGTAAATGCTGCATCATATAAAAACTCGGCATTTAATGTTACGGATGTTAAAATAGCTTCACTTTTTGTTAAGAGCGGTGATATTTCCCTTCCCGAAATGTGGCATTTTAACACCGCACTTAAGTATGACAACTCTGAAGGCACAAGATATCTGCCGGGTTGGTATATTTCCGGTTCACAGCTTGTTAATAATATTTCTATCACTAAAGATGACGATAAAAATATGGCTTCAAATAAAAACGGTAAGTGGACTCCCGGTTCTAACTATATTACCTATTCCGGTACGGGCCCGGCCGAAAAGGCCCATGATAATGTTAATGCTTATTACACAACAACAAGCCCTTCATTTGCAGCTCAGTCAAGATATGTTTTTAGGTGTTGGTTCAGGCACGCTTAATCCCGAGCATGTTGCTGTTTCAACCGGCACAATTTATGTTGTAAGCTATGTTCCGGTTAAAGAGGCTTTGTTTGATAAGGATCGTATGAACATTTTGGCTCATATCTATGAATATGACCCCGAATCGGCTCAGGCTCTTCTTGATGCTTATGACGCTCTCACAAGCCAAAGCTATATGATTGATGTTGTAAACAGTGATAATGTTACCGCTCTTGCAAACACTCTTTGCGAAAAGGTTAAAAAAAGCTTGAAAGCATTGATGTTTCTAAGATAGAGCAAAAAGCGGATTATACAGAGCTTATTAAAACTGCCGCTGACTATGAATCATTATATAATGAGGCATTGCAGCATAAGGATGAATACACTTCAGACGCTTGGACGGCTTTTGAATCTGCCTATAATTCGGTTAAGGATCACTTCACATCTCTTGATCCGTTTGGCGAAAATCAGCATTTCGTAACCAAGCAGTCAACCGTAACCCGCCTTTCAAACAACATTAAGAATGCTTATGCGCATTTAACCAACAAGGCAGATTATTCTCCTGTTGATACTAAAGTTGCAGACGGCACTGCTTACACAATCAATAAAAACCAAAACAACCTCACCACAAACGGTGATCAGAAATATACTTACAGCACATATAATGCATTCTCGCAAAGCTATGATGCTGCTAAGACTATTTCAAGCACAGATGATGCTGTTAAGAAAAACACACCTAAATATCTTCTCAGCTATGTAAACACAAATCCCGATTTGGATCAATACGGCCCTTATATCGCTTACGACAGAGTAGGCAATGTTGTAACCTCCGGCTTTGTTTATGATTCAAACGGCAATCTTGATCTTACCGCTTCCGGCGTTGACAGGCTTGTTTATGTGGGCACCTATTATGATAAAGACGCTAGCGGCAATTACATTGAAGACCGCGTTGAAGAAGGCGACTACATTAAGGATGCAAAAGCAGGCTATGTTAATGTAAGAAATGCAAGATTCACAATTAAATCCGTAAGCGATTCCGAGCTTTCTTCGGCACAAAAGAATATCAATCTTTCAAGTTCTAATCTTGTTGCCACAAATGATAATCTTACCGAAGTTGCAGATTACACCGCTTATGATGCAGCAACAAATATTCTTAAATATCAGGATATGGCTGCATTCAGCGAGGCATACAGATTTAATATCGGCACAGCTGCCGATCAGTCCATTTACGGCATAGTTACCGCAAACGGCACAAAGGCTTCAAACGTAACTTATGCAAACGGCGTAAGTGCAGGCTATTCAATTACAACTCCTTCGTTCAAAACCGCAGGTGCTTCTGCATATGTTTTTGGCAAACGATAAATCTTATAAAGATTTCTCTAAGGCGGATCAAACTAAGCTTGATAGCTACACCTCAAAGATTCTTTCCGATCTTAATGAGGCAAACACGGATGATAATTCTTCTATCCGCAGCACATACACCGTTACGCTTAATGTTAAGTTTGACGACGGCACTTCAACCGTAACAAACTCTCAAATTCTTAAATACGGCAACACTTATTCCGTAAATCTCAACACGCTTTCAAGTGTTCCGAGCGGCTATAAGTGCTATCGCTGGGAGGTTGTTTCCGGCACAACGAAGCAAACTAATATTCCTGCATCTCAAACCTATAATTTGAAGATTAACAGCAACACGGAAATCACCGCTTATTGCTCTAAGCAGGCTGTTGATGAGAATTATGTTAAGGTTCAGATTTATGATAAGTTCGGCAGCCTTGTTCAAGAGCACAATGTTGCCAAGGATGTTCAGTTAACTCTTAAGAACGGCTCCTATGTAATCGATTCTGCAACCTTTGATTCAAGCACTCTCTCATCGCTTGAAAACACACCTTACTTCACATTCAAGGGTTGGAAGGTTAATAATTCGGAAGTTGCAAACGATACAACCATCACGGTTGGCGATTATGCAGGCAGCGATAAGATTCTCAGAGCACAAATGGTATTCGATAAGGCTGCAGACACTATTACCGTAACTATGGACGGCGTGCCTCAGTATTATGAATACGATAAGTATGAAACCGTTAATGCTGCAGAGGGTGCTTACGGTATCGCAGCCGAAATAAACGGCACATTCTATCCCGTTTCTTATTCTGATTCTTATTCATTCCTCACCTCCGGTGATTTGAATTTCTATTCAATTTATAAGAACGGCGAAAGCAATTACACAATCAACGGTATTGCGGTAACAGATAATCGCCAAATAGTTTCTCTTGACAATAGATTGCCTTTCGTTTATTCTATAGGTAAGCTTGTTGCGGTAAACGGCAATAATCTGTTTGTAATGTATAGCGGTGCTTCAACAAAGAATCTCGGTACTAATGTTGAGATAACCGAAATGGGCACTCTCTTCACAACGGATGCTTCCGTCGGCTCCGATATGAGCAAATTCGTTATCGGTGCTTCCGGTGTAACTGCCGTTCCTGCAAAGAATCCGTCTTCCGATAATCAGTTTATGGCTAAGATTTCAACAGACAGTTCAACGCAGGTTTATGCAAGACCTTATGTTAAGTATAAATGCACCGTTGATATAGACGGCGACGGTTCTTATTCACCTGCAACTATTCAAACTATAGCATATGGCAATATTTGCCATGATTGAGGAGGAGTGGAATAATGAAAAAATTATATGAATCTCCTCTTGCGGAGATTGAAAAGTTTACTGTTGCGGAGCAGATCACAACATCTTGGGATATTCACGGTGATGAAACTGTGGATGATACCGAGCTTCGTGAATTCTGATTTCAAAACAATGGAGCAGAGGCTTATGCCTCTGCTCTTTTCATTTTTAATAAAATCCTTGTTTGCGTTTTTTTAATGTTTGTTAAAAAAATCACCTTTGCAAAAAAATCTTCTGCTTTGATATAATTATTTTTATCAAATACATCGAGCAGCTAAAGCGTAAGACCGGATGACGGCCTTGCGGGCATTATGATTGATAATGTGGGGTATGAAAAAATGTTTGCCGTTATATCATTGGCAAATATCCTTTCCGTTTTTCTTTATGTTTTGTTCAGAAGAAAGCATCAGTCTTCTTTAACATATAAAAATCAAGCATGGCAAAATGTAAACAAATAATGAATAATGTAAACAATATGTTAACAAACTATTGACCTCTATATACACAAGTTCTATAATATTTAAAAATAAATGGCGCAGTTTATCTGCGCCATGTTTGATTATGTGGAGATTGTAATATGCTTAAATCAATGACCGGCTTCGGCAGAGCCGCGAAGGAGATAGACGGCTATGTTATTTCAGTTGAGCTTAAATCCGTTAATCACAGGTATTTTGAGTTCAATTGCCGCCTGCCGCGCCAATACGGATTTGCCGAGGAAAAATTAAAATCCTATATCAATTCAAAGGTTTCCCGCGGCAAGGTTGATTGCTATCTCGGAATAGAAGCTTTAAACAGCGATAATGCCGAGGTTGCCGTTAATCACACTTTGGCAAGCGCTTATGTTAAGGCGCTCGGCGAAATCAGCGAAAAATATTCGCTTAAGCCCGATTACGGCACTGTTGCGGTTGCAAAAATTCCCCGATGTGCTTGTTGTTAAAAAAAGGCCGAGGAGGATGAAGAAAAAGCTTTGGTCATATATTAAAGAGGTTGCCGACGAGGCAATTGAAAAATTTGTTTCCATGCGCGAGGTTGAGGGCGCAAAGATGAAAGCGGATGTTGAATCCAGAGCCGCTTATATTCTTGATTGCGTTAAATTTATCGAGGAGCGTTCTCCGCAAACCGTTAAGGAATATAACGATAAATTGATTGCCCGCGTTCATGAGCTAATCGGCGATGTTTCGCTCGATGAAGCAAGAATTATTCAAGAAGTTGCGATTTATGCCGATAAGGTGGCGGTTGCCGAGGAAACCGTGCGCCTGCGCTCTCATATAGAGCAGCTTTTCCACATTCCTGCAGAGCGAAGAGCCGATCGGCAGAAAGATGGATTTCCTTGTTCAGGAAATGAACAGAGAGTTTAATACCATCGGCTCAAAAAGCCGGCGATGTTTCCATTGCCCGCAAGGTTGTTGACATTAAAGCGGAAATCGAAAAAAATCAGAGAGCAAATTCAAAAATATTGAATGATTCAGAGGTGCGTTTATGAACTTGGTTAATATCGGCTTCGGCAATCTCGTGAATGCAGACAGGGTTATTTCAATCGTAAGCCCGGAATCCGCTCCCGTTAAGCGCATTGTGCAGGACGCTAAATCAAACGGCGTTTTGATTGATGCCACTCACGGCAGAAAAAAACAATGAGCGTTATCGTTATGGATTCCTATAATGTGATTCTTTCCTATCTTGATTTATCGAAAATTGCCGAAAAATTCGGTGCGGAGGTTGATACGCAATGAAAAAAACGGGTATGATAGTTATCCTTTCCGCTCCGAGCGGGTGCGGTAAAGACACCGTATTTAAAGAAATATCCAAAATAAGAAGCGATGTGTGCGAGTCGATTTCCGCCACCACAAGAGCTCCGCGAAAAGGCGAAATCGAAGGAGTTAATTACTTCTTTAAATCAACCGCCGATTTTGAAAGCATGATAGAGGAAGATAGCTTCCTCGAATATGCCTGCTACAACGGCTGCTATTACGGCACTCCCGCCGCTCCTGCGCTTGCCGCAGTAAATAAGGGCAAAATTTGCTTTCTTATAATAGAGCGAAAGGGTGCCCAAAAGGTTATGAAAAATTATCCGGATGCAGTTTCCGTGTTCCTTATGCCGCCGGATATAAAAACTCTTGAGCGCAGGCTCAAAAAGCGCAACACGGAAAGCGAGGAGGCTATTAAAAAGCGCCTTAAAATCGCCGAAGAAGAAATTGAATACGCTTCAACCTTTAACTATGTTATCGTAAATAATAAACTCGAAAAAAAGCTGTTGAAGAGCTTAACGGTATTTTTAGATAAAGAGCTTGAAAAGCGTAATAAATAATATAAATTATTAAAAACAACCATTAAAGGAGATAAAATTATGTTTAACCCCGATCTTAAAAAATTACTTAAGAATTGCAGCAGTAGATACAGTCTTGTTGTCGGCGTTGCAGAAAGAGCAAGGCAAATCAGAGACGACGCAGTTGAAAACGATGTTTTGCTTGATGAAAAAAACGGTTTCAACTGCTATTAACGAGATTTATAACGGAAAATATGTTGTTGTTGAGCCGGATGAAATTAAATCCGACGAGGAAATAAAGAGAGGAAGAAGAAAAAAAGCCGCACGCGAAAAAGGAAGTTGAAGCGGCTGTTGAGGCTGTTGCCGAGGCAAATGAAGAAGTTTCTTCCGAATCGGAGAATAACGGCTCCGAGGAATAATGAATCGCTTAATTGCAACGGTTGCGGTTGAAAACACTTTTTTTAATACAGATTCGGATTATGATTATTATGTGCCGCAAAAGCTTGAAAACTGCATTAAATGCGGCACAAAGGTTAAGGTTCCGTTCGGTAGGGGAAATGTGCTGCGAAGCGGCATTGTTTTTAAGCGTTTTCAGCGGCATAAATTCCGAATTAAAGGAAATACATTCGGCAGACGATAAAATCATTCCTCTTGATGAAGAAATGGTTCAACTTGCGCTTTGGCTTAAAGAACGCTGCTTTTTGCACCACTTATGACTGTTTGCGTCAAATGCTTCCGCGCGGTGTTGATAAAATTTCCGTTAAAAGCACCAGAATGATAAGGCTGTGCGAAAATCCTGCGATACCCAAACTTACACCCAAGCAGCAAAGAGTTTACGATTTGCTTTGCGATGTCGGCAGTGCAACCGTTAATGAGGTTTCGGAATTTTGTTCTGTCGGCAAAGGCGTGCTTGATAATCTTGTTAAATATAATGTGTGCGAATATTTTTGAAAAAGAAGTTTACCGCATGCCTTATAAAAAAATATTTCCGAAAGCGGAAATGCAAAGCCGATTGTGCTTTCAAAGGAACAGCATGCGGCATTTGATGTTTATAGCAAAAATGCTTAATGGCGGCGGCGGAACAGGGCTTCTTTTCGGCGTAACCGGCAGCGGAAAAAAACGCAGGTCTATTTAAGCCTTATTGATGAAGCCGTTGCCCGGGATAAGGATGTTATAGTTCTTGTGCCCGAAATTTCGCTCACGCCGCAAATGCTTTCGATATTTCATGAAAGGTACGGCAGGCAGGTTGCAGTAATGCACAGCGGGCTTTCCATCGGCGAGCGCAGCGATGAATATAAGCGCGCTGCAAGGGGAGAGGCTAAAATCGTTGTGGGCACACGAAGTGCTGTTTTTGCGCCTCTTCACAATCTCGGCCTTATCATTATGGATGAGGAGCAGGAGCACACCTATAAAAGCGAGCGCACCCCTCGCTATCATGCGCGAGAGGTTGCAAATTTCAGGTGCAAATATAAAAAGGCTCTGTTTTTAATGACATCCGCCACACCGAGCGTTGAAACCTATTCCGCGGCAGTTGGCGGCAAATATGTGCTTTGCGAGCTTGCGCACCGCTACGGCGAGGCCAAATTGCCAAAGGTTATCACAGTTGATATGAAAGCCGAAATAAAAAGCGGCAGCAGATCACCGATATCTGAACGGCTTAAAGAACTTATCCGTGAAAATCTTGAAGCACATAAACAAACTATTTTGCTTATGAATCGCCGAGGCTACAACACATTTATAGCCTGCAATAGCTGCGGCCATGTGCTCACTTGCCCGAATTGCAGCATCAGCCTAACTTATCACAGCTATAATAACCGCTTGATGTGCCATTATTGCGGATACACCAAGCCGCTTGATAATATTTGCCCCGAATGCGGGCAAAATTCCATAAGATACAGTGGCTTCGGCACCCAGCGCATTGAAGATGAGATTTCGCGCCTGTTTCCCGATGCGCGCGTGCTTCGTATGGATGCGGATACCACTTCCGGTAAGTTCAGCCATCAGCGTTTGTTTGATGCCTTTTCCGCCGGTGAATATGATATTCTCGTCGGCACACAAATGGTGGCAAAGGGGCTTGATTTTCCGAATGTAACGCTTGTGGGCGTTGTTAATGCCGATAATTCGCTTTATGACGAAAATTATACGGCACAGGAAAGGTCTTTTGACCTTATAACCCAGGTTGTGGGCAGAAGCGGCAGGCGAAGCGAAGACGGCAAGGCAGTTATTCAAACGATAAATCCTTATAACGAGGTTATTAAATACGCAGCCGAGCAGGATTATAAATCATTTTATAAAAAAATGAAATTTCTTTAAGGCGATTACTCACTTATCCGCCTTATTGCGATATTTATTCCGTTTCATTTGTGAGCGAGGACGAAAATGCCGCCGCGCTTTGCTCAAAGGCGTTTCTTGAAAAGCTTGCCGAGCTTAATAAAACGGAATATCAAAACGAAAAACTGATAGTTCTCGGCCCCGGGCCGGCTAAAATTTGCAAAATAAACAATAATTTCAGATACAGATTATCGATTAAATGCAAAAAAATTCAAAATCAGTTCGCAAATTGTTAAACGAGATATTAAAAAAACTTTATCTAAAAATTAAGGAGTATAAGGATGTGGCCGTAACGGTAGACTTAAATCCTTATGAATTAAATTAGGAGAAGAATATGGCACTCAGAAACATAGTTAAATTGGGTGATCCGATACTCAATAAAACAAGCCGCAAGGTTGAAAAATTTGACGATAAGCTTGCCGCTCTTATTGACGATATGCTTGAAACAATGTATAGCGCAAACGGAGTCGGTCTTGCGGCGGTTCAGGTCGGCATCCTCAAAAGAGTTGTTGTTATCGATATCGGCGAAGGCCCGATGGAGCTTGTTAATCCCGAAATCACAATGAAAGAGGGCGAGCAGCAGGAAAGCGAAGGCTGCCTTTCTCTCCCTGGTAAGTACGGCGTAACAAGCAGACCGCAAAAGGTTCAGGTTAAAGCGCAGGACAGAAACGGTAAGTGGCAGGTTTTTACCGGTGAAGACCTTAAAGCGCGCGCTTTTTGCCATGAAATCGACCATTTGGACGGTATTTTGTTCACCTCACATCTTGTTACCGGTAAATTGGAGGAGCAATGAAAGTAGTTTTTATGGGCACGCCGGATTTTGCCGTGCCGTGTCTGCAAAAATTGATTGATAATAAATACGATATTGCCGCGGTTTTTACTCAGCCCGATAAAAAAACAGGCAGAAAAACAGCTGCTTACTCCGCCGCCGGTCAAGGTTTTGGCGCAGGAAAAACAACATTTCGGTTTATCAGCCTGCTTCACTGAAAAAAACGGCGATGCCGCCGAAATTATTGCAAATATCAATCCCGATATTATTATCGTTGTGGCATACGGCAAAAATTCTTCCGCCCTCGGTGCTTTCAATTCCGAAATACGGCTGCATAAATGTGCATGCGTCGCTTTTGCCGAAATACAGAGGCGCCGCGCCGATTCAATGGGCCGTTTTAAACGGTGATTCCGAAACGGGTGTTTGCATTATGCAGATGGACGAGGGGCTTGATACGGGCAATATAATATCCGAGGTTAAAACGAATATTGATATAAACGAAACCTCAGAGCAGCTTTTTTTGACAGGCTTTCTGTTATCGGTGCAGACGCGCTTGTTGATGTTTTGCCGAAAATCGAAGCGGGAAACATCAGCCCTCAAAAAGCAAATCGGTGAGTCAAGCTATGCTTCGATGATATCCCGCGATTTAAGCCCGATAAATTGGAATAAATCAGCTTTCGATATTCATAATCAGATCAGAGGGCTTAATTCATGGCCGGGGGCGAGCACCGTTATTGCCGGTAAGCAGGTTAAAATTCATGCTTCGCTTCTCAGTGATATGAACGGCGCAAAACCCGGCGAAATCATCGCGGTGGGTAAGGATATTACAGTTTCGTGCGGCGACGGGCATTGCATAGATATAACCGAGCTTCAGCCTGCGGGCAAAAAGAAAATGGATTCCAAATCCTTTGCGGCCGGAAACAAAATCTCCGTCGGCGATATTATAGGCTCCTGATTTAAACTAACTTTGAAAGCAGGTTTTTGCATGGATGTTTTTGCTTATTATTTAACCGGTTTTATAATGGTGCCGGTAATCATTTTTTCAATGATTTGCCAGGCAAAGGTTAATTCAAATTTCAAAAAAATACGGCAGAATTCCGAATTCTCGCTCCATAACGGGAGCTCAGGCCGCAGCTGAATTGCTTAGGCTGAATGGAATAACGGATGTCGGCATCAGAATGATACCCGGTAAATTAACCGATAATTATAATCCCACAACAAAAATGATTTCACTTTCGGAAGCGGTTTATAATTCAAACAGCATTGCCGCAGTGGGTATTGCATGCCACGAAGCGGGGCATGCCTGCCAGCATGCGCAGGGATATTTTCCGCTAAAAATAAGGAATTTTATCATTCCCGTAACAAAATTCGGCTCAAATCTCGGCATACCGCTTGCGATATTCGGCCTTATTTTCAATTATCAACCTCTGCTGTATGCGGGAATAATTTTATATTCCGCAGTGGCTTTATTTCAGCTTTTGACTCTTCCCGTTGAGCTTAATGCCTCCAAACGCGCGCTCAATACAATTTCGCAAAACGGATTTTTGATCAGTGCTGAATATAACGGCGCAAAAAAAGTGCTCACTGCTGCCGCACTCACTTATGTGGCTGCACTTGCCTCCTCGCTCGCAACGTTGTTGAGGCTTATTTTGATATCGGAGCGTAGGCGATGAACGATTCACGAAACGCCGCATTTTCGGCGCTTTATAAAATAATTTACGGCGGTGCGTATTCAAATATCGCCGTCAATAATGAAATAGATAAGCTTAAAAGCGGAAAAGCGTTTGCCGCAAGGCTTATTTACGGTGTGCTTGAGCGCAAACTCACACTTGAATATTTGATTGATAAATTTTGCAATAAGCCAAAGCCGAAGGTTAATGTTTTGCTTATGCTCGGTGCTTATCAGCTTAAATTTATGGATAAAGTGCCTTCAAGCGCCGCAATAAACGAAAGCGTTGCGCTTGCAAAAAGGCAACGGTCTCGGCTACTACGGCGGCATGATCAATGCCGTGCTTCATAAAATAGATTCTTTGGATTTTGACGCGGATTCTCTTTCGGATTTGTCTGTTAAATACTCCGTGCCGCAAAATCTTATAAATATGTGGAATAAAGCATATGGTGCCGAAAAAGGTTGAGGCCTTTTTTTGCCTTATGTAAACGGCAGACCGCCTATTTATGCCGTGCCGAATTCCAAATTTATTGATGCCGAGGAATTGCAATATGAGCTTACCGATTGTGGTGCCGTATGTGATGTTTTCGGCAATGTTGTTAAAATAGATTCAGTTTCCGATATTGCCGAAACGGCGGCATTCAAAAACGGCTTGTTCCATGTGCAGGATCTGTCTTGCTATGATGCCGTTAAAATGCTTGGCATTAAGCCGGGTGAAACCGTGCTTGATATGTGCGCCGCTCCCGGCGGAAAGTCCTTTACTGCTTGCGATTTGGCAGGCGGAAAGTGCGAAATTTATGCCTATGATTGCTACGAAAGCAGAGTTAAACTGATTGCAGACGGTGCCGAAAGACTTTGCCTTGATAATATACATACCGCAGTCAACGACGCTTCCGTTTTTAACAAAGATATTCCGATTGCCGATAAAATAATCTGCGATGTGCCTTTGCAGCGGGCTGGGCACAATTCGCCGCAAGCCTGAAATCAGATATAAAGACCTTGATTCGATAAAATCACTGCCGGATCTTCAGCTTGAAATTCTTAAAACCTCGGCAGGCTATCTCAAAAAAGGCGGCAGATTGCTTTTATTCCACCTGCGCGCTAAATTTAAGGGAAAAATGAAAAGGTGGTTGCCGCGTTTTTTTAAATGAACACGGCGATTTTTAAAGAAATTTCTTCTAAAAACATTTTTTTCCCTAATGAAAATGGGGGAGACGGATTCTTTTGCGCCGTTCTCGAAAGGAATTAAATGAAAACGGATATTAAATCACTGCCGCTTGATTCGATTTTAAATATCGTTAAGGATATGGGTCAGCCCTCGTTCAGGGCAAAGCAAATTTTTACTTGGCTTCATAAATTCGGCGTTGATTCATTCGATGAAATGAGCAACCTGCCAAAAGCCTTGCGTGAAAAGCTTGCCGAAGATTATTACGTTTCCTCCTGCAAAATCGAAAAAAAGCTTGTTTCAAAGAAAGACGGAACCGTTAAATATCTTTTCTCGCTTTGCGATGGCGAATATGTCGAATCCGTTATTATGAAATATAAATACGGCTACACAATTTGCGTTTCAAGCCAGGTTGGTTGCAAAATGGGTTGCCGCTTTTGCGCTTCAACCCTTGCGGGATTTGTGCGTAATCTCACCGCCGGCGAAATCGAAAGCCAGCTTCACGCTGCGCAAAAAGGATCTTGATATAAGAATTTCAAACATTGTGCTGATGGGTATCGGCGAACCGCTTGATAATTACGATAATGTTATCTTGTTTATGCATAATGTGAATAATGAAAACGGTCTGAATATTTCAATGCGAAATATAACTCTTTCCACCTGCGGTGTTGTGCCTCGCATTTATGATTTGATGAATGAAAATCTGCAAATCACCTTAACGATTTCGCTTCACGCGCCGAACGATACAATTCGCAGCAAAACAATGCCCGTAAACGATAAATGGGGAATAGATGAACTTTTAAAAGCGTGCAGGGATTATATCAAAAAAACAAATCGCCGTGTGTCGTTTGAATACACGCTTATAAACAAGGTAAACGATACTTCGCAATGCGCAAATGAGCTGTGCTCAAGGCTTCACGGGATGCTTTGCCATGTTAATTTAATACCGGTAAACGATGTTGAAGAACGCGGAAATGTTCGCAGCAGCGACGATTCCGTAAATAAGTTTCTTCAAATATTGCAAAATAAAGGCATAAATGCTACAATAAGGCGAACGCTCGGAAGCGATATTAACGCTTCGTGCGGTCAGCTGAGAAGAAAAAGTCAGGGGTGAATTTTTTGAAAATTGTTGCCAAAACCGATAAGGGCAGAGTAAGATCCTCAAATCAGGATGCTTATGCAGTCGGCGAATTTCCGGACGAGGTTGCTTGGGCCGTTGTTTGCGACGGTATGGGCGGCGCTGCCGGCGGTAATATCGCATCGGCTCTTGCAGTTAAGGTTATCAGTGATAAAATCAACGCTTCTTACAGGGAAAATATGAAGCCCTCTTCAATCAAAAATATGCTTGATTCTGCACTTGTTGCCGCGAATATCGAGGTTTACGATATGGCGGATGCCAAGCCGAAACTTCACGGTATGGGCACAACGGTTGTGTGCACCGTTGTTAAGGACGGCTGCGCATATATTGCTCATGCGGGCGACAGCCGTGCATATGTGTTCAGAAACTGCAGGCTTGAGCAGGTAACAACGGATCATTCGCTTGTGCAGGATCTTGTTAATAAGGGCGAAATAACCAAGGAAGAAGCAGAGCATCACCCCAATAAAAATCTTATTACCCGTGCTATTGGCGTTGACAAGAGCATAGATATTGATTTTGACGAGGTTGATCTGGAGGCGGATGACGTGCTTATCATCTGCACGGACGGCCTTTCAAATTATGTTACCGACGATGAAATGATTAGCGAGGTTTCGGACGGCAGATATTACGCCTTTGCCGACCGACTTGTTAAAAAAGCAAACAATAACGGAGGCGGCGACAATATAACTGTTGTTGCCATTGCCGAATAATCATATTAAATTTGCCTGAAAGGCTGTGTAATTATTTATGGAAAATTATGTGGGAAAACGGCTGGACGGACGCTATGAGGTTCAGGAAATAATCGGCGTCGGCGGTATGGCGGTTGTTTATAAGGCGTATGATAATGTTGATGATCGTATCGTTGCAATTAAAGTTTTAAAAGACGAATATTCAAACGATGCCGAATTTGTAAGGCGCTTTAAAAATGAAAGCAAGGCAATCGCCGTGCTTTCTCACCCCAATATTGTTAAGGTTTATGATGTCAGCTTCGGCGAAAATGCAATATATCGTCATGGAATATGTTGACGGCATCACACTTAAAGAATATATCCAAAAGCAGCATATTATCGCTTGGAATGACGCTGTGTTTTTCACAACGCAAATTCTGCGCGCGCTTCAGCATGCGCATGATAAGGGAATAGTTCACCGCGATATTAAGCCACAGAATATTATTTTGCTGCCCACCGGTAATATTAAGGTCACGGATTTTGGTATTGCGCGCTTTTCACGCACGGAAACCAGAACCTTAACCGAGAATGCCATAGGCTCGGTTCATTATATTTCTCCCGAGCAGGCAAAGGGCGAATTCACGGATGAACGCGCGGATATTTATTCTGTTGGCGTTGTGCTTTATGAAATGCTCACGGGCAGCGTGCCCTTTGATGCGGACAGTGCCGTTTCCGTTGCACTTATGCAGCTTCAAAAAGAGCCTAAAAAGATAACGGAAATAAATCCGAATATCCCGCTCGGCATAGAGCAAATCTGCTTCCACGCGATGCAGAAAAATCCGCAGGACCGATATCAAACAGCCACGGAAATGCTGCTTGATTTGGAAGACGTTATAAGAAATCCGAATGCAACCTTTGATTACACTTATTTTGTTGATAAAAATCCCACCAAATATGTTTTTCAAAGAGGAAAATTTAAAAAGCGCCGAAGCTTCGGCGGATGAAATTGCCGACGAAAATGACAATGTAGACCCAAATCATAAGAAAAAGGTTATAACCGCCGTTGCTGTGGGTATTGTGTTTCTTATAGCGGCAATAGTAGGCCTTGTTTTGTTTATGACTCAGGGTGTTAACACCGAAAGCCAAAAGCTTGAGAATTTTGTGGGTCAATCTTACGATGCGCTTGTTTCAAACACAAATTATAAATATAATTTTTGTTGCCGAATATGAAAAACAGACGAATATGACCCCGGTATTGTTATAGATCAGTCTCCGAAAGCGGGCGAACGCGTAATTTCCGGTTCAACCGTAACATTAAAGGTTGCGGCTAGCGCAGAGGATATATCCGTTCCCAACTGCTATAATTTAACTCTTGATAAGGCGGAAAAGCTGCTCCAGCAAAGTAAGCTTACCAAATTTAAGGTTACGGAAATTTCAAACGAAAATGTTGCTTCCGGCTCTGTTATATATACCGATCCCAAAGCAAACTCCGTTGTATCCGCCGATAAGGAAATTATTATTTATGTTTCCTCGGGGCCGTCAACCACTAAGCTTCAAACTTATTCCGTGCCCGATGTATCGGGTCTTACTCAAAGCGACGCCAAAGCTTTTCTTGAAAAGTCAGGCTTTAAGAACGTTTCCGTTGAAACTCAGGAATCAAACGTTCGCAAAGGCGTTGTGCTTGATCAATCGCCGAAAGCGGGCAGAACGGCAACCGAAAACGAAACAATCAAAAATTTATGTTTCTTCGGGAGTTACCACCACGGAATCCACAACAGGCGGTCAATACACGGCAACGATAAACGTTAAATTGCCGTCATATTCCGGTTCGCCGAACGACACAATCGTTGTCAGCGTAAACGGCAGCAAATACACTTCACAGGCCGTTAAGCTTGACGGATCAACGGTTAAGCTTGCCGTTCCAGCTGATGCAGGCAGCAGAATTGAGCTTGCTGTGCAGTTGACCGAAGTGAGCGAGAATTACGGCGGTGCTTATACGATGAATTCCGATAAAAACAATCAACGTTGATTTTTTTCAAGGAGCCACAGTGAGTAAAGAAAAAAAGGAAAAAAATCGTTAAAGGAATCGGCGGTTTCTACTATGTGGAAACCGCCGGTGCGGTTTATGAATGCAAAGCAAGAGGAAATTTCAGAAATCAGAAACTCATTCCGCTTGTGGGCGATAATGTTGAAATTTCGGTAAATGAAAACTCCGAAAATCGAATTGAATCGATTTTTCCGCGTAAAAACAGCCTTGTTCGTCCGCCGCTTGCCAATTTAGATACGCTTTTTTTATTGTTTCTTCAATAATCGACCCCGTGATAAATACTTTTAATATTGATAAAATGACGGCGCTTGCCGAGTATAAAAAAACATAAATGCCTGTTATCGTTTTTTTACCAAAAACGGATTTGGAGCCGAATTACTGCGAATATGAAAAAGATATATAAAAATGCAGGCTTTGATGTTTATTGCTGCAATCCCTCGGAGCCTGGCGGTGCAGAGCAGATCAAATCTCTGTTGGCGGGCAAATGCTCTGCTTTTACCGGTAATACGGGCGTTGGCAAATCAACTCTGCTAAACGCCATTGAAGTCGGGCTGGAGCTTCCCACGGGTGAAACAAGTAAAAAAACTCGGCAGGGGAAGGCACACAACGCGCCACTGCGAGCTTTTTTTAAGGTTTGCGGCGGCTACGTTGCCGATACTCCCGGCTTTTTCTTCAATTGATTTTTGAGCGCTGCCTGAGCATCTCAAAAGATGAGCTTTTTGATTGCTTCAGGGAATTTGAGCCTTATTTCGGAAAATGTAAATTCTCAACCTGCACACACACAGTTGAAAAAGGCTGTGCGGTTTGCGAAGCGGTAAAAAACGGACTTATTTCCGAAAGCAGGCATAACAGCTATGTTAAAATGTACAATGATTTAAAGAATGTTAAGGAATGGATGCTGAAAAAATGAAATTCACAGTTGTTTCCGGTGCGCCCTGCGGATTAGATGATTTGGAATATTTAAAAAAGAATGCAGACAGAAATTCCAAAGTAATTGCCGCGGATCACGGTTATGAAACCTGTATAAGCGCAGGAATAATGCCCGATATAATCGTCGGCGATTTTGATTCGGCTTCTTATCCCGATTATAATTGTGAAATCATTAAGCTGCCGCACGAAAAGGACGATACGGACACATTTTATTGCGTTAAAGAGGCGATAAAGCGCGGTGCCGATGCGATTGAAATTTATTGTGCGCTCGGCGGAAGAACGGATCATTCGCTTTCTAATATTATTGCTCTCAAGTATTGCCTTGACAGCGGCGTAGATGCCGTTATTAAAGACCGGCATAACGAAATATCAATGCATGATAAGGCGTTTTACATACCAAAGTCTGAAAAACATAAATACTATTCCGTTTTTGCCTTCGGCGCTCCCGTTACCGGCCTTGTTCAAAAAGGCGCGGAATATGAGCTGTGCGGCGTTACCCTTTCTCCCTATGATAATTTCAGTATCAGCAACGAGGTTGCGGCTGATAAAGCCTTTGTTGATTTTAAAAGCGGAATAATTATGCTTGTTTTGAGTAACGATTAGCTTTTTGCGGCATATAATACAGTAGTTGCAGCTCAGAGGTGTTATTACTGTGAAAAAAATGTGCCGGCGTGATTTTCTTTGGTTAGCATTCGGTATTGGGTGCGTTGTTACCATATGCCTTCCCGAGGCTTGGCTTGTCCGCGTGCTCGCCGTGGCTGTAATAATCCTCGGCATTATATGCTGCAAAAAAATGATGGAGGAAATCATATGAAAGTTGTTGTTGTAAATCCGCCCAAATTCGCGGCGCCCATCCTCAGAAAAATATTTAAAATAAAGAAAATAAACAGCTGACATAAAAAACGCTTCCGATATTTAATCGGAGGCGTTTTTTTTGTTATATGCCGCAAAATCCGCGCATATGTATTAAGCAGAAAATAAAAAGGAGCGTTCATATGGAACAATGCAAAAAGGAAATATGCACAAAGCGCTGCATTTTTTCAAAAAGCGCGGATTGCGATTTTGATTATCAGGAAAATTTGCTTTCCTATAATGATGATTTGCTCAAGGTTGTTAGGTGCTGCGTTAATAATTTTTATCGTGAATACCGTGTTTCAAAATTCGCAAATAACCGTTTACGGAAAAACAAAAATAACTTTAACCTATATCAGTGAAAGCTCCGGTTGCATTTCCTGCGCCGAATTCGAGGAGGACTTTGAAAAAAATCGTTTCAAACCGATATTTCAGACGACGATTTGTTTATTGAAGCAAATATAACGGATAAATACAGTAATTGGCGTGTTATAAATCAGCGCAGAATAGACATTCATAATTCTTTTGCCGTTTCAGTTTGCGCCTATGCGCCTTGCAAGACTGATATGGCCGACAGCGCCGACGATGTTATGATAGATAAACAAAAGGTTGATTACATATCAAGAGTCGGCTTTGCTTATGTTAAGGCGGAATTTGAGGACGAGGCAGCTGTTACCGACGGCGCAGCAATCCAAAAAAATCATAAATGTTTTTTTGCCGATGCGCATTGCTCGGAAACTAAAATAATTGCCGATAAAATGCTTGTTAAAACAAGCCTGCGCTTTTCGGTGCTTTACACCGCGGATTCGGATAAGCAAAACGATGTTCGCCGCTGTGAAAAAAACAATCGAAATCAGCACGATAGTTGATATTAACGGAATTGCAGAGGGCGATGCGGCACTTGTTTATGCAAAAAAACAGGCAATATCTTTTTTTAAAACAAAAAAACTGATAAAAAAACAATGAATTGACCGTTATAGATTTGGCGGGCGATGTTAATCTTTCCTGCTGTGTTTATCGCAAATATTCGGAATATTTATCGGATGACGCATATTCCGTTAATCACGATGTTAAAAAAACTTCTTCACACCGCTTGAGCTTGATGTTGATTACAGCTTGGTGAAAGAGTCTTATTCAAGCGCGGTTAAATTTGAATTTGAGTCAGTCGATATATCCGAAATACTTGATCTTGATGTTTCTCTTTCGGGCGATAAAACAATCGAGCTTTCCGCTTTTGTTATGAACAAAAAGGGCGAGATTGTGTTTGTTTCGGATAAAAAGCAAATCGAGTTTGCCGAATATCAAAAATGCAGTGCTTACATTTCATCATATGATTATGTTATAAAATCCGATAATGTGATAGAACTGAGAACAGCAATTGCCTATACGGCTTTAAGCTATAAGCCAAGAAATTTCAATCTGCTTTCCGAGGTTGAGCTCAAAAGCGGCAACGAATACGATTCTCCGGCTCTTGCGGTTTATTTCGCGGATAAAAAAACGAACGTCTTTGGGATATTGCAAAATGCTTCAGAACCTCCGTTGAGCTTATCAAAAAGGAGAATGAGCTTACGGATGACATTTTGGACACAAAGCGAATCCTGCTGATACCGGGAATGTAATTGCGGGTAAGGAGTGACGATATTGAATATATATAATGATATTTCGGCCAGAACGCAGGGTGATATTTATATAGGCGTTGTAGGCCCCGTCCGTACGGGCAAATCAACCTTTATTAAAAAAAGTTTATGGAATCTCTTGTTATTCCGAATATAAGCGGTGAATTTCAAAAAGAGCGTGCCCGCGACGAATTGCCCCAAAGTGCCGCCGGCAGAACAATTATGACAACCGAGCCGAAATTTATTCCCGAGGATGCAATTGAGCTTTCGATGGAGGATAATATTCATTTTCGGGTAAGGCTTATCGATTGCGTGGGTTATATTGTTCCGAGCGCCGTCGGTTATATTGAGGACGAACAGCCGCGTATGGTTCATACTCCGTGGTTTGATGAAGAAGTTCCGTTTAACATGGCGGCGGAAATAGGAACGCAAAAGGTTATAAAAGAGCATTCTACCATCGGCCTCGTTATTACCACGGACGGCTCTATCAGCCAAATTCCGCGTGAGGAGTATGCCGAGGCTGAGGAACGCGTTATAAACGAGCTTAAAGAAATTAACAAACCGTTTGTTGTGGCGCTAAATTGTGTTGAACCGGAAAGTGAAGAAGCGCTTTCACTTGCAAAATCGCTGAGCGAAAAATACAATGTGCCTGTTTTGCCGATTAACTGCCTTGAGCTTGACACCGCACAAATAAGCGACTTGCTCGAAAAGGCATTGTATGAATTTCCGGCAAAGCGTATCGAACTTAATTTTCCGAGCTGGATTAAAAGCCTTGATGAAAACGATGAATTCAAATCAAATATGTTCGCTTTTATCGGCGAAAGCGCAAAAAGCATAACGAATATTCGCAGCGTCAAGTCGTTTGCGCAGTCACTGAGCGAATATAAGGAAATTGAAGCATCTGCAATTTCCGATGCTGATTTATCCGTAGGCAAAAATCAGCATATCTGTTCGCATAAACAATGCATATTATTACACCGTGCTTTCTTCAAAATGCGGCTGTGAAATCAAAAATGAAAAGGATTTAATGTCCGTTGTCGGTGAGCTTTCAAAAATTAAAACAAAATTTGACAAATTCAATTCAGCTCTCGGTGAGGTTGAGCGAACAGGCTACGGCATTGTTATGCCGGATATTGACGAATTAACCCTTGAAGAGCCCGAAATTGTTAAGCAGGGCGGGCGATACGGCGTTAAGCTGAAAGCGCAGGCGCCGTCTATCCATATGATTCGCTGCAACACACGCACCGAGGTGGCTCCGATTGTGGGCAGTGAAAGCCAATCACAGGAGCTTGTTATGTATCTGCTTCGTGAATTTCAGGAAAATCCCGCAAAAATTTGGGAAACGGATTTGTTCGGCAAATCGCTTCACGAGATTGTAAACGAGGGATTGCGAGGTAAGCTTGAACGCATGCCCGATGACGCGCGAGATAAATTCAGGGAAACCATCGAACGCGTTATTAACGAAGGCTGCAGCGGGCTGATTTGCATAATTTTTAAAAAAATAAGAGGAGCGTTTGCTCCTCTTGAATTTGTTTTGATTTTAGACAAGTTACGGCA
Source organism: Anaerotruncus sp. (assembly GCA_022009795.1). Taxonomy (GTDB): domain Bacteria; phylum Bacillota; class Clostridia; order Oscillospirales; family Acutalibacteraceae; genus Eubacterium_R. The sequence goes on from CP091724.1 coordinate 577,778, forward strand.
TCGTGAATCGTAACTGAGTAACCGTTAATATAAAAAAACAAGCCGTGTTTATTTTTTTGAATTCTTTAAGCTCTTTCAAATCATAATCGCCGATTGCGTATTTTTTTCACCTTTTTTTGAAGTGCGTCGCCTTGGCTTTCGTCAACCGTGAAAAACAGACGCGCATTTGGGGCAAACAAGGAAATATACCGCTTCTGAATTTATCAGCGGGTATTCGGGAATGAGTCTTGTGTCCATATTGCTGAAAACGCTGAATCTTGCTCTGTTTTTTTACATTTCGGGCATTCTATTTCGGCGGTTATGCCTTTTTTTCCTTAATTCTTTCTGAGTTTCCGAGCCTGTATTCCATTTATAAACACGCCTTTCTGATATTCTATATATTTTTTTACAAATTTAAAGGAAAGTGTCAAGTATGAAAAAAAAGTGTTTTTGCGCTTATTTTTAAGTGTTTCTTTGCTGCTTTGCGGTTGCTCAGCCGCACCGCAGAGTATAAAAGATGATAATCCTGTTGTGCCAGAAACAGTAAAGTCTGTTTGGATGGCGTATTTTGAGCTTGAAAAATACACTTCCGAGTGCACGGACTCAAACAGCTTTGAAAGCGAAATTAAATCTGCGTTCAAAAAAGTTAAATCGCTTGGGTTGAACACGATAACCGTGCAAGTTCGCCCGTGTGCCGATGCATTCTATAAATCAAGTTATTTTTCCCGTTTCGAAATACTGCTTCGGCGTTCAGGGCAGTGAGCTTATATATGACCCCCTTGCCATTATGGTTAAGGCAGCACATAATCTCGGTTTAAGGATTGAAGCGTGGGTAAACCCGTACCGCGTGTCACAGGAAAACGATATAAATGCTCTTTCGTCCGGCAATCCCGCAAAAAAGTGGCTTGAGGATACCGAGAAATCAAGCTGTGTTTATGTTGCCGATAAGATTTATTTCAATCCGGCGCGAAGCGAGGTGACCGAGCTTATAGTAAACGGTGTAAAGGAAATTGTTAAAAATTATGCTGTTGACGGTATTCATTTCGATGATTATTTTTATCCAACCACAAATGAGGAGATAGATGAAAAAGAGTATTCGCAATATCAAAGCAGCGGCGGCGATATGGGCCTTTCCGATTGGCGAAGGAATAATGTTTGCGAAATGATAAAAAGCCGTTTATAAAGCCGTTAAAGAGGAAAAATTCTTCCGTTATGTTCGGAATCAGCCCGCAGTCTAAGGTGTCAACAGATTATTCCACTTTATATGCCGATGTGGAAAAATGGGCGAGCGAGCCGGGATATGCCGATTACATATGCCCGCAAATTTATTTCGGATTTTATAATGAAGTTCAGCCGTTCACACGCACCGCAAAGGAATGGAGCGAACGCACGACGGCAGTTAAATTATACGTCGGCCTGCCGCTTTATAAAGCCGGTAAGGAGGATAACTTTGCCTCGGCCGATCAAAGCTATGCAATAAATGAATTTGTTGAAAACAGCAATATCATTTCAAGGCAAATTGCTTATTTAAGCCAACTCAATAATGTTGGCGGATATTATATTTATTCGTTCAGCTATCTTGTTGAGCCGCAGGACGATGCCACAGCAGCAGAGGTTGAGAATATTAAAAATCTAAATTAGCAAGGCAAATGTCGTTTTCGGCGTCAACGCTTTTGATAACGCATTTGCACTCGGTGCCTTTAATATATTCGGATGATTTTACCTCAACCGGAATATAGCTTTTCGTGTAGCCCCTGAAGGTTTCGGGGGCTGTTTCGTTTTCAAAAAGCACATTAACCTTTTTGCCGATAAGACTTTGAAAATATTCTTCGCGGATTTTTTCGGTTTCGGCCGCCATTATCGCCGCGCGCCGCTCTTTTTCCTGCTTTGAAACGGAATCACCGCGGCGCGAGGCCGCCGTACCGGTGCGCTCGGAGTAGGGGAACACATGCACCTTTTCAAAGCCTATTCCTTTAACAAATTCAAGGCTTTCTTTAAAATCGCTTTCGCTTTCTTCGTTAAAGCCCACCATAACATCGGTTGTGATTGAAGCGTCGTCAAATGCGGCGCGGAGCTTATCGCAAAGCTTTGCGTATTCTGCGGCACTGTAGTGCCTGTTCATATCTTTAAGCGTTTTATCGCATCCGCTTTGAAGTGAAATATGAAATTGCGGGCAAAACTTATCTATTTTTGCAAGCTGATCAATAATTTTATCGGTGATGTGATCCGGCTCAAGACTGCCGAGGCGAACTCGCAGTATTCCGTCTGTTTGGGCACATATTTTAACTGCGTCAACTATGTTGAAATCTTCACCTTTGCCATAGGCTGAAAGATTGATGCCCACAAGCACGATTTCTTTTTATGCCGTTTTCCGCAAGTACTTTTTATATCGTTTCTCAATTGTTCGGGGTCTTTTTGATCTGACTCTGCCCCTGCTTTTCGGAATTATGCAATATGAGCAAAACCTGTCGCATCCATCCTCGATTTTAACAAATGCGCGCACTCTTTCGTTGAATTTTGAAATTGAGCATTGGCGAAATTCATCGCCCGTTTCGTGCTGTTCGATATTAACTATTCTGTTATGCTCAAGATTATATCTGTTAATCATATCAAGAATATCGCCGTCGTTTTTATTGCCGAAAACAATATCCGCCTGCTCAAGCTCTGCTGCCGCTTGAGGAAACGCCTGCGGCATACAACCGGTAAGTATAACAACCGAATCGGGGTGGCGGCGCTTAAATTTTCTTATGTTCTGGCGTGTTTTTTTGGTCTGCCGTGGCTGTGACCGTGCATGAATTAACTATATAATAATCCGCTTCTTTGTTGGGCGAAACAATCTCAAATCCGGCTTTTGCTTAAAAATCTCCGCCATATATTCGCTTTCGGATTGATTAACCTTGCAACCGAGCGTGTAAAATGCTGCTTTCATATTCATCTCTCCTGTTTGATTTTTAATATTATAACAAAACAGGGTTATTTAAGCAATGCTTTTTTGAATATGATTTAACGGTGATATTTATGAAAAAAACAATTGCATGCCTTCTTGCGGCTTTTGCCGTGATAATATTTCCGCTTCAATGCTTTGCCGATCCCGAGGTTGCCGAAAAGAATGATACAATCGAGGATTACGCCAAATCGTCAATTTTTGATGTGCGCCGATACAGGCGATATTATTTATGAAAAAAATGCTTATGAGCATCTTTCTCCCGCTTCGGTCACAAAAATTATGAGCATCCTCCTTGTGCTCGAAGCGATAGACAGCGGTAAGATTTCGCTTGAAGATGAAGTGCCTGCAGGTGAAAACAGTGTTAAAATGGGCGGATCGCAAATTTGGCTTGAGCTCGGTGAGAAAATGACGGTTAACGAACTTTTCAAGGCCGTTGTAGTTGCCTCGGCAAATGACGCCTGCACGGCACTCGGCGAATATATTGCGGGCTCATCGCAGGCATTCGTTAAGCTGATGAACGAAAAGGCACAGTCACTCGGGCTTGAAAACACCTGCTTTGAAAATTGCACCGGGCTTGACGACACAATTAAAAATCATTATTCCTGCGCCTATGATTTGGCGGTTATCGCAAGGGAAGTACTGAAGCATGATTTGATTTATAATTATTCAACGATATGGCTCGATTACCTAAGAAACGGCAAAACCGAGCTTAACAACACAAATAAGCTTGTTAATAAATATGACGGTATAACCGGCCTGAAAACGGGCACAACATCAAAAGCAGGCTTTTGTGTTTGCGCCACCGCCGAAAGAGAAGATATGAATTTAATCGCCGTTGTGCTCGGAGCCGATACAAGCGAACATCGCTTTCAAACCGCTTCAAATCTGCTTGATTTCGGTTTTGCAGAATATGCAGTTGTTGCGCCGCAAATAGACGAAGCGCAAATAACGCCAGTTAAAATCAAAAACGGCAAGGTGAAATCCGTTGTCCCGATATATAATCAAACCGATAAACTGCTTGTAAAAAAAGGCGAGATTAATATAACATATGCTTATGAAATCGAGGACAGCGTTTCGGCTCCTGTTGAAAACGGCGCCGAGCTCGGTGAAATTTCGATAAAAAGCGGCGACGATGTTATTAAAACAATAACGCTTGTATCGCCTAAAGCAATCGAAAAAAATAAGTTTTTAATTATGTCTTAATAGAAATGTTACGGAATATTTAGCAAAAAAACTGTTGATTATCGGCGCATTTTTGATGTAAAATAAGCAACTGTAAATTTAAATCAGAAAAAGAGGACTTTTATATGCAAGAATTGAAACTTGTAAATAAATATGCAGAAAAATTCCTTTCGGAAAACGCCATCCGCGAAGCTGCACCCCAAGGGCGTTGAAGCACTCAAAACACTTCATTCGAAATCGGGTGCCGGCAATGATTTCCTCGGCTGGCTCACTCTTCCCACAGATTATGATAGAGAAGAATTCGCAAGAATCAAAAAGGCTGCCGAATATATCAAAAAGAATTCGGATATTCTTGTTGTTATCGGTATCGGCGGTTCTTATCTCGGCGCAAGAGCGGTAATAGAGGCTCTTAAATCTCCGAATTACAATGCGCTTGCAAAAGATACTCCCCAAATTTACTTTATCGGCAACACTATAAGCCCGTCAATGCTCAATGAACTCCTTGAAATATGCGAGGATAAGGATATTTGTGTGAATGTTATTTCCAAAAGCGGCACCACTACGGAGCCCGCTATTGCATTCCGCGTATTCAGAGAGCTTGTTTATAAGAAATATTCCGCAGAGGAAGCCGCAAAACGCATTTTCTGCACAACCGATAAGGCAAAGGGCACTCTTAAAAGCCTTGCCGATGAAGAGGGTTACGAAAGCTTCGTCGTTCCGGATGAGGTTGGCGGCAGATATTCTGTTCTCACCGCTGTCGGCTTGCTCCCCATTGCTTGTGCAGGCATTGATATTGACGCACTTATGAATGGCGCACAGCTTGCTCAAAACAGCTTTAACAGTGAAGATATCGCAGAAAACGATGTTCTTAAATATGCCGTTATCAGAAACTGCTTCTATAACATGGGTAAGCGCCTTGAATGCTTCATCTGCTATGAGCCGTGCATGACGATGTTTAACGAATGGCTCAAGCAGCTTTTCGCCGAAAGCGAGGGCAAGGACGGCAAAGGGCTTTATCCCGTTTCCTGCATTTTCTCAACCGATCTTCATTCCGTAGGTCAGTATATTCAGGAAAGCGGCTCAAGCCTTATGTTTGAAACCTGCATTAAATTCAATAATCCCGCAAGCGATTTCACAATTCAGTCCGAAGAGGGCAATATCGACGGTCTTAATTTCCTTGCCGGCAAAACGATGAGTTATGTAAACGAAAAGGCTCGTGAGGGCACGCTTCTTGCTCACACAGAGGGTGGCGTGGCAAACCTTGTGCTTGAAGCAAACGGAATCACCGCCGAAAATATCGGCTTTATGATTTATTTCTTTGAGAAGACATGCGCTGTTTCCGGCTATATGCTCGGCGTTAATCCGTTTAACCAGCCCGGCGTGGAAAGCTATAAAAAGAACATGTTTGCTTTGCTCGGTAAACCCGGCTATGAAAGCGAAAAAAAGAAAGGCTTGAAAAAGAGCTCGGCTTATGATATTATATAGTTGAAATCAATCCTTGGAGGAATAATAAATGATTAAGCTTATTATTGGCAATAAAGGTTCGGGAAAAACAAAGAAGCTCGTTGAGCTTGTTAACTCCTGTGTTGAGAATTCGGACGGCAATGTTGTTTGCGTTGAAAAATCTCCGAAGCTCACATATGACATATCTTCAAAAGCAAGATTGCTTGAAACCGAAACATACAGCATCAACGGCTGCAAAGCTTTTTACGGCTTTCTTGCCGGAATTTGCGCAGGTAACTACGATGTAACGGATGTTCTTATCGATGCAACGTTCAAAATCGTCGGCCGCGATTATTCCAAGCTTCCTCAGTTCTTTGATATGCTTTCCGAGCTTTCAGAGGCAACGGATGTTAATTTCTATTTCACAATCAGCTGCGATAAAGAAGATCTTCCCGTTGAGATCTTTGATTACTGCGAAGAACTGTAAAAACTTACAAGGCGTGGGTTTTTCCGCGCCTTTTTTTATAATTTTTTTATTGACAAACCTTTTTTTGCAGTATGTATAATACTAAAGGCAAGATGAGGTGGGTTTATGAAAATTGATGTTACCGGTCTTTTCAACGGCGATAATACTCCGATTGATATAAATTACACCTTGGATCTTCATAATCTTGTTTACAGCGATTATCGGCCGATTCAAAACGGTGCCACGGTTAAGGGCTCCGTTTCGCAGCACGCAGGTATTGTTTGCCTTAACGCCGATGTTTCATTTCTGTTCAGCGGTGTGTGCGACAGATGTGCCGAGGATGTAAACAAGCAAATGAGCTTTTCCGTTGACAAAATCCTGGTAAGAGAATTGGCGAATGACGCTGATGCCGATTCGGACGAATATATCGTTTTGGAATCCGGCGTTCTTGATCTTGATGATTATATCAGGGAAGAGGTTCAGTTATTTTTTTGCCGAGCAAAATTTTTGTGTAAGCCCGATTGCAAGGGCCTGTGCAGCAATTGCGGTAAAAATTTGAATTTAGGTGATTGCGATTGTAAAAAAGCGGTTGATCCAAGAATGGCCGCTCTGCTGCAATTGCTTGATGAAGATAATAATTCTGATGTTGAATAAAGGAGGCTATAAAAATGGCAGTACCCAAGAGAAGAACTTCTACGGCAAGAAAAAACAAGAGGCGTTCAAGCGTTTGGAAAATGAGCGCGCCCACACTTGTAAAGTGCTCTAATTGCGGAGCATACACAGTGCCGCATAAGGTATGCTCGGAGTGCGGATACTACAACGGTAAAGAAGTAGTTTCCAAGGAAGCATAAGCATCTTAACATTTCTGACGGGCAAATTATGCCCGTCTTTTCTCTTTTTATAATCTTTTAAGGAGGTTGTGCAGTGAAAAGCGTAGTAGCCATAGTCGGCAGGCCGAATGTCGGCAAATCAACCCTTTTCAATAAGCTTATCGGCACAAGGCGCTCTATTGTTGACGATACCCCCGGTGTTACGAGAGACAGAATTTACGGCGATTGTGAATGGCTCGGCAGAAAGTTTTTTTGCTTGTGGATACAGGCGGAATTGAGCCAAACACGGATAATGTTATTTTTAAAGCAAATGCGCGAGCAGGCGGAAATCGCAATTTCCACAGCCGATGTAATCATTCTTGTTACCGATCTTACCTGCGGCATTTTGGCGGCAGACAGCGATGTTGCCGCAATGCTTCAAAAAAAGCGGAAAGCCGGTGATTTTTGTGCGTTAATAAGTGCGACAGCGTAGGCGCTCCCAAGCCTGAATTTTACGAATTTTTATAATCTCGGTCTCGGCGATCCGATCGCAGTTTCATCCGTTCACGGTCACGGCACGGGCGATTTACTTGATGAGGTAATCAAATACCTTCCCGAAGAATCCGAAGTTGATGATGAAAATGATGAAATCATAAATGTTGCCGTTATCGGCAAGCCGAATGTTGGTAAATCATCGCTTATAAATAAAATAAGCGGCGAAAACAGAACCATCGTTTCCGATATCGCCGGCACAACCCGTGATTCAACCGATACTTACATTGAAAATAAATTCGGCAAATTCAATATGATAGACACGGCAGGTATCAGGCGCAAAAGCAAAATAGTGGATTCCGTTGAAAAATTCAGCATAATCAGGGCAAAATCCGCCGTTGAAAGAGCAAATGTGTGCGTTATTATGATAGATGCAACCGAGGGCTTTACCGAGCAGGATTCTAAAGTAGCCGGAATAGCTCTCGAAGCGGGCAAAGCGTGCATTATTGCCGTTAATAAGTGGGATGCCGTTGAAAAAGACGGCAACACGATGAATGAATTCAAGAAAAAGCTTGCAAATGATTTTTCGTTCATGAGCTACGCGACGGTCGTGTTTATCTCCGCGGCAACAGGTCTCAGAATAGATAAGCTTTTTGATTTAATATCTTTTGTTCATTCTCAAAATTCCATGCGTATTTCAACGGGCAAGCTAAATGAAGTGCTTGCGTCTGCAACGGCACGCGTTCAGCCGCCAACGGATAAAGGCAGAAGATTAAAGATTTACTATATGACACAGGCGTCTACAAGACCGCCCACATTCGTATTCTTTGTAAACAGTGCTCAGCTTTTCCATTTTTCGTATCAAAGATATCTCGAAAATCAGCTGCGCGAGGTTTTCGGACTTGACGGCACACCCGTTCGCTTTATCATAAGAGAAAGGGGAGAGGGCAAAAAAATAATGCAGGCTTCTCTTATTATTAAATATATTTTTAATTGCCGTTATTGCTTATTTGCTCGGCAGTTTGAATTTTTCGATAATTCTTTCCGAAGTTGTTAAGAAAAAGGATATACGAGATTCCGGCAGCGGCAACGCGGGTGCCACCAATATGCTTCGCACATACGGCAAAAAAAGCCGCCGTCGGCACAATGATAGGCGATATTCTTAAAGTTGCCCTCGGCATAATAATTGCATTTGCGATTTTAGATGTGCCGATGAAGTATATCTTTTCAAATCCCGCCGATGCCGCGGAAATTCAGCGTGTTATGCTCTACAAGGAGTTTGCAGGGCTTTTCTGCGTGCTTGGGCATATTTTCCCGCTTTACTTTAAATTCAAGGGCGGAAAAGGCGTGGCGGCGTGTACGGGTATGGTTATAATTGTTGATTGGCGAATTGCGCTTATTCTTTTTGTTATATTTATCGGTGTAATTCTTATATCAAAGTGGATCAGCCTCGGCTCGATTGTTATTGCGCTGCTTTATCCCGTTCTTATTTTTGCTTTTTACAAAAATTTCATCCTCGCTGCTGTTGCATTGCTGTTTACGGCAATAGTTATTGTTGCGCACCGAGAAAATATAAAGCGCCTTGCAAATGGCACGGAAAACAAAATATCCTTTAAAAATAAAAAGAGCAGTTCATGAACTGCTCTTTTTTTGCGCCGGTTTATTTGGTGCGCGCTTTTTTTATTTCGTCAAAAAAATAAGCCGCCCTAACAGACGGCTTTAGTATTAAAAATAATTACGCTCTTTCAACTTTGCCGGAGCGAAGACATCTTGTGCAAACATAAACTCTTTTAGGAGAGCCGTTTACAATAGCCTTAACTCTTTTAACATTGGGCTTCCAAGTTCTGTTGGAACGCCTGTGTGAGTGGGACACCTTAATACCGAAAGTCATTTCTTTTCCACAGTATTCACATTTTTGCCATCAGCGAACACCTCCTTGTAAATTTAGAACGCATAAATATTAACACATATTTATTTAAAATGCAAGCATTTTTTTACAATAGTTTTTTAACGAGGGAAAGTTTTTTTGCCTATTTTTTTATCTTTTTGTTGATTTTTGGCGTATTATACTGTTATATGATAAATTATAAATTAATATTTTTACTAAGAGGAGGATATATTATATGGCAGCGGAAAAGAAAAATCCCGCACAGGATAAAAAAGCAGCTCTTGAATCTGCATTAAAGCAAATCGAAAAGCAATACGGTGCCGGCGCGGTTATGCGTCTCGGCGAAAACAGGCACTTAAATATTGATGCTATTTCCACAGGCTCACTCACATTGGATTTGGCAACGGGTATCGGCGGTTTGCCTAAGGGAAGAATAGTTGAAATCTACGGACCCGAATCCTCAGGTAAAACAACTCTTGCGCTTCACTGCATTGCCGAATGCCAAAAACAAGGCGGTGTTGCGGCGTTTGTTGACGCAGAGCATGCACTTGATCCCATCTATGCAGGTAATCTCGGTGTAGATATTGATTCGCTGCTTGTTTCTCAGCCGGATTACGGCGAGCAGGCGCTTGAAATCACGGAGCAGCTTGTTCGCTCCGGTGCTCTTGACATAATTGTTGTTGACTCTGTTGCCGCACTTGTTCCGAGAGCTGAAATAGACGGCGAAATGGGTGATTCACATGTGGGCCTTCACGCAAGGCTTATGAGCCAGGCAATGAGAAAGCTTACCGGCGCAATCAACAAGAGCAATTGCCTTATCATCTTCATAAACCAGCTGCGTGAAAAGGTCGGCGTTGTTTACGGTAATCCCGAAGTGACAACAGGCGGCCGCGCGCTTAAATTCTATTCATCCATGCGTATAGACGTGCGCAAGGCAGAGGCTATCAAAGCCGCAGGCTCCGAGGTTATCGGTACAAGAACTAAAGTTAAAATTGTTAAAAACAAGCTTGCACCGCCGTTTAAGCAAGCGGAGTTTGATATTATGTACGGCCGCGGCATCAGCAAATCAGGCGAAATTCTTGATTTGGCAGCCGAATACGATATCATCAAAAAGAGCGGCTCTTGGTTCTCTTACGGCGATGAAAGACTCGGCCAAGGCAGGGACAAGGTTAAAGATATAATCGAAAACGACCCCCGAATTTGCCGAAAAGCTTGAAAATCAGATTAAGGAAAAAATTAAAGAGCAGCAGGAAAGCTCAAACCATAAATATCAGGCAAAAGCGGCGCCCAAGGCCGACATCGATTCCGTTCCCGCGGTTGACGAAAAAGCCGTTAAGCAAACAAGAGCGGCGGCAAGAGCGAAGCTTGATATCGCCGTTGAGGACGACGAAGACTGATGATCATTAAAGCGCAAAAGGGTAGGGGCACAAAAATCCATATCCTGCTTGATGACGAATATCGCGTTACCACCAATTGCGATTTTTGGGCGGAAAATTATATAGCGGACGGCACCGATATCTCCGATGCCGAATGGGAAGAGTTGCTTAGAAAAATAAACTTGCGCAAGGCACTCAATAAATGTGCGGATTTGCTTTCAAGGCGCGATCATTCCGTTAAAGAACTTAAAACAAAACTCCTCAGAACCGTTGATGAGGCTTCCGCGGATAAAGCGATAGAAAAATTTATCGAATACGGTTATCTAGACGACGAAAAAAATTCGCCTTTGCATATGCCGAGCATTTGTTTTTCGGGCAAAAAGTATTCTGCCGTAAGAGTGCGGCAGGAGCTTTACGCCAAAGGCATATCGCCCGAGATAATTCAAAAATGTGATTGAAGCAAATTGCGTTGATCCCGTTGATTCGATAACTGAAATTATAAATAAATCTTATTTACGCAAACTCAGAGAGGAAAACGGCAGAGATAAAGTTATTGCGGCGCTTGCAAGGCGTGGATTTTCGTATTCAGACATTAAATCTGCCTTAAATAAAATTTTTAAATGAAGAATAATCAATTCAGCGCATATCTCGTTTCACTCGGTTGCCCTAAAAATCAGGTGGACGGTGAAATGTTGATGAAAAAACTGTGTGATAACGGCTTCACCGTTGCACCGTCCGAGGGCGAAGCGGATGCCGTAATCGTAAACACCTGCGGATTTATCGAATCCGCCAAAAACCGAGGCAATCGAAGCTATTTTGGAAGCCGCCGAATATAAAAAGGCGGGACTTGTTTCCGCCGTTATAGTTACGGGCTGCCTTGCGGAAAGATATAAAGATGAAATTATGAAGGAGATGCCCGAGGTTGACGCTGTTGTGGGCATAGGCGCAAATTCCGACATAGTCAAAATATGCCAAAAGGCGCTGTGCGGCGTTACAACAAACATTTTCCCGAATAAGTGTTACTTGCCGCTTGATGATGAAAGACTCACGGCAAAAGGCTCACACTGGGCATATCTTAAAATCTCCGACGGGTGTGATAATCGCTGCTCATATTGCGCAATTCCCGCAATCAGGGGCGCATACAGAGAGCGCTCGATGGAGAGCATAATTTCCGAGGCCGAAGAGCTTGCCGCAAAAGGCGTTAAGGAAATAATCCTTGTTGCTCAGGATACCACTAAATACGGCATTTCGCTTTACGGCAAATATATGCTTCCCGAATTGCTTAAAAAGCTTTCGGATATTAACGGTATCGAATGGATAAGGATTTTTTATTGCTATCCCGATAAGGTAACCGACGAGCTTATTCACGCAATTGCGAGCCTTGATAAAGTTTGCTCTTATATTGATATACCGCTTCAGCATTGCAGCAAAGATGTGCTCAAGGCAATGAACAGAACAGGCTCTTATGAAGAGCTTAAAGCGCTTATAGAAAAAATGAGGGCAAATATTCCCGGTCTTTCCCTTCGCACCACCTTAATGGTCGGCTTTCCGGGTGAAACAGACGAGCAGTTTGAAGAGCTTTGCAAATTTGTTAAAGAAATGAAATTTGATAAAATGGGCTGCTTCAAATTCTCTCCCGAGGAGGGCACACCCGCCTACGATATGCCGAATCAAGTTGAAGAGGATGTTAAATCAAGGCGCGAGGAAGTGCTCGGCGACATTCAATACACCGTAACCGAAAACGCGAATAAAAGCCGAATCGGCAAGATTTATAAAACTATTGTTGATTCCGAGGAAGGCGATAATTACATCGGCAGAAGCTATCTTGATTCGCCTGAGATAGACAGCGGCATTATTTTCACATCGCCCCGTGAGCTTGAAGCGGGTGATTTTGTTAATGTTAAAATAACGGATTACGACGGATATGATTTGATTGGAGAATTAGCACAATGAATTTACCAAATAAAATAACAGTGTTCAGATTTTTGCTGCGTGCCGGTTTTTGCTTGCCGTTGCATTTATAAAATTTCCTTATCACTGGGTTGCAACGCTTATTGTTTATTTTATAGCTTGCATGAGCGATAAGGCAGACGGCATTATCGCAAGAAAAAATCATCTTGTAACGGATTTCGGCAAGCTTATGGACCCGCTTTCGGATAAGACGCTCGTTTTTGCGGCATACATAATTTTGTTTCATATGGGTTGGCACACGGATATCGTTATTATGATGATGCTTGCAAGAGAATTTCTTGTTGCCGGCATCAGAATGACTGCCGCCTCAAGTGGTGAGGTTATCGCTGCTAACGGCTTCGGCAAGGCGAAAACATTTTTGCAGATGTCCACAACGGGCATGACTTTCCTTTTGCTTGCAATCGGTGAAAGCCCGAAAATCGATATAGATATGAGCACTCCGTGGCTTAATATCTATTGCACGATTGCATTTTTGGATTGTTGGCGTTGTCACTGTTTTTTGAGCGGAATTATCTATGCAAAAAGACGGCTGGCACCTTATTAAAAACAAAATAACAGTTGCAAAATAGTAAAATTTGTATATAATATTAGTGATAGATAAAAAAACTTTGACGGAGAAAAAGTAAGCAATTAACCGCCTTTTTCAGAGAGCGCAGCATGAGCTGAAAGCTGCGTATCGGCGGCCTGCCGAAATGCACTCTCGAGTTGTTCGGAGGAAATAAGTATTCCGAATCGGTTGCCCCGTTACAGGCAAAGCCGTGCTTGAGCGGCCGAGTATAAAATAGAGTGGAACCGCAGTTTTTAATTGCCTCTGTCATTTTTGGCAGAGGCTTATTTTTTTACAGCTTTGAAAGGCAATGTGAAGTAATTATGTTTGATGAATTTAAAGAAACTGTTCAAAGTTTTATGAGCCATGATCCGGCGGCACGAAGTCCGATTGAAATTGTGCTGCTTTATCCGGGCTTTAAAGCTTTGCAAAGCCACAAGCGAGCCAATTGGTTTTACAGGCACAATATGCCGTTTATCGCAAGATATATAAGTCAAAGAAGCGCTCATAAAACAGGAATAGAAATTCACCCCGCCGCAAAAATAGGCAGAAGGGTTTGCATAGATCACGGCCACGGAATCGTTATCGGCGAAACCGCCGAAGTCGGCGATGATGTTATGATTTATCAGGGTGTAACTCTCGGCGGCACGGGCAAGGATGTGGGCAAAAGGCATCCCACAATCGAAAACGGCGTTATGAACGGCGCGGGCGCAAAAGAGCTGGGGCCTATAGCGGTCGGCAGAAAGTCAAAGGTTGCCGGAGGTGCCGTTGTGGTTCGCGATGTTGAACCGAATTGCACGGTGGTCGGTATCCCCGGTGAAGTTGTTCGCATAGACGGCGAAAGGGTAGATGACCTAGACCAAATAAATATCCCCGATCCCGTTATGGCGGCAATCAGGGTCAATCAAAAATAAAATTGAAGAACTTGAATCGGAAATTAAAAAAATTGGAGGATTCGTTAAAATGAAGATTTTTTTAACACAATGACTGCTAAAAAAAGAAGAATTCGTTCCCATGGATAAAAAAATGAGGTTAAAAATTTATGCCTGCGGACCTACTGTTTATAATTATATTCATATCGGCAACGCAAGGCCGCTTTGCGTTTTTGACGTTCTTCGCAGATATCTTGAATACAGGGGATATAATGTTAAATTCGTTCAGAATTTCACCGATATTGACGATAAAATCATTAAGCGTGCAAACGAAGAGGGCACAACCTATGATGTGATTTCAAAGAAATATATCGAGGAATTCTGGACTGATGCAAACGGCCTAAACTTCAAAAAAGCAACCGTTCATCCAAAAGCAACGGAAAATATCGATGAAATCATAAAGCTGATAAGCACACTCGTTGAAAAAGGGCTATGCTTATCAGGCTGAAAACGATGTTTATTTCCGCACACTTAAATTTAAGGAATACGGCAAGCTTTCTCATCAGCCGATTGAAGATCTTGAAAGCGGCGCCAGAATTGCCATCGGCGAAATTAAAGAAGATCCGCTTGATTTTGCTTTGTGGAAAGGCGCTAAGCCCGGCGAGCCTTACTGGGATTCGCCTTGGGGCAAGGGACGCCCCGGCTGGCATATCGAATGCTCTGCAATGAACAGAAAATATCTCGGCAACACCATAGATATTCATTGCGGCGGAAAAGACCTTGTTTTCCCGCACCATGAAAACGAAATCGCACAAAGCGAGTGCGCAAACGGCTGCACTTTTGCTAATTATTGGATGCACAACGGATATATCAATGTTGATAATGTTAAAATGAGTAAATCACTCGGCAATTTTAAAACCGTTCGCGAAATCGCAAATGTTTACGGCTATGAAGTTATCAGATATTTCCTTATTTCCTCTCATTATCGTTCACCCATTAACTACAGCCTTGATATCATCGAGCAGTGCAAATCCGCACTTGAAAGGCTCTACACCTGCCGCGACAGCCTTGATTTTGCAATCAAAAATGCTGCCGAGGAAACTAAAGAAAATGATGCAGAACTGATTTCCGAGCTTGATAAAAGGCGTGAGCAGTTTATTGCGGCTATGGATGATGATCTTAACACGGCAGACGGCCTTGCTGCAATATTTGAACTCACCAAGGATATCAATACCAAAATTCTTGATCACGATGTTTCAAAAGCCGTTTGTGAGCACGCTGCAAAGCTTTATGACGAGCTTTGCGATGTTTTGGGTATTCTTTACAACCGCAAGGAAAAATACGCTTGACGGCGATATAGAAGCTCTCGTTGAAAAGCGCCAGGAAGCGAGAAAAAATAAGGATTGGGCAACGGCCGATAAAATCAGGGATGAATTAAAGGCAAAGGGTATAATTCTTAAAGATACACCTCAGGGCGTTACCTGGACAAAGGAATAATTATTTAATTAGGAATAACATGAAATAATCCCGTACATCACTGTACGGGATTTTTTTATTACGAAAAATTTATTTAATAACCAAAAATGCTCATTAAATCATTCCGCGTCTGCCTTTTCCTCCAAAACTGAAGTACAATGTGGGCAGCGAGTTGCTTTGATATCTATTTCGCTGCAGCAATAGGGGCATTGCTTTGTGGTGGGAGCAGCGGGAGCTTCATCTTTGTGATGGCCGATTTCCGTGATTTTGTTCATAACCTTGAGCAGGCAGAAAAGCACGAATGCCATGATTATGAAGTTAACAAATGCGGAAATAAACGACGAGGCAAAACCCGCAATGTCGGCACCGGTGTATTTGGCGGCACCTGTTATGAAATTAAGCAAGGGATTGATGAAATTATCGGTAAGCGAAGTAACAACGCTTGTGAACGCACCGCCGATAATAGTACCAACAGCCATATCCATCATATTGCCTTTAAGGGCGAATTCTTTGAATTCCTGAATAAACTTTTTCATAAAGTTCTCCTCCTTAATAATTTATGAATAAATTATTACATAAATTGAGCAAAAAAACAAGCGATTAACCTTTATTTTTCCTTTTTTTGAGACTGCTTCCCATGAAATCGCTTACTTCGGATATTGTAACAAAGGCGTTTTTTTATCGCTTTTTCTTAACGATGTTTTTAAGCTTTGTAATTTGAAATCTGTTTACAACAAAATAAACGGCGGTAAGGCTTTTGTTTTCATAATAGCCTTTTGCTTCAATTTTTGTTACGCCGTGGCCGAATTCTTCAGAAAGCGCAGCACATATTTCATCAGCGTTGGTTGTGATTATCATGGCAGCTTTGGTTTTATCAAGCCCTTCAACAATGAAATCAACAGATTTTATACCTGCGCAATATGTGATTATTGAATACAGCGGCAAAATATAGCTTCTTGTGATAAGTCCCACTGCTATATATAATATAACATTATATATCATCACAAAGGTTCCAACGGTGATTCCGAGCTTTTTTGAAAATATAACAGCCAAAACCTCAATACCGTCCATTGCGCCGCCGAATCTGATTGCCAGTCCGCTTCCTACGCCTGAGATTATTCCTCCGAATATTGCGCAAAGCAATAAATCCTTTCCCGCAAACGGAGAGGAACTCATATTATCTATAGGAAGAATATAGTTAATTATGTAAGACGAGGCCGAATAAATTAAAAACCGTGAAAATTGAATAAACGGTAAATGCCGCGCCTTGTTTTTTTCAACCCGAATAAAAAAAGAGGCACATTTAATATTATTAAAAAAAGCGAAAGCGTGTATTTATCGGGCGTAAGCTGCCAAAGCAGCATTGATGTGCCCGAAATGCCGCTGTCGTAAAGCTGAACGGGTGCCAAAAATAAGGTTACGCCGATCGAATTTACAACTCCTGCCAAAAAAAGAGAAAAAGAAAATTTGTTATGCTTAAATTTTTTTAAAGAAAGATTTAACCTTGTATTTGAATTTGTTTTTTTGCCCAAATATTTTCCTCCTAAAAATAACGCCCCTGCTCGGTATGATGCGCTCGCAAGATACCGGGTAAGAGCGTCAATCCTTTATTAAATTTATCTCAAATAAATTATTTAATAAGATCCTTCATAGTGTAAAGGCCCGCGCCTTTTTCCAACCATGTATTTTTGCGGCGTTAACTGCACCAACCGCAAAAAAATTTCCTTGCTTCTTGCAGAGTGCGAAAGGGTTATAATTTCATCTCTGCCCGCAAAAATAATTTCGTGCTCGCCGACTATTGTGCCGCCGCGAACGGCATGCATGCCGATTTCGTTTTTGCTGCGTTTTTCGCGCTTGCTGTGCCTGTCATACTCATATTTCATAGGTTTATCGATTTCTTCACAAATCGCATCTGCGAGCATGAGAGCCGTACCGCTCGGCGCATCTATCTTTTGATTATGGTGCTTTTCGATGATTTCAATATCAAAATCATTTCCGAGCACATCAACCGCCTTTTTTGCAAGAGTTGCCAAAAGGTTTATTCCGAGACTCATGTTATAGGTGAAGAACACGCCGTTTTCCGTGGCAGCGTTTTCAATCTGCTTTTTTTGTTCATCGTCAAATCCCGTTGTTGCGATAACAACCGGAATTTTTTTTGCCGCTGAATATTCAAGCAGGGAATTAAGCAGCGCGGGATTAGAAAAATCGATTATAACATCGGCGCTTTCTTTAACGCTGTCGATTTCGGAATATATAGGAAAATCCGTGGATTCGGTGTTGATATCAACTCCGGCAACGATTTCGCATTCATTGTCGGCAGCAACAATATTGCGGATAACATGGCCCATTTTGCCGTTTGCTCCGCAAAGAATTATTTTTTTCATAATTTAAAAGTCCTCTTAATCAAAACTTAATCGATAACGCCGTATTCTTTTAAGGGTGGCTCTCATCATTTCTTTGTTTTTCATCGGTCATATCAACCAACGGAAGTCTGCAATGGCCTGCTTTGTAGCCCATCATATTAACCGCTTCTTTAACGGGAATGGGGTTTACATCGCAGAAAAGCGCTTTGGCAAGCTTCATGTATTTATCCATAAGAGCCTTAGACTTTTCTTTGTTGCCTGCAAGATATTCGGCAACAATATCATGTGTTTCCTTGGGGCAAACATTTGAAAGCACGCTTATAACGCCCTTGCCGCCTCTTTCAAGCACATCGTAAATTTGATCGTCGTTACCGCTCCAAATATTAAGTTCGTCGCCGCAAAGCTCGTGAACCTTTGCGATTTGGTCAAGATTGCCGCTTGCTTCCTTAATGCCGTTGATTCTGGGCAGCTTGGCGATTTCCGCAGCGGTTTCGGGCAAAATGTTAACCCCTGTGCGAGAGGGAACATTGTAAAGAATAATCGGCTTATCGGTTGCGTCATGAATTGCAGTATAGTGAGCGATAAGTCCTCTTTGGCTTGTTTTGTTGTAATAAGGCGTAACAAGCAAAAGCGCATCGGCGCCGTCTCTGCAAGCCTCACGGCTGATCTCTATTGCACAAGCTGTTGAATTTGAACCTGTGCCTGCGATAACTTTGCATCTGCCGGCAACATAGTCAATGCACCATTTAACGCATTCTGTGTGCTCAACAACTCTTAATGTTGAGCTTTCTCCGGTTGTGCCGCAGATAACGATTGCGTCCGTGCCGTTTTCAATCTGAAAATCAACAAATTTTGCAAACTCATCGTAATTAACGGATCCGTCCTCATTCATAGGTGTAATAATGGCAACTGCCGCGCCCGTAAAGATAGGTTCCTTCATAGTGAAAAACTCCTTCTGTATTAATAATATCGCGGATTATCAATCCATATAGCCTTCGGCACAAAGAAGCTCTGCAAGCAAAACACCGCCGCCTGCCGCGCCTCTTAATGTATTGTGTGAAAGGCAAACAAATTTATATTGATATTGCGTGTCCTCGCGAAGTCTGCCGATGGAAACGGCCATACCGTTTTCAAGCATTCTTTCGGATTTGATTTGCGGTCTGTCATCCTCGTTAAAATAATTGAGGAACTGTTTCGGAGCGGAGGGAAGCTCAAGCTCCTGCGCTCTGCCTTTAAATTCGTTCCAAATCTTAATCATTTCATCTTTGGTTGGCTTTTTTTCAAAATTTACGAAAACAGCGCCGAGATGACCGTTAGAAACGGGAACTCTGATGCACTGAGCCGTGAAATTGGGTTTATCGGCGGGAACGATTTCGTCGCCCTCTATTTTACCCCAAAGCTTAAGCGGCTCTTTTTCGCTTTTTTCTTCTTCACCGCCAATGTAGGGAATAACATTATCAACCATTTCGGGCCAGGTTTCAAAAGTTTTTCCTGCGCCGCTGATTGCCTGATATGTGCAAACAAGAACATCCTTAACGCCGAATTCCTTGTGAAGCGGGAAAAGGGCGGGCACATAAGATTGAAGCGAGCAGTTTGATTTAACCGCAATAAAGCCTCTTTTTGTGCCGAGTCTTTTTCTTTGAGCGGGAATAATATTTATGTGTTCTGCGTTGAGTTCGGGCACAACCATCGGCACATCGGGAGTGAATCGGTTTGCGCTGTTGTTCGAAACAACTGGGCATTCATGCTTTGCATAAGCTTCTTCAAGCTTTTTTTGATTTCGTCCTTCTTCATATCAACGGCGCAGAAAACAAAATCAACCATCGAAGTGATTTTATCAATATCGGCTTCTGCGTCCAAAACGATCATATCTTTAACCTTTTCGGGCATTTCTTTATCCATGCACCATTTTTTTGCTGCCGCTTCGGAATATTTTTTTGCCTGCAGATCTTGATGATGCCGCAAGGCAAACAAGGTCAAACCAAGGGTGGTTTTCAAGCAGTGTGATAAAGCGCTGGCCAACCATGCCCGTTGCGCCCACTACGCCGACTTTGTAATGTTTTTCCATAATTAGCTCTCCTTATAAAAAAATACATCTTGTAAAAAAAGATGATTTTTTTAGAATATAATATTAGTCGGTTTGCAAATCGATATCAAACTCAACTTATCTCGTATTATAATATCACTTATTATATATATATGTCAAACATAAATTAGAGGACAATATGAAAACTTCAGATTTTTTTTATGAATTACCCGAAAATTTAATAGCTCAAACTCCGATTGAGCCGAGAAACGCCTCGAGGCTTATGATTTTGCATGAGAAAACAGGTGAATTGGAGCACAGAATTTTTAAGGACCTCGGCGAATATTTACGCCCCGGCGATTGCCTTGTGCTCAACGACACACGCGTTATCCCGGCAAGAATTTACGGCGGTAAAGAAGAAACCGGTGCCGTGGTTGAATTTTTTTGCTCGTTTCCCAAAAGGAAAAACGATGTGTGGGAATGCCTTTGCAAGCCCGGAAAAAGAGCCAAAATCGGCACAAAAATTCAGCTTCGGCGAGGGCAAGCTTATCGGCGAAATCATTGATATAAATGAGGATGACGGCAACAGATTCGTTAAATTTTCCTGCGATGGCAGCATTTATGCCGTGCTTGATGAAATCGGCGCAATGCCGCTGCCGCCTTATATCAAAGAAAAGCTCAAGGATAAAGAAAGATATCAAACCGTTTACAGTAAAGAGCTCGGCTCTGCGGCAGCACCTACGGCCGGCTTACATTTTACTCCGGAAATGCTTGATGAAATCAGAAAATCAGGTGTTAAAACGGCATATGTAACGCTGCATGTGGGCCTCGGAACCTTCCGCCCCGTTAAAGTTGATGATGTTACAAAGCATAAAATGCACACCGAGCACTATATTATGCCGCAGAAAACTGCCGATATGATAAACGAAACTAAGAAAAACGGCGGCAGGGTAATCTGCGTCGGCACAACATCATGCCGCACGGTTGAATCCGTTGCCACCAAAAAAACGGCTGTGTTTGCGCGGATGAAGACGACACCTCAATATTTATTTATCCCGGTTATGAGTTTAAATGCATGGATGCGCTGATAACAAACTTTCATTTGCCGGAAAGCACTTTGATAATGCTTGTTTCCGCCTTTGCGGGCTTTGACAATATAATGAATGCATATAACACGGCGGTTGCCGAAAAATACAGATTTTTCAGCTTTGGCGATGCTATGTTTATTGAGGATTAAATAATGAAATTTCAGGTAATTAAAGAGGATTGCGGCGCAAGGCGCGGCATTTTTGAAACTGTGCACGGCACCGTGCAAACACCCGCGTTTATGAATGTTGCCACCGCCGCGGCAATCAAAGGCGGTTTGTCCGCAGAGGATTTAAACGGAATCGGCACACAGGTTATGCTTTGCAACACATATCATCTGCATGTTCGCCCCGGCGACGATATTGTTTGCGATATGGGCGGGCTTCATAAATTCACCGGTTGGGATAAGCCAATTCTTACTGACAGCGGCGGTTTTCAGGTGTTTTCGCTTGCAAAACTCAATAAAATCAAAGAAGAAGGCGTAACCTTCAGCTCACATATTGACGGCCATAAAATTTTTATGGGACCCGAGGAATCCATGCAAATTCAAAGCAACCTTGCTTCAACGATTGCAATGGCATTTGATGAATGCGTTAAAAAAATCCCGCAACCTACAAATATGCCAAAGAGGCGTGTGAGCGCACAACAAGATGGCTTGAACGCTGCAAAATTGAAATGGACAGGCTTAATTCACTGCCGGAAACAATAAATAAAGATCAACTGCTTTTCGGCATAAATCAGGGCTGCACATTTGATGATTTACGCATTGAACATATGAAGCTGATAGCAAAAATGGATTTGGACGGCTATGCAATCGGCGGACTTGCCGTCGGTGAGCCGAAAGAGGATATGTACAGAATTATCAGCGCAGTAACACCTTTTGCACCGTATAATAAGCCAAGATATCTTATGGGCGTGGGCACACCGGGAAACATTATTGAAGGTGTAAGCAGGGGAGTAGACCTTTTTGATTGTGTTATGCCGAGCCGAAACGCACGGCACGGTCACCTTTTTACCAAAAAAGGAATTATAAATATAAACAACGCAAAATATGCAAGAGATGAAGCACCGATAGACGAGGAATGTAACTGCCCGGTTTGCAAAAAGCCACAGCAGGGGATATATCCGCCATCTGCTCAAGGCAAACGAAATGCTCGGCATGCGCCTTGCAGTTATGCACAATTTATATTTTTTTACAACAATCTTTTTGGCTGAAATTCGCTGTAATATTGAAAACGGCAGCTTTGAAGATTATAAAAATGAATATACTGTAAAAACTTGACACACGAATTTAAAAATAACCCTTGCATTTTTTTGCTTATTTGTCTATATAATACAAATGTTAATATTTTTTTGGAGGTTAAACATATGTTTTTCAATCTTATTGAGCTTAGGCTCATCTGCAGCTGCATCCGGTCAGGGTCAGGGCGCAAACTCATACACAATGATTATTATGATGGTAGCTATTTTCGCTATTATGTATTTCGTTACCATTCGCCCGCAAAAGAAGCGCCAAAAAGAAGAGCAGGAAATGAGAAACTCTCTTGAAATCGGCGATGAAATCATTACCATCGGCGGTATCGTAGGCAGAGTTGTTACTATCCGCGAAGAAGATCTTGTTATTGAAACAGGTGCAGACCGCAATAAAATGACAATTCAACGCTGGGCTGTAAACACCAATAAAACCAAGATGGAACAGCACAGAAAAGAAGTTGAAGCAGCCAAAGAAGCGGCTAAAAAGAAAAAAGAAGAAAAGGCCGCCGGAAAAGGCAAAGATAAAAAAAGAAGATAAATAATTCGTTTGCGGTTATAAAAATGAACTCCTTTGAATATCCTTTAATGGATAGTCAAAGGAGTTTTTTTATGGGTAAAATCAAATCTTCGCTCGGCAAAAAGGAAATTATGCTTTTTGCAGTTAAATGCATTGTTTTAAACGCAGCTTTTATATGCGCCTTTTCGGCGCTTTCGGCGTTTTTGATTTATAAATTCGATATTGATTTATCTTGGCAAAAATGGATGTCGATTCCAACATCTGCACTGTGTGCATTTTTAACGGCCTTTTTGTGCGGCTTAAAATTTAAAAATAACGGCTTTATCATCGGCTGTATCACTTATATTCCGCTTTTTTTATATTTTCGCTTGCAAACCTTATTTCGGGGAAAAGTTCGCTGACGGCTTTTTTTGATTAAGCTTGCTGCTTGTGTGTTACTTTTCCGGCATCGGAGGATTATATTCGGTTAAGCGAGCAAAAAGGGTTAGGTTGAAAAAAATGACGGAATTTGAAAGCGAAAAAGAATAAAACAGAATTTCATGAAGC
Source organism: Anaerotruncus sp. (assembly GCA_022009795.1). GTDB lineage: Bacteria > Bacillota > Clostridia > Oscillospirales > Acutalibacteraceae > Eubacterium_R. The sequence goes on from CP091724.1 coordinate 601,018, forward strand.
AACACCGGCAAAAACAAATTAAAAAAAGAGAAAAATAAAATCAAATCCGATAAAAGCCTATATGATGTCTTCACGGAAAATAAATCGTCGTTTTACGGTATTATATTTTACGCCGCTGGTTTGCTTTGCGGAGCATTTATTTATAAAAAATGCCAAACTGACGCACTCAACGAGTTGATATCCGCAAGCGCGTCGGGAAATTTCACGAATCTTTTTATAAACAATCTCGGTTTTTATTTCCTTGCATTCGCTGCGGCGGTTGTGCTGGGGCTTTGCCTTGTGGGATTTCCGTTTATAAATCTTGTTGCTCTTTGTAATCGGCCTTTACGGCGGAATCAATGTTGCATATTATTATATAAATTACGGCGTAAAAAGGCTTCGGATATTCGCTTTTGATGATTGCGCCGTTTATTTGCTCGTTTTTTTAACCGTTATAATTTTTTTACGATTTCGCTGAGCTACGATTTAAGCAAAAAATATATGATATAACCGTTAATAAAAAGCGAAAAAAATGCGAAAAAAATAGCATACGGAGCATATATAAAAAAATATGCCCTGTATGCTGCGGAGCTTGTTGGTGTTTCGTTGATAAACGCCGCTGTTGTTTCGGCCTTGAGCGGCCTTATATCATTATGATTTTTTAGGTGAATCGCTGTTGAGCGGGTTTGCGGCAATCGCTTTTTTTGCCGCTTCCGCCGCGGTGTGGGTATAAATTTCCGTGGTGACCAAATTTTTCGTGTCCGAGCACTTCTTTAAGCAGCAGCAAATCAACATCACCGTATTGATACATAAGCGTTGCGGCCGTGTGGCGTAGTTTGTGAACGGATAATCCTCTGTCGCCGTAGCCGGCTTTTTTTCAAGGTTTTTCGTAAACAATATGCTGAACGGTTTTTTTCCGCTTATCCTTTGCTTTCTGGCACTTAAAAAAACAAAGCCTTGTCTTTAACGCCGTCATTCGGTCTTTTTCTTCATATAAGCATTAACGGCGTTTATACAGGCTTTATTAAGGTAAATTGTGCGCTCTTTGTTGCCTTTTTCCGAGAATTGTGATGCTGCCGTCGTCCCTGATATCATTATAATTTATGCTCACAAGCTCGGAAAGCCTCATTCCGCAGTTTAAAAAAAGCGTAATTATCGCATAATCTCGTTCTTTATACGGCCCGTCAATAACGGAAAGTAAATGCTGCGCTTCCTCCAATGTCAAATATTTAGGAAGCGATTTTTAATTTAGGGCTGTCCAAATTTTTTTCATCGGATTATTTTTGCAAAACCCCTAAATTATCAGTTAAATAAATAAAAAAAATCGCCTTATGGATATAACGCGCCTTGCGCGCGTGGCTTCATTGTTTTTTTGCGCACATTTTTTTGCAGTAAATTAAAAAAATTTGTGCGCGTCCGTAAGCTTAATGCTTTTGATAAAATTCGCATCAATAGGGGAAAGGTCTATTTCATTTTCCTCTGTATCTTTGTCAACGGCGCCTTTTTTTCTATCATCATAAATCTGAAAAAAAGTGCGTAAATCAGAGGCATATTCGATAACCGATTGTTCGGAATGACACTTGATAGCCTCAAGATAAGTTAAATAATCGCGGACAAGCTGCGGCAAAGCCGAAAATTCTTCTTTTTTCATATTAAACCTCCTTATGTTGTTCAACAATATTGTGAAACTGTTTCACAGAGAAATTGAACATATAAGTTAAAAAGGGAATGTATATCGTTAATTAAATATTAAATGTTGCCCAAATAATAATCATTTAGCTTTTTTTGGTTTTAATTGGCTGTGAGCATAAAAAAACTCAGGATATATTGATTTTTACGATAATTACAGGCTCCGATAAATAAATTATTTTTATTAAAATGCTTATTTATATCTCACATTGATTTTTACATATTCCGTTTAAAGCAATCAGTCTTATCTAAATAATCTATCGGCTGTATTGCAATTCTTTAAAAAAGCAATATAACACAAAATAATCCGATAAATCAATCAAACAGAATTTATTCAAACGACCGAATGTTCGTCAGAAAAACTGAAAGGCTCCAGAGCAGAGTTTAAAATTTGCCAAACCGGCGTATCTGGAATAAATTAGGCAAATTATGCAAAAATGTGCTGTTATCAGCTATTCCGGGCTTAATCGGCTTAAATTTTGAATTTCAAGCTCCCCCATATTATCCAAAACATTTATTTTGTATAATTGTAACACAAAAAAAGCCGTAGGTCAAGAGCAAAAAGAAAACGCCGAACATAAAAACAGAGCGCCCTGTCGATTAAGACAAAGCGGTCTGTTTATTACATTAACTGTGTAAAAAAATATTATTCCTCAGTTATGGCTCTGAACGCCTCGCGAACACTTCGCACAGGAATTATATCAACATTTGATTTGATTTTCTTTGAAAGCCCTTTATAGTTATGAAACGGGATAACGCATTTATTAAAGCCGAGCCTTGAGGCTTCGCTCACTCTTTGCTCGCAATTATTAACAGCGCGTATCTCCCCTGCAAGTCCGATTTCGCCGAATGCAATCACATTGTCGTTTACCGGAATATCTTTAAGCGATGAAACAAGCGCCATTGCAACAGTTAAATCAGCAGCAGGTTCATCAAGCCTTAATCCGCCGATAACATTGATATAAGCGTCCATCGAATTAAAGAAATAACCTGCGCGCTTTTCAAGCACTGCAATAATCATTGCCATTCTGTTGTAATCAAATCCGGTGCACATTCTGCGCGGTGTGCCGAAGCCCGTTGCCGTAACAAGCCCCTGAACTTCTGCCAAAATCGGGCGCGAGCCTTCCATAATGCAGGCAACGCAGGTGCCGCTTACATTTTTCGGCCTGCCCGAAAGCATAAGCATAGACGGATTTTCAACCTCTTCAAGTCCGTTTTGCCTCATTTCAAAAACGCCGATTTCGTTGGTTGAACCGAATCTGTTTTTTACACCTCTGAGTATTCTGTAAGAATAATTCCTTTCACCCTCAAAATAAAGCACTGTGTCAACAATGTGTTCGAGCACTTTGGGTCCTGCAATTCCGCCGTCCTTATTAACATGGCCAACTATAAATATCGGTATGCCAAAGGATTTTGCAAGGTGCATAAATATATTTGTGCATTCCCTAACCTGCGTTATCGAGCCTGCGGACGAAGCGCATTCATCACTCACCATGGTTTGAATTGAATCGATTATAACAACATCCGGCTTTTCGCTCCTGATTGTTTCCGGTATTGTGCCGACATCGGTTTGCGCCAAGATACCGAGATTTTCAGTTGTTACCCCAAGGCGAACTGCACGCAGCTTAATTTGATTTGCCGATTCCTCGCCGCTTACATATAGCACGCTTTTGCTCTGCCCCAAATGCTGGCAGATTTGCAGCAAAATTGTTGATTTACCTATGCCGGGGTCGCCGCTTAGCAACACAAGGCTTCCCTCAACGATGCCGCCGCCGAGAACACGGTCAAACTCCTTAACGCCTGTTGAAATTCGCCTTTCAACATCGCCGTTTATTTCATTTAAATGCAAAACCGCCTGTGATTTATAAGAATTGCTCTTGCCTGAAACCGCCGATTTGGCAGCAATCGGTGTTTCCTCGTTCATTGTGTTCCATTCGCCGCACCCGGGGCATTTGCCGTACCATTTTGCACTTTCATAGCCGCATTCCGAACATACATAAACAGATTTTTAATTTAGCCATTTATTTTTTTCCTCGTTAATATACTGATTTATTCCGAGAGCAATTACGCAGGCAAGCTGCTTCTGATAAGAGTCGCTTTCAAGCTTTTCCTCTTCTTCGGGATTGCTCATAAACCCACATTCAACCATAACGGACGGCACACTCGCTTTATAAAGGATATAATAGCTGTCGTCCGATTCTTTATTTATTCTTGTATTATCTTGCTGCAAAAAAATTTTTTTGTGTTATTTAATATTTTATCTGCAAGAATTTTTGCTTGAGGCTACATTTTTTGGTGTACCATATCTGCATACCCGATTCGGCAGTGCTTTCAAAAAAATTCTGGTGGACGGAAACAAGAATCGCATTTTCCGTTTCATTCACAAAATCAAGTCTGTTGTATAAATCCGATCTGCTTCTGTTTGATTTATCGGGATAAAATTCATAATCGCCGCTTCTGATCGCCTTGCACTTAACGCCTGTAACATTCAAAAAAATCATACAGTGCCAAAACTATTGCAAGGTTAATTTCTTTTTCGGGAGTTCCGTTTGCGGCAATTGTGCCACCGTCTGCTCCGCCGTGACCCGCATCAAGCACAATGCAATGCCGCGAATCGTTGTAGTTTGAATTAACCTTTTTATTATCGGGCAGGAAATTATTTATTGCGAAGCATGAAGTTGCAGTAAAAAAATTAAAAGTAAGCAAAATTAAAAGCGATTTTTTTCATAACATCACCAATAATTTCTATGTTTTATTATATAGTAAAAATACTTTTTATATGCAATAATTATTGAAAAAAAGCAGTAAATAGCGATATAATTATCAAAAAAACAAAGCGGTGATAAATATGAAAATAGTCAACCTTGATGCATGCACAACAAATCCCGGCGACCTTTCATGGAGCTTTTTGAGCAAATACAGCGATGATGTTAAAATTTATGATAGAACGCAGCCCGAAGATGTTGTTTCGAGAGCAAAAGGAGCAGAAATTTTAGTAATCAACAAAAACAATCATAACTAAAAAAACGATTGAAGCACTTTCGCCCGAGCTTAAATATATCTGCCTGCAATCAACGGGTTACAATGTTGTTGATATGAATGCGGCAAACGAAAAAGGAATTTGCGTTTGCAACATTCCTGCGTATTCAACCAATGCGGTTGCACAGGAGGTTTTTGCGTTTATACTTCATTTTGCAAACCAAACAGATTTACATTCCGACTCGGTTCACGCCGGTGATTGGTGTGCTTGCCCCGATTTTTGCTATTGGAAGGCTCCGCTTTTTGAGCTGGACGGTAAAACGATAGGCATAATCGGCTTTGGCTCAATCGGCCAAAAAAAGTTGCGCGTATAGCGGAAAGCTTCGGAATGAATGTTCTGTTCAATTCGAGGTCAAAAAGACACCTCAGATTTTTAAAACGGCAAAGCAGGTTGCACTTGATTATCTGTTTGAAAAATTCTGATTTTTGTTAGCTGCCACTGCCCGCTTACAAACGAAACCGAAAAATATTATAAACAAAGAAAATCTTAATAAAATGAAAAAAAGCGCTTATTTGATAAACACATCCAGAGGCCCGGTTGTTGACGAACAGGCTCTTGCGGACGCGTTAAACAGCGGTGAGATAGCCGGCGCGGCACTCGATGTTTTGAAAGCAGAGCCGGCAAACCCAGCAAATCCCCTGCTTTCTGCTGAAAATTGCATTATCACGCCTCACATTGCATGGGCGGCAAAAGAAACAAGACAAAGGCTTTTGAATATTCTTGATAAGAATATTGAGAGCTGCATAAACGGAATTCCGCAAAATAAAGTAAATTAAATTATTGACATTCGTGCCGATTTAATGTATTATATTTTTGTGTTCGCTGGTGTGGCGAAATCGGCAGACGCAAGGGACTTAAAATCCCTCGGTAGAAATACCGTACCGGTTCAAGTCCGGTCACCAGCACCACGGGATATTAAGTATCCCGATTCGCCGGCGTGATGGAATTGGCAGACGTGCCGGACTCAAAATCCGGTCCTGGCAACAGGGTGCGGGTTCGACCCCCGCCGCCGGCACCAAAAAAAGACCTTACTCAATCAAGTAAGGTCTTTTTCTTTTTAATAATTAACATTTTAACTACTGACAAAAAAATATTATAAAAAAATGCACCCGCCTTAAATCGGCAGCTGCGTTTTTTTATCCGTCTATTTTGCCGCCGCCGAGAACAATATCGTCATCAACATAAAATACGGCGGATTGCCCCGGCGTAATCGATTTTTTTGAGGTTCGTCAAAGCAAACGGAAACACCGCTTTGCGCAGGCGAAATAACACCGTCATAAGCTTTAGCGGAATATCTTGTTTTGATCTTGACATGCATCGGCTCCGAAAGCTTTTTTTCAAACATAAGGAAATTAACATCGGAAACTGTAAATTCCTTAATATAAAGTTCTTTTTTTCCTCGCCGACGGTAAGCTCATTTTTTTGCGGGATTAAAGCCGAGAACATAAAGCGGAACGGGATTTGATATTCCGAGCCCCTTTGCGCTGACCTATTGTGTACTTATAAAGTCCCGTGTGCTTGCCGAGTGTTTTGCCGCCGCGCGTTACAATATTCCCCTCCCTGCTTTTTAAATCAGAATTTTCTTCAAGGAATTTTTTATAATTGCCGTCGGAAATAAAACAAATATCTTCACTGTCCGGCTTAGAGGCAACGGGCAATTTGTGCTCTGCCGCAATTGCGCGGATTTGAGCCTTGTTTTTCCAAAATCGCAAAGAGGAAAAAGCACTTTATCAAGCAACTCTTTCGGCAAATTATAAAGCACATAGCTTTGATCCTTGCCCTGCGCGGCGGATTTCATCAACACATTTTGGCCGTATTTTTCGCTGTAAGCAATTTTTGCGTAGTGCCCTGTTGAAATAAAATCACAGCCGAGCTCTCGCGCTTTTTGATACATTATGCCGAATTTAAGATGCTTATTACATTCTATGCAGGGATTCGGCGTTCTGCATTTGCTGTATTCGCCGATAAAATCATCGATAACATATTTTTGAAATTCATTTGTAAAATCGAGTGTGTAATGCGGAGCACCTATGTAGTCGCAAATTCTTTTTGCGTCAAGAGTTGAGGAAATATTGCAGCAGCCGCCCTCAAATTCGCCGTTGTAAAGCTTCATTGTGATTCCTACAACATCATATCCCTGTTCTTTAAGCAAAACGGCGGCAACACTGCTGTCCACCCCGCCGCTCATTCCGAGCAAAACGCGTTTGTTAGCCATAATTCACCCTATGTTTTTATATTTTTTTCAATCTTTTTAACCGTGTCGGATAATGTTTTTTTATAAGAAAATCGGTTTCGTCGGGCGTGTTGTTTTTGCCGAATGAAACGCGAACGGAGCTTTTGGCGTTTGCCTCCCCTATTCCCATCGCCGTTAAAACATGCGACGGCGTAACGGAGCCTGAGGCACACGCACTCCCGGCGGAAATGCAAATTCCCGCAAAATCAAGATTCATTATAATACTGTCTGCCGAAACGCCGGGAAATGTTACCGAAGAAATCGAGCAGCAGCGCTCGGCCGATTCGCCGTTGATTATCGCCTTGGGAAAATCGGACTTAATTGCCGACTCAAAAACGCCGCCTTAAAGCGGATATTTTTTTCTTTGTTTTTCATCAAAGCCGTTATAAGTTAATTCAAGCGCTTTGGCACAGCCTGCTGTAAAGGCTATATTTTTCCGTGCCTGCGCGGCGGTCGCGTTCCTGGTGCCCGCCGTGTATAAATTTTTCAAACGGTGTTCCCGTTCTTAAAAACAATATTCCTATTCCTTTCGGACCGCCGAATTTGTGAGCGGAAAGTGAAAGAGAATCGACATTCAACTTTTGCAAATCGATTTTTGTGCATGATGGGGATTGAACAGCGTCTGTATGGATATATGCGCCTGCCGAGTGCGCAATTTCGGCAAGCTCGTCTATCGGCTGAACAACACCTGTTTCGTTATTTACGAGCATAGCCGAAACAAGCCCGATATCGGCTGCTGCAAGCTTTTTAGCAGCATTTATATCAATAACACCGTTAGTTGAAACCGGAATGAATTTGCACTCTTTTTTATTTGCTACCGCCGATTTAACACTGTTCAGTACCGCAGGATGCTCAATCGTGCTTGTAACGATGCCGTTTTTGCCGCATGCGGCTGAAATCCCGAATATTGCGGCGTTGTCAGACTCGCTTCCGCCCGAAGTAAAATAAATCTCACTCGGCTTGCAATTGAGCAAAGCGGCGATTTTGTCGCGCGAATTTTCAAGTAAGGCTTTTTGCGGATCTGCCGATTGAATAAATCGAGGATGGATTGCCGTATTCGTTTTTTTCAAGTACGGAAGCATTTCTTCAAGCACGGCTTCATCAATCCGTGTTGTGGCTGCATTATCAAAATAATAAATGCTCATAGCCGCCCTCTTTTCATACCAAACTAATGGGATTATACGCCACTTGAGCGCTTATGTCAACTTTTGCTTACGCTAATGATGAAGTAACGGCTCTGCTTTTAAGCTTTTCATATATTTCAACGATTTTAAACCTGATTTTATACTTACTTCCCGAATTTAGAAGCTCGACTTCATCATCCGAAAGATATTGATTAATTTCATCTTCGCTTACGCTCGGCAAACATATTGCCGGAAACATAACGCACCACCAATTATGCCCTTTTGCCTGCCCTATTTCAATTTTGAGTGCATTGTAAATACCGCCCGGCATTGTGATTTGATTATATTTTCGCGTGTTGAAATATTCCTTGTCAACATACACATTCACGGGATAATCATAGCCGTTGTCGCTGACGCATTTTTGAGCGGCATTCTTGAATAATTCGGTGTTTTCTCTGCCGATTTCAACGGCTTCGCCGAGGCTTTTGCAATTTTTGAAAAGCGGCTCCCCGCATGCCAAAACAGCATTTCTCACCTTCAGCTTCAACGCTTGGTCTTCTTCGCTGTCGGAATTTTGCAAGAATATGAAGTCTGAAAACTTCGCCTGATATCTTTTCGCTTGTTTTTAACAAACGGAGAAATATAAGAAAAAAAGCAATTATTGCCGCCAAAAAAACAAAATCGAAAAATAATTTAAACTTATTATTCATAATAAAAACCTGCCTTTCTTTTGAGCAACGCTCATAGAAATTTTTTTGGCAGGTTTTTTTGATATATTATTCGCTGATTTTTCAAAAATTTTTGCAGCCCTTTGGAAACCGGTCTGCAAAGTTCGATATCCCTTGCAAAAAGGCTTGATCGCATTGCAAGCATGCTCGGCATCCTCTTTATTTTCAAATATACCGTAAACGGTAGGGCCGCTTCCGCTCATGCATGTGCCGATTGCTCCGCATTCTCGCATAGTGTGCTTTATATCTACCCTGTGCGGCACTTCTATAAACTGCTCAAACACATTATCGAGCTTTGAGCATATTGCTTTTAAATCGCCGCTTTGAATTGCACAAAGCATTCCGAATTTATCCGGAGTGCGCATTTTACCGATTGAATCGAATTGGCGATAAGCATATCCCGTATTTACAGAATAATCGGGCTTTGCAAGCACGATAAAGCACCTCTTCAGCGGCTTTGTTTTGCTGAGCACATCACCTATGCCCTGAGCAAGCAAAGTGCCGCCCGTAAGGCAAAACGGAAGATCCGCGCCGATTTTAACGCCGATTTCACACATTTCTTTATCGCTTAATTCCGTGCGGTAAATCTCATTTAAAGCTTTTATAACGGCGGCACCGTTCGCACTTCCGCCGGCAAGACCCGCAGCATGCGGAATTTTCTTTTGAATATCAATATTTATGCCTTTATTGCGCTTTTTGGTGTATTTAAAAAAATCCCTTTGCAGCTTTCCAGCAAATATTGGATTCATCCAGCGGGATACCCTCCTCGGCGCAGGTTATGGATATTTTTCTTGATTTATTTTCCGAAACGGTAACGATATCATGCACGCCGACGCTTTGCATAATCATAAAAAAAGATCGTGATAACCGTCCGTTCTGAGGGAAACAATATCAAGCATTAAATTTATTTTTGCATATGCCGCAACTTTAACTTTCATATATTACCTTTCAATCGCATGCAAGCGAATTAACAAATTCTTCAATTCGGTCGGCTGCTTTTTTGATGTTATCAATCGAATAACAATAGGAAACCCTGATATGACCCTCGCCGCAATCGCCGAAAGCATTGCCGGGAATAACGGCAACTCTTTTATCCATAATCAGCATTTTCGCAAAAGTCATCGCTTGAAAGCCTCGTTGATTTGATTGAAGGAAATGCGTAAAAAGCGCCCTCCGGCTCAAAAACAGGTTAAGCCCATTTCGTTAAATCTGCTCACCGTGTATCTGCGGCGCAAATCGTATTCCTCACGCATTTTTTCAATATCGGCGTCGCCGTTTTTCAGTGCCTCAACAGCGGCATATTGCGAATTTGTGGGCGCGCTCATAATTGCAAATTGATGAAGCTTTGTCATTTGAGAAATTATTTCGGCCGGAGCAAGCGCATAGCCGAGTCGCCAGCCCGTCATCGAATATGTTTTTGAAAAACCGTTTATAACTATCGTGCGCTCTTTCATTCCGGGAAGCGAAGCGATACTTGTGTGCGCTTCATTTCCGTAAGTGAGTGCACTGTAAATTTCATCCGTAAGCACAAGCAAATCATGCTTTTTGATTACAGGGATAATTTTAATCAAATCCTCTTTGCGCATGACGGCTCCCGTGGGATTATTCGGATAAAGCATAATGATCAGCTTTGTTTTCGGCGTAACCGCTGCTTCTATTTCATCGGCAGTCAATTTAAAAATTATCCTCGGCTTTGGTATTAATGGTGATAACATTGCCTCCGCAGATTTCTACGATCGGGCGATAGCAAACAAAGCAAGGCTCAACAAGCAAAACATCATCACCGGGTGAAATAACGGATCTTATTGCCATATCAATGCCCTCCGAGCCGCCTACGGTTACGAGAGCTTCGGTTTTGGAGTTGTATTCGATATTGTACTTTCTTGCATAAAAATCACATATTTCGGCTCTTAAAGCCGCAAGACCCGCATTCGCAGTATAACGCGTTGCACCTTTATCCAAATAATCGATTGCCGTGTTTCTTATATGCCACGGGGTCAGAAAATCCGGTTCGCCCACGCCGAGTGAAATAACATTATCAAGCTCCTCGGCAATGGAAAAGAACTTTCTTATGCCGCTCGGCTTGGTTTTTAACAAGGTTTTTGATTTAAATATTTTTGAGTAATCCATTACAGAGAAACCGTCCCCCTGTCGTCAACAGGTTCGTCGGCCATCAAAACTCCGTTTTTCCTTATATTTTTTTAAGAATAAAATGTGTTGCCGTTGAAACAACGCCCTCAAGCGGTGACAGTCGCTTTTGCGATAAACATGGCAACATCATGGAAAGACTTATCCGTTACAAAAACGGTCAAATCAAAAGCGCCGCTCATAAGATAGATGGATTCAACCTCCTCCATCTGCGAAATGCGCTCTGCCAAATCATCAAATCCCCTGCCGTATTTCGGTCTGATTTTTAAGTTCAATAAGAGCCGTAACGGTTTGCTTTTGATGTTTTTTTCTGTATCTATAAAAAGCTTTGTAGGCTTTAATAACGCCCGTGTTTTTCCCAAAAGCTTGATTTCATCCGCAACCTCCTGCTCGGAAACACCGAGTGCCGCGGCAAGCTCTTTGTTGCTGAGCCTCGCGTTTTTCTTCAAGAAGCTTTATAGTATTTTTCATCCATACTTTTTCCCTCTCTTTAATTAAAAGTTATTCAATCGGAATCAGATACGGCCTTCTTTTTCTGTATACCGTGAAATATTCAAAACCGCATTTTTTGGCGGCATCAAGGCCTTGCTCGATTCCCATTCCTATTTTATCGTAATAGTGTGAATCGGAGCCCAAAGTAATATACTTACCTCCGAGTTCCTTATATCTTGCAACGATTTCTGCATTTGGCAAAAATATCTTTCATTTCATTAAAATAGCCGGAAGTGTTTATTTCAAGCGCTTTTTCGTTTTTTATGAGTAGCGCAAGGATATTATCGATTTTATCCGAAAAGCGGCTCATATCAACCTCTATGCCGTATTTTCCCGTGATATAGCGCAAAGGATATGTTAAATGTGCAAGCGAATCGAATTTATTCCATTCACAAAGCTCGTATTCGGTATCAAAATATCTGCCGAGTAAATCATAAATATCATAGCCTTTGTTGTAATCGAGAAAGAAAAAATCCTCCATATCGCGCAGATTGTGAATTGAGCCGAGCACAAAGTCGTAATCATATTTTGCGAGTATTTTTTCCGCCAAAGGCTTATCGTAAACCGCTTGACCGAGTTCTATGCCCTTAAAAACCTCAAGACTTCCGTTAAATACGGTTGCCGCCTTTGAGGTGTCAAAAAATTGGCTGCTGCAAAGCTTGTTAAAGTCGCAATCCTTGGAATCAATTTCGCAGTGATCCGTGATTGCAAGCCCCTTTAAGCCCTTTTGAACCGCACTTTCGCACATAAGCGTGCAGGAATGATGCCCGTCAAACGAATGTTCGGAATGAGTGTGAAGATCATAAAAATTTGCGTATTTCATAATCATTTTCCTTTCTAAGCTAATATATTCTACCACATTCGACGTTAAAATCAAACATTATTATTCTTTTTTTGTTGAAAAATCCCCGCTTTGCTATAATCAATATAATTACTTTTAGGAGGTAATAAAATATGCGTGCAGTAATAACTGTTGTCGGCAAAGATATGGTCGGCATCCTTGCAAAGGTTTCCGCAATTTGTGCGGAAAACGATGTAAACATCACAGAGGTAACTCAATCCATTCTTCATGATATGTTTTTGCATGATCATGATGGCAGATGTCAGCAAATGCTCCGTGCCCTTTGCCGATTTTTCGGATTCACTTTCGGAATACGGTAAAAACAGCGGGCTTTCAATTCATGTTATGAACGAGGATATTTTTAACTCGATGCACAGAATATAACATTATTGCAAGGAGCACATCAATAATATGATTAACACATTTGACATACTTGAAACAATACATATGATTCAGGACGAATGCCTTGATATCAGAACGACCACAATGGGCATTTCCTTGCTCGATTGCGCAGATTCGGATATCGATAAGGCATGCGCCAAGGTCTACGATAAAATCTGCCGCAGGGCCGAGCGCCTTGTTTCAACAGGCGAGGATATCGAGAAACAATACGGCATTCCGATTATAAACAAGCTTGTATCCGTTACACCGATTGCGATATTGGCCGGCATCAGCGGCGGTGATCCTGTTAAATATTCCATTACACTTGAAAAAGCGGCTCAAACGATCGGCGTTAACTTTATAGGCGGTTATTCGGCACTTGTTCAAAAAGGCTTTTCCGCAGGCGATTTGGAGCTTATAAATTCAATTCCGCAGGCGCTTGCACAAACCGAGCATTTATGTTCTTCCGTAAATATCGGATCAACAAAAGCCGGCATCAATATGGACGCCGTTAAAATTATGGGCCAAAAGGTTAAAGAAGCGGCAGAGCTCACCAAGGATAAAGACTGCATAGGTGCAGGCAAGCTTGTTGTTTTTTGCAATGCTCCGGAAGACAATCCTTTTATGGCAGGCGCTTTCCACGGCCTTTCCGAACCCGACTGCGTAATAAACGTGGGCGTATCCGGCCCCGGCGTTGTTAGAGCGGCAATATCAAAATACCCCGATTACAGCATTAACGAAATCGCGGAGCTGATTAAAAAAACAGCGTTTAAAGTTACAAGAATGGGTCAGCTCGTCGGCACGGAAGCTTCAAAAAGGCTCGGTGTTCCTTTCGGAATTGTTGATCTTTCACTTGCTCCAACTCCGGCAGTCGGCGATTCGGTTGCTCATATTCTTGAAGAAATCGGCGTTGAGCAGTGCGGAGGCCCCGGCACAACTGCTTGCCTTGCAATGCTTAACGATGCGGTAAAAAAAGGCGGCGTTATGGCTTCTTCAAGCGTAGGCGGTCTTTCCGGCGCATTTATCCCCGTTTCCGAGGATGCCGGCATGATTGATGCCGCAAGAAGCGGTGCACTTTGCATTGAAAAGCTTGAAGCTATGACTGCTGTTTGCTCAGTCGGACTTGACATGATAGTTATTCCCGGTGACACAACTGCCGAAGCAATAAGCGGCATTATCGCAGATGAAGCGGCAATCGGCATGGTAAACTGCAAAACCACTGCAGTTCGCGTTATTCCGGCGATAGGCAAAAAAATATCGGTGATGAGCTTGAATTCGGCGGTTTGCTCGGTTCCGGCCCCGTTATGAAGGTAAACACAAAATCACCTGCAAAATTCATTAACAGAGGCGGCAAAATCCCCGCTCCCCTGCACAGTCTTAAAAACTGACGCACATATGATAAAAGTGCCGCAGAATTCGTTTCTGCGGCACTTTTTTAATGCTTTTATCATAATTATCAACAGCTTTAAAATCACTTTGAAAAAAATAAGCCCGGCAAAAAAACCGGGCTTTAAATTTTTTATTTAGAAAAAGATAATTTGTGTTATCAAATGTGAGCGGCTTATATTCGCCGTTATCCAAAAACATAGCATCCGGAAAGCTTGATCGGAACTGCGTAAGTTTTGCCTGCGCAAGAGAATACATAGCAATTAGCATTGTTTACAACGATCGTTTTATTATTATATGTAATAGCATCATTGCTTACATCAGATGAATAGCCGATGTTTTTCCAATTATCATGAATAACCTGCTTTAAGAAAACCTTTGCCTCTGCGATTGTGTAATCGGGAGTTGTGGTGATTTCATGCGGGTTTGAATACGGCTCGTAATCATAAGAAGCGGCAGCCGTGGTATCATCAGCCTCGGTGGGCAAAATAGCAGGTGAATACATAAGCCACATAATAATGAAATAAACAATAAGCCAAATAAGAAGAATTCTGATAATCATTCTCCAAACTTTTCTCTTTTTGTTGGTTTGAAGAACAAACTCATCCTTTTCGGGAACCGGAATGGTCTCAAAGGGCTTGCCCTTCTTTGCACATTTTGCTTCCATTTTTGTGTTTTTCTTATTTATTTTTCTTTACATAAGCTGCATAAGCTTTTATCATTTGCTTTTGCAAGCTTGATTTCGGATTTGGACTGATATTCGTCAATCGGAGGAATAACAATCGCGGCATATCCGGGTTTATTTGCTTTTTTTATTATTTTTTTCTTTGTAGCTTTCTTAACGAATTTATTATAATCCTTAGAATGCTTCTTTTTCTGCCTTAGCGGCCATTTTAGATGCAGCCTTTTTCAGCCTTGGCAGCTTTCTTTGCGGCCTTAGCTTCTTTTTTTACTTGTTTTGATTCTTTACTCAAGGCGGTACCCTCCTAACAAAGTCTATTGGTAGTATAACATTATTAAAATCAAATTTCAACAAAAAAATTAAAATTCATGACAAGAAAAATGAACAATGTGTAAAAAAAGGCTTGGAATTATAAATTATCATTTAAAAAAATATGCACTTTGAGGAAAAATGGATAACCGAATGATAATTTTTTTGACTATGAAACGCTGCTGCTTTTTGTGCAAAAACACAACTTTTTTTAAATCAAATCAATGAAAACACAAGATAATCAACATAGTCAAGACCTCCGGCTAAGCCGGAGGTTTTGAGTAAGCCCTAGAAGGGCTTTTTTACGGACACAACCCCTAAAGGGGCACTGAAAAGTTTGTCGACCGCATTGTTTTTCAGGCTTCCCCTAAAGGGGTTATTTTTGCCTACTTGTTCACGCTACCCGTAAACGGGTCCACAAACTCTTTTCAATTCTATTTGGTCTGCTATTTTATCTTCTGTCAATTGATTTCGTATGTACTCTTTGTATTTGCTTTTTGTTGCGCCCCCACTGTATCTACGAAATATCCTCTTGCCCAAAAATGTCGATTTCCGTACTTATACTTTAAATTTGCATGTCGGTCGAAAATCATCAGACTACTTTTTCCTTTTAGGTATCCCATTATTTGTGACACACTATATTTTGGTGGTATGCTTATCAGCATATGTACATGGTCTTGACACAACTCTGCTTCTATTATCTCTATTCCTTTCTGCTTGCATAATTGTCTCAATATTTTCCCTATATCTACCTTGATTTCTCCGTAGATTGCCATTCTTCTGTACTTTGGTGCAAACACCACATGGTATTGACATCTCCACCTCGTATGGTCTAAACTGTTTATGTCTTTCTCTTTCACGATTAAGACCTCCTTGATATTTTAGTTTTGGTCGGCAAACCTACTTCTAATATATCAAGGTGTTTTTATTTTGTCACTTCTCTCCTCGCTAAAGCTTTTCCTTTTCCACCTGCATAGCAGGTGGTTCTCTTTGTTGCAAACAAAAAGAAAAAACCGCTCACATTGTGAACGGTTTAATTTGGAGGCACCACCCAGATTTGAACTGGGGATAAAGCTTTTGCAGAGCTCTGCCTTACCACTTGGCTATGGTGCCGCCTTTAAAAGAACAGGCACTAATTGCTTAGTGCCTAATGGAGCGGATTACGAGACTCGAACTCGCTACCTCCACCTTGGCAAGGTGGCGCTCTACCGGATGAGCTAAATCCGCATTTATGGTGCTTCCGGACGGAATCGAACCATCGACACGGGGATTTTCAGTCCCCTGCTCTACCGACTGAGCTACAGAAGCACATAATGGCGACCCGGAACGGACTCGAACCGTCGACCTCCTGCGTGACAGGCAGGCGTTCTAACCAGCTGAACTACCGGGCCAAAATGGTGGGAGTAACAGGGCTCGAACCTGTGACCCTCTGCTTGTAAGGCAGATGCTCTCCCAGCTGAGCTATACTCCCAAGTTGCCGTTGCAACGCTGATTATGATACTATATCCTCGCCGAAATGTCAACACTTTTTTTGGAAACTTTTTTTATAAAATTATTTAAGTTTTTTTAAAAAGCGTTTTTGATTTGTTCGGTTGTGAACTCGTAATTATTGTTGCAAAAATGGCATTCAACGGTGAAAGGCTTATTTTTCCTTCACCATATCTTCCAGCTCTGCTCTGCCGGCGGAAAGCATTGCCGCCTCGGCCTTTTGCCTTGAGCAGGCGCATTTGTATGTGAACTCCGATTCATCAAGCTTTTCGATTTTTAATCCGCTTAAAGCTTTTTTTGCCATATCGTCCGGTGTTAAACCGTCTGTCAGCATAGTTGTAACGGGCGGTATAGCGGCAATATTTTTTTCTATAACATCAATAATTTCATCCGGGCATCCGGGAAGCAATTGAATTAAAAAGCCGCCCGCACAGTTTACCGACAAATCAGGGTTTATTAAAACACCCAGCGAGCACACACTCGGAGTTTGCTCCGAAACGGCATAATAATTTGTTATATCCTCGGCAACCTCGCCGCTTACAATTTCGGTTGTGCCGATAAAGGGCTCTTTTAATCCTATGTCTTTAATCACATAAAGATAACCAGTTTTTTTCCCAGCGCGCCGCTCACATCGAGTTTACCCTTATCGTTAAGCGGAAGCTCAACAATGGGATTTTGAACGCTTATGCGGCCATTACCGCTGCTGTCTGCAACTGCTATAACGCTCCCTGCGGGCCCGTCGCCGTTAAAACGCAAAGTGATATTATCATCCTCACCTTTGAGCATAACTCCCATTATAGAGGCTGCTGTGAGCAATCTGCCCATACCTGCCGTTACAGCGGCGGACGGCTGATGAATTTGCTCCATTTTTCTTATCATTTCCGTTGAATCGGCGGCGATAATAAACGCACTGCCGTCTTCTGTTATATATCTGACAAGCTTACTCATCGTCAATCTTCCTTTCACACACGAAATAAAGCCGCTCGGAGTCCGTTTTAGGCGGTGTAAGCGTCAATTCGTTATAAATCCCCTTTATATCAAAAAAAGCGGGTTTAAAGCGTTTTTTTAATCGTTTCAATATCATATGCCTGTTCGCAAAAATCTTCCGAATATCTTTCATAAAGCTTTCCTTTGCGAAAAAACATATCAAGTATGAGCCTGACTTTTTCCGTTTCCGAGATATTCGTTATCCCAAGAAAGGAAAAAAATTCGTCTTCGTCGAAAACAAAAGTATTGTCGCCGAGAACATTTTTCGTGTTTGTAAAGAGTATTTACATCAAACACAAAAAAATGCCTCCGGGCTTCAGCGAATTATAAACGCATTTAAAGGTTTTCGCAACATCGTTAATACTATCAAGATGATTTATCGAATCAAGGCAGCAAACGCATGCGTCAAAAGGCTCGGAAAACGCAAAATCACGCATATCAGCGCAAACAAAGCTTGCATTACCGCTGCACTTATTTTCGGCAACGGAAAGCATTTCACAGCTTATATCCGCGCCGGTAACATCATAGCCGAGCCTTGAAAAATTCCGCGGTGAAACTGCCGGTGCCGCATGCCAAATCAAGTATTTTTGCGCCGCGTTTAACCGAATATTTATGAAAAAAACCGGAAATGTATTCGGCTCTTTCGGAATAGGATACATTTTCGGTTAATTCATCATAAATGCCTGCAAAATGATTATACATTTTCATCCTTGCTTTCACCCTTAATGCGCTCGAAAATTTTATCGTATCCGTCGCATCCGAACTGAAGGCTTCTGTTTACCCTGCTGATGGTGGCGGTTGAAGCGCCTGTGGCATCAACAATATCGGTGTAAACCGATTTTTCCGAAAGCATTTTGGCAACAACAATTCTTTGGCTGAGTGATTTAAGCTCCTGAACGGTGCACAAATCCTCAAAAAAATCATAGCATTCATCAATATCGTTTAGCTGTAAAATGCAATTAAACAAAAAATTCAGGCTTTCGTTATCCCTTTTAAGTGACATAAATACACCCCTTAATCAAAGTATTTATATTTTTAACACACTAAAGTTTGAAAGTAAAGCCCTAAAAAATAAAACAGGCATATTTTCCATGCCTGCTTTATCATAAAAAAGCTTATGCGTTTATTAAATCGCCGTAAAAGTCAAAGCAATCAAAGGTTGCAAAATAATCCTTAGGTGTTTCGGCTCTGCGGATAAGCTTAACATCGCCGTTTTCGCAAAGCAAAAGCTCTGCGGATTTAAGCTTACCGTTATAATTATAGCCCATCGAGAAGCCATGCGCGCCGGCATCGTGAATATAAACCAAATCGCCCATATCGATTTTGGGAAGCATACGGTCAATCGCAAATTTATCGTTATTTTCGCAAAGAGAACCTGTAACGTCATATTTACGGTCGCAGGGTTCGTTTTCCTTGCCTAAAACAGTAATGTGATGATATGCGCCGTACATTGCAGGGCGCATAAGATTTACTGCGCAGGCGTCTACGCCGATATATTCCTTGTGGGTGTGTTTTTCATTGATAGCCGTAGTAACAAGCGCACCGTAGGGCCCCATCATAAATCTGCCCATTTCGGTGTAAATTGCAACATCGCCCATTCCAGCGGGAACAAGAACCTCGTCAAACACCTTATGCACACCCTCGCCTATCGCGAAAATATCGTTAGGCTCTTGATCGGGAGTGTAAGGAATGCCGACGCCGCCCGAAAGATTTATGAATTTAATATCAACGCCAACCTTATTTTTTTAAGCTCAACCGCAAGCTCGAAAAGAACTTTGGCAAGCGCAGGATAATATTCATTTGTAACTGTATTTGAGCAAAGGAAGGAGTGAATACCGAATTCTTCAACGCCCTTTTCTTTCATGATTTTGAAAGCTTCAAAGATCTGTTCTGTGGTCATGCCGTATTTAGCATCACCTGGGTTATCCATAATTCCGTTGCTCATTTCAAACACGCCGCCGGGATTATAACGGCAACTCATTTTCTTGGGCAGCTTGCCGCAGGCTTTTTCAACAGCCGCAATATGAGTGATATCGTCAAGATTTATTATGCCGCCTAAATCAGCGCAATATTTAAATTCTTCAATCGGAGTATCATTTGAAGAAAACATAATATCATCGCCTACGGCGCCGATGGTTTTTGAAAGCATAAGCTCCGTTTTTGAAGAGCAGTCGCAGCCGCAGCCGTATTCACGCAAAAATGTTTATAAGGAAAGGATTGGGCGTTGCCTTAACGGCAAAATACTCTTTATACCCCTCGTTCCAGGAAAATGCTTTTTTTAAGATTTTTCGGCATTTTTTTCTGATTCCCTTTTTCATCGTAAATATGAAAAGGTGTGGGGTATTTTTTTACGATATCCTGTGCCTTTTTCCTTGGTTAAAAACGGTTTTTTTCTCCATTTATTCATTATCCTCCTGTGAATTAAACGATTTTTCAATCATTTTTTTAACTTCATCAACGCCAAGCCCGCTTTGAGCCGAAAACGGAATTATCGGCACGGCGGGATTGCCGAGTTCCTCGGGCATTGCCGCAAGCCTTGCTGCATATTCCTTTTTCTTAAGCTTGTCGGCCTTTGTAAGAACTATGATATAAGGCAATTCAAATTCGTTTAAAAACGAAATCATGCCGATATCGTCGGCAGAGGGCTTATGCCTCATATCAACAAGCTGAACAACAAGCTTTATATTTCTGCCGCTTTGGAAATAGCCTTCCATAAGCTCGGCAAATCTATCCTTTTCCGATTTAGAAATTTTTAGCGTAGCCGTAACCCGGTAAATCAACGAAGCGATTACCGTCAACATTATAAAAAAATTAACGGTAACGGTTTTGCCGGGAACGGAACTGACGCGGGCAAGATTTTTTCTGTTAAACAACTTGTTAAGCAGCGAGCTTTTTGCCCACATTGGAGCGCCCGGCAAATGCGATTTCCGGCAACTCGTCTGCCGCAAGCTGAGATGAAATACCGTATGAAGCGGTAAATTCTGCTTTATTAAAATTCATATTACTGTGTTATCGTTTCCCTGAGAGAATTATCTTTTTATTATCGTTTTTTTCTTATATCAGAAGAATTTTTGCTTATTTTTCTTCCGGCATGCTTTCAAGCGCCAGCGGAAGAATATCAAGAAATTCATCAACGGGCTTAAATTCGATTGCAGCCTTCACTTCATCCGATATTTCGGCCAGGTCTTTAACATTCTTTCGCGGAATGATTACTCACTGCAGCCGGCTTTATAAGCCGCCATGCTTTTTTTCTTTAAGCCCGCCTATCGGCAAAGCCTTACCTTTAAGGCTGATTTCGCCCGTCATAGCGATGTCGCGGCGAATCGGTATTCCCGTAAGCTCCGAAAACAAAGCCGTAGTTATTGCAAGTCCGGCAGAGGGTCCGTCTTTCGGAATTGCAGCTTCGGGAGCGTGGATATGTATATCGCAGGTTTTATAAAAATCCTCTTTAATGCTGTATTTATCGGCAATTGAGCGAATGTACGAAACAGCCGTTTTGGCACTTTCCTGCATAACGGTACCGAGATTGCCAGTGAGCTCGGTTTTACCCGTGCCTTTAAGTACCGAAACTTCTATCGGAAGCAATGTGCCGCCAACGCTCGTCCACGCAAGGCCGTTAATAACGCCAACCTGATTTTTATCTGCGATTTGATCCTGCAAGAAACGCTTGGGGCCTAAGATTTCTTCAATGTTTTTAGGCGTTACCCTAAAGGATTTTGCGCCCTTTTCGATTTCAACGGAAGCTTTTCTGCAAAGCGAGGCGATTTTCTTTTCGAGCCCGCGAACACCCGCTTCAGCAGTGTAGCAATCGATAAGGCAATAAATTGCATCGTCGCTTATTTTAAATTCACGCGCCGTAAGCTTGTGCTTTTTCATCTCTTTTTTAACGAGATAATCTTTTGCAATGCGGAATTTTTCGGAAGCCGTGTAGGAATTAAGTTCAATTATTTCCATGCGGTCCCTTAAGGGCGCAGGAATTTGCGAAACATCATTTGCCGTTGTTATAAAGAGCACCTTGCTTAAATCAATCGGAAAATCGATGTAGTGATCCGTGAAGCTGAAATTCTGCTCGGGATCAAGTGCTTCCAAAAGAGCAGACGATGGATCGCCTTTATAATCGTTGCCAACCTTATCGATTTCATCCAGTAAAATAACGGGATTCATAACACCGCTTTTAATTATGCTTTCAACGATTCTGCCCGCCATTGCGCCGATATATGTGCGGCGGTGACCGCGAATTTCGGCTTCATCGTGTATGCCTCCGAGTGCAATTCGAGTGTATTTTCGGTGCATGCTTTTGGCAAGGCTTTTGACAATTGATGTTTTGCCCACTCCGGGAGGGCCTGCAAGGCAAAGAATTTGACCGGAAAATTCCGGATTTCGCTTATATACGGCAAGTGACTCCACTATGCGTTCTTTAACCGTTTTAAGTCCATAGTGTTCTTTATCAAGCAGCTTTTTGAGCGGCGAGAAGATTTATGTTATCTTTAGTATATTTTCCGAAAGGTATTTCAAGGCATTTATCAAGATATGTTCTCACTACCGTGCCCTCGTGCGATCCGGACGGCATTTTTCATAAGCTTGTTGCATTCACCAAGCAGCTTTTCACGCACATCATCGGAGCAAGCCAGCTTAGCTATTTTTGCCTTATATATATCTGCCTCTTCAGCGGGATTGTCTGCGTCGCCGAGCGCGTCAGCAATAGCCTTCATTTCCTCGCGAAGGTAATATTCGCGCTGATTTCTGTCTATGCTTTCCTGCACCTTATCGTGAATTTCCGCCTCGATTTCAAGAGTTGAATTCTCTTTATCAAGCAGATAAAAGAGCTTCATCAATCTGTCTTTTACCGGCAGAGTTTGAAGAATAGATTGCTTTTCGGAGTATTCAAAAAGGCAGTTAGTGCAAATATAATCGCAAAGCTTGCCGTTTTCGTTAATCGAAAGAACTTTAACAACAACATCGTTTGAAATCTTAGGCATATATGAAGAATATCTTTCAAACTGCCTTTTTAAAGCTCTGCAATAAGCGGTTTCTTCAATATCTTCGGATTCGTATTCTTCATCGATAACGCAAACAGAGCCCACAAGATATGGCCTGCTTTGAACAAAAGCGGCGATTGACGCCCTCGTTCTGCCCTTAACAACAACACGCAGATTATCGGAATTGGGAATTTTAACCATTTGCTTAACCGAGCAAACAACGCCGATATCGTATATATCGTCTATTGAAGGATCGTCAACAGAAGCGTCCTTTTGGCAAACAAGGAATATTTCACTGCCGGCCTTCATTGCCTCTTTAATGGCGGCAATGCTCTTTTTCCTGCCCACATCAAAATGAAGCACCATTTCCGGGAAAACAACAAGCCCCCTAAGTGGCACAACGGGCATATCTATATGATTATTGTAATTTTTCTCACACATACTATCACCTAATATCATGGTTAGTATTATATAATATAAACAAATAAAAGGCAAGAAAAAAAAGGCAGGAAAAAAATCCCGCCTTTGATGTTTAATTATGCATTTTTTTCAAATCGGAAGCCTTCAAAATCTTTTGCCGTTTTATTTGCATTACGCAAAAATAATAGGCTCCGAGCCGTTTTTTTCACAGAATCCTCGGTGATTATGATTTTTTTCAACAGTGCTGTCGCTCGGCACGGTAAACATAAGATTTTCAAGCACACCCTCAAGCACACTTCTCAGCCCTCTTGCGCCGGTTTTACGTTGCAAGGTTATATCCGCAACAGCTTCCAGTGCTTCTTTTTTGAATTCAAGCTTAACACCGTCAAGCTCAAAAAGCTTTGTATATTGCTTGATGATGGAGTTTTTCGGCTCAACCATAATTCGCACAAGTGCGTCTTTATCAAGATTATCCAGCACAGTTATAACCGGTATTCTGCCGATAAGCTCCGGGATAAGGCCGTATTTAACCAAATCGTGCTGAACGGCTTTGTGGAGAATTTGATTTTCGTCAAACTTTTCGTTTTCGACATTTGCACCGAATCCCATGGATTTTGAACCCATACGCTTTTCGATGATTTTTTTCAATGCCGTCAAACGCGCCGCCGCAAATGAAAAGAATATTGGTTGTGTCTATCTGAATAAACTCCTGCTGCGGGTGCTTCCTGCCGCCTCCGGGAGGAACGTTTGAAACAGTGCCCTCGAGAATTTTAAGAAGCGCTTGCTGAACGCCCTCACCGCTAACATCACGGGTGATTGAGCGGTTTTTCCGATTTGCGTGAAATTTTATCTATTTCATCAACATAAATTATGCCGCGCTGAGCCTTTTCAATGTCGAAATCCGCGGCCTGAATAAGCCTGAGCAGTATGTTTTCAACATCTTCGCCGACATATCCTGCTTCGGTAAGCGTTGTTGCGTCTGCAATCGCAAAGGGAACATCAAGTATTTTTTTGCAAGAGTTTGCGCAAGCATTGTTTTTGCCGACACCCGTTGGGCCAAGCAGCAAAATATTGCTTTTTTTGTAGTTCAACATCGTTTGACGCGGCGGAATATATGCGCTTGTAATGATTGTAAACGGCAACTGAAAGGGCCTTTTTGGCATCGTCCTGGCCGATTACATATTCATCAAGCTTTTGTTTGATTTGTTCCGGCTTCGGAAGAACAAAGTCTTCCTTTGCCGAATTTTGCGGCTTACGCACCGAACGATTTGCCTCTGCAAGTATATCGTTGCAAAGGGCAATGCATTCATCGCATATATAAACTCCGGGACCTTCAATGAGCTTATGCACCATGGCCTCGGATTTACCGCAAAACGAGCACCTGATTACCGGGTGCTTTGTATCGTTGTTTGGCATAAATTACCGACTCCGTTTATCTTTTATCGATTACTTTATCCACAAGGCCGTATGCAAGAGCTTCTTCGGCGGAAAGCCAATTATCTCTTTCCGTGTCAGCAGTTACTTCTTCAACGGTTTTACCGCAGTTTGCAGCAAGAATGCTGTTTAACTTTTTCTTTGTTTTTAAGATGTGGTTTGCGGCAATTTCGATTTCAGTTGCCTGACCTTTTGTTTGACCTAATGGCTGATGAATCATAACCTCGGCATTGGGCAGGCAGATGCGCTTGCCCTTTGTGCCGCTTGAAAGCAGAAACGCACCCATTGAAGCTGCCATGCCGATGCAGATTGTGGAAACATCGCACTTAATATACTGCATAGTGTCGTAAATCGCCATACCGTCCGTAACCGAACCGCCGGGTGAATTGATATAAAGATTTATATCTTTTTTTCATTGTCCTGGCCTTCAAGGAAAAGAAGCTGTGCCACAACAAGAGATGCGGTTTGCGAATTAACCTCGTCGGAGAGAACTATAATTCTGTCATTTAAAAGGCGGGAAAAAAATATCCATCGAGCGCTCGCCGTTGCCGGTTTGCTCAACAACATAAGGTACCAATGCCATTATAAATCACTTTCCTTTAAAAAAATATTGATTACTCAACAACGGCGCTGCCAACAATAAGATCAACGGCCTTGTTGCGCTTAACATCCTCTGCAAGCTGATCTGAGGGAAGAACCTTTTTAACCTGCTCTGCATCCATGCCGTATTGGCTGCCGATTTTTTCTGCTTCCGCATTGATTTCGTCTTCCGAAGCTTCGATATTTTCAGCCGTAATGATTGCTCTGAGAGCAACGGAAACCTTAACCTGCTTTTCGGCGCCGTCTTTAAAGGTTTCTTTGAAGCTTTCCTTATCCTGGCCGAGATACTTGAGATATGTATCAAGGTCAAGACCCTGAGAGCGAAGTCTGTAATCGTAATCCTGAACCATTTCATCCTGTCTCTTGGTGAACATGCATTCGGGGATTTCTGCGGTCATATTCTCGCAAATCTGCTCAAGAAGCTGATTTTCCATATCTGTTTTTGCGTCTGCTTCCTTCTTTTCGGAAATCTGCTTTTTAAGGTCTGCTTTAAGTTCATCAAGAGTATCGAATTCAGATGCATCCTGAGCAAATTCATCGTTAAGCTCAGGGAGCTCTTTTGCTTTGATTTCGTGAATTTTGCACTTGAATACGGCATCTTTGCCTGCAAGCTCTTCGGCGTATTCCTCGGGGAATGTAACATTTACATCAAATTCCTCGTCAACGCCGTGGCCGGCAACCTGATCCTCGAAACCGGGAATGAAAGAGTTTGAGCCGAGCTCAAGCGGATAATTCTCGCCCTTGCCGCCTTCAAAAAGCAACGCCGTCAACAAAGCCTTCAAAGTCAAGAGAAACGGTATCGCCGTTTTGAGCAGCTCTGTCGTCCGCAACGATAAGGCGTGAATTTCTCTCCTGAAGTGCTTTGAGTTCGTTGTCGACATCCTCGTCGGTAGCCTCGGTGGGAAGCTTTGCAACCTTGAGACCCTTATAATCGCCGAGCTTAACCTCGGGATAAGTTGTAACCTTCATTTTCATTTCCACGCCGTTTTCTTTATCCATAACGGGGATTTCAAGATCGAACGGTGCGTCCACAACTTCAAGACCTGCTTCGTCAAAAGCCGCGGATACGGCTGCGGGGTAAACCTCGTCAAGTGCCTCTTCATAGAACACACCTTCGCCGTAGAGCTTTTTCAATCATGCCCTGGGTTGCCTTACCCTTGCGGAAGCCGGGAACCTGAATATTTTTTTCTGCCTTTGAGATAAGCTGAAGTGCAGGCTTTTTTTAAAGGTTTCGCCGTCAACCGTAACTTCGATTTCATATGTGTTTGTATCAATTTTATTGGATGATTTGAGTGCCATATTTAACTCTCCTTAATTATAATTATTTATCACCGATTAGGCATTATATCATAATAATTATGCTTTTTTTCAAGAAAAAAATCAGTATTTTTAAAAATTAAACAAGGTGTGAATTTTAGCTTATCACAGGAAATGAGCTTATAGTCAATACCGTCGACAACACCGGAAACGGCATATTTTTGCCGCGTCACCGTGAAGATGCCCGTAATAGCATTTTTTTATTCCGAATTCGTTTAAAACATTTATTATTTCATCGCATCGTAAGATATCGGAAACGGGCGGATAGTGCAAAAAAACAATTTTTTCGGGGCACCCTGCGCTTTCAAGGCTTCGCCTGAGTCTGCCCACTTCCCTGTTTAAAATTTTAATATCCTCTTCGTTTTCACAGCCCATCATCCAGCCGCGTGTTCCGCAGATTGACGCATTACCGAGTTCAAAACGAATTGTTGAAAAAGGAAGCGAATGGTTTTTGTAATTATTTTTCCGCCAAAAAAATTTATTCAGCTTTGCCATTGTATTCCACCAATAATCATGGTTTCCCTTAAAAATGATTTTATTTCCGTTAAGGCTTTCCAAAAAAATCAAAGTCTGCTTTGAGCTGCGAAAAAAATCCATGGCCCAGCTGATATCGCCGGCGATGACAACATCATCGTCTTCCTCAACAAGCTTATTCCAATTTTTTTCAAGTCTGGAAGTATAATCCTGCCAGCCCTCAAACGAATCCATGGGTTTATCCGTGCCGAAAGACAAATGAGTGTCGGCAATAGCATATAAAGACATTGAGTAATCCTTTCGGGAATGATTTTGCGTGAATAAACAAAACCCTTCGGCAAAAAATAATGATGAAGGGAGTGAATTTTATGAACGAAATCAAAGGCATCAGCTGCGAGGCAAAAAACTGCATTCACCATCAGGCTGACAACAGCTGCAACGCGGGCCACATCACAGTGGGCAACACAAATGCAACCACAACAACGGAAACAAAATGCGAAACCTTTAAGTGCAGCAGCAATTGCAACTGCAAGTAAACACAAACGGCTCGGGAAAAACCCGGGCCGTTTCTTAAAAAGTATATATTTCTTACAGTTCAAGAAGCTTGAACACCATTTCGCTCATATCGTCTTTTGAGCAAACATTGTTGAAACGAACCTTCTTTGATTTAAGCGAAGCAAGCGGCTTCGGAACCTCAAAGCCTGTTTTTTTATAAAGTGCATCAACCATATCGAATTCATCAAGATCCGGTGCCTTTCCGCCGGTTACGGCAGCAAGCACGCTCTTTGAAAATTTGTACGGAGAAGCGGTGGAATCGATAACCGTTGGGATATCGTCACCTGTTGCTTTTACATATTCATCGTAAACATCAACCGCAACGGCCGTATGTGTGTCACAAAGATAGGAATATTTGTCAAAAATGCTCTTTAATGGTTTCATCAACCTTATCCTCTGCGGTAAAGCCTGCGTCAAACACAGCCTGAATATCGCAGATGAGCTTATCGGAAACAGTGTATTTGCCGTTTTCGGAGAGTTGAGCCATAAGATCACGGATAAGAGCATCATCTTCGCCGCTCATATGATAAAGCAGTCTCTCAAGGTTTGAAGAGATGAGAATATCCATGCTTGGAGAAGTGGTGGTGTAAAAAGCTCTGTTTCTGTCATAAGTGCCGGTTTTAAGAAAATCCGTAAGCACATTATTACTGTTTGAAGCGCAGATAAGCTTTTTAATCGGAAGACCCATTTTCTTTGCATAATAGCCTGCAAGAATGTTGCCGAAATTGCCGGTGGGAACAACAACATTGATTTTATCGCCCGCATTTATTTTGCCCATATTGATAAGATCGCAATAGGTTGAAAAATAGTAAACGATTTGAGGAACAAGTCTGCCCCAGTTAATTGAGTTTGCGGAAGAAAACATCATGTTCTTTTTTGCAAGCTTATTTTTTATTTCGTTATTTGTAAAAATGGATTTAACAGCGCTTTGAGCATCGTCAAAATTGCCCTTGATTGCACAAACGGAAACATTGTTGCCCTCCTGAGTGAGCATCTGAAGCTTTTGCATTGGCGAAACGCCGTCTTCGGGATAGAAGACCAGGATTTTTGTTTTATCAACATCCTTAAAGCCCTCAAGTGCGGCTTTGCCCGTGTCGCCGGAAGTGGCAACAAGGATAACTATTGTTTTGCCGTCTGCTGTTTTATGAGCAGAAACCGTCATCAAATAAGGCAAAAGCTGAAGCGCCATATCTTTAAACGCGCATGTGGGGCCGTGCCACAGCTCAAGGATATTTTTATTGCCGTCAATATTAACGGTGGGGGCAATTGCCGGCGAAGAAAATTTTTCTGCGGCATAGGCGCCAGAAACGCAGTAATCAAGCTCCTCTGCCGTAAAATCCGTTAAAAAAACTCTTTGAGCACGGTTTTTTTGCTCTTTCTATATATGACATGGAAGTCATCGAAGAAATTTTATCAATTGAAAATTTTGGAAGCTCACAGGGAACAAAAAGTCCGCCCTCTTCGCTGATGCCCTGAGCAATCGCCTGTGCGGCGGAAACCTTTATCGATTTATCTCGTGTGGATGTGTAAAGCATACTTGCCCTCCTGATAACATATATTCGTAAATTGCCTTTTAGCTATTCTAATATAATTGAAAGGCATTTTTCAAGGTGTTTTATTGATTTAATCTTATTATTTTTTTGCAATAAACCTCAACAACATCAAATCTCGGCTGCAAATCGTTCGGGTGGGATGAAAGATAAATCTCCGCCGTGGTGATGATTTTACGTTGCTTTGCGGAATCGACAAATTCTATCGGCGATGCAATCGAATTTTCGCCGCGCATTTTTAACCTCGATAAAGCAAATATATTCGCCTTTCGTCATTATTAAATCGATTTCGCCGAAACGCGAAGCGTAGTTGACATCTATAAGCTTATACTTTTTCTTTTGCAAATATTCGCATGCCTTCATTTCGGCAAGCTTGCCTAAGCCGTTCATTTATTAAGCACCTTTTTCAAAAAGCTTTTTCTGTGTATTTCGCAAATGCCGTATTTTTTTCTATCATTTCATAATGAAGCTTTGTGCCATATCCCTTATGTTTTTCAAAATGATATTCGGGATATTTTTCGGCAAAATCAAGCATAAGCCGATCCCTCGAGACCTTGGCAAGGATTGAAGCCGCGGCGATCGAAGCGGAATTTGCATCGCCCTTAACAATTGTTTCAACCTTGATATCGCCTAAATCGGGCGCTCTGTTGCCATCCACAAGCGCAATTTCGGGTGATGATTTCAAGCCGCCGACCGCTCTTTGCATGGCAAGAAAAGTGGCTTGCAAAATATTTATCTCGTCTATTTCTTTTTCGCTTGCGAATGCAATTGAATAATCTACACATTCGTTTATGATTTTTACCAAAAAGCGCATCCCTTTTCTTTTCGGAAAGCTTTTTTTGAATCGTTTACACCCTCGATAACCTGACCGGGAGCAAGCACAACAGCGGCGGCGCACACGGGGCCGGCAAGCGGTCCGCGCCCTGCTTCGTCAACACCGCAAATCACATTAAAAACCGCCGGCTCTTGCGGCTGTTTCATATTTAAGCCAATCCATATAATCACGGCAGCTCAAGGCTGATTCGCCCAAGCTTTCCTCCCCTGAATTCATCACAAACGGCAGCCGCGGCTCTTTCGTAGTTGATTTCGCCGCCCTTGATTAAAAATCCGCGCTTTTTGCCGATTTTTTCAAGGATTTCCCAGCCCTGCAAGCCGTCTATATCCGTTATTTTATATCTTTCCTCAATCATATCTGGGTGTGTTGCGGCAAGCACCTCAAGAAGCCTGCAGGACAGTGCTTCCATATCCGTAACAGTGTCTTTTACCGAGCCGATAAACGCAAAGCTTATCACCAACCTCGGGATCATCGAATTTAGGCCAAAGAACGCCGGGGGTGTCAAGAAGTTCAATACCGTTTCCGCACGAAAACCACTGATTGCTGCGAGTTACGCCTGCTCTGTCCTCAACAACCGCTTTGTTTTTTTGCCCGCCATTCTGTTAATAAAAGAGGATTTACCCGTGTTCGGAATACCCACAACCATAAAGCGCAGCGATTTGCCTGCCATGCCTTTTTTTTCATTTTTCTCTAAAACATCGGCGAGCACGGTTTTGCATGCCGGGATGAATTTATTAAGTCCTCTGCCGCTTCTGCAATCAACGGCAAGCGCAGTTACGCCCTGCCTTTTATAATAATCAATCCACCTGCTTGTGGCGGCAGGATCGGCAACATCGCTTTTATTCAGCAAAACGATTTTGGGCTTGCGTTTGATCATTGCACCAAGCTCGGGGTTTGAGCTTGACGCGGGAATACGCGCATCAACGATTTCAACAACGCCGTCCACAAGATTAAGGCTTTCTTTTATGAGTCTGCGCGTTTTTGCCATGTGGCCCGGAAACCACTGAACATATCGCTTTTGAAAATCAGGCATAACATTCACACTGCCTTTCATAAAATTACATAATATAAAGCAAAAAGACCGCCCCAAAACGAGACGGTCAAAAACTTTGTCAGATATCTTCTTTAACTTTTGCAGCCTTGCCGACACGATCGCGAAGATAGTAAAGCTTAGCACGGCGAACCTTACCTTTACGGATAACTTCAACCGAATCAACGTTTGCGGAGTGAAGCGGGAAAACACGCTCAACACCTACACCGTATGATACGCGGCGAACCGTAAATGTTTTGGAAATGCCAGAGCCTTTAATGGCAATAACCGTTCCTTCAAACATCTGAACTCTTTCCGTTTTACCCTCTCTGATGCGAACACCTACTTTAACGGTGTCACCGATTGAGAAAGACGGAAGTTCTTTTTTTCATGCTGCTTTCAGCTATGATTTTTAAGTGCGTCCATTCTGATTTCCTCCTAATTTTTTTCCGGATGTTCGTAACAAACTGATGAAAGAGGACCACCCGCTTAAATGCTTAACGCAATAGGCATCTAACGCGTTGCGGGAAAGCAACGGAACAAATGCGTAAATAATATATCACAAAGCAATGTAAATTGCAAGCATTTTTTTATATGAATCTGTTATAATTTTTTTATCGAGCAAATCAATTCGCGAAATGCTTTTCCATTCAAAAATCTGTTTCTATAAGTCGAATAAGCGTGTCAAAAAGCAAAGTGGGATTAAGATTTCGCTTTGTGCCCGCTTCAAGGCGAATGTTTAAAACGATATCATTATCCCTTATTGAAATATTGTATTTATCGATAAATTCTTTAATGTTCGTTTCCTTAACAACTCTGCGTTTGCCCTGCTTCGCCTTTTTTTCGGCAAGGATTTCATCACCGGCAAGAACGGCTTTCAGCTTTTCAAGTGCGTTTTTGTTATCGTCAAATTCGATTTTGAAAACATAATCCGAATATGCAATTTCGCTGCAATCGCGAAAATCATCGTAAACATCAATTATCCTGATATCGGGCGGTAAAGCATCATTCATTCTTTGCTTAACTTCATCATTTGATATTTCTTCAATAAGCCTAATATCAACGCTTTCGCACAAGCTTTCCACTCCGAGCGAGAGAGGCAGCGAAAAGCTCATATAAGGATGCGGATTAAAGCCCTCGGTAAACCAAAGCGGAATTTCGGCGCGAGAAAAAGCGCGCGCCATGCAGCGGTTAATATCAAGATGACTGATGTATTTGCATCTGCCCGTTTTGGAAAAGCGCAGTCTAACCTCTCGCATCGCAATGACCTCCGTTCAGCATATTGGCACCGCACCCTGCGCATTTTATGCGGCAGTGCGGAGTTGTAATGCTTTGATGTGCCTTTTTATTTTCGTTTTCAAGGAATTTTCTCGATACGCCGTAATCGATATGATCCCATGGCAAAACCTCGTCAAACGGGCGTCTGCGCTTTGTGTAAAAGAAGGGATCGATTCCGTTTTTCTCAAATGCGGCCATCCAGGAATCGAATTTAAATTTATCGTCCCACGAATCGAATTTACAACCCATTTTATATGCGTCAAGGATAACCTTGCCGAGGCGTCTGTCCCCTCTTGCAAGAACACCCTCAAGCAAAGATGTGGGCGTTTCATGGTAGGAAACTTTAATCTTTTTTTGGACGGAATCGACTCAAGCAAATGCGCCTGCTTGGCTTTCAGGCTTTCCATAGAATCCTCCGGTTCCCACTGAAAAGGAGTGAATGGCTTTGGTATGAATGAAGCGCAACTGACGGAAACCTGAACGCCGGTTCCCTTTTGCCTGTTGGGATTTTTATAAAATGTGTGCACAACATTCATTGCAAGATTTGCAATGCCCTCGATATCCTCCATGGTTTCCGTGGGAAGCCCCATCATAAAAGTAGAGCTTAACCGATGTCCAGCCGTTATCAAAAGCCTTTGCGCAGGTTTTAAGCACTTCCTCCTCGCTGATGTTTTTTTATTTATTACATCGCGCAATCTTTGCGTTCCTGCCTCAGCGGCAAATGTTAAGCCGCTTTTTGCGCACCTTGTTTAATTTATCAACAAGCTCGTCCGAAAAATTATCAACACGAAGCGAGGGAAGCGAAAGGCTGATTTTGTCTTTAACCGTCCAATCAATAAGCGAGGAAAGCATTTCGTTAACGCAGCTGTGATCGGAGGTTGAAAGCGAGCAAAGCGAAAGCTCATCATATCCCGTTGATTTAATCAAAGCCTTTGCCTGCTCGTTTATCGTTTCAACGCTTTTTTCCCTTATAGGACGATATGTGAAGCCTGCTTGGCAAAAGCGGCAACCGCGAATACAGCCACGAAAAATTTCTTCAACCGCTCTGTCGTGCACAATACCGATATACGGCACAACGAATGATGAAGGATAAAAGCACTTATTCATATCCGAAACAACGGCTTTTTTGACCCTTGCAGGCGCGCCGTTAATGGGCTTAATTTCTTTTAAAGTGCCATCGTCATTATAGCTGTCTTTATAAAAAGACGGCACATAAACACCTCTGATATCCTTGGCTTTCATTAAAAATTCGTGCTTTGATTTGCCGTTTTTCTTGCATTCTTTAAGCAAATCCAAAACCTGCATTGTGGATTCTTCGCCGTCGCCGAGGAAAACAATATCAACAAAATCAACAATCGGCTCGGGATTGCAGGCGCACGGACCGCCGCAGCAAACAAGCGGGGCAAGCCCGGTTCTGTCTTTTGCAAGAAGCGGAATTCCGGCAAGATCAAGCATATTAATCATGTTTGTGTATGAAAGCTCATACATAAGCGTGAAGCCGACAACATCAAATTCTTTAATGTAATCTCCGCTTTCAAGAGCAAAAAGCGGCACATTGTTTTTACGCATTTGCTCTTCCATATCGGTATCCGGCGCAAAAACGCGCTCGCACCAGGAATCATCTCTGCTGTTCACAAGTGAATAAAGGATTTTTCATTCCGAGGTGGCTCATACCGATTTCATAAATATCGGGAAAGCAAAAGGCATATCGCAAATCAATTTGCGATTTATTCTTAATAACGCTGTTCAGCTCACCGCCCGCATAGCGCGCAGGCTTTTTGAACATATTGCAAAAATTTTTTTCAACATTTTTTTTCATATTAACCTCAAATTAACAATCCATAAATATACACAAACGGCAAATAAAACCGAAAAATCTTAAATTCAATCAAAATATAAACAGAGCAAATCGTGAGAAACACCAAAAAGGCAAATCCCAAAAACAGTCTGAGTCCGCGGCAAAAATATTTTAAGTGCTCTGCCGCCATCCAGCGGATAAATGGGCAGCATATTAAGAATAAAAAGCAGCAGATTTATATCATCTTTTAAAACTGTAAAAAGCACCAAATTAAGCGCAGGCCCTGCAAGGGCAACAAACGCTTCCTGCCAAGGCGAAATGCGGTTTTCATATTTAAGTGCCGCACCGCAGCACGAAAGAGTCAAACACTCAATTTTTTTGCTCCGAATAAATATAATGCAGAAATGTGCCCGCACTCGTGAAAAAAACGGAAAACAACAAAAACCATAAAGCATTATCGGCGCCGAAAAACAAGCGCAGTGCACAAAATAAGAATAAAAAGGAAAACTTGATTTTTAAGCTTAAATGATTTAATTGATATTTCCACAAAACCACCGTAAATAATTACGGCGAAAATTTATTTTTTTATTCTTATCAATATATGATTGCAGAATAACAACCGCCGAAACCGCGTCAACGGTTTCTTTTCTTTTTTTACCGCGAACATTTGTGTCGTTCAAATATCCGTGAGCAATAACCGTAGTGAGTCGTTCATCTTGATAATCAATTGGCAAATCACATAATTCGGCCATTTTTTCTCCTAATGCTCTGCATTCATCGCAGCGATAGCCGTAAGAACCGTCCATATTAACGGGCAAGCCTACCACGATTTTTTCAGCCTTTTTTTCTCGGCTGCAATATTGCACAGCTTTGAAGCGAGCTTCGGAAGATATGTTTCTTTAATCACCGTAAACGGCGAAGCCAGAATTTCGCTTTTTATCGCAAAAATGCAACTCCCGTGCGAACATCGCCGTAATCAACAGACATAATCACCATAAAATAACAAATCCCTTTCATCGGAAAAAAACGGGCGGCATCAAAAGATGCCGCCCACAGATTATTCATCGCTTTCAGCAGATGCTGTTTGCTCTTTGCTTTGTGCAGCAGTGTTTTCATCGGCGTTGGTTGAAGCCTCCGATGATTTTTTCTTGGTTGTTTCATCGCTGCTGAAATGGCTTGAGGACGGCATGTTGTTTTTATCATACCATGCGTCGCCTTTTTTAACGATGCCGTCATATTCGGGGAAAGTTTTCTTCTCGGTGCCTTTGGCGTCGTAAATCTCCGTCATAACGGTTTTCCAAATCGTGCCCGAGGGGTTCGGAGAAAGCTTATAATAGATTTCTTTCGGCGTATCATAGCCGTACCAAACTGCGCCAACATATTCGGGAGTGCCACCAATAAACCAACGGTCTTTTGAACCTGTGGTAGTACCGGTTTTACCGAAGCATTCCGTGTTTGAAAGCTTGTACGAAGTACCTGTACCGGAGCTCATAACGGTTTGGAGCAATTTATTCATAAGCCAAGCTGTGCTTTCGGTGAGTGCCTGCTCTTTTGTAGCATTCGGATCTGTTTCAATAAGGACGTTGCCTTGGCTGTCCTCAATTTTGTAATAGCAATAAGGCTTATAATATACGCCGCCGTTGCCGAATGTGGCGTAAGCCGCAGTCATTTCGAGCGTGGTAACACCGTTTGTAAGTGAGCCCGTTGCAAGCGGTGCGTAATCCTCGTCCTGAACCTTCAGCGTAGAAATATGGAATCGCTGAGTGATATAATCAAACGAATAATCAACGCCGATTTTATCAAGGGTGCGCGCAGAAACGGTGTTAAGTGATTTTGAAAGACCGTATTGAATTGAAACGCTGTTGCCCGAATAAGAGCCGCCCTCATTTGTGGGCCACCATTTGCCGTTTACCTTTTTAAGCGGCTTATCCTCAATCATTGTGGACCAATAAATATTAACATTATTGTCCTGAAGGCTTTTTTCAAAAGCAGGTCCGTAAACCGAAAGTGGCTTGATAACAGAACCGGGCTGACGAACCGATTGCGACGCTCTGTTTAATCCGAGCTTTCCGGAATATTTGCCGGTACCGCCGACAAGACCCAAAAATCCTGCCTTCATAGTCCATAACAACCATAGCGCCCTGAACCTTTTTATCGGGCATTTTCTTATAATTTTCGTAAACATCTTCAAGGGCGTTTTGCACATCGTAGTCAACCGCAGTGTAAATTTTTAAGCCGCCGCCGTAAAGCATTGATTTTGCTTTCTTCTCTGTGTAGCCCATCTTTTTGCAAATCATCGATAACCGATTTGATAACATAGTCAACATAATAAGAATCGATTTTATTTTTCATTTGCAGAGCTTTGAGAATCCGAAACCTGACTGCCCTGATAGTTTTTCGCTGTTTGTGAAAAACCATTTCGTAGTTAACGGCTTCGTTATACTCTTCCTGAGTGAGAGCTCCGTTTTCAAGCATTTTATCAAGCACGCGAAGCTGACGCTTTCTGTTGTTTTCCGGGTGCCGTAACGGATCGTATTTGCTGGGATACTGTGTGATTGAGGCAATCGCCGCACACTCTGCCGCGTTAAGATCCGAAACATCCTTGCCGAAATATTTTTCGGATGCGGTTTTAACGCCGTAGCAACCCTCCGAAAGGTAAATCGTATTTAGATATGCCTCTATAATTTCATCTTTACTGTAATTCTTTTTCGATATTGAGTGCCGAAAGAATTTCATTAAATTTTTCTTACGATAGTAACTTCGTTTTTCATCCGTAAGATTTTTTATAAGCTGCTGAGTTATGGTTGAGCCGCCCTGACCGCTGTTTGACCTTTTAACGATAACGCCCACAAGCCTTATCCAGTCAACACCGTGGTGCTTCATAAAGCGCTCATCCTCAATCGAAATAAACGCATTTTTCATATATGGGCTCATATCTTCAAGATTAACCCAAATTCTGTTTTTCCTCGCCGTGAAGCCTTGTAAGCTCAACCTGCTCGCCGTTTTTCGTTTTCGCCGTAAATAAATGAGGTTTGGTTTTGCGAATATTTTTCTTCAGTAAGGTTAAAAACGGGATCGCCGTGAACAAAACTGTAGCCGTAAATTGAAATTACGGATGCGCAAACTATGCCCACAACAAGAATAACAAGCAAAATTCCGAGGAAAATTCTGCCGGCAAGCGATGCGGGCGCTTTGCTTTTTGCGGCGGCATTTCCCTTGCCGCGCTTAGATGGCTTTTTGCCCCTCGAACGCCTTACGGATTGCTTAGATGCTTTATCGCTTTC
The DNA here is from genome assembly GCA_022009795.1 of Anaerotruncus sp. Lineage (GTDB taxonomy): Bacteria > Bacillota > Clostridia > Oscillospirales > Acutalibacteraceae > Eubacterium_R. Next base: position 638,079 of record CP091724.1, read on the forward strand.
GATGTATGCAGCAGGCTTTTTTTATTTGGCTTTGATTCAAGATTCTTTTTTTATCTTCATCATAAACCTTAGCCGAATTATTCATGAACGATTCAAGAAGATCATCATATTCGTTAGCCATGTTCATACCTCCTTTATAAGCATTAAATAAAACGTTTTTCATCGCCGCTCAGCCGCGATGGGAATATTATACAATATATTTTAAATTAAATAAAGAATTATTTTGTTAATATTTTTGCACGGGATTTGTTCATCATAACGGCTCGCTTTGAAAGCGTAACGCCGTCATAAGTTTTTTTCTTGCACGAACAAACATCCAAAAATTTTTTTGTTGCACTTTTTGCAGCCGCAAACAAATTTAAATGCGCTGTTAACAACCTGAGCATCACTCAGTCTGCTCATGCGGTCGTTGCAAACGGGGCAAAAGAAATTCATCTTTATAAAGATTGTAATATGATGAAACCGGCACCGTAAGCAAATAAAGGCTTGTACGCAAGTCGAGCAAAAATCTTCATCGCAAAAAGCTGACCTGATCGGCTACAGTATTTTTTTGTTATAAACGGATTTAAAGCATTCTGCTTCAAGATAGCAATCCTCAAGCGCGCGATGCAGACATAAATCATCTATCGAAATATTTAGCATTTCGGCACAATGAGAAAAGACTAACCTGATCCTTGCCTGTAATCTTCATTTCGTTTTGGCAATATTTTTGCACATCCATATATTTTTTGATAAATGAAACCGAGGTTGTGCCGAAAAAGCGCCGGTAATTTGAAACAAGCACATATAAATCACTGTTTGACCAGCTCATAAACAAAAACATCATCCCCTGCCGACCATCTTGTGAAATCGGCAATAGCACGGTCAAAAGGAATACCGTATTCGGAGATTTCCTCCCGCGTTATGCCGGTTAAATCAACAAATCTTGTCGAGAGTTTTTTTGAAAGTTTCGGCTTAATAAGCTGCTTAAACGTGTCTACCACCTGAAGATTGTGATTAAGCCTTACGGCGCCGATTTCGATAATCTCGTTTATTCCCTTTTTTTCGTTTTTATAATCGAATGCGTTATTCCATTCTAAATCAACTACAACATAATCCATAAATACACCAAAAAAAATAACCTTGCATAACGCAAGGTTATCAAAATTCCTCTTATCCCACAAACAGGAAAATAAGAAACGCCGCAAGAACTATAACAAAGAAAGCAACAATAAGCCATTTAGTTAATTTTTCAAGCTTAGCCTCAATTGTGCGGCCTTTGGTTTTACCGAGAAATGTGTCGGCACCGCCTGCGATAGCACCCGAAAGGTTTTGAGAACGACCTTCCTGAAGCAAAACAACAGCGATGATTATTATAGATAAAATTACCAAAATTGCACCGAATACATAATGATACCAAAGCATTGATAAATCCTCCGTAGATACTTAATACTACAGGATTATATCACAACAACCGCGGCAATGCAAGTGTTTTTTTAGTATTTAATAAGCGGAATTTTTTTGCGTTATAAAAAAATTATTATAAATGCGGCTTAAAAACCGAGTCTGCCGTGTAAACGGTCGGCAAAGCAAATTAAAACGTGATTTGCTCGCCGATATCCGCCGCACTCGGCACGGCGCCTGCAGCAGGAAGATTTTTTTGGTCTGTAGCGCCATTCTTTTTTCAAATTCGCCCTCTTTATAAAAAAATGAACGGAAACGATTTTTATCATTTTTTTCTCTTTTTAAGGGTCATAACCTGAATTCCCTGCGTGTTTTTTTAGTGGTTTTGGAAAGCAACACCGCAGAATTGAATAAGAGCTTTCTTCCGCCCTGCGATTCCAAAACGATATCTTTATCCTCTTTCAGATATATTGCCGCAACAAGCGGAGATTTATCCGAATAAGCATTTATAAGCTTCTTTCTGTTTGTTTTTTTGTTTCGTATGCAGAAACATCAACCTTGGCAACCTTGCCGTTTTTCACAAAAACAAAAAGCATAGAGCCTTTGTATTCGCCGAGAACACAAATATAGCTTACCTGCTCATTTTCATCCATTTGCAGCTTAGCCGGCAAATAATCGCCGAGAACCGATGCTTTAGTATCATCAAAATCGTAAAGTTTAGCCTTATATACCTGGCAGTTGTCGCTGAAAACAAGAAGTTCATCGCGGTTTGAGCATTCGATTTGGGTTTTGATCTCATCGCCCTCTTTAACCTTTTTGCTCACCGCTCATGCGCAGATTGGCCGTTTTGATTTTTTTGAAATATCCGCCTGCGGAAACGAAAGCGGTAACGGGATAATCGGCAACTTCGGGTTCATCCTGAGAATCATCGTAAACCACATCATAAAGTATTTCCGATTTCCTGCCCGTATCATATTTTTTGATAACATTTTCAAGCTCGGAAATAATTATTTTTCTTTTTGCGTACTTCGCTTGAAAGTATTTTTTCAAGCTCTGCAATTTCGTTTTCAAGCGCTTCTATATCGCTTATGCGTTTAAGAATATACTCTCTGTTTAAATGACGAAGCTTGATTTCCGCCACATATTCTGCCTGAATTTCATCTATGCCGAAGCCGATCATAAGATTGGGAACTACATCAGCCTCTGATTCAGTTTCCCTAACGATTTTAACAGCTTTGTCTATATCAAGCAAAATTTTTGAAAGGCCTTTAAGTAAATGAAGCTGATTTCTTTTTTTTGTAAGGCTGAAATTAACGCGCCTTGTAATGCAGCCAAGCCTGAATCCAATCCATTCGTTGAGAAGCTCTTTAACGGATCTTACGCCCGGCTTGCCGTCAATCAGCACATTGAAATTGCACGAAAACGAATCCTCAAGCGGAGTCATTTTATAAAGCCTTGTCATGAGCTTATCGGCATCAACGCCGCGCTTTAAATCAATTGTAATTTTAAGGCCCTTGAGGTCTGTTTCGTCTCTGATATCGGAAATTTCTTTAATTTTGTTGCCCTTAACAAGCTCTATAACCTTATCGATGATGGCTTCGGAGGTTGTAGTGGGCGGAATTTGAGTTATGTCAATGCAGTTTGCTGATTTATCATAACTGTATTTTTGAGCGAACCTTAACAGAGCCTCTGCCTGTTGAATAAATCTTATTAAGCTCGTCCTTATCGTAAATAATATATCCACCGCCCACAAAAATCGGGAGCGATTAAAGTATCTGAAATAACATGCTCTTCATTTTTCATAAGGGCGATTGTTGTTTCGCAAACCTCCTTAATGTTAAACGAAGCAATGGAAGATGCCATGCCAACCGCAATACCCGTCGTTACATTGCATAAAACGGAAGGAAATGTTACGGGCAAAAGACGCGGTTCTTTCATTGTGTTGTCGTAGTTATCAACAAAATCAACCGTGTCTTTATTTATATCGCCGAAAAGTTCGTTGCATATCGGTGCAAGCTTTGCCTCGGTGTAACGCGAAGCGGCATACATCATATTTTTTGAATAAGCCTTACCGAAATTACCCTTTGATTCAACATAGGGATAAAGCAAGGTTTCGTTGCCGCGGGAAAGGCGCACCATAGTATCGTAAATCGAAGCATCACCGTGAGGGTTAAGCTGCATTGTTCTGCCGACAATATTGGCGCTCTTAATTGTGCCGCCTGTGAGCAAGCCCATATTATACATTGTGTAAAGCAGCTTGCGGTGAGAGGGCTTAAGTCCGTCTATCTCCGGAATGGCACGAGAAAGGATAACGCTCATTGCATAAGGCATATAGTTGGTTTTTCAGAGTGTCTGTGATAACCTCGCTTACAACCGTGCCCGCATTTTTCAATATGCACATTTTTCGCTTAAATTATTTAATTCTTTATTATCTGTTTTTTTCTTTTTTTAGCCATTTAATCACCCAAATAATCAGCTTACATCTGCGGAATCAATGTAAAGATAGCCGTAATCGGTTATATATTGCTTTCTGCCGTCAAGATTATCGCCGAGAAGTAAATCAAACATTTCGGAGGTTTTTTTCAGCCTCGTCGGGCGTAACAAGAATGAGCCTGCGCGTTACGGGATTCATTGTGGTGAGCGACATCATATCCGCCTCGTTTTCACCAAGCCCTTTTGAGCGCTGAACGGTGTATTTTTGATCGCCGATTTGCTTTTTTATATCGTCCATCTCAACTTCGTTATATGCAAAATAAGTTTGATCCTTGCAGGTTACCTCGTAAAGCGGAGATTCGTCTATATAAACCTTACCCTGCTCGATAAGCTGAGGCATAAGTCTGTAAATCATTGTGAGCACAAGCGTTCTGATTTGGAAGCCGTCAACATCGGCATCGGTACAAATCAATATTTTGTTCCAACGCAGATTGTTTATATCAAAAGCGGAAAGGTCTTTCGCGGATTTTTGAGCGCACTTCAACGCCGCAACCGAGCACCTTAATCAAATCAGTGATGATATCACTTTTAAAAATCTTATCGTATTCGCATTTAAGGCAATTAAGAATTTTACCGCGAATGGGCATAATTGCCTGGAAATCCGCATTTCTTGCCTGCTTACACGCACCGAGAGCCGAATCACCCTCAACTATAAATAGTTCTCTTTCGTTTACATCCTTGGAACGGCAATCAACGAATTTCTGCACGCGATTCGTCATATCAATCTTGCCGGCAAGAGTTGATTTAAGACTTTTGCGCGTGTTTTCGGCTTTCACTCGGGCGCGCATGTTGATAAGCACCTGATCGGCAATCTTATCGGCGTCCATCTTATTTTTCAATGAAGTAAACTTCAAGCTGCTTGCGGAAGAAATCCGTCATTGCTTCCTGAATAAATTTATTGGTTATCGCCTTTTTTGTTTGGTTTTCGTAAGATGTTTGCGTTGAAAATGAGGAGACAACAAAGATTATAATATCATCAATATCCTGCACATTTATTTGACTGTCTGTTTTTATTATACTTTGTTGTTTGCCTTTAAATAAGCATTTATCTGATTAACAAATGCACTTTTAAAGGCTTTATCGGGTGCACCGCCGTGCTCAAGATAACTTGAATTATGATAGTATTCCTTGCATTGGGTTTTCAACGAAAAGCACAATGCGGCTTTAATTTTCAGCTTATAATCGCTTAAATCTTCCCTATCGCGACCAATGCGCTCACATTCCCAATATTGCGGAGTTGTGAAAGCAGTGTCGGCAGCAAGCTCTTCAACATAATCTTTGATACCGTTTTTATAACAAAATTCGGTTGTTTCAAAGCGAGAGCCTACTTGATTTTTGAAAACGAATGAAACGCCGTCATTAACTATTGCCTGGCGCTTCATCGTATCAAGATAAAATTCAACCGGCACATTGATATCGGTAAAAAAACCTTTAAATCCGGCTTCCATTTGATTCTGGTGCCGGTATCGCGCTTATCGTAAGGCACTTTCGTTAAGCCGCCCACATTTTCCCCATGTTCAAAATGAAGAGTATAGCAATAACCGTCGCGATGAATTTCGGCATCCATATATTCCGAAGCATATTGCGTGGCGCAAAGGCCGAGGCCGTTTAAACCGAGCGAATATTCATAGTTATCTGCGCCGTTATCATATTTACCGCCCGCATACATCTCGCAAAACAGAAGCTTCCAGTTTTTCCTCGTTTTCGGCTTTGTTGAAATCAACGGGAATACCCGCGCCGAAATCCTGAATTTCTACGGAGCAATCTTCAAAGCGGGTAACAACGATTTTGTTTCCCCTGCCCTCCCTCGCTTCGTCGATAGAGTTACTCATTATTTCAAAAACAGAATGCTGGCAGCCTTCTATACCGTCCGAGCCGAAAATAACGGCCGGGCGTTTTCTGACACGGTCTGCGCCTTTTAATGAACGAATACTTTCGTTGCCGTATTCTTTTTTCTTAGCCATTGGCAGCCTCCTATTCTTATTGATTGGCGGCATACGTAAACTGCCGCAACTTCACAGAATAATATTATACAAGATATTGTGTGATTGTCAAGATTTTACTTTTAAATAAACAACATATGATTATATCAGGGATTAAAAGCGGACTCAGGCATAAAAATAAGGTGTTGATTCACACCTTATTTTTTTCTGAAAAACGATTAAAAATATTATTCCGCATCTGAATTGTTTTTCGTCCGAAACCGGATGAGCGTTGAATTCATCAGACTTTGAAACGAAATCATCTGCCGAAACGGTGTCTGCAGCAGAAACGAAATTTTTCTGCTTTTTTTCAAGCGGCTCATCGTGCTTTTTCGGCAGTTTCCGAAGCAGCTTCATCGTTTTTGTGAGTCAACCGAATCTGCCTCTGTTTCCGGCAATTTTTCCGTTCGTCATAAGAGCCTCAAACTGAGCTCCGTCAATTTTTTTCCTTTTGCAAGAAGAGTATCGCCGACGAGAATAAGCTTATCATAATGCTCTTTAAGAATATCCTGCGTTTTTGCATAAGCCGCACGCATCATTTTTTCGATTTCTTCATCGATTCTTGCAGAAGTAACCTCACTGTAATTGTTAACATGGCCGAAATCTTTGCCGAGGAACACTTCGTTATTTTCATCGCTGAAAACAACCGGACCGATTTCATCGCTCATGCCGTATTTAGCAACCATATCGCGGCAAATCTGAGTTGCGCGCTGAAGGTCGCTTGAAGCGCCGGTTGAAACATCATCAAGGGTAAGCGCTTCGGCAACACGACCGCCGAGCATTGAAACAAGGAGATCAAGCATTTCATTTTTGGAAGTGTAATTTTCCTCCTGCGGCTGATACATTGTGTAGCCGCCTGCACCCATACCGCGCGGAATAATCGAAATTTCCTTAACGGGATCGTGATTTTCAAGATAATAAGAAGCAACGGCATGGCCCGCTTCGTGATATGCGGTAAGCTTTTTGGCCTTTTCGGAATATTTGTGGGATTTCTTTTCCGTGCCCATTTCAACACGGGTAACAGCGTCCTGAATTTCCTCGTTCGTAAGAGCTTTTTTATGCTTTCTTGCGGCAAGAAGCGCTGCTTCGTTAAGCAGGTTTTTCAAGGTCTGCGCCGGTGAAACCGATTGTCATTTGCGCAAGATCTTTGAGATTGACATCGGGAGCGAGCGGTTTGTTCTTGGCGTGAACTTTAAGAATATCCTCTCTACCCCTGTGCGTCGGGGCGATTAACGGTTATTTGCCTGTCAAATCTGCCCGGGCGAAGCAACGCGGGGTCAAGAACATCGGGGCGGTTGGTTGCCGCCATAACTATAACTCCCGAATTTGAATCAAAGCCGTCCATTTCAACAAGAAGTTGGTTAAGAGTTTGCTCTCTTTCGTCGTTTCCGCCGCCGGTGCCTGCACCTCTGTGCCTGCCGACCGCATCAATTTCATCTATAAACACGATTGCCGGTGCTTTCTTAATTGCCTGCGAGAATAAATCTCTTACGCGGCTGGCACCTACGCCGACATACATCTCAACAAAATCCGAACCGGAAATTGAAAGGAAGGGCGCATTTGCCTCGCCTGCAACGGCTTTTGCAAGCAATGTTTTACCCGTTCCCGGAGGGCCGACAAGCAAAACACCCTTTGGTATACGGGCACCGAGCTCCGTGAATTTACCCGGGTCCTTTAAAAATTCAACAATTTCTTCAAGCTCTGCCTTTTCCTCGTCGCAGCCTGCAACATCGGAAAAAGGGTTTTCTTGTTTTTTTATCTTCAACCGTTTTTGTTTTTACTCTGCCGAAGCCGAGAGTTCTGCTTGTGTCAGAATTCATGGTATCGCCCATTTTTCATCATAAACCAGCAAAGCACGGCACCCGAAGCGATAATCAAAACATACGGCAAAAAGCGAATAAATCCAGTTTCTCGAATTGCTCTTTTTTTATAATTAAAATCAATGGCTGAATCGGGATTTTTTTCTCGTTATATTCATCAACGCTGTCCCTGATATCGTCAAGAAAAATAAGTAACACTCGGAACATTGTATTTTTGAACCTTATCCGGCTCTTCGAATGTGGAATATGTGAGCGAGCCGGAGGTTAAATCGATCTCAAAGCTTTTTAACCTGATCTGTTTTGAAAAGCTGAACCACCTGGCTGTATTTTAAATCGGTTTGATTTTGCCTGTTTGCAAAGCCGAGCGCAAGCGCCACAAGCAAAATCGGAATTAAAATATAGAAAATAGCCGATTTCCAGTTTTTGGACATATTATTCATTCAATAAATCCTCCGTACGGATATTTAAAGTTAAAACATTTTTGCGTTTTATCGTTCATTGCAACTCGCTGCGAAACGGCAAAGCCGCAAACGCCGATAACACCAAAATCATCCGCTATCACGGGAATTTCGGCTCTTTCATCGGCAGGAATGTGCAATTCGTTAAAAAGCTTTTTAAGTGATTTAGTGCAGCCGCGCCCTGTTTAACGTGATACTGTCGCCCGGCATACGGCTTCTAATATTAACGTTGCCAATTATTTTTATCACAGTCACAAAAAAAGTCAAACCGTTTGCAATCAAATTCACATATAGTTAAGAATTCTTTAACAGGAATTATTTTTATCAACAATAAATTCAAAATCTTCAAGTGATTTTTTTGTATGCAAGTTTTAAAAAGGCCGCCTTCGGAAACGATATCCTGCCCTCTGCCCGCAGAGAAAGAAGAGCTTTTATAAAGCAATTCTTTTGCTTTATAAAGGTTACAGCTGCTGACGGGCACTTTGTTTTTTTATCAAGCCACTTGGCGATAACACGATTTATTATTGCTTTATCATATTTCTTTAAAGCATCGCAAATTATGGCGTTTTTTTCAAAACAAACTTTATCATATGCCGAGGAAGTTTGTTTTTTTCAAGATAGGTTTCATCGGTCAACGCCGATTCAATAAATCTTGAGGCGTTGCTTTCAAACGCAGGATTTATCTTTTTGAGCGCGGGAATAATAACATTTCTGATATAATTTCGAGAATAGTCGTTTAAAGTGTTAGTGCTGTCCGTGCAATACGGAATGTTATGTTCGTTAAGATAATCCCTGATTTCGCCCGAAGCGATATTTATAAGCGGGCGGATGATTTTGCCGCGAGTCGGCGGAATTGCGCAGGCGCCTTTAAGCGAAGTGCCCCTTGCAAGGCGAAAAAAATCAAGGTTTCGGCATTATCGGAAAGACTGTGTGCAGTTGCAATTTTATCGCATTCGATTGAATAAAAAAAGTTGTATCTCGCTTGGCGACTGAATTCTTCAACGCCCAATGCGGCTTTTTTTGCTTCGGCGGGTGCATCAATATGCTTAACAAAAATCGGAATTTTCTTTTCTTTACAATATTTTTCGCAAAATTCGCAATCCGCAAGGCTTTCGCTGCCCCTTATTCCGTGCTCAACATGTGCGGCAATAAGCTTCAGATTGTATTTTTTTTTAACGGAAAGCAGATATTCAGCCAAAAAAACCGAATCGGCACCGCCCGAAAGAGCAATCAAAAACCGTGTCGCCGTCAGCGAGCATATGAAATTTTTTTCAACGGTTTGCGTGATTTTATCATTCATATTTTTTATCAACGCATCTAAAGCGTGTAAATTCTTTATCAAAGGTCATTTCAATGGAACCTGTGGCGCCATGTCTGTTTTTGGCAACGATAAGCTCGGTTGAGGATTCATCTATATCCTCCTGCTTATCATCGGATAGCTCGTTTTTATAATATTCCTCACGATAAAGGAACATAACAATATCGGCATCCTGCTCGATAGAGCCTGATTCACGCAAATCGGAAAGCTGCGGTTTATGACTTTTGCCTCTGCCTTCCGTTCCGCGGGAAAGCTGAGCACAGCAGATAACGGGAATATTCAAATCCTTTGCCATCATTTTTAAGGTTTCTCGTTATTTCGGAAACCTCCTGAACTCTGTTTTCTTTTCTTGTTGCCGATTGGATAAGCCCCAAATAGTCACTTTAAAACAACATCAACATTTTTTTAAGGCGCCTCGTTTTGGATTTGATTTCGGGCACCGTGGTGCTTGAAACATCGTCAAGATAAAGCTCCGCAGCCTCAAAATCACCCGCCGCGTTGCCAAGCCTAACCCATTCGTCGTCGGTAAGCTCGCCGGTGCGCAGCTTTTGGCTCGGAATGCCCGCTCTTGCGGAAAGAAGCCTTTCGGCAAGCTGTTCTTTAGTCATTTCAAGGCTGAAAAAAATATGCACTTTTTTTCTTTGCAAGCATGGTAATATTTGTTGCGAGGTTGAGTGCAAACGAAGTTTTACCCATGGCCGGGCGTGCGCCGATTAAAATAAAATCGGATTTATTAAGTCCGGTTATATATTTATCAAGCATGCCGAAGCCGGAGGGAATTGCTTTAAACTGCTCCTTATCCTCGCCCGTCAATTTATGCAGGCGGTCGTAAACATCATTTACAATAACATCGGAAATCTTTTTTGGTCCGTTTACATCCCTGCCTTGCCTGATATCGTATATTTTTTTGCTCGGCGGAATCGAGCAAAGTATTTGCGTTTGCTTCACCGCCCGAGGCATTTTCGATTATTTCCTGAGAAATGGTGATAAGTGCGCGAAGAAAATATTGCTCCTCAACAATATGCGCATAGGTTTCAACATTGGCTGTTGAAGGCACACTGTCCCTGAGTGCAATAAGATAGTCCCTTCCGCCGGCAAGGTCGTAATGCCCCTCTTTTGCGAGCACATCGGCAATAACAACAGGGTCTATTTTTGCCTTTGAGCCTGAAAACATGGACATCATTGAACCGAATATCGCTCTGTGCTGAGGCAAATAAAAATATTCCTGCTTAACGATGGTAACGATTTGCTCCATACATTCGGGATCAATCAAAACGGAACCGAGCACTGCCTGCTCGGCCTCGAGATTATAAGGCAATGTTGTTAAATTTAAATTGTTTGTATCCGGCATTGTTTCATCATCCGTTTCTCAATCATTTTTTTGCGATAACGCCCGCTTTGTTCGCTGATTACAAATTATGCTTCCGAAACCTGAACGGAAATCTTTTGCACCGATTCCCTGATAAACCTTAACTTCGGCCTCAAATGTGCCGAACTGCTTAATATCGGCAACGGCGATTTTTGCGCTTATCCACTTCAATTCCGAGCTGTTGCTTAATTGCTGCGGAAATATCCTTGCCCGTTACGGAGCCGAAAAAGCTTGCCGTTTGCACCTGCTTTAGCGGTAACCTTAACCGTTTTGCCATCAAGCTTTGGCGGCGTCGGCTTTTTGCCGCCTTAATTTCCTCTTCCTTATGGAATTTTTTTAGCGCTTTCTTTATTATTAAAATCATTCATTGCTGTGGCATTTGCCTCAATGGCAAGCCTCTTTTGAAAAAAAGATAGTTTCTTACATAACCGTCGTAAGTATTTACAAGCTCGCCTTTTTTTACCGAGTTTTTTAACATCCGCTTTAAGAATAACTTTCATAATGATATCCTCCCTGTTTATATCGCTGTGCCCCATATAGCAGGGCACAGCGTTTATTTCAATATTAAATATAATTATATTATATTTCCATAATAACCGGCAAAATCATGGGATTGCGCTTGGTTTTTTCATACATCATATGCGAAACCTCATCTCGCAAGGTGGTTTTGACCGTGTTCCAATCATGATAACTGCTGTTATATGTTTCTTCAATGATTCGGCAAGATAAATCCCTTGCTGAGGCAATAAGTTCCTCGCTTTCACGAACATAAACAAAGCCTCTGCTTACTATATCGGGACCTGAAAGCACCTCTCCGGTTTGAGAATCGATTGTTGCAACAATGATAATGATGCCGTCTGCAGATAAATGTTTTCTATCGTTTAAAACGATATTTCCAACATCACCCACACCGATACCGTCAACATAAACATCACCGCTGGGAACATCATCAAGCGTTTTTAATTCCCTTTTCGGTAATTTCAACATGCTTTCCGATATCGCCGATGAAAAATGTGTTTTTCTTTGAAATACCCATCGCTTCGGCAAGCTTTGCATGCTTTTTTTAAGGTGCTTTTTGCTCACCGTGCACCGGAAAGAAAAACTTAGGCTTAATAACGCCCATCATCAGTTTTAATTCCTCCTGGCATGCGTGCCCCGAAACATGCACTTCATACATATTTTCATATATAACTTCAATATCGCGCTTCATAAGCTCGTTGACAACATTGCTAACCATCTTTTCGTTGCCCGGAATCGGAGTTGCCGATATGATAACATAATCATTCGGCGAAGCGGTAACTTTTCTGTGCTCGCCGTTTGCGATTTTTGTGAGCGCACTCATCGGCTCGCCCTGAGAACCCGTGGTAATTATAACAAGCTTATCGTCGGGATAATCCTTAATGCTGTCTATGCTGATAAGAATATTATCCGGCACATTGAGATATCCGAGTTCCTCGCCGACCTGCACCAGATTTTCAAGGCTTCTGCCTACAACGGCGACCTTGCGCCTTAAATGCTTTGCAACATCTATGATCTGTTGAACTCTGTGAATATTAGAAGCGAATGTTGCAACAACTATTCTGCGCTTACCGGCCTTTGTGAAAAGATTTAAGAATGATTCGCCGACCTTTTTTTCGCTCATTGTATAGCCCGGTCGCTCTGCGTTTGTGGAATCCTGAAACAGTGCCAATACACCTTTGGTGCCGTATTCGGCGAAACGCGGAATATTTATCATATCGCCGTCAACGGGGGTGGTATCTATTTTAAAGTCGCCCGTGTGGATAATAACACCCACAGGCGAAGTGATCGCCAAACCGACCGCATCGGGAATGGAATGATTAACATGAATAAATTCAACCGAAAACTTACCGAGTTTAACTTTGTCGGACGGGTTAATTTCGTGAAGCTTTGCTTTATTAAGCAAGCCGTGCTCCTTAAGCTTCCCCTTAATGAGGCCGATTGTAAGCCTAGTTGAATAAATCGGGATGTTAAATTTCTTTAAAAGATAAGGTATGCCGCCGATATGATCCTCGTGGCCATGAGTAACTATAAGCCCCCTTACCTTATCAATATTTTGTGCTATATAAGTGAAATCGGGAATAACGGAATCAACACCGAGCAACTCTGTGCCCGGAAATGCAAGCCCGCAATCAACGATAAACATATCATCGCCGTATTCATAAACCGTCATATTCTTGCCGATTTCATTCATACCGCCGAGAAATGCAACCTTAATGCCCTCCTGCTTCTTTTTAGCGTTTTTGCGTGCCTTTGTTTTTTCGGCAGCAGGTGCGCTTTGGGGCTTTTTTGTGACCTTACCGTAAGCGTAATAGCGCTTTGTGGAATTCCGTTTTCCCGCAGCGCTCTTATCGGCGGTCATATTCTGTTTTGCCATAAATATCTCCTTTACTTTATTATTTTTTTCCGACCTAAACAGTTAGATATATAATATATTAAGAGGCGTAAAAAAAGTCAAGAAATAATTAGCCGCTGTTTATATTGATTATTACCATAAATGATGATAAAATATTCGCATATTGATCTTAAATAAAACAAACCCATGAAAGGTATGAACAATGAAAAAGCTTGATATATATACCGACGGTGCATGCAGCGGCAATCCCGGCAAAGGCGGTTGGGGTGCGGTGCTTGTTTATAAAGGCGCAGAAAAAAAGAAATCAGCGGTTCGGAAAAAGCAAACAACAAACAACAGAATGGAGCTTACGGCCGTAATTAAGGCGCTTCAGCTTCTTAAAGAGCCGTGTGAGGTTAATCTTACAACCGATTCAAAATATGTTTGCGATGCCGTAAATAAAGGCTGGGTTTACGGTTGGAAAAAGAAAGGCTGGATTAAATCCGACAAAAAGCCCGCATTAAATGTTGATTTGTGGGAGGAACTTCTTGAGCAGCTTAAAATTCACGATGTAACTTTTAATTGGGTTAAAGGCCACAACGGCCATCCGTATAACGAAAGATGCGATAAATTGGCTGTAAGCGAATACCAAAGGCTGTAAAAAACGCACGGTTTGGGTTTTTATCCGAAACCGTGCGTTTTTATTTCTTTATCCAGCAAATTCCCTCGCCGAATTTGCCGCCCGAAAGCTTAAATTCAACCGCGCTTTTTTGAAGTGAGGTGTTCTGCGGCAACGCCGCGATTTTGCGCTTGGAGCGAATCGGCACAGAAATCCCGAAAATTCTTTCAAATGCCTGTGCTTCGTTATAAATCGAATACCCGTATTCAAACAGCTCCGCAAACTTTATTATATTAGCGGATTTTTTCATAAACTTTGCATTGCCTTTGAAAAGCAGCCAACTTTCGCAAATGAAGTAATCATATTCAAACTCGGAAAAATATTCGGCAAAAAAGCGGCGCGCATAATCGATTGATTTTTTTACATTCTTCAATATCAAGATTTGCGGCCTTCGGAATATGAATATAAATCAAATTATCCCCGCGCGAAAAACGGCAGCTTAGAATAATCAAACAAAATATTTTTTTACTCGGAAACAGCTGAAATTGCAGTCTGCCGAGCCTGAAAAGTTCAAAGCGAACATGATTTTTCAGCCACCGAAAATTTGAAAGGCCTTTGTTTGCGTTTTCTTCACACCATATGCCAATGTCGGAAATTGTGTCAAAAAAACACATCGTCCGATATGCGGTTTTTTTAACATAATCTTTATGTGTGTATTCAAATGCTTTTAAAACACAGGCAAGGCGAAATAAATCGGATTTGTTATTCAGGCATAAATCGTTGCCTAAATAAAACTTTTCGGCAGTTTTATTTATTTTAGCGCCGTGTTTTTTTCATAATAGCGGCAAACCTTTTCACACAAATCACGCTCAATTCCCGCTTTTTGCGCATAGAGCAGGCTCATTGTGCCGAATCTGCTGCCGCAGTGGTTTGAGCGGCGGTTGCCGTTTCCGAAGCGGCAGTCAATCCGCTTGAATGAACATGTTTAATTTCGAATTTGATATTATAACTTTCAAGCAGGGGCAAAATTTCTTCTGAAAAGAATGTTGGATCAGCATTTTCGTCTTGAACAACAAATGAAGTTCCCTCGTCAAGATATTTAATTTCCCTGGTTAAGCCCTCAATACCGTCAACCTCGGTGCCTTCGAAGAATATTGCAGTGCCTTTAACTGTTATAATTCCGGCATAGCGATTTCCCTCGGTGGTTTGTTCGGCGGTTTGAGGCGCAGTTGTTTCCTTATTTGAAATTTTTGCAAGAGTGCCGCTGAAATAAAGATAGCAAAATACGGCAATAAGCACAACAAGAAAAACAATAATAACAGGCCATTTGCTGCTTTTTTTCTCTTTTTTGAAGCGATGCCGCTCAAGAGTTGCGGTTTCTTCTTCAATATGGGTTTTATTGAGATCGGCTTCGGCACTTACATCCTGATAGGATGCATCGGTTACTTTATGCACAACAAGAGGATTATCAAGCTTTTTCCTCATCAAATTCATTATTCACGGTAATTCTCCTCTCAATAAATAATTTAGTAAATAATAGCACAATCCATAATTTTTTTCAATATATATTGAAATTAAAATGCCGTGCTGATATAATGAAAATATAAAAAAAGAAACGGAGATTATGCCATGAAAATTCTTGCATTTGACATAGGTGGCACAAATATAAAATATGCCGTTTGCAACGAGCGTTTTGAATTGGGCGAGCTTCAATCCATACCCACGCAGGCGGCTAAGGGCGGCCAGCATATAATAAATACAATTATTGAAATCATCGCCTCTTACGATGATATTGACCGCGTGGCGATAAGCACTGCAGGCCAGGTTGACTCCGAAAACGGCATAGTTGTTTATTCAAGCGACAATATCCCCCTACTACACAGGCATGCTTGTAAAAATTGTGGAAACCAAAACAGGAATACCCACGATTGTTGAAAAACGATGTTAATGCGGCGGCTCTCGGAGAGGCAATTTTCGGCGCGGCAAAAGGTTACAGCGATTTTGTGTGCCTTACCTTCGGCACGGGAATAGGCGGCGCAATTTATGTAAACAACAGTCTTTACAAAGGCTGCAATTCCTCCGCAGGCGAATTCGGGCACATAATCACACACGCCGGCGGCAGACCGTGCCCCTGCGGCGGTGAGGGCTGCTATGAGCAATATGCCTCGGCAAAAGCGCTTACGCAGGCGGTTGAAAAGGTTACGGGTGAAGAGATGAACGGCTTTCAAATATTCAGCAAAAACAGCCTGCTTGATCCGGAAATACGCCATGTTGTGGATACTTGGATAGATGAAATTATAATCGGATTAAAGAGCATTATATACACATTTAATCCCCAGCTTCTGGTGCTCGGCGGCGGAATTATGAGCGAGGAATACATTATTGAACTTATAGACAGGAAAAATCTATAAAGAGCTTATGGAAACCTTCAGAAGCGTTAAAATAGTAAACACCGAGCTCGGCAACAACGCCGCGTTACTCGGTGCAGCATACAAAGCGGCAAAAAAATAAAATAAGCGTTTCACGCAGCAAAAAGCCTCGGAAAATCCGAGGCTTTTTTAATGCTAAATTTTTTCGAGTTTATCAAGAATATAAATTCGCGATTTTTTCGGTTTTTTCTTTAATTAAATCAACAAGGCGACGCGGTTCTTCAACCTTGATTTGATCGCCGAATTGCATAATCCAGGAAACAAGTCCGTCACTCACCGCAACATCAACCGTGGTGCGAAAATGGTTTACATCCACACCATCAAGCTTGATTTTTTCGCCGAATCTGTCAAGTATCTGCTCTCTTAAATCAAGATTGCAAACAAATGTTACCGGCATAACATCGCCGCCGAACATGTTAAACATCTTTGAGGTGTAATCGGCAATATCAAAGCCGTCTTTATAATCACAGCATTCCCACACGGGGCGCGACGGGATTTGCAAAACGATTATATTGCGAATTCTGTCGAGCCTCATGCTCATCAAATTATCGTGGCTTTCTTTGTTGCAGATAAGATAGTAATTATCGTTTTTTTCCACACAAGCCCGTAAGGAGAAACAACAAAGGTTTTTAACCGTGTAGGATTTCTTTTTCTTTGTCAATTTTTTTCTTGTTCGGTATTGAAATTTAACCTTTTCACAGTTTTTTTATCGCCACATCAAGCATATTTATCGTGCGATAAATTTCTTCATTATTGCACTTATTCGCTACTTCACAGTATACCTGCGAAGTCAGTTCGTTTGCCTGATTTACGGAAAGCAGATTTTTAAGTTTTTCTGTTAAATCGGTTGTTTTTTTAGGTGTGATAAAGCCTGCGGAATTAACCGCATCTATCAGCAGCTTGATTTCGGCAGGCTCAAAAGCGCGCTCTTTAAGATAAAATCCTTTTTTTGCACCGGAAGAGCTTAAAACAGGCACATTTATGTTATTAAGCGCCTTGATATCGGAATAAATGCTTTTTCTTTCACAGGTTATTCCGTGTTCGGAAAGAAGCTCGATAAGCTGCGTTGTGGAGACGGGATTATCGGCATCGGAATATTTCTTTAAAAAAATTATATATTAACAGTGTTTTAACTTTTGAAGATTGCACAAAGTTCACCTCTTTTGCAGTGTACCATAATTATTATAATTTTTTTCAACTATGGCTCTGAATATAGGGCAGCAATCTCCCGCACCGCTTTTTCCGTTTTCTGTCATAACCACAATTGCGTATTCGGGATTATCATACGGATAAACGCCGGCAAACCAAGTGTTAAGAATTTCAGTGCCGTTTTCATATCTCCCGCTTTGCGCGGTTGAGGTTTTGCCGGCAGAAAGCTTTTTGCAGTCGGCCGTCCTTCCCGTGCCGCTCTCAACCACATAGCGCATATAGCTTAAAACGGTTTTCGATGTGCCTCTTGAAATTATTTCCCTTTGCGGAGCCGTTTGTGCCGGCAAATAATTGCCGGCGCCGTCAATTTCACCGAGTATAAATTGCGGTTGCTTAAATGAACCGCCGTTTGCAACGGCACACAAAGCCGCACAAAAGACAGCGGCGAAGCGGTAAGCTTTACCCTGCCCGAAGCCGAAAAGCGCAAGCTGACCGCTTGATTTCAAATCATTATCGCTCGGCAAATTGCCTGAAAGCAAATCATAATTTTTCATCAGCGAATAATTTACTCCGAACCCGAAATCACGCGCGGTTTTAAGCAGTTTATCCGCACCGAGGGTAAGCGCAAGCTTAATAAAATAGCAATTGCAGGAATTTGCAAGCGCGGTTTTAATATTTTGCTCACCGTGCGCCTTTTTCGTTTTGGCATGAAAATTCGGTGTCGCCCACGGTGATTCTTCCGGTGCAGGTGTAGTCGAGCGTAATGCCGTATTCCTCTGCGCAGGAGGCAACAATGATTTTAAAAGCAGAGCCGACGGAATATTGCATCAGCGCTCTGTTAAGCCCGTCGTTTTCTGCCGAATACAGCGCCAAAATTTCTGAGGTAGACGGATTCATAACAACAACCGCGCCCTTTTTTTCATATTTTTGAGCCGCCTCTTCCGCTATTTTTTGAATACGCGAATCAACAGACACAATCACACCCGTCGCGGCATTTGGGTCAACATAATCGCTCAGTGTTTCATTATCCCCGTCCAGAAATCTTCCTTTTGCATCCACGGCGAAATTTATTTTCTTTTCTTCAACAGTGTCATTATACGATTTGGCAACCAAATCGGCAATCTGATTTTTATCCGACGAAACCGTGTCTATAAGCTTAATATATTTACAATCGGCATAAACATCTGTTTGCTTCAATATGGGATAGCCCTTTTCAAGTTCTTTTTTTAAATTTTCCGAATTTCATTTTTTTATCAAAAAAAGCAATTCAAGCTCGGCAAGGCATTTTTTTCATTAGGTTTAATCACCGCCACAAGCGTGTTTTTTTATTATTATTCAATTTTTTTCTTGTTTTTTTGTCATATACCGTTTGCGATATTCTGCTAACGGTAAGAGAATAGCTGTTGTAGCCAGAAGAAACCGTATAGCTCTTGCTGAAAAATTATATATCCTGTTCTTCCCACCGCCGACGCAAACAAAAAGCGACACGGCACAGGCAATACAAACGATACGCCTTGGCATAAAAAAAGCACCTCCGTGATATTATTCACGAAAGTGCCTGTTTTAATCTCTTTTTCTTCTGAAAACGGCATCGGAAGAAATTTCTCGATCAACCGAAAATGAATAAACATCCGTTGCTTTATTTGCGACCGAAACAAATTCCTCATCTTTTTCATTAAAAAGATTTTGAACCGTGATTTTATAAGGCTTTTTAAACGGCTCAACAACTTCAAGCTCTTCGCCGTCAAAAAATCTGTTTCGCTGTTCAACGGTAAGCTTGCCGTTTTCGCAGGATTTATAGACCGCACAAACATCCCACGCGCGCTCATAGCCGCCGTTATCGGTTACCTGGCCGTTTTGAATCGGGCCGAAATAGAAGCCGGTGGTATATTTTCTGTGGCTTATTTTATCAATTTCGCCTTTTATCCAATCCGGAAGCACAAAATCTGCCGATGGATTTTTAAGATATTCGTCTATCGCGGCACGATAAGCATAAGTTACCATGGCTGTGTAATATTCACTTTTTGCTCTGCCCTCTATCTTAAAGGAATCTATGCCCGCGTCAACAAGCTCGGGAATATGCTCTATCATGCAAAGATCGCGCGAATTGAAAATATACGCGCCCTCTTTTTCCTCATTTATCGGGAAATACTCACCGGGGCGTTTTTCCTCCATAAGATAATATTTCCAACGGCATGGCTGTGCGCAATCTCCCCTGTTGGCATCTCTGCCCGTAAGATAATTTGAAAGAGTGCATCTGCCGCTGAAGCTCATGCACATTGCACCGTGCACAAAAGCCTCAATTTCAAGCTTGGGATTGCATTTATCGCGAATGGTTTTGATTTCATCAAGCGAAAGTTCGCGTGCCGTAACAATTCGCGTTGCGCCCATATCATAAAATGCGTTTGCGGAGGCGTAGTTTACTATGCCCGCCTGAGTTGATATATGCACATCAACATTCGGCGCATATTTTTTTGCCGCCGCCAAAACTCCCATATCCGCAATAATAAACGCGTCAACACCGATATCTTGCGCATATTTCAAAAAATCGGGCAAAAACGGAATTTCATCATTTCTCGGCAGGGTGTTGCAGGTTATATAAATCTTTTTATTTTTGGCTGTGAACAAGCTCAACAGCCTCTTTTTAATTCATTGCCGTTCAAATTGGACGGATTGGTGCGCATGCCAAACATACTGCCTGCGCAATAAACGGCATCTGCACCGAACTTAGCCGCAAGGCGAAGTCTTTTAAAAATCACCCGCAGGTGAAAGTAATTCGATATTTCTCATTTAATCATCAATAGCTGAGATAAGGCGCATATTTTTTTGAATTTGCGACTTAAACTCCGAATAGGTTTTTGCTGTGTATAATTTGCCGTTATTATCATGGAAGAAGAAATAATCATCATTATCTTCGGGATAAAGCGCAGCTTCGATTGCAACCTTGCCGGGATTGCAAATCGGCCCCTCGGGCAAGCCCTTAACCGTTGATGTTGAAGCGGTGCTGTAATAGGTTAAATAATAATCGGCGGTGTGTGCCGAAGTTGAAGAAAGCGCCGGCGCAACCTTATTGTTTATATAATCCGTAGTTGACTGGCAGCCGAGCGAAGGATAATTGGTGGTGTCTTGAAGCCTGTTTTTCAATAACGGCAGCAATTGTTTTTCATCTGATCGTTTGAGCCGGCTTCTGCCTGAACTATTGAAGCGATTGTAATTATTTCATTCATGGAATAGCCCATTTCCTGTGCTCTTTTGCGATATTCCTCCGGAATTTGCTTTTCTGTTTGCTCCAGGAATTTCTCAATAACGCTTGACGCGCTTTGACCCACATAAAATTCATAGGTATCGGGGAAAAGATAGCCCTCAAGCCTGTATGGAACGGATTCTTTTGCCTTAAGACCCGATACGAGCGAATACGAAAAATTCGGTAGAATCGATAACGGAAAGAAGCGCAGCTTTGTCGCAAACCTCATTTTTCAACAAGTTTATCAATAATTTCGGGCACAGTATAGCCCTCGGGAATCATAACCTTAACCGTTTCCGTGGTTTCGGGCGTGCCCATCATACTTGTGAGCATGCCTTCAAGGCCCATTTTTCCGTTAAGATAATAAACGCCTGCCTGAAACGGTGCCTCGATATCGTAAGAACCGACAACCTTTGACGCCAGCTTGATATAAAACTTGCAAAAGTTTTTGCACTTAATCAAATGGTTTTCGGCAAGCACATCAACGGCATCGGAGGTGTTATCAATTTCCTGAGCATAGCTTACGGTTACGGAATCCTTGGATTTTGTGATTCCGAAAAATATCATTTAAGCAGAAAATCGCATAAACGGAAATAACCATGGAAACGGCAATAACAATAATGAAAAACCAGTAAGTTGACGCAACACCGCCCTTTTTGCCTTTGGCTTTTGACGCAGCTTTTGCAGCAGGCTTTTTATCGGTTTTAACACCGGAATAATCCTGATTTGTAAAATATATATCTTTTTTCGGCGAATCCGCGTTTCCTATATTTACACCGTTTTCTTCTTTTTTGAAATTATCGGGCATAAATCGCAGCCTCCTTTACAAAGTAATAATTCCCGTTTGAGTGATTATGTAATCAACCGATACATCGTATTTATCAATCGGCAGTGAATTCTGAATCAATTCATTATAGCACAAACCGGCGGTTTTTAATTGTAAATTTTTCTCTAAAAAAATCTGTCATAATATCCTTTGCCGTAACCGAGCCTGAAGCCTTTTTAAATCAAAAACAAAGCCCCGGAACAAGGCAAAGCGCATCCGAATAATCGGTGATTTTGCAGCATTTATCTGTGTTCGGCTCAAGAATACCGTACATTCCCCTGTTTAAATCATTGAAAGAAGCAACAAAATAAAATTCCATATTTCCGCAACTGTCAAGGCAAAGCGGAAATGCAACGGCTTTTTCCGTCTGCAAAGGCCGCGCTTATAATACGGCTTGTAGATATTTCGGAACCGTAAGAAGAATAGCAAAAGTAAAAAGCCTGCAATTTTTTTATACAAATCGGAATTCAGAAATATATCTGATATGAGTTTATCCTTTTTTTCGATTTATCCGAAATTTCGGCGCGGCGCGATTTCATTTCTTTTTCTGAGCTTTGATTTTTATTTGCATTGGATTGACTTGAAAATTCTTTTGTGCTTCGGCTTCACCGCAAAGCCTTTCAACTATTTTTAAGGCCGAATTCAACCGAAACACCCGCGCCCTTTGCGGTTATGGCATTACCGTCTGCCGCAACAAATTCGTCGGTTTCAACACGGTCAACAAGATACTCCTCAAATCCGGGATAACATACGGCTTTTTTTGCCCGCAAGCACACCGAGCTTTCCGGGAACAGACGGACCCGCGCAAATGGCGCAAAACAAGCTTGCCCGCATCATTTGCCTCGCAAACGCAGTTTTTTTAACAAAATCTGAAGCGTCAAGATTTGTTACGCCGGGCATACCTCCGGGCACAACAACCGCCTCGGCATTATTCATATCAACATCTTTTTCTCTTATATCGGCCACAACCTTAACACCGCAGGATGATTCGATGACATCATCACCGATACCAACGGTTTTAACATCAAGCTTTGCGCGGCGCATCATATCAACGGGCGCCATAGCCTCTGTTATTTCAAAGCCGTTTGCAAGAAAAACATAAATCATATCAACATCTCCGTTTTATCTAAAATACTTTCAATCATTATCAAGCCCCGTGCCGCCGTCAGGCAAACAAAGCGCAGAGTAAATCATTCCTTTAGGATATTCAAAATCGCTGCCATCAAACAAAAAGTCGAACACAATTTCATTGCTTTCATTAAACGAAATTCTGTTTTCCCTTCTCTCGCCGGAATAAAGCTTTGTTTCAAATCCGAAGCGGGAATAAAAGCAAAAAAGGGATTCGCTTGCGGGAATAAGCCACAGGAAATCATATCCTAGCGATTTCGAATATTCAATCAGGCTTCCCGAAATGCCCCTACCTCTGAATTCCGGCAGCGTGCACACGGCATAAACATATGCTCCTTTTTTTTCGCAATAGCTGCAATCAACAAGAAAAAGCATGGAAACCGGCTTATCATCACAGAAAGCACCGAGGCATTTTTTATGCACACAGTTTTTATAAAAATATTCAACCGTTTTATCGTCGTCGCCCGCGAAAACATTAAGCCACAGTGATTTTATTTGCTTTAAATCATCGATAAAAGCAATATCAGCCATTATAAACCGCAACTCCTTTTTTTAGCCATACGGCAGGCTTATACGATTGCTTTGCTTTTCTCAGCCCCTCGATACCGAGATCTTCTTCCCTGTTCACGAATTTATAGCCGCGCTCAAGAAGCAGCTTTGCAAATTCCTGATTTATAACGGCATATGCTCCCTGCATATCTGCAGGCGCTTTTTCAAAATGCGTAACAAAGCAATAAGGGCTTAGCGCTTCGCCGTAGGTATAGGCAATCGGTTTGCCTTCCACTCTTATTAAAGCGCCCAAAAAGCCGATTTTTATCGTAATTTTTCAAATCCGTTCAGAACGGCTTCAAATTCGAGCGAATAATCTTCATCACTCGATTCATCGTCCTTATTATATATCCATTCCGTGTGAAGCTTAATGCATTCCTCGATATTATCGGAGTTTATTATTTCAAAGCTCCAATCCGGATTATTCTTTTTTAAAAATTAGTTATGTGATTCCTTTTTGAATGATATTTTTTTCCCGGAAAAGATTCGCGAGATCCTCAACATTATAAATGTAATCATAGTTTCCCGAATCATAATTATAACTAAATTTATCTTCAAAGTCGGAATCAAGCACAGCCTTATAGCTTTCGGTAACTCCGTATATTTGCGGCTTTGCACCGAGCGATTTTGCATTTTCGATAATTTCGTTTATCGCTTCTTTAAAATTACCCTCGCCGAGCGGCAAAGAATATAGATAATCGTTGTTCATATGCCAACGGCATATCAAAAAGCCGTCATATTTTGCAATATTTATTTTTATATGCGGCGCGCCAAAGAAATAAATTACCGAAGGTATATTCGCAATTCATACTGTGCACATGCGAAAGGCACTCACAAGCCCATTCTTTATCTTCAATTTCCGGAACTTTAAAATTCAGCATAATTCCTCATCAACAATTTTCATTATTTCGTTATGAATTTTTTCTATTGAATACGGCTCTTTGCCGTTTGAGCACTCAACAATGTGCCAGCCCTGCCGTGAAGCGGCGTATAAAAGCCGATTTGCGGCATTTTTTTCAAGAAAAAGCCACATCGGCTTCGTGCACATCCTTTTTGCTTTCATTTCCGCCGTAGCGCCCCGTCATAAGCTTTTGTGATATATCAACGGGCATATCAAGATAAATCACCGCGTCGGGCTTCGGAATACCGAGCTTATTATACTCAAAATCCGCGCTCCAATCCAGGTAGGAATCCCAATCTGCCTCGGCAATTTTTTCCGTTTGATATATGGAATTTGAGGTGGCATATCTGTCCGCAACGATAATCTTATCGCTTTCATAATCGGTTTTTCCAATCAAGAGTGAACGAAGCATATCTGTCCACGGCATAAAATGCGCCTGCAGCATAGGCGTTTACGGCATTCGGGTCTTTGCCGAACTCCCCGCCGAGATACATTTTAACTAATGTGCTTGACGGGCTTTCGTAATTGGGAAGCTTGATTTTGCGAACGCGTTTTCCACCTTTTTCAAGCGCAGAAATAAGCAATTCAAGCTGAGTTGATTTTCCGCTTCCGTCCAGCCCTTCAATAACAATCAATTTACTCATTTCTTTTTCTTTTCAACTTTCTTTTTGTTTCCCTTTTCGTCAACTATATATGTGTTGTTGAGCTGGGCTACAAGATTTTTCTTTAAAGCTGCTCACATAAAGCTCGCGAAGCTTTGCCTGCTCCTTTTTTTCGCTTTCGGTAAGCCCCTCTGCCTTTGATTTATGTGAAAGTTCATTAATCCTTTTTATTTGTTCCTGTGTAATCATCAGTCTAAAAAGTCCTTTAATTTTTTACTTCTGCTCGGGTGGCGAAGCTTGCGAAGTGCTTTTGCCTCAATTTGGCGGATACGCTCTCTTGTAACATTAAATTCCTTGCCGACCTCTTCAAGAGTTTTGGGGTTGCCGTCCTCAAGGCCGAAGCGAAGTGAAAGCACCTTTGCCTCTCTCGGAGTGAGCGTTTGCAGCACCTCGGCAAGCTGTTCTTTGAGGAGGCTCATTGATGCAGCGTCTGCCGGAGCAAGTGCATCGTCATCGGGAATAAAGTCGCCGAGGTGAGAATCTTCCTCCTCACCGATAGGTGTTTCAAGCGAAACGGGCTCCTGCGCAACTCTTAAAATCTCACGCACCTTTTTCCTCGGGCATATCAAGAAAATCCGCAATTTCTTCGGGAGTGGGCTCCTTGCCGTTTTGGTGAAGAAGCTGACTGTTTGCTTTTTTTAACTTTATTTATTGTTTCAACCATGTGAACGGGTATTCTTATAGTTCTTGCCTGATCTGCAATAGCTCTTGTAATAGCTTGTCTAATCCACCATGTTGCATATGTTGAGAATTTAAAGCCTTTAGTATAGTCAAACTTATCAACAGCTTTGATAAGGCCCATGTTGCCCTCTTGAATAAGATCAAGGAATTGCATACCTCTGCCAACATATCTCTTTGCGATGCTTACAACAAGGCGCAAATTAGCCTCTGCAAGCCTTTTTGGCAACCGGATCATTATCGGCTATACGCATTGCGTATTCGATTTCCTCCTCTGCCGTAAGAAGCGGGACTCTGCCTATTTCTTTAAGATAAACTTTAACGGGATCATCCATCGCTGCATTGTCGTTTGTGGCAACAGTGTCTGCGGCGTCGGTTTCCTTTGGCAAATCAACCTCAAGGGTGATGCCGTCGAGCGCTTCAGACGAAAAATCGTCTATAATATTGATATTTGCGCTGTCTATCATATCGTTAAGCTTTTCAAGCTCGTCAACATCAAGGTCAAGCTCAACTATAAGATTATCGATTTCCTGAGCGGTAAGGTGCCCTGCTGCCTTGCCTCTTTCAACAAGCTTTTTAAATGCGGCGGTTTTTTTATCGTCTGCCTGAGAAACTGCCGTATCTTTGATTTCT
Source organism: Anaerotruncus sp. (assembly GCA_022009795.1). Lineage (GTDB taxonomy): Bacteria > Bacillota > Clostridia > Oscillospirales > Acutalibacteraceae > Eubacterium_R. Next base: position 664,073 of record CP091724.1, read on the forward strand.
TTATTTTCCATATTATTCTCCTCCGATGAATATAAAATATGTTATTTTAAAAACTTAATTATGTGCTCCGAAAAAGCTTTCTGAACTCATCATCGCTCATATCGTTTGTACTTTTTTGATTTTTTGCGGCGTTTTCCTCGCCGATTATTTTAAGGCAATCGGAAAATTCCTTTTTCGGCTCAACGCTCGGCTCGCCTCTTGCAATAATACCCGACAGCCTGCCGAGCTCGTCATTAGTGAGCTTTTCCGAAAAGCTCATTAAATCGTTAGTCGTATCCGTTTTCAATATGCTCAACAACCATATTGAAAACCTTTTGATAATAGCCCTGCGGCAATGAAGCGATATTAAAATCCCCAAGATGCTTTGCACAATCGGGATACTTTATTAAAAAGATAAATAAGCCTGTCCGCAGCTTTAACGGATTTTGACGAAGCACCGAAATCAGAGCTTAGCTTAGTATTCTCTCTGAGCGAATCATTTACGGCTTTTTTCTGAACAGTTCTCTTTTTTTACGGGAATATATTTTATTTAAGTAATTACTCATTTGAGTTTTTGACTGCTTCTTTGTTTATTCCGAGTTCTTCCGAAAGACGGGAAAGATATATATCCTGTTCAATCGGCGGTGAATCTGCCAATATTTCCACTGCACCGTTCATAAAATCAATTTTGCCCTGAGTGGTATTAAGCTGAAACTTATTTCTCAAATTCAGCAGTTTATATTCGGTTTCATTCGTTGCACCGTCTATCATGGCGGCAAACTTCTCCGCACCAACATTTTTTATAATTTCATCTGGGTCCTTACCGTATTGTAATTTAGGAACACGCACATCAACATCAACATTTTTAAACATACGCATAGCCTTTTGAACTGCTTTTTGGCCCGCCTCATCGGCATCATAAGCAAGAACAACCTCATCGGCATACCTGCTGATAAGCTGCACCTGCTCCCCCGTCAGTGCAGTTCCGCACCCGGCAACGGCATTTGTGAAGCCCGCCTGATTCATTGCGATAACATCCATATAGCCTTCGCAAAGAATCAAAGTGCTTTTTACCGCTGTCTTTTGCAAAATTAAGCGAAAAAAAGCTCATTCGTTTTTTTATAAACGATTGTGTCGCCCGTATTTATATATTTAGGCTTGCTGTCGTCCAGCACGCGGCCGCCGAAAAGCAATAACATTGACGCGAACATCGATCATAGGCGTCATAACGCGGTTTCTGCACAATATCATAATAGTTTGCCGATTCGCGGCTTTGCCTTATCAATCCCGCAGCAAGCATATCCGCGGTGCTGAATCCGAGCGAGCGCAGATGCTTCAAAAGCCCGTCCCACTTATCGGGAGCAAAGCCAAGGCCGAATTTTTTTATTGTGTGGTCGGTCAGACCTCTGTTTTTATAATATTGTAAGCCTACTGCACCCTCGGAAGAATTTAAAACGGAATTGAAATATTTTGCCGCGGCTCTGTTTGCCTCATAAACCCTGCGGCGCTTTTTTTGATAAACTGTTGTCATAACCGTCTTGCGGCATTTGAAGACCGCAGTGATCACATAAAGTTTTTAAGTGCGTCGATATAATCAACATTTTCAATTCGTTTAATAAAAGTTATCGCGTCGCCGCCCGCGCCGCAACCGAAGCAATAAAAAGACTGCGTTTCTGGATAAACCGTGAAGGACGGCGTTTTTTCGTTATGAAACGGGCAAAGCCCTTTTAAAGTGGAGCCGTGACGCTTGAGAGAAACATAAGATGAGATAATATCTTCAATATCTATTTTTGTATCGCAATTCCTGCAAAAAAATGCATCGTTTACAGGCATATTATCAAACTCCTTTCATTCAGTCAAGCATAAATTTGGGAATAAACAGCTCGTTGTATTTATTCAACGCATAAGTATCGCTCATGCCGGCAATGTAATCGCAAACAGCTCTGTTTGCGCCCTCACTGTTTGCAACACAAACAAATATTTCCGGCATTTCGCAAACATTTTTAACATAATAGAGATACAGCCTTTCGATAATTGAGCAGGCTTTGTCATCCTCTGTTTTTGCACACGGTTCCGTTATAAATAAAATCATACATAAAATCGCACAACTCGGAAAAACTTTTTTCCGTTTCGCCGCTCATTGCAATCTGATTGCCGCTGTTTGAAACAACATCAAGCACAAGCTTGTTTATTCTTTCGGATTTACGAAAGCCGAGAGCCTTGCGGAGCTCAAACGGAATATCCTCTTCGCTCATAAGCCCGGCAGCCTGCGCATCGTCAATATCATGATTTATATAAGCGATTTTTATCGGCATATCTTATGATTTGCCCTTCAAGGGTAAACGCCTTTTTCGCCGTGGGTGTGGCAAAAGAATTGCGTTTTTTTAACCTCTGCCGTAAGATTTAAGCCCCTGCCGTGCTTTTTCGATTTTTTCGGCAACGCGCACGCTCTGCTCGTAATGCTTAAAATCAATTCCCGAAAGCTCCCTTAGTGCGCGTTCACCGGCATGGCCGAAAGGCGTATGACCCAAATCGTGGCCGAGAGCCGCCGCCTCGGTTAAATCTTCATTCAGCGCCAAAGCACGGGCAATTGTGCGCGCTATTTGCGAAACCTCTAATGTGTGGGTAAGTCTTGTTCTGTAATGGTCCCCGCCGGGAGATAAAAACACCTGCGTTTTATGCTTCAGCCTGCGAAACGCTTCGGAATGAATAATTCTGTCCCTATCCCGCTGAAAACAGGTGCGTATTGGGCATTCTTCTTCGTGGCGCACCCTGCCGAGTGATTCATCGGCAAACGCAGCATTCGGCGAAAGAAAAAAAGATGCTCGTTTTGCTCTGCTCTTTCTCTGATAATTTTATCCAAAAAAATCACCTTTATGTAATATTCCGATAAATAATACGCATTATAGACCGTAAATCCTTTTTTTATTTATAAATATTATTCTTGACTAAATATATTTTTTTGCGTTTATTATCAAAATGAGGTTAAACTTATGATATATTTAATTATTGCGGCGATTGCAGCCGCGCTTTTCGCATTTTGTTATTATGAAAACAATAAAATAGATATAACAAAAATATAATATATACGATGAGAAAATAAACGGCGATGTTAAAATCGCCCATTTATCAGATTTACATTCAAAGCCGTTTAAAGCCGTGCTCAAAAAGCTTGACATCGAAAAGCCGAATATAATTATGATTACCGGTGACTATATAAACGACAAAGGCAAAAGAAAAAAAGAAATGCTTGAATTTGCCGCCGAGCTTTTAAAGCGAGCGCCCGTTTATTATATAACCGGAAACCACGAACACAGACTTGATTGTTTTTGAGTCGCTTATGGATGAGTTACGAACGGCGGGTTTTACCGTTTTGCTTGACGATATCGTAACGGCAAATATAAACGGCACAAAAATTTCGATTTTGGGGCTTGATGAAAATCAAGCAAGCTTTGAAGACTACAAAGCAAGGAGAAACGGAACATTTAAATACCGAGATATGAAGCCTGAATTTGATAAATTAAGCAGCTGCGAAGGATTTAAAAATTGTGCTGTCCCATTATCCGGAAAAATTTTAAAGCCGTTAGCGAGCTTGATTACAGCCAATACGATTTTTGATTTGCAGCTTTCGGGCCATGCACACGGCGGGCAATTCATTTTGCCGTTCATAGGCCCTGTTTTCAGCCCCGGCCAAGGGCTTTTTCCTAAATTTGCGCGCGGCAGCTTCGGCGAAAAGCCAAAGCTGATAGTCAGCCGCGGGCTCGGAAATGCGGAGTTTCCGCTTCGCTTGTTTAATCATCCGGAAATAAATATAATAAATCTTAAATCAAACAAAAAGCCCGAATAGGTGCATGCTTAACAGCGTGCCGTAATTCGGGTTTTATTTTTTATTGTCAGAAAAACAAGGCTTCTCATGCAAAAACAATTTAAACGTATTTAACATGCCGGCTTTTAGCATTTTTTCATGCGTTGGCCGCGGCAAATTCGGAGCCGATTTTGTTAAGCGAATATTTGCCGTTGCAAAGTTCGCAAAACGAAACCGCAAGTTCTTCGCTTTTGTTTTCGCGCACGGCAAAAGTAACGCTTATTTTATCGGTGAAATCCGTGTTTTTTTATTTCCGCGCCAAACTGTGCCAAAAAGCAAATTAAATCGCTCGTAAATACTGTAATCAACCGAAACGGAATAAATATTGCACGGAGCCATGGTGATAATTTTGCCCGCGTCAAGTGCGATTTTGGCTGTGTGAGAATATGCCCGCACAAGACCGCCCGCACCGAGCATAACACCGCCGAAATACCTTGTGCCAACAACACAAACATCAACAACGCCGCTTTTTTTCAAGCACATCAAGCATGGGCATACCCGCTGTGCCGGAGGGCTCACCGTCATCGCTGAAGCGCTTAATCATTTCCGAGCGCAAAAACATATGCCGAAACATTATGAGTGGCATCCCAATGCTTTGATTTAATTTTTATTTATAAAATCAACTGCCTGCTCCTGCGTTTCAACAGGCTTAACATAGCCGATGAAGCGCGATTTTTTTTCAATAAATTCATCGCAGCTTTGCAGACGAACGGTTTTTATATTCCTTCATAAAAAAATATCACCAAGAAAAAAAGGCAACGAATAAATCGCTGCCTTTTTAAAAATTACGTTTTTTTACCGTATCTCTTATTGAATCTGTCAACGCGACCGCCGGTATCAACAAGCTTTTTGCTTACCTGTGTAGAAGGGGTGGCACTTTGAACAAATATCTACTTTGAGCTCGCTTTTGGTGCTCTCTGTTTCATAAGTTGCACCGCATGCACACTTTACTATACATTTACCATAGTTAGGATGAATTCCGTCTTTCATTCTTTTCACCTCTTTATACCAAAGTCAACTAACAGCTGAAATGATAACATAAGAAAGCCAAAAAAAGCAAGTGTTTTTAAAAAAATCTTAATATTTACAAACTTTTTCCCAAATAAAAAGAATAAAGTCCTGCTTCTATAACCTCTTTTTCAAGCGATTTGGCCGCAACAGTGCGATAAAAATCAATTTGATTTTTATATCTTTCCAAAAGTTCGGCTTCACTTTTAACCTTGTCGGTTTTGTAATCTATCAGCACGAGCCTGCCGTTTTTCTTCAAAAAAATGCAATCGGCAATACCGCGCACAAGCACTTTTTTTCATCGGAAGCACGATTGATAAATTTGGAAAGCGGCAAAAAGAAGATAAATTAAGTTCTCTGTAAACCTTATCAGCGGATAACAACCGTCTGCCGAGATCGCCGACGAACAATGTCACCAGTGCTTTCTTATCAAGCGCCTGTGCCTGCTCCGCAGTTAAATAGCTGTGATTTGCAAGGCGCGAAATTTCACCGTCCAAATCCGCCGCAGCGGATTTAAAATCACAAAACTGCATAAACGCATGCATGGCCGTGCCCCGCTGAGCCGCATCAAGCCCGGTAGTGCTCATAAAAGCGGGCTTGCCGAGAATAATCGGCAAATCCGAAGAATCATCCTCTGCCGCGTCAAGTGCAGAGGCATTTCTTTTGCGGGTTCGTTGCAATAATCAATTCCGCCGTATTTGAAGCTGACGGATTTTTCAATTTCGGCGACGATATCCTCATTCGGCGCCGGTTTTATAATTTCCGGTGCGGCTGACTCTGCCTGCTCGGATTGTAGCAAATCAACATCAAAATCAAAATCCGAATCGCAAACTTTAATTTCAACAGGGCTTAACGCACGAAGCACATCCCCGCCCCTATGCATCATTGCAGCGGAAATGATAAAATCGCCGTCACTCAAATACCTGCGGCAAAGCACAGGATCAATTTTTCCGTTTGCTATGCCCGGTGCAAATTTTGCTATTTTATTTTCAAGGTTTTCAACGCTTGCAAAGGCAATAAACTGCTCTTTCGCCCTTGTAACGGCAACATAAAGCACCCTCAAGCATTCACTGAGCGCGGAAATACGATTGATTTTTTTCATCAGCGTAAACGGTATATCCGGCTGATTGCACATTAAATCATCGTCGTGCACCTTTGCGGCAATTCCGTTTTTGGCATTGAAAATCAATCCGTCAGTTTCGCGGAAAACATAATCGCGCCCGCATTCCGCAAGAATAACAACGGGAAATTCAAGTCCCTTTGAATGATGCACCGTCATAATCGTTACCGCATTTTCGGCGTTGCTGCAAACGGGTTTGGCATCTATAACATCGTCGCTTTCCTCGATTTTATCAACAAGGCGGATAAACGATGTAAGCCCAACACTTTTTGAGCAATCAAACTGCTCGGCAAAATCAATGAAAGCATTTATGTTTGCAATTCGCTGGCGCGCATTTCCGAGCGCCGAAGCAAAGGCAAAAATGCTTTTATATTCGCACACAAACCTGATAAATTCCGCAACGGGCATTGTTACCGCCGTTTGCGAAAGCATGTGCAAATCTGCTAAAAAGCTCTTAACTTTTTCCGAATTTGAATTAACAACTGCAGTATAAAGGGAGCTTTTGATTTTATCGTCCTCGATTTTAATTGCCGTAAGCTCATCGGGCGTGAAGCCGTAAATCGGCGACATCATCACGGCGAGAAGCGGGATATTCTGCATTGGATTATCAACAGAGCGAAGCAGGGATATAATCATTTTAACCTCACTGCACTGAAATAGATCGCCGGAATTTTCACTGACGCACGGTATGCCGTAATCCGAGAAAACCTTTGCAAATTCGGGAATACTGCCCTTTCCCCTGCGCATAAGCACGGCAAAATCGCCGAAACAGATATCACGCGTGCACTTTGCTTTTGCATCGTAAACCTGCTCTTTTGAATTTATTTTATCAAGAATCAGCTTTGCGATTTGCGGCGCTTCCGTTTCGGATATTTTGGATTTTTTAATTCCGTCTGTAATTTTAAGCGAAACGCACGGCAAAGAACGATTCGGATAATCCGCACCGCAATTGAGATATTCGGATTCGTTATAATCAAGCTCACCCGTGGCGGCAGACATAAATTTTGAAAACAAAAAATTTGTAAAGCCGCATATTTCTTTACGCGAACGGAAATTTTTATCAAGAATTATTTTTTTACACTTTCGCCGTTTGCGGAATTTTTATAATCCTTGTATTTTTCTTTTTTCTGCGTAAATATAAACGGCATCGCAAGCCTGAATCGATAAATGCTTTGCTTGACATCCCCCACCATGAAGCGGTTTGAACCGTTTGAAAGCAGCCTGAATAATGTGTCCTGCACATCATTGGTATCCTGATATTCGTCAACAAGTATTTCGTAATATTTGCTTTTTCAGTTGATTTGCAAGCTCGGAGCGTACGATATTTCCGTTTTCATCCTTATCCATCAAAAGACCGAGGGCAAAATGTTCGCCGTCCGCAAAGGTGTAGGCATTTCGTTCATCTTTAAGCTTTTTAAATTCTTCATCGTATCTGCAAATCACTTTTAAAAGCGCATTAAAGCAGGGATACAGTTTTTCGCAATCCTGCCTGTATTCTTCGGCGTTTGAAACAAAAAAAGCGACTGAACGGAACCGATAAGCTCTTTAAAAAAATATTGCGTCTTTCGCCAACCTCTTGCTTAAACGGAGCCGAATATTTGTTTTTACCCGCACGATCCACTCTAAACGCAACAAACGATATTTTTTTCCGAAAGATAATCATAAGCTGCGTTGAGCCCGGAATTCACCGCCTGCCTGATTTCGGAAAGAATTCTTTTATCATCATTAAGGCATTTAAAATATTTATCGGCAACTTCATCATCGGGATCAACAAAATTAAAGCTTTCGGAAAGCAATTTATCGGCCGAATCTATTATTTCGTTTGCATATGCAAAAAAATGATCTTGTTCCAATTTGTTTCATTAAATGAAATATCGGGGTTATATTGCTCGGCGGCATTTTTTTAAGCCACTCAATCGGATAAGCCTGAGCGTTAATATATGTATAAAGCGCCTTAATTGCTGCGATAAGCGCTTTATCGTTTTTTTCGGCGGACAGAGCATTTGAACAAGCGAGATAAAATCCGGATCGGATTCTTCAAAAAGCTCATCAAGCACCGAGTTGAGCGCAGATTCGGAAAGTATATTTTCCTCCGAATTTTGCAATATAGTAAAATCGCGGCTGATTCCTATGCTGAAAAAGTTTTCCCTCACAAGATCAAGGCAAAAGGAATCAATCGTGCATATCTGCGCACCCGGCAAGAGTGAAAGCTGCCTCATAATCAAAGGATCACCCGGACTAGTACGCAGTTTTTTTCCTGCAAGCCTGCGGAAATTCTGGATTTCATTTTCCGCCGCAGCGGCGTTTGTGAAGGTTACTATTAAAAATTTATCAATATCAACGGGGCTTTCCCTGTCTGTTATCAGCTTGATAACCCTTGCAACCAACACGGCGGTTTTTTTCCGGAGCCTGCGGCAGCCGAAACAAGTATATTTCTTCCGCGTGCGTCGATTGCGTTTTTGTTGTGACTCGGTCCAGCCCATTACACCTGCTCCTCCTCAAGTTTTTTTACCACCTGCTCATCGGCAAGCTTTTCGATTTCGCGCTTTTTGATATCTTTTTTCGCACTGCAAACATCAAAGTAATCGCAATATTCGCATGTGGTATCGTGCCCTGCGCCGTCTATCGGATTTTGCTCGATTTTTCCCTCATGCAAATCATTGCCCATCTGCGCTATAAGGCTGTTTATCTTTTTTGCTATTTTGCCCAGTTCCTCATAGCTTGCAAAGCAGCCCTTTGGGTTATTGGAGCTATCAAATTTAAAGGGTATATATTTTCCTTTTAAATCTTTTTCCATTGAAGAAACGATATCGTGCTCATCATCATAAAGAACAACGCCCTTCATTTTTAAATTCGCTTTTGCTTTTTCAATATCAGCCTCTGCGGTTTTTTGCCCACATCAACATTCTTTTTTTGAAACATGCATATAAAGAACGCCTGCGGGAATGCCGTTTACCCTGCAATTCTTGTCGTTGCAAACGGCAAAAAGATAAACAAACATTTGCAAATTCAGCCCGTAAAGCACATCGCTGAGGTTAAATTCCTTTGTGCCGGACTTATAATCGATTACGCGCACATATTTTTTTCGCCGTTTTTCTCAAGAGTATCAACCCTGTCTATAGAGCCGCGAATGCTTACACTGCCGCTTTCAAGCGGAATAACATACGGCTTTGCTTCGCCGTCTTTATCGATTTTTACGTTCAAACGCAGCGGCTTCAAAATCGGTTTGGCTGAATTCGCCCGCAAGCCTTTCAACAACAAAAATTAAGCATTTTAGAAAGGCGCATAAATTGATATTTAAATCTTTGGGTAAGCTCCGCAGAATCGCCGAATTGAGTTTCGAGATATTCACGCAAATATTTATCCACAAGAATATGAATCTGCATTTTTTGCATTTCGGCAAGTTTTTTTGAGCCGATATCTTTTATGATACTCTCGAGCACGGAATGAATGGCGGTGCCCGTCTCCATGGCGTTGAGCTGAGCTTTCATGCGCGGCCTTGCCATAAGACCGAATTTGCAAAAAAATATCTGAATTTGCAATTGAAAAAGTCCTCCACCCTTGAAGCGGAAAGAAACATATCTTTGCCGAAGAGCTTCTCAGCGCCAACAGTGTTTGAAAGCTTTTCTTCGTTGTTAAGCGAAATATTTTCAACGGCTTTAAAGCGCGGATCGTTTCTGAAATAATATTTAAGTGATTCCGAAAACTCGGTATTATCGTCAAATTCCTTTGCCATCAGCTCAAACGCGCTTTGCCTGTTGCCGATTTGTACAGTTTGCGGAATATTACAGCGGCGCAAAACCGCATAATCATCGCCAAGCATTTCCAAAACGGAAGTAATCAGCGACGAAGGCGCATCATTTTTGCCCGCGCCCTCATAAGATATGTAAAGCTTTCTTGAGGCAACGCTCGCTGCCATATATGCAAAATATTTTTCCTGAATATCAAGAATATCGCCATAGGAATAAAGCTCAAAATTATTTTCGCTTAAAACGGCTCTGTCATTTTCACTAAGCAGGCTTGTGCCCTTGATATTTTGAGGAAATTCGCCTTCGTTTGCACCGAGAATAAAAACGATTTTAGGATTATCGGCGCGAAAACGATCCGCCTGGCCGAATTGAACATTGTCTATTCCCTGCGGCAAAACGCCCAGGTCCTCGCTTTGCGCCATAATGCAAAACAAATCGTAATAATCCGAAAGGCTCATTTTATCATCGCCGCAAACGCGAGTTATATCGTTCAATATGCCCATTGTGAGTTCCCAAACGCGCTGTTGCTCATTTGCAAGTTCACTTTTTGTTTAGGGTTTTAATTTCATTTGCAAGCCTAACAAGCTTTTTTTATCGGCGCCGAAAGAAATCAGAGCATTGTAAATTTCCGTGCCGATATCTTTTGCATTACCGCCTTTAACGGAATATTTGAATTTATTTATGTTTGAAACAAGATATTCGCGGCTTTTGTTAAGTTCTTCAACAGCCGCCTTATCACGCTCGGAAAGCTCCGCCGTAAATCCATTTGGCGAATTTGTAAATTCCGTGTTCCACTTGGCAACACCGTTTATGTTCCACACATAGATATAGTTTTCAAGCAGATTTATTTGCTTTTGGGAAAGCGCAGTAAGCCCGGTTTTTGCAAGGCTTAATATATCATCGGAGCGAAAAGAATAAATTACGCTCCTTAAAAGATACATCACAAAAACGATAATCGGCTGAGCGCTTATGTCTTGCCTTTCATCGTCAAAATACGGGATTTCGTATTTTCTGAAGACATAAGAAAGCCTGCTGCGGAATTTGTTCATATCGCGGCATATAACGGCTATGTCACTAGCTTTTGTGCCCGCTTCAAGCTCGTGCCTTATCATCAAAGCGGTGTAATCGCATTCATCGTTCACATCGTCGGCGCGGTAAATAACGGCATCGAAGCCGCAATCGATTTTTCGGCGCATCGGAATAAAGCCGAGCCTCGCATAAGCGCATAAAAATCATTTTTTTGCCCTGTGATTTTTTTCTTCAAAAAAATACCGTGCTTATCTGCTTGCTGCATTCCGCGGCGGCGTTTTTTTAAGCGTTCTTGCCGTGTTGTTTACATAGGCAAAAAGATTATATTTATCGGGATTTTCGGGAGAATCGGTGCAAAGCGTAACGGTTACGCTTTCGGCCTTTTGAATCATCAGCTTAATAATGCGGTATTCGTCTGCCACAAAGCCGTTAAATCCGTCTATAAACAGAATTTTGCCGTTTAAGTATTCGCTTTCTATCAGCATATCATAAAGGCGTGAAAGATTGCCTGCCGGGTCAAGAAAACGCTTTTCAAGCAAATTATTATATGCCTGCAGAATAAGGCTCATATCGGAAAGCTTATCCGCCAAAAGCCTTTTATCGCCGAGATTTGCAGCAAGCTCACTCATTTCATCGGGCGAAACACAGCAGGAGGTCATTTCATCATGAATGGAAAGCATTGATGTTATAAATGCGGGTCTGCCGGTTTTCTTGCCGAAAAGCACAAGCTCATCCGTTACCGAATCGATTGCTTTTTTCATAAGCGCGGCTTTTGCACCAGCGGAAAGCACGGGATACGGCGTGCCGCCGCAATATTTTGCAACCTCGTTTACAAGCCTTGTAAACGAAAGATTGCGCACATTTTTTTAATTCCGCTTTCGCCGAGCATATTAAGCAGTTTTTTTTCAGCCGTGAAATTATATTGCTCGGGCGTTATCAAAACAATATTGTTTTTTTGCCCGAATCAACAAGCTTTTTTTATCTCGTTAAAGCAATATTCCGTTTTACCGAAGCCCGAACGGCCGAAAAACAAAATTTAACATTAAAAACACCTTATCAAAATCGGAAATATCAAGCTTATCAAAGCCCGAAAGAAATTCTTTTTATATCTGCGGCAACGGGCTTAACCCTGCCCACTGAATCATTTTTCAATATTAAGCGGCAAAATAGGGTCATGCACGGAAAGCCTGAGCAAAAACCAGCCGCCGGGAATATTAAATCTTACGCCCTCATAGTTTACGGGTTCATAAGAATAGCCCTGCATTTCGGAAAAAAATGCTCTTTCAAATCGGCGATAACCTTTTTCACCGTATTGCCTGAAATCATCAAGCAAAATCGGAATACGAATCTCAACGCTTTCGGCCGGCTCCTTCAATTCGCTTATAAGATCATCTATCTTTTTGCCGTCATTATTGAGTTTGGCAAGCAAAATAACTATTTTTGGTGGCAAGATAAGCGCCGTCATCAAGAAAATAGTTTTTCCTTTAATGCAGCGTGGCCGCTTGTTTCGATTGCAAGCGGAGAATTAACGCCCTCATTATTAAGCTCGATTGATTTATCGATAACATTTTTATAGCCGCGCTTAAACCTGATTTGCTTTGCCTCCGAGAGTTTTTTTCAATAAATTCACGCAAGCCGTCCGATGTTAAGCTATCTGTAACAACAGTGCCGCCGGGATTACCTTCAAGTGCAATAACAGAGGCAAGCGCCACAAGACGGTTTCTGTTGATCTCGCGCCCGCTTGAGTCAACACAGCCCATTCTGTCTGCATCAGTGTCAAAAATAAGACCGAAATCCGACTTGCTTTTTTTAACCATTTCGCATGCGGAGGCGATTGCAACTGAGTTTTCGGGATTGGGAATATGATTTGGGAACATGCCGTTCGGCTCGGTAAATTGACTGCCCGAAACATTTGCTCCGAGCGGTTCCAAAACATCATAGGCATAAAAAGCCAGCCGTGCCGTTACCCGCGTCCACGGAAATTTTAAGACCGTCAAGCGGCTTATCGCCGTTTGCAACCTCTTTAATAATGGTGTTTCGCAGGTGCTCGGCATAAACAGACATCAAATCATATTTTTCAACAGTGCCGTTAAGCCCCTGCCGATTTTTATATCATAAGAAAGATTTAAAATATCTGAAACATCACTGCCCTCAAGCCCGCCGTTCGGCGTAAAGAATTTAAGACCGTTTCGCTGATATGGATGGTGAGAGGCGGTGATTTCAAGAGAGGCATCCGCTTTAACGCCCATAACGATAGACATAAACATTGACGGAGTGGTGGCGAGTCCGCAATCATAAACATGTACGCCTTCACCCAGAAAAAGCCTTGATTGCTGCATTTTTTTAATCCCTATCTGCCGAAATTCTTGAATCGTGACCGACAGCGATGCTCAGCTCGTTTTTTTGCCGAATTTATCGCGATACCAACGAACAAAGCCTGCGCAAATTGCTTCAACAACCTCATCGGTAAGCTCGATTTTTTTCGGTTGAGGTTTCAACGGCAACGCCCCTTACATCGGTGCCGCTTTTAAGCTTTAAAAATTTATCTTTTGTAATAGTCTGCATTTATAAGTCCCTCGTTAAAAGCATTATCATAGGCTTCAATCAAAAAAATTCATACATGGGCGACGAAGCCGAAATAACAAATCTTAAATCATCAATAATATCCGTGCAGGCAATTCGATTCATATCCTGCTTCCACACGGAAAATTCCATGTTTTTTGCGTTTAAATATTGTTTTAAATCCTCTGACGCGTCAGGAATTCTGTCTTTTTTATAAAAATCTCGCACATTGTAATGCAATCCAGCCGCTTCTGTTGCTTTAACGGCATTGCGCCAACGCTCCGGCTCTTTTAAAATCAGTTTTCTGACCTCATCAAACTGAATCGGTCTTCCAACCCACATTCCGAGCCCGTAAGCATAGCCCTGCGGCATAAATTCAAACCAATAAAACGGCGCAAAAAGGATATTGAAATTTGTTTCTGCGAAGCATAACCCACAGATTTTCGCGATACATAAGCTTGCTTTTTGCTTCGCCGTGTGTCGCGCCTGATACGCGAAACGATGTAAGTTGGGTCCGTATCCATAAGCGGATCGAGATCCGAGAGCAAATCGGATAAATCGAGCACCATCTGCCTCATCGGCACTGTAGCGCCCTGCTTTAATTCCGCCTTATGCTCCTCATAAAAAGCTTTGGAATCGTTAAACCGGTTTAGCGAAAGCAACTCGATTGTTTCCGGTTTAATTCCGCCGTAATTATACATTGCCCAAAAGACCCCTTTCAAGCATTTTTTGCGCGGCAAGAAGCGCACAGATTTTGGCACTGTGGAAGGTTAAGCCACCCTGAATCCAAGCGTAATAAGGCTCGCGAATAGGTGCGTCTGCCGAAAGTTCAATCGAAGAGCCCATCGTAAACGCGCCGGCCGCCATAACAACCTTGCTGTCGTAACCCGGCATATCCCAAGGCTCGGGAGTCAAATGGCTGTCTATCGGGCTTCCGCTTTGAACACCTTGGCAAAACGCAACAAGCCTTTCTTCGTTTTCAAGCCCGAGTGACTGAACTATATCGCCCCTTTCGGCATCAAAAGCGGGAGTTGTTTTAAAGCCGAGTGTGTCGAAGAGTGCAGAAATGTAAACTGCGCTTTTAAGGGCTTCTCCGACGGTGTGCGGAGCATAAAAAAGGCCCATATAAAGCTCACGATTCATGCCGAGCGTTGCGCCGACCTCGGTGCCGAGTCCCGGGGTTGTGAGCCTGTAAGCACATTTTTCAACCAAATCAGCTCTGCCGGCAATATATCCGCCGGTGCGCGCCATACCGCCGCCCGCATTTTTAATCAGCGAGCCTGCAATCAAATCTGCGCCCACATCGGTGGGCTCTTTTGTTTGCACAAATTCGCCGTAGCAATTATCAACCATAATGATAACATTGGGATTTTTCTTTTTCGCAACCTTAACTATTTCGCCGATTTCGTCAACAAGCAGGCTCGGGCGAAGCTCATATCCCCTGCTGCGCTGAATATAAACCATCGTGACAGAATCATCAACGGCGTTTTCAATCGCTTCCAAATCGGGCTTTTCGTTTTTGAGCGGCACTTCGTCATAAACAATGCCGAAATCCTTTAAAGAACCCATACCGCTGCCCGAAATACCGATAACATCGTGAATGGTGTCATAAGGTGTGCCCGTAACGGCAAGCATTTTATCCCCGGGTCGAAGCACACCGAAAAGCGCGGTTGCAAGGGTGTGAGTGCCGCAGGTGAAATTATGGCGCACCAAAGCTGCCTCTGCGCTGAAAACCTGCGCCCAAATTTTATCAAGTGTTTCACGGCCGCGATCGCCGTAGCCATAACCCGAAGTGGAGGCAAAATGGCTTTCCGAAACGCCGTTTTCAATAAAGGCTTTAATCACCTTAAGCTGATTATATTCCGTGATTTTATCTATTTTGCCAAATTGGCGCTTTGCTTTTTTTCAAGCGCGGCATCGGAAGCTTTTTCTATTTTTTCGTCTATTTCAAAAAATGGTGTCATTTATACATTCTCCAATAACCGATATTTTCAAAGCCGAGTCTTTTATAAAAGCTTTCGTTTTTATCGGCTTCTCTCATCAAGTAAACAGTGCCGCAGACCGAGCAACACATAGAGGAAACAAGCGAACCGCCGCACCCCTTTCGGCGCATTTGCGGATCTGTGCGAACGGCAGTTAAAACCGCGTCGCCGTTATAAACCGAAGCAAAAACGGCAGAAGAAACTATTTCGCCGTTTTCGTTGACAATTGCAGCCGCCTTGGCGGCATTGTGACGAATTCTGTGGCTGATATCAACATACCAAGCGTTAAAATCAACTCCGCCGTAATCAACAAAATTATATAGCTCGGAAAGGCTCGGATAATCGTTTATATCCGTGTAATCGCAATCAAGCTGAAATTTTTTATCGTTTGCCATAACAATGCCCTGCGAAAAAAAGGTGCACTCACTGCAAATTTTTTTCATCCGAAAGCAATGTTGAATATCCGCAAAACGAAAAGAAATCGGCAAGCTCGTCATTATCAAATTCCGGCATATGAGAAACAACAGTATCGCCGTCGAGCACGGAAACAATTGCCGTAACCAGCATATCATCGTTGATCTGTCTGTAAAACTTTGCAAAAGGATAAGCGAAGCCGTATGCCTGCGCCAGCGACAGCACACGCACAGAGAAAATATCCCTGACGCCAAAACAAGAAAGCTCGCCGAGCGAATCAACAGCCTCAATCATAAAGCTTGCTTAAAAAGAGCGGCAAAAAAAGCGGCGGGTTTCCTCAATATCGCCGATTTTAACCACACTTGAACCCGAATGAATATATCTGCAGGGCAGTGAAACCGCAGCCACGCGGCAACCTGCACCGCTCTTTTGAATTGCGCCCGCATCATTTCCGCCGGCAATTTTAGTTTTTGTTTGAATTTTTATATTGTTTTCTTTGGCAACCTCAAAAGCCAAATCGAATATTTGCTTATCATAAATCGTTCTGCCGTCCATAAACGAAACAACAGGACCTTTACCGAGCACGCAGCATTTATCGCCGCCCGTAACGCCGTCTATATCCGCTGCGGTGGTGGATTCGAGTATCACAGCAACATCGGGTTTAACGGCATATGCCGAACAGCCGGATCCGCGAAGCCCGACCTCCTCCTGCACATTAAAACAAAAATAAGTGTCGTACTCCAAATCGGAATTTATAAGTTCAATCATAAGCATACAGCCGATTCTGTCGTCAAGCGCCTTGGATTTAATAAATCCGTCGCCGAATTCGCAATAATCCGAGGCAAAATAAGCGCAATCGCCGAGCGAAACAGCTTTTTCGGCTTCGGCTTTATCAGCCGCGCCTATATCAATTGCAAGCTTGTCGAAAGACGGCTCGTTCTTTTTCATCATCGGAAAGAAGGTGAACGGCTTTGGCACCGACAACGCCTTTAATTCCGTTTATGTCAACCCGCCTGCCGAGCACAACAGCGGCATCTATCCCGCCAACGGGTGCAAAGCGCAAATAGCCGTCATCAGTAATATCAGTAATTATGAATCCCACTTCATCTGTGTGCGCGGCAACAAGCACTTTTTTATCGGGCGCTTTCTTGCCTTTTTTAAAAGCGATAACAGAGCCGAGCGCATCAACGCTGTATTCGCATTTATCCTTGATTTTCTCGATAATATAATTTCTTACCGCTTCTTCCCTGCCCGAAGTCCCGTTGAGCAGGCATAAATCCTTAAGCATTTAACGCCACCGCCCTTTCTTTGGCATATTCGGCAATCAAAGCCGCCGCGTTTTCCACATCGGCAACATCAATTACCTCGGCGGGAGAATGCATATAGCGAAGCGGAATTGATATAAGCCCGCATTTAATCCCCGATTCCGTAAGCTGGATAACATCGGCGTTCGTGCCCGTTCTTCCGTTCATAACTTCGATTTGGTAATCAAGCCCTGCGTTTTTTGCGCTTGCCTTTAAGGCATTGAAAATATCCCGATCCAAAATCGGAGAGCAGCCGATCATGGCGCCCTTTGAAATTTCACCGCAGTCTTTTTTTATCGCACCCGGGCGACATTGCAAACGAAACATCAACGGCAATTGCCTCATCGGTATTTTTTTGCCGAATGCACCGCATGCGGCGCCGCGTGTGCCGACTTCCTCCTGCGAGGAAAAACATAAGCGTGAATTTAAGCGGCAATTCTTTAAGCTTTTGGTATAGCGGCAACCAAAGCCGCGGCACCGCATCTGTCGTCAAGGCAATTTGAGCAGATTTTTGCCGTTCATAAGCTCATCGTATTTATGAAGAAAATAAATTCTGCTTCCGAGGGGAATAAGTTTTTTTGCCTTTTTCGGCATCAAAGCCGATATCAGCGGCAAAATCGGATATTTCGCCAATCTTTTTATCTCCGCTTTGCAAATGCGGAGGCAAGGTTGAAATAACGCCGCGAAGCATTTCTTTTCCCGCCACAACAACCTCTGTTGCCGGAAGCATTCGCTTATCTATCCCGCCTGTGGCGGAAAATTTTAAAAAGCCGTCGTCCGTTATGGAAGTAACGACAAATCCTATTTCATCAAGATGGGCATCAAGTAAAATATGATATCCGCTTCCGAAGGTGCAAAAAAGATTATTCATGTTATCCGAATAAACCTCACCGTGCGCTTCAAGCATTTCTTTTTAGCGCGGAAAACACATTTTTTTCGCACCCCGAAGCCGCATAAGGCTCAGCAAGGCGCTTTATTATTTCTTTAGTTTCCATTGTTTTATATCAATCCTTAAAATCATTTACAAGCTGTTTAAAAGCGCGGCCTCTGTATTCAAAGGTTTTAAACTGATCGAACGCGGGGCATGCCGGGCAAAGTGAAACGATATCGCCGGGTTCGGAACTGTTTTTTGCAATTTCAAGCGCATTCTGCATAGTATCGGTTTTTTTAATTTTTCAATCCGCTTGCGGCATAATTTTTCATTTGAAGTTACTGCTTCATAAATCTTATCGGCTGTTGCGCCGTTTAATACAAGAAGTTTAACCTTTTCCAAAATCAGCGGCACCATTTGACTCATATCATTGCCCTTATCCGAGCCGCCGCAAATCATTATGATTTTTTGGTTAAATGCTTTAAGACCGCTTATAACTCGCGAGGGCGAAGTTGCGATTGAATCGTTATAATATTTAACGCCTTTGAATTCGCGCACAAATTCTATTCTGTGCTCAACGCCACCGAAAGTTTGGGCGATATTCTTCATAACTTCAACGGGAACAAGCCCCCAAACCGCAGAAATCGCAGTGCAATAGTTTTTCAACATTGTGCATACCCGGAATAATGATATCGTTTTTATTCATAACAACAGTTTTGCAGCCGTTTTCGGAATAAATAATATCGCCGTTTTCAGCCATATAAGTGCCGTTTTTAACAGGATGCTTAATCGAAAATTCATAGAGCCTGCCCCTGACATCAAAACGCATATCGTGATAAACTCTGCCGCCGATTGAATAGTCGCAATCCGCATTCAAAACGGTTTTGGATTCTGGACTTTGATAAATAAGTATGTTACGCTTTGCGTCAACATATTCGTCAAGGCTTGTATGGTGATCCTGATGAGTTATTTCTATATTCGTAACAACTGATATATCGGGCTTTTTGATCATATTTCCCATTGTTAAGAGCTGAAAAGACGAAAGCTCCACAATCGCATAATCAGATTCATTTATTGTTTCAAGCTCGGGCATAAGGGCTTTGC
The DNA here is from genome assembly GCA_022009795.1 of Anaerotruncus sp. GTDB lineage: Bacteria > Bacillota > Clostridia > Oscillospirales > Acutalibacteraceae > Eubacterium_R. Next base: position 683,060 of record CP091724.1, read on the forward strand.
CTATATTTCCGCCGAGGTAAACCTTTTTACCTGCCGCTTTAAGCATTTCGGAAATAATCGTTGTTGTGGTGGTTTTACCGTTTGAGCCGGTTACGCCGATAATTTTTGCGGGGCAAAGAGAAAAGAAAACTTCCATCTCGGTTGTGACCTTTTGCCCTCTTTCAATGCATTCGCCGATCCACGGATTTTGAAACGGCAATATGCCGTGTGAGCGAAACACGATATCCATCTGCGGCAATATGTCAAGGTAATTATCGCCGAGGCTGAAATGTACGCCGAGGGCTTCCATTTCTTCGCAATCGCCCGTGCCAATATATTCTTTATTTCTTTTATCACAGGCATAAACCTCTGCGCCGTGTTTAGCCAACCATTTTGCACAAGGCACATTCGCAACACCCATGCCGACGAATGCAATCTTTTTGCCTTTCATGCTTTCCAAATATTTTTTTACTTCAGCCGTCATATCATATCACCTTTCCGGCAGAACATTTACTGCCATAATATAAAAATCAATGGGCATAAAAAGTGCCATCGTTAAATGATTTAAGGGTAAATTCCTCCATATGCTCTTCAAGCTCGGATTGAAACGGTAAACGCTCCTTATGCATAAGCGAATCGGGAATGGGAGTGGGCGATCGCATAATATAATCCGCCACAAGCCTTTGACATTTCGTTTGCATATTTCCGAGGAAAAAGCATTTTGAATTCTCCGGTTCAACAACGGCAAAAGCAATTTTAAGCTGCTCTTTTTTGCCGAAAGTGCACACCATTTTTGAAAGCGCAACGGCACCGTTCTCCGCCTTATCTGTAACAAAGCAAATAATGCAATTGCCCGAGCGCTTTAAATTGCGCACGGTTAAATCATTAACAACAACATCAAGATAAGCCAAAACATCATCTCTTGAAAGCGAATCCACATCAACAACATAAAAAAATTCTTTTCTTTTCATTGCCGTGTAATCAAATTCGAGCTCTTCATATTCAACATTGCTGTTTACGGCAAAACCGTTGCTTTTTAAACGAGCCCACAAGCTCATTTATAAATTCGACTCTGTCTTTCGGTGTATTTTTGCGTGTAATAGAAGCCGCAATCCTTGATTTCGTATTCTATTCGTGTTAAAAAAGCGTTTGATTTGCCGTATTTTGAGTAATAAACGAGCACAACGGCAAGGCAGGCAATCACAAGCGCATCGTTGATATAGCTGCAAACAATTGCTGCCACAGCGCTTGCGCTTTCGATATACGGCGTTACGCCCACATAAACCACAAAGTAAACAAGGGCAAGCGCAACGGCGATTTTTCATAATTTTTAAACAACTTTTTTTGCTTTTTTTCTTATTTCTTTCATTTTATCAATTCCGTAAATTCTTCTTCACTTAAAATTTCAATGCCGAGGGCATTGGCTTTATCAAGCTTGCTGCCGGCTTGTGCACCTGCAAGCACATAGCTTGTTTTTTTGGAAACGCTCGACGATGTTTTTGCCGCCGAAGCTTTCGATAATATCACCGGCTTCCTTGCGTGTGTAATTTTGCAAAGTGCCCGTAAGCACAAAAAAATTTTTGCCGGCAAAGCGCTCATCCTTCACAACGGATTTTTGAATTCATATTAACGCCTGCCTCGGCAAGGCTTGCAACAAGCTGCTTTTGATTTCTGATTTGCAAAAAAATTCGCAAACACTTTTTCGCCATTATATCGCCGAAGCCGTCAATTGCCAAAATGCTTTCCTTATCGGCAGCGATAATATTATCCATTGTTTTAAAATGATCCGAAAGCAGCTTTGCGGCTTTTGCGCCTATGTGCCTGATGCCGAGTGCAAAAAAACAAGCTTTGCCAAATCATTTTCCTTTGATTTTTCAATCGATAAAATGATGTTGCCTATGCTTTTTTCTTTAAAGCCCTCAAGCTGCATATCGTTTATTTTATCGAATGTGAGCGTATAAATATCCTCTGTTTGCGTGATAAGCCCACACTTGACGAAATTCTCTATAATTGCGGGACCGAGACCTTCGATATCCATGGCATCACGGGAGCAGAAATGAATAAGATTTCTGAGAAGCTGCGCCGGGCAATCGGGATTAATGCACCTGATTGCGGCTTCTCCTTCTTCGCGGATTACACGACTGCCGCAGCTTGGGCAGGTTTCGGGGAATTTATAAAGGCTTTCGGCAGTGTGCTCGTTTACACAAAGCACCTCCGGAATAATATCACCCGCTTTGCGAACTGTAACAATATCGCCTATTCCGATTCCTTTTTTTCGGATATAAAAATCCTGATTATGAAGAGTTGCGCGGGAAACCGTTGTGCCCGCAAGGTGCACAGGCTCAAGCACCGCCGTTGGGGTTAAAACGCCCGTTCTGCCTACTGCGATTTCGATATCTATAAGCTTTGTTTGCTTTTCTTCGGGAGGATATTTAAAAGCAACCGCCCATTTTGGGAATTTTGCCGTTGAACCGAGCTGGCGGCGCATTTCAAAATCATCCACCTTAACAACGGCGCCGTCTATATCATATTCAAGGCTGCCTCTTGCCTCGCCGATTTCGTTTATGCGCTTTAACGCATCCTCGATATTATCAACAAGCTTATATCCGGGGATTGTGTTGAAGCCAAGCCTTTTAAGATAATCAAGGCTTTCTTTATGAGAACCGAGCGTTACACCGTCAACCCGCTGAACATTGAAAACAAATATGTCAAGCCCTCTTGAAGCGGCAACTTTACTGTCTTTCTGCCTGAGAGAGCCGGCTGCGGCGTTTCGCGGATTTTTTTAAAAGGCGCTTCGCCGTTGATAAGCTGCCTGTCCACAACCTTTTCAAAGCTTTTTTCTTAGGCATATAAACCTCGCCGCGAACCTCGATATAAGGAACGGGTTCGTTAAGCATTAAAGGAATATTATGAATTACTCTTAAATTTCCGCTTACATCTTCGCCAACATTACCGTCGCCCCTTGTGGAGCCGCGCACAAAAAAACGCCGTTTTTCATATTCGAGAGAAACGGAAAGGCCGTCTATTTTAGGCTCAACGCAATATTTGGGCTCGCTCACGACATCGCGCACTCTTTTTATCGAAATCGCGAATTTCGCCGTCTGAAAAAGGCATCTTGAAGTGATTCCATACGAACCGCATGCACAACGCTTTCAAAACTGTTATCCGCCTTGCCGCCCACTTTTTTTGTGGGCGAATCGGGAGCATCATATTCGGGATATTTTTTTCCTCAAGTTCCTGCAAACTGCGCATCATCATATCATATTCATAGTCCTCGCTTTCGGAGCCATCGTCATTATAATATCTGTTCCTGTGATAACGAAGCGTTTTTCGCAGATTATCGATTTTTTCTTTAATATCTTCCATAAATTTCACCTAAAACATTATACCAAAACAGCCAAGTTACTTCAATAAATATTATAAATAAATTTAAATATATTATTATATGCAGATGCTTAAGCAGTCGGAGTCGAACCCGATATGCCTAAAACGGGACAACGCGGCGACTTTTCGCATTTTTGTCCTTGCCGTGCGTTAGCACGACTGCGGACGCAAAAGCAAAAATTCATCCACGCCGACACCGTTTTCGGTGCAAGCAGTTTAAAGCAAAACGATTTTTTTGTGTAGGCAAGGCATAAAACGCAGTTAATCCTTTCGGATTAACGAGTATTTTTAACGCAGCATACGCGGAAATCGGTTGCTTTAAACCATATTGCGTTCGATTCCCGCCTGCTTAGGGGCACAAAAAGCAGGGCATACGCGAGGTAAGCCCTGCAAAATATTATAAAGTGAATTTGCGGAAAACCTTTTTGCCCTTTTTGATGATAACATCATTATCAAAATCCGCTTTTGTGAGTGTGGCATATACATCGGTTACTTTTTCGTCGTTAAGCGAAATACCGCCCTGCTGAATAAGTCGTCTGCCCTCGCCCTTTGATTTGATCATGGCTGCCTTAACCATCATATCAAGCACGGAAACACTGCCGTCAACAAAATCCGACTCTTCCATAACGGTGCAGGGCATATTTGATTTATCAGCGCCGCCCGCAAAAAAAGAGCTATTGAAGCCTCCCTTGCCTTTTTGCGCTTCTGCCTCGCCGTGAACAAGCTTTGTAAGTTCAAAAGCAAGCACATCTTTAGCCTTATTAAGCTCTGCGCCCTCAAGCTTTTCATATTCGGCAATTTCCTCAAGAGGCAGGAATGTGAGCAGCTTCATGCATTTGATAACATCGCTGTCGTCCACATTTCTCCAATATTGATAAAATTCATAGGGAGAAGTTTTTTCGGGATCAAGCCAAACAGCGCCCTTTTGCGTTTTGCCCATCTTCTTGCCCTCGGAATTGAGAAGCAAGGTAATGGTCATGGCATTTGCGTTGCCGTTGAGTTTTCTTCTGATTAGCTCCATACCGCCGATCATATTTGACCACTGATCATCGCCGCCGAACTGAAGATTGCATCCGTATTTCTGATAAAGGGCGTAGAAATCATAGCTCTGCATAATCATATAGTTAAATTCAAGGAAAGAAAGCCCTCTTTCCATTCTTTGCTTGTAGCATTCAAAAGAAAGCATTCTGTTTACGGAAAAAGCAAGCGCCGACTTCGCGCAAAAAGCTCAACATAATTTAAATCGAGCAGCCAATCGGCGTTGTTTACCATAAGCGCTTTGCCGTCCGAAAAATCGATGAATTTGGACATTTGCTTTTTAAAGCAATCGCAGTTGTGTTTAATTGTTTCTTTTGTAAGCATTTGGCGCATATCGGTTCTGCCGCTCGGGTCGCCAATCATGCCTGTGCCTCCGCCGATAAGCGCAATCGGTTTGTTGCCGGCTTCCTGAAGCCTTTTCATAAGCGTAAGCGCCATAAAGTGACCAACATGCAAGCTGTCTGCCGTGGGGTCAAAGCCGATATAGAAAATCGCTTTACCGGAATTAACAAGCTCTCTGACCTGTTCTTCATCGGTAACCTGAGCAATCAGGCCGCGCGCTTTTAAATCTTCATATACTCCCATTTTTTATATCCTCCGTGTATTTAATTTATTTTAAACATTGAAATAAATCGGCATGTGCCGTTTTTTACTTTTTGAATAATAACGCCTGTTAAATCGCCGCATTTATAACTATTTCCCGTAATTTGTCAGCAACAGTTCTTCGGCGCTGTTCAGCATGGCATCGGTTATTTCAAGCCCGCCCATTATTCTTGCAAGCTCGTTTCTGCGCTGAGAGCGGTCAAGCAGCGTAACGCTTGTGAAAGTGCGATCGCCGGAAATATCCTTGCTGATAAGAAAATGACTGTCTGCATTCGAGGCAATTTGAGCCGAGTGGGTTACGCATATAACCTGTGTGTTTTTTGAAACCTCTTTAAGCTTTAAACCGATTTTTTGGCTTGCTCTGCCGCTGACGCCTGTATCGATTTCATCAAAAATCAAAGTGTCAACTGTGTCATTATACGCCAAAATGCTCTTAATTCCAAGCATTATTCTTGAAAGCTCGCCGCCGGAAGCGATTTTTACAAGCGGTTTCGGTTCTTCACCGGGGTTTGCTGATATCAAAAATTCGATTTTATCAAGCCCCGCGGAAGACATTATACCCTTTTTGAAGTCAACGGTAAAGTTTATTTTGGGCATATCGAGATATGCAAGCTGATTTTTAACATCTTCGGCAAATTTTTTTGTGCCGTTTTTTTGCGCAAAGCCGTCAGCTTTTTCGGCTGCGGCAAGCACATCGTCATAAGCCTTATCATATTCGTCGTTCAGCTTTTCGAGTTCTTCTTCGTTATTGACTATCGAATTAAGTTTTCTCTTGGCATTATCAAGATAGGCAAGCATTTTTTCTTCGCCGTCGCCGTATTTTTTGCCGAGCCTGAACAATTCGTCAAGCCGTTCTTCGATTTCTTCGCGTTCACGCGGGTCAAAATCAAGCACAGAAAGTTCGCCGTCTATAACCGATTTGGCGTCTGCGATTTCATCAACAGCGTTTTCAAGCAGTGCGGCGGCTTTTTTAATTTCAGGAGAAAGCTCCGAAAATCGCACAACGGATTCCAACGCACTTTGAAGCAAAGATTCCGCTCCGGGATTTTCGTCGTCTCCGTTTACCGCTTCAAGAGCCGAAGAATAAGCCTTGGCGGCTTCCTCGGCGCTGTCTATCACCTTTTTACGGGCGTTTAGAGCCTGTGCTTCGCCGATTTTAATATCGGCTTCCTCAAGCTCTTTGATTTGATATTCAAGCAATTCCGTGTTTTTATCCGCCGAATCCGCGGCGGCGGTTAACGCTTTTAGTTCTCTGCGAACAGACAAAAAGCGCGAAAATGCCGCTTTATAATCAGAGAGCGCACTTGAATCGCCCGAAAGCATATCTATAAATTTATAATGCTGTTCGGGATCAAGCAATGATTGGCTGTCGTGCTGGCCGTGAATATTCACAAGCGCCTTGCCGAGAGTGTGCAAAACGGAAACCGTGGCGGGCATACCGTTTATGCGGCACGAGGATCTGCCGTCCTTGCTGATTCTTCTTGTTATCAGCAAAGAGCCGTCATCCTCAGGGGTATATCCGAGTTTTTCAAGCTCACCGCAAACGGTTGCGTTTATATTTTCAAAGAAAGCGGAAACAAAAGCAAAATTCGAACCTGTGCGAACAAGTTCCTTTGATGTGCGCTCGCCAAGCACGGCATTGATTGAATCCACAACTATTGATTTACCCGCGCCTGTTTCGCCGGTGAGAACATTAAGCCCGCCGTCGAAATCGATTTTTGCTTTTTCGATTACCGCGATATTTTCAATACTAAGAGTTCTTAACATTGAGTATCTTCTCCAAATTTGATGTGAATGTGACTGCGGCCTTTTCGTTTCTGCAAAGCACAAAAATAGTGTCGTCGCCCGCAACGGTGCCCACAACACCGGCCCAATGCATTTTATCTATTGCGGCACAGGCTGCATTTGCCATACCCACGGCACATTTAATGCACACGATATTCATGGCGCTGTCAATTCCTATAACCGATTCTCTGAAAATTCTGTTAGAGCTTAAATTGGCATCCTCCGAGTTATTTCTGACGCCTGTGGTATATACATATTTTTCCGTTTTTCGGAAAGCTCTTTAACAAGCCTAAGTTCTTTAATATCGCGGGAAACGGTGGCCTGAGTAACTTCAAATCCGCAATCGCGCAGGCGTGCCTGAAGCTCCTCCTGCGTTTCTATATTTCCGGAGTTTATTATATCAAGTATTTTTTTGCAAGTCGTCTTTTTTTCAATTTACGCTCCCCTTTCGATAATTTTTTTCTTAACGGTTTCATAAAAATTATCCGGCTTGATTTTAATAAGCCGAGCTATATACGGCGAAAGAGAGATAGAAATTTTTGATTTGCCGTTAACAACTATCGGCTTTTCGCCGTCGCAAGTTAATATTGCGTTATTTTGAACATCGCTTATAACAGTGATGTCAAGAGTGTTTTTTGAATTTACAACCAAGCTTCTGTCCATCAAAGAATGGGGGCAAATGGAGGTGACCACAAAGCAATTGAGATCCGGGCTTAAAATCGGGCCGCCCGCCGCAAGCGAATAAGCAGTTGAGCCGGTTGGGGTTGAAACGATAATGCCGTCTGCACGAACAGTAAGCATTTCTCTGCCGGAAGAACAAATATCAACATCAATAAGCCTTGCAAAATCGCCTCTTGAAACGACGGCGTCATTAAGGCAATGTCTTTCCTCGCGTAAAATGCCGTTTTCGCTGACGGTTGCCTTAAGTAAAATTCTTTCCTCAATGCTGTAATCGCCGTCAAGCACGCGCTTTACAAGCGAAAGCTCATTTCGCTCCGCGGCGCTTAAAAAGCCAAGCCTGCCGCCGTTTATGCCGAGTGCGGGTTTGCCGTTCACCGCGGCATTTTTTGCTGTTTTAACGGTTGTGCCGTCACCGCCCACGGCAACAGCAATATCGCAGGCTTTATACATTTCATCATAAGGCAACAGAGCACAGCCACAGCCCTCAAGCGGCTTTGCATATTTGCTGTCAAAGCAAACCTTGCAGCTTGTGCCCTCAAGCACCCTAAGCAATTCCTTTGCAACAGCCAGTTTATCGGGATTGTTTAAATCAGAAAAAACCGAAAAAATCATTCTAATTCCTCGTGAGATTTTTTTGAACAGTAAATTCAGCGTCAATTCCCGGCTCAACAACCGGTTTCACGCTTTTTTTCAAAATAAATTAAATATTCGATATTGCCCTCGGGACCTTTAACGGGCGAAAAAAATCAAGTCCGCAAACAGAAAAAGCCGTTTTTGGCTTGCGAGGTCGATAATCTTTTTCAACCACCTCGGCATGAACTGATTTGTCACGAACAACGCCTTTTTTTACCGACCTTCTCTTTTTCCCGCTTCAAACTGAGGCTTAATAAGGCATACCGCCTGGCCGTCATCATTCAAGAATTTATTAAGATTAGGCAAAATATGGCTCAAAGAGATAAACGAAACATCAACTGAAGCAAAATCTATTTTTATCCTTAATCTGCTCATCCGTAACATATCTGAAATTGGTGCGTTCAAGATTTACCACCCGTTCGTCACACCTGAGCTTCCACGCGAGCTGACCGTAGCCGACATCTATCGAATACACCTTAACAGCGCCGTTCATAAGCATACAATCGGTGAAGCCGCCGGTTGAAGCACCCACATCCATGCAAATTTTTGCCGGAAAGCGAAATCGGAAAAACACTGCATTGCTTTTTTTCAAGCTTTAACCCACCGCGGCTGACATATTTAAGCGTGTTTCCGCGAACTTCAAGCACATCGTCGGATTTAATTTCGGTGCCGGCTTTATCAACTTTTTTTGGTTATTTACATAAACCTGACCCGCCATTATGATTGCCTTGGCTTTTTTTCTCTGCTCGGAGCATAGCCTGCCTCAAAAACGGCAACATCAAGCCTTATTTTATTACTCATTATTTACCTCATTCAAAACCGAATTGCAATCAAGATGATACTTTTTCAGCTGGGAATCAACGGAAGCCTGCTTGATAAATTCATCCTCAACGGCAATCAGCCTGTAATTCACATCGGCACCAAACATCTCAAGCTCGCAGCCGAAAATTTCACCGATGCCGCCGGTTTTTAACACTTTCTTCAAAAAAAGAAAACATTTTTTAGATTTAGCGGCGATGATAACCGCCGCTTTCGGCAAAGGCTTAATTTTGTTTATTTTAATCAGGCAGGTGTTGTGAAGCTTTTCATACGCCTGCCAGCACTGTGAAAATTCTCTGCCGTATGTTACAATGCAGTTTTTGCTGCCCTCATCGCCGAATACGAAATAATCCGTTTTATCATAATAATAATCTTTAGGCATCACACCCGCCTGCCCGCGCGGATAACGAACGGCAACCGCGCCTTTATCATTATAAATCGCGCGAACAAACATAACAGCCGTTTCTTCATAATCCGCAGGGGCATAAACCGAAAGCCCGGGCACAGAGTTAAGAAACGAAACATCAAAAACACCTTGGTGCGATTCGCCGTCCTCGCCTACGAAACCGGCACGGTCAATACCGAAAATCACTTTAAGATTCTGCATTGCAACATCATGAATAAGCTGATCGTAAGACCTTTGCAAAAATGTGGAATACACGGCAAAAACAGGAATCATTCCGTTTTTGGCAAGCCCGCTTGCAAAGGTGACGGCATGCTGCTCGGCAATGCCCACATCAAAAAAGCGCTTTGGATATTTTTTTGCAAAATCCGTAAGCCCGGTACCGGGTGCCATTGCCGCCGTGATGCAGCAAATGCGTGAATCGCGCTCTGCAAAATCGCACATAATTCTGCCGAAAACGGAGGAAAAGTTTTCTCCGCCCGAAAGAGGCTCGCCGGTGTTTACATCAAATTTTCCGATTCCGTGAAACTGAGTCGGATTTTTCTCGGCCGGATTATATCCCTTGCCTTTAACCGTGTTCACATGCACAAGCACGGAATGATTGTGCGCTTTTGCCGTTTCAAGCACGGAAATAAGCTCGTTCATATCATGTCCGTCTATCGGGCCGTAATACCGTAGACCGAGATCCTCAAAAAAGGTTGCATTATGATATATTTTTCGCCTTAATTGGCCGTTTATATTGGTTAAAGCCCTGTTGATTTGGCCGCCGATTTTAGGCATTTTTGCGATTGCACGGCGAATTTTCGATTTAAAAGTGAAATATCGCTTTGATGTGCGCAAATGGGTTAAATGCTTAGACATACTGCCCACATTTTCACTGATGGACATTTTATTGTCGTTAAGAATAACGATTAAATTACTGTGATCGTCGCCCGCGCAGTTATTAAGAGCTTCATATGCAAGACCGCCTGTTAAAGCACCGTCACCGATTACGGCTATTACCTTGCCCTTTTCGCCTTTGATCTGCTTTTGCCTTTGCAAGACCTACCGCTTCCGAAATTGAAACGCTTGAATGACCGCTTGAAAAAATATCGTGTTTGCTCTCAACAGGTCGTGTAAATCCGCTTATACCGCCCTCGGTGCGCAGAGTTTTAAATTTATCCTTACGGCCCGTAAGGATTTTATGAGTGTAGCACTGATGGCCGACATCAAAAACAATTTGATCGGTAGGGCTGTTGAAGACCTTGTGCAATGCAACGGTAAGCTCAACAACGCCCAAATTTGACGCCAAATGCCCGCCGGTTTGCGAAACTGTTTTTATCATATATTCTCTGATTTCGGCGCACAATTGATTAAGCTGCGCTTCATCAAGCTTTTTTAAATCTTTCGGAGAATTAACATTCTCAAGAACAGACAAATTTATCAACTCTTTTCAAAAAATTTGCCGCAATAATTATTTATTTCGATTAACAAGTTTATCGGCAAGCAGCTGCAAAAATTCCGTGTTTTCAAACACACCCAGGCACTTAACCGCATTATCGGTTAATGTTTGCACATCCTGCTGTGCCTTATCAAGGCCCACAAGCGAAACATACGTTACTTTGTCGTTTGCGGCATCGGAACCTGCGGGCTTGCCGAGAATATTGCTGTCGCCCACAACATCAAGAATATCGTCTTTAATCTGAAAAGCAATGCCTAAGTTATAAGCAAAGCGTGATGCCGCGGAGATTTGCACATCCGAAGCGCCTGCGGCAATGCATCCGAGCAGGCACGCGGCTGAAATAAGAGCTCCCGTTTTAATTCTGTGAACGGAAAGCAATTGCTTTAATGTGGGTGATTCGCTTTCATATTTTAAATCAATAACCTGCCCGCCGAGCATCCCCTCCACACCGCTGTTTTGGGAGAGAAGCTGAACGGCAAGCGCTTTTTTCTCGTCGTCAATATTGGAAACGGCAATAATTTGAAACGCATGAGTCAGCAATGCGTCGCCCGCCAAAAGAGCTGTTGCCTCACCGAATTGCTTATGGCAGCTCGGTTTGCCTCTGCGCATATCATCATTATCCATACATGGCAAATCATCGTGAATAAGGCTGTATGTATGCACATATTCCACTGCGCAGGCAAGCTCAAGAGCCATATATCTGTCTGCACCGCAGGCTTTTGCAAATTCAAGGCAGAATACGGGGCGAAGCCTCTTTCCGCCGTTTAAAAGGCTGTATTTCATAGCCTCAACAACCTCATCCTGCCCGTCTCTGCATTCGGGAAGCAGGTCAATGAGACGCCTTTCAACTATTGCAATATCATTTTCAAGAATATTATTGAATTCCAATTCAGTCATTCAAATCACTCCTTATCAAGCGTTGTAACCTTTTTGCTTTGCGTTTTTTTGAGTTTATCGTTGCAAAATGCGGCAAGCTTTGTTCCCTCTTCAAACAAATTTTTACACTTTCATCAAGCGGAGTTTCGTTATTTTTCAAGTGCCGCAACTATTTCTTCAAGCCTTTTAACTGCGCTTTCATAGGTTAATTCTTTATCGCTCAATTTGATTTACCTCGCAAACTTTGCAAACGGCATTGCCATCTGCAAATTCTATTTTAACATCATCGTTAGCCGAAATCTGTGAAACGGATTTTATGATTTTACCGCCCGATTCCTTGGCAACTGCATAACCTCGCTGCATAACAGCAAGCGGGCTTAATGCATTAAGCTTACCGAGAAGCATTGCAAATTTATTTTCTTTATCGCCGAGTGTCGAATCAAACGCACGGCAAAAAGCGCGACGAAAGCTCGTCGAGATAATCACCGTGCTCCTTCAAAAAGTTTTTCGGAGCTTGCAAGCACGCTTGTTTCCGTCAAATCCGCGATATATTGCATTTCTTCATCGATTTTATCACTTTCAAGGCGGGAAAGCATATTTTTTTAAATTCTCACAATGCGCAATTTCCGCTTCTATATCGGGGCAAATAATCTCTGCCGCGGCGCTCGGTGTGGGGGCGCGCAAATCGGCAACGAAATCACAAATCGTAAAATCCGTTTCATGACCCACCGCCGAAACAATCGGCGTTTTGCAATTGATTACCGCACGCGCAACGCCTTCGGTGTTAAATGCCCAAAGATCTTCAACCGAACCGCCGCCCCTGCCGACTATAATAACATCGATATCACCGGCATTATCAAGGCGTACGATAGATTTGATAATATCCGGTGCGGCATTTGCACCTTGCACAAGAGTCGGCGCAATAACCACATTTGCAAGCGGCCATCTGCGCGCCGTGATATTTTTTTATATCCTCAACCGCAGCGCCGATATCGGAGGTAACAACGCCGATTTTGCGAGGATATCTAGGAAGCGGCTTTTTAACATCATCGCCGCAAACACCCTCGGCAAAAAGCTTTGCTTTAAGCTGTTCATATGCCAAATTTAGGGCGCCAAGCCCGTCCGGCTGCATATCGTCAACATAAAGCTGATATTCGCCGCTTTTTTTCATAAACGGAAATATAACCCCTGCAAATAACTTTCATTCCACTTTCAGGCTGAAATTTAAGCCTTGAAGCATAAGAAGAAAACATAACCGCCTTAATTTGAGCATTTTCGTCCTTTAAAGTGAAATACATATGCCCCGAGCGGTAATAATGGGTAAAATTTGAAATTTCGCCGCTTATATAAACATTGCGCAGTTCCTGCCTTTCGGCAAAAACGGCTTTTATAAATGTGTTAATTTGTGAAACTGTTAAAACATTCATATCTATTGTATTAAGGATTTAAGATAGGCATAGATAGCAATTCCCGCGGCATTATCGGAGCTGAATTCGGGCTTCGCGAAGAAAGCGCCGTATCGGTCCGAAAGCATATCGGCTATCATTTTATTGCCGGAAACGCCGCCAGCAAAAACGATAGGCATATCGCCGTATTTCTCAATAACAGCCTCTGCCATGGCTGAAAGAGCTTCAGCCACACTGCAAAGCGCAAATTTTGCCACATCGCAAGGCGGGCGATTGTCGCTTATCATATTTTTAACTTTATTTTCAACGCCCGAAAGAGAGCAGTTCACTCCGAGCATAGTCGGTTTTATTTTAAAATTTTCGTTGCTTTCATTTGAAAGCTTTTCAAGAGCCGGCCCGCACGGAAAATCAAGACCGAGCAAAACACCTGTTCTGTCTATCGCCTGGCCCGCTTTAAGATCGGTGCTTTCGGAAACGATTTGCGCTTTTATAATTTCATAGACATCCGGAGTTACAAGCACGGCTTCCGTTGTACCGCCCGAAACATGAAACGCTATAAACGGCTCGTTGATAAGTTCCGGCTTACCTGCGGAATAAAGAGCCGCCAAAATATGCCCAACCTGATGCGAGGTTTTGAAAAAGCGGCGCGTTACAAAAATGCCGCTGCTGCTTCGGCGGCGGATTCGCCAGCCAAAAAGCACGGCATATAACTGCCCTCGATATTTCTTGGGCGGTTGCTCACACCGAACGCTTCAATATCCGCATCACCGATTTCGGATTTAAGCTTGCTTATAAGAACAGGCAGATTAACAGTGTGCTGAAATAATGCGTCACTCTGCCTCAGCCCGCGCTCACCTTTTTTAACCGTTAAAAGCTTTTTATTTTGAATTATATGTTCGCCGTCAAACACGGCCACGGAGGTTGTGTAATTACTTGTGTCAATCCCCGCAAACATTGTTTTTTTCCCTCAAAAAGCTGCCGAGAACACCGTTAATAAAGCTGTAATCATCGTCGCCCGAATACTTTTTGGCGAGTTCAACCGCTTCATTTACTGCGGCGCTGTCAGGCACACTTTCTTCAAACATTATCTCATAAACGGCAAGTCGCAAAACCGCGAGATTGACCTTCGGCAGCCTGCCGATTTTTCCAACCTTTAAGATATTTTTTTCGATAACGGCGTCGATTTCTTCCTTTTTTTATCATATGTATTTTTCAAATACTTTTTTTGCATAATCGGAAAGCGGAGCATAGTTTTTCGGCAAAGGTTTCCTCAACCTCAGCACAGGATTGCCCTGCAAAAAAATTCTTTTTTTCAAAAAGCAGAATAAAAGCCTGCTCTCTCATTTCACTGCGATTCATATACTAACCTTTCAAATCCGCAAAAGCGGAAATAATTATAAAAAAACAAGGCTGAAAATATATTTATACTTTCAGCCGAATTTTTAATCACTCTTCAGTTTCACAAGGTGCATCGGAGCTTTCCGGCTCATCATCCTCAACAGAGGCAATAATAACATTAACTTTGGAAACGAGTTTGCCCGTCATATTCTGAACGGCCTCTTTAACAACTCGCTGCACTTCCTCGGCAACGGGCTGAATTTTAATTCCGCTTGCAATGTTTATATAAACGCTGATATCAAGATCGTCCCCATCCTGAAAAACACGAACGGGGCTCATAACCTTTAAGCTTCCCTTTTTAATTGTTGAAACAACATCATCGGGTTTATTTGAAAACCCCGTTACGCCGTTTACATCTTTAGCGGCATTAGTTACGATTGAGGACACCGCTTCCTCGGATATAATTACCCCGCCCTGCGGAGTTTGCTTAGATATTTCCATAACCTGAGCCTCCTTGCTTTTTAGTATTTTAACATACGCCGCAAATTTATACAAGACTTAATTTATAAAAAGAAAGCGCTCGGTGCAAATCGGCACCGAGCGCTTTAGTATGACAACAAATCAAGAAAGCATTGTTCCTTTTTCGGCATATTTTAATTTTTTTGATTGTATAATCGTAACATTTTCAAATCCGCATTTTAGCTGAGCAACGGCAATTTCTTTAATTTGAAGTGCCAAATCATCAGAAAGTTCTTCCGAATCAATAATCACATCAACTCTTGTGCCGTCCTCATTCACAACGGCAAGGCAGTTTGAAACGCCTTTGGCCTGCACAAGCGTTTCGATTTTGTTTTCGATTTCAATATAAGATGATATATCGGCGATTTTTTCAGCCGCCGTGTTTTTTGCATCCGAGCTTTCCTCGGACGAATCAACAACGCTTTGAAGCTGTGCAAGCGCGGAATCTCTTGCATTTTGCCTATCTACCCTTGCCGAGGAAAAATATTCGTTTTCACCCGAAGAAGGCTGAGTTGCAGCATCAACAAAAGTTGCCTCGCCGAGTGTTTTTGTGCTTGAAGCCACACTTTTGATTTTTGAGGAAACATCACTGTTTTCCCAAACCCAATTTCCGCCGATACCCACCGCAAGAAGCAGTACGAAAATCGACGCGGCTATCTTTTTGCGCTTTGATTTTTTTCTCTTTTTGATTTTTTTCATCGGGCATAAGACCCGTGATTTCCGGCTGATCGGCAGTTTCGCCGAATTCGTTTAATTCGTGTTTTTCTTCCATCAGTTACCACCCTTTGAATTTAATTTTGAAACGGAAACACGGCTTGACGGAATATTAAACAACGCACAAACGCAGCTTATTATTTTTTCGCGCACAAGCACATTATCCCCGCCGCTGCAAACAACGGCAACGCCGGCAACACCGGGCATTTTTTTCGTTTATAAGCAAAGGCGAATCGCCGCTTTCCCCGTCATATATAACATATTCGCTGTTTTTCGGAAACAGAACTTCCGTTTTGAGAATTTTTCTTTATTTTTCGGCATAAACACTTTCCTGCGTGTTTTTGCATGGTTATCATAACGCTGCATTCGCCCACACCGTCTATTTTTGCCGATTATATCGGAAAGCCGCTCATTTAAATCCTCCACATATTCCGAATAATTTATGCACGATGCCTCGGCAAAGCGCGAATTATCCGAACCGTTTTTTTCTGCGTTCCTATTTCGGAAAGAAATATCAGCGCAACGCCTATAATCGCAAAAGCGGCAATCAACTTTCTTTTTGAATTTTTGTCTTTCAAAAAAACTCAATCAAAGTTTTCTTTTGATAAAATCTTTTTTTCATTTCTTTTTCCTCTAATCCGCAATTTCAACATTAACGGCAATGCCGAGCGATTCCATTATTTCGGATTTTATTTTTGCGCCGTCACTGCCCGAAGGGGCACAAACGGTTACATTTTCTATTTCGATTTCATCGCCGATTTGCGAAGCGAGGCACTGCACGGTGCAATCGGCAAATCCCGCCTGCTCAAGCCGTGTTTTTAACAACCGCTTCCACCTGATTTTTGCGCCGAATTTAAAGCATTGCTTTGATATTGACTTTCAAAATCAAAATCCGTTTTAAAATCTGCTGCGTTAAACTCGGTGAGCGGAAACAGAAACGAAAAAAACACAAACAGCGAAATCACGATTTTATAAAATCTGCCCATACCGCCGCGAGGCGAAACAAGCGATAAAAACAGAAGCGAGCAGCAAGGTTGCACACACGGAAAAAGGTCCAGCTTTTTTTATGAAATCCATTACACACTTCCTTTTGCCGCAATCAAAATTCCGATTGAAATAATTGTTGTTACCGTGCAAAGCACAAGAATAACATTCATGATTAAAAAAACGCATCCGCAAAGGCATTCAAAACGCAGGAAACGGATTTATCTCCGAAAATATCGGAAACGGAAGCGCAAAGAGTTAAAAACAGCCGCCAAAACATCACCTGCAAAATCGGCGGCAAAAACAGAACCGCCACAGCGGCAATACCTGCCACACCAACACTGCTGCGAATCAGGGAAGAATACGCCTGAATTGAAAGCAAGCCTTCGCTGACGGCGCTTCCTATAACGGGCACCACGGAATTTATGGCAAAGCGAATTGAGCGCAGTCCGATTGCATCCGCCCTTGAAGCAACAGCGGTTTTTTTATTGAAAGCACAGAAATAAATACGCCCGAACAAACTGAAATTGCGGTTATCAAATACTTTTTTAAATTTGAAATAAGTGCGCCGAGATTCAATTCGTTTCTGATCCCGGAGCAGATGCCGAGCGCCAAAAAGCAATTTGAAAGAGGCATAAAAAAATATTTTTGCGAAATAAAATTTAAAATTTGAGCCATTGAAAGAAGCAAAGTATTTGTTGAAAATGCGGCAACAGTGCTTCCCGAAGCGGCAACGATTATGCAAAAACGCAGGAAAAAAAGCATATATAAAATTTGCGCAAACTTCAATTGCCGCACATCCTGCCGAAACCGTGAATTTGATTTTAGAAACAAGTATCAGCGAAACCGCTATCGCGCTTACGGTTGACACGGCGCTTGCCATTTCACCGCTTTCGACGGTTTGCTTAAAGCCCTGAAAAAAAGCGCGGAAAGCATGATTATAACAATCACCGCCGCGCAGCCTTTAAGCGGTGCTTTAATGGCGTCAGTTACCATATTTTTTTAAATACGGCAAGCACATCGGAAAGCGAAAAAAATCCAAAAAGCTTTTTTTATAATCAAAATCAAGCAGGTCAAGATCTTTCAAAAGAGCTAAGCTGTCACCGTCTAGCTCATCAAATGCCGATAAATCATATCCCGAAAGCACATTTTCATATTCGGATTGATTTAATTCTTCCTCGGCAAACGCTGCAAACGGCATGGCCGAAGCCGCAAGCATGACAAATACGGCGCATACTGCGCAAATAAACTTACTTTTTTTCATACTACAAGTCCCGAAATCACCTTTAAAACCGCCTGAATAAGAGGCAGAACAACAGCAACTATCATGATTTTTGCGGCGGTTTCCGTTTGCCCTGCAAGTGCGGATTCGCCTGAATCACGGCACATATCCGACACGATTTGCGTAACCAGAGCAATTACGAGCACTTTAAACATAATTTTTATGTATGCCGCGGATTCTGAAATGCCCGCCGTTACGCTTTTCAATTCACCCATTATATCCGCAAGTGAAGAAGCCGCCTGCCAAAATATAAGCACGGACGAAACAAGAGTAATCAGCAATGCTGCCGTTTTTATTGTATTGCTTTAAAAAGATACCGAAAACAAGCGCAATAAGCGCAATACCAATTATTCGGCTCATAAATCAAACAACGATTTAACCGTTGAAAAAAGCTCGCTGATTTGCGGAATAATCATCATCAGCACCACAACTATGCCCGCAAGCGTGGTAAGCATTGCCTGATCCTCGCGCCCGCTTCGCACCAAAAACGGTGTTCAGCACGGAAATAATAATTCCTATGGCAGCGATTTTAAAGATAAAATTAACATCCATAATTACACATAGCCTTTTCGGGCGATTTGCCGTATTATCAGAAAAACGACAAAATTTATATTATAAGAACCGTTAAAAGCAAACCGCCGAGCAAACCGAAAGCGACAAACAGCTTTGCATGGCTTTTGCAATATTCATCATATTTACATGCACTCAGCTCCATGCTTGCTTTATATCCCTCAATGCTTTTTCATCATTGACGGCACATCGGTGCTTCCGAGCATTTTAAACAGCAAAACCGTTCTTTCGTTATCACTTTCGTTCAGGCAGGTTGAAACGGCAATATTTTTCAATATCCATATTCTTTAAAAAAAGTGAGTTCGGCAAAAGTTTTTTTCATTTGAAAGAGTGCGAATGATTTTTTACCGAATCCTCGGAACCGAACGAAAGCATGGATTCCATCATATTCGCCATTTCAATCAGCAGGCGCGCCACTCGGCTTTTTTTCGCGAATCCTCAGCGCCGCAAAAATACCCGCGAAAGCGCAAGCCGCATTCACAAAAAGCAAACCTGCGTATTTCATTGTGCGCCGACTTCCGTAATCTCGAACTCATCAGTATATTTTTTTCAGAAAAAAACGATATATTCAAATTCGCCCGTATCAACCAAATCACGCAAAAGCTTTTTTTATTCATAAGCTGCATCATGCTGCCCGCATGCATGGAAACGGCAAATGCCGCGCCGCTCAAAAAGCCGTTTTTCATAGCTTCAATCTCTTTTAATGATGATATTTCATCGCACACAATCATTTCGGGCGAAAGCGAGCGAACGGCATTTTCTATGCCCATTGCTTTCGGGAAGCCGCAAACAACATCCGTGTTAGGCCCTACATCGGCAAAGTCACCGGATGAAGTGCAGCACGCAATTTCGTTTCGCTCGTCAATAATGCAAACCTTGCGATAATTATTGTTGAAGCCGCCGGAAAGCAGCCTTGCAAAATCACGCAAAAAGGTGGTTTTACCGCCGCCGGGCGGCGCGGCAACGATTATACTGGGTAATTTGTTTATATAAAGCATATTCAGCACAGGTTTGGCGCAATTTTTGATTTCCTTCGCAATTCTTATGTTCAGTGAAGTGGGATTTTTAACCGAGGTTATACGACCGCCGTTTATTACGGCAGACGAGCAAACGCCCACTCTGTTTCCCCCGTTCACGGTTATAAAACCGTTTATCATATTATCGATTTCGCAGTGAACGGAATAATTGCACAGGCGCCTGAAAATCAAATCAAATTCATCTTCATTCACCGTGTAAGCAAATTCCGAAATATGATTCATCAATTTCCCTTGCTCGGTTATAAAGCACACCCGATTGCCAAATACTATAACCAAAGGCAGATTTTTCCTTATCCTCAGCTCCGTTATACTATTAAGCACTTCTGCGGGAAGCTGAGCCAATGAAGCGTTTACACCGTCCGACAGGCACGGGATAATCGAATTTAATGCCAATCATCTCACCTCAATGAAAAATATATGAACAAGCTTTTTTTCAATATTACACATTATTCGGTTGAAGATTTTTTTCGGCGTGTGTTAATATTAGAATATAAATTATTACGGAGAGCTTTATGGATATTACGCAATGCAAAAAAAGCCGCTTCACAAATTCGTTTATGAACGGTGAAACTGTAAATTATATTATTTCAATCATCTTATCGTTTTTTTGGTTTTAATTGCCTCAAAGCAGGTGCTGAAGCTTTTCGGCATGAGTGCACAAATCGCCTGCTGGGCGGCATTTGCTATCGGCGAAATCGCGCTTTTTCTGCTCGAAAAGCTTTTTGTTTACCGCGATAATGCGCTCAACGATAACGCAAAGCAAATTATATATTCTGTTATAAATGCCGCGCTTCACCTCGGCATATTCGGCGCTCTTTCTTCAATCGGCAAAATATTGGGACGCGAAAAATTTCCTTGCATGGTTTTTTTCACTTTTTATCATCGTTGCCGTTATAAATTATCCCGTTTCAAGAATACTTGTGTTTGACTGCATGCAGCCCGCGCAAAAATTCAAAAACGGCAGAGTATATAAAAAATTCTTTTCAAACAGATTCGTCATTCTTTCAATGGGCATTTCCCTTTTGCTCATGCTTTTTATTCTTGCAATATTCAATGCTTTTCCGTTTGGCGACACCACAGTTTTAAGAATGGACTTATATCATCAATACGGACCGCTGTTTGTTGAGCTTTATGACAGAGTTACCCACTTTAAATCCTTTGCATACAGCTGGACTTCCGGCGGCGGCTCAAGCTTTTTGGGCAATTTTTTCAATTATCTTGCAAGCCCGTTCAGTGCAATTTTGTTTTTGTTTAACCGTAAAGACATGGCATATGCAATCACAACCATGATGATTGCAAAATGCATTTGCTCGGCCGGAACTTTCACTTTTTATTTAAAAAAGAGCCTGAGCAGGCACTCGCCCGCATCTGCCGTTTTCGGAGTTTTTTATGCATTCTCGGCTTATTTTCTTGCGTATTTTTGGAATATCATGTGGATCGACGGCATGATTATTCTGCCGCTTCTTGCACTCGGAATCGAAAATCTGATAAACAAAGGCAGCGGAAAGCTTTATCTTTTCTCGCTTGTTTATATTCTTTATTCAAGCTATTACATGGGATATATGTGCTGTATTTTCTCGGTTATATATTTCATTGCATATTGCTTTATTACAAAAAACAATTCAAAGCTATTAAACGAAAACGAGATATTCACAAAAAAATTCTCTGCAAAAAAAGCTTCTAAATTACAGATTTGTTAACCGAGCGCTCAAATTTGCCGGTTTTTCACTCCTTGCGGGAATGATTTGCGCGGTTGTGCTGCTGCCCGTTTATTTCATTCTTAAAAAGCTGCAGTGCCACTTCGGACAATAATCCCACAACGGTTCAAACATATTTCACACTTTTTTTGATTTTTATAGAAACACATTTTGCCGCGCTTGAAACCACAATAAGATCAAGCGGCGATGATGTTTTGCCAAATGTTTACACATCCGTTCTTACTCTTATACTTTTACCGCTTTACTTTGCAAACGGCAAAATCAGATTTAAGGAAAAAACAGTATATGGCCTTCTTATCACGCTGTTTTTTTCATCTCGTTCAATAATAATTACGCAAATTTCTTTTGGCATGCGCTTCATTTTCCGAATGATTTACCGTACAGATTTTCTTATATGTATTGCTTTATTTTGCTTGTTATCGCATTTAAAGCTCTTATGCACATTAAGGATATCAAAATCGGCGAGATCGTGCTCTGCGGTCTGTTTTTGGGCGGGCATAATTGCCGTTGCGAGCGAGCTTTCCACAGAAAAAATCAGCGAGACCTCAATTTATGTTACCGCAGCGTTTTTGGTTGTTTACGCAGGCACTTTGGTGCTTATCAGAAAAGGAACGCTTACAAAATTCATTGCCGGAGTGCTTGTTACAGCCATGGCATTTTGTGAAGTTGTCATCGCAGACCCCGCCGCCTTCGGTTTTAATCAACAGCAATCAAATTATGTTGCAAATTACGACACTTATCGTGAAGCGGTTAATTATATTGAGGAAAACGATAAATCCGATTACCGCACCGAGCTTTGCAGCCTCGACACACGAATGGATGATTGCCTTTACGGCTACAACGGCATGAGTATATTCTCATCAATGGCATACGAGGATTATTCAGGCTCGCAATACAGCCTCGGAATGTACGGCAACAGAATAAACAGCTACACATATAACACGCAAACTCCGGTTTACAATATGATGTACAACATCAAATATTTAATCCACAGGGACGAAGAAATCACACCCTCAAACGAATTGTATGCAAAATATTATGAAACGGAAAACTCAGCCGCAACGGTTTATGAAAACAGGTATTTTTCTGCCCAAAGTATTTTGTGTTAACGAGGCGGTAAGTGCTTGGAGCACCGCCGAGGGCAACCCGTTTGAGGTTCAATCAGATTTCTTTACTCTTGCAACAGGATATTCAAATGTTTTCATTCCCGTGAACTTTACAAACACGTCTTACTCCGGCATGAGCGGCGAAGATGTAACGCAATCCGGCACACAATGGATTGAAAAAACAACGGATGCATCATATGCGCAAACAGATATAACAATTCAAGCGGCTGAAAGCGGCAATCTTTATCTTTATGTTACGGCAAGCAAAATAGACAATCTAAGCATTATAAACGGTGAAAGCTCGCAGACATACAGCATTGAAACACCTTATATAATAGATTTGGGATATCATGAAAAAGGTGAGTCGCTGACCGTTTCTCTTGACTGCGCTTCAATGCCGCAGGGCGAATCCAGCTATGAAATTTATGCATACAGCATTAATCGCAATGCTTTTAACATTAGGCTACAACAAATTAAGAAAGGGGGCAATGGAGGTTTCCGAGCACACCGACACCGTGCTTTCGGGAACGGTTACGGCAAGCGAAAACAGCATACTTTATTCGTCTGTTCCCTACGACGAAGGATGGTCGGTTTATATTGACGGAGAAAAAACGGAAACATTTAAAATCGGCGCAAGCCAGCTCGGCGTTATGATTAAGCCGGGCACACACAGCGTTAAATATGTTTACAGACCGAAGGGCGTTTACCTCGGCGGCGGCATCAGCGCCTGCGCGCTTATTTGCACTGCGGCAATATTCGTTGCAAAGCGACGCAAAAAAAGCAAATAATGACAAATTAGTAAAAAGTTAAAAATAAGGTTTACAACATATTATAAATGTTGTAAAAATACCACCGTAAAAAAACAATTGGGCGGTTTTTTTAACGATTTGCCCTTTTGTTTCAACAGAAATAAGGAGAAATAAAATGGCAAGATTAACAGCACAAAATGTAGAAACAATTCCTTACGGCCCTCTCGGCATCATTGCAATGCCCGGCTGTGAAGCTTTCGCAGACAAGGTTGATAAATATCTTGTTCAGTGGAGAAAGAATCAGGCGCTTGAGCACCAGGGCTCCATTGCTTTCTACGGCTATCAAAGAGAAACATACAAAATAAATATTTCCAATCCCCGCTTCGGCAGCGGCGAAAGCAAGGCTGTGATCAACGAAACCGTAAGAGGATACGACCTCTACATCGTTACCGATTGCTTTAATTACAGCGTAACCTACAAAATGTATGGCATGACTGTTCCGAAATCTCCCGACGATCATTATGCGGATCTTAAAAGAGTTATTTCCGCCGCATCATCAAAGGCGAAAAGAATTTCCGTTATTATGCCCATGCTTTATGAAGGCAGGCAGCATAAAAGATCAAGCCGCGAATCTCTCGACTGCGCAATGGCTTTGCAGGAGCTTGTAAACCTCGGTGTTGAAAATATCATCACCTTCGATGCGCACGATCAAAGAGTTCAAAACGCAATTCCGCACAAATCGTTTGAGAATGTTATGCCCACATACCAAATGATTAAAGCCATCGTAAACCACATTGATGATCTTAAGGTTGATAAAGATCACCTTATGGTTATTTCTCCCGACGAAGGCGCAATGCAAAGATGCATTTATTTTGCGACTCAGCTCGGCGTTAATCTTGGCATGTTCTATAAAAGAAGAGATTTCACAAAGGTTGTTGACGGCAGAAACCCGATAGTTGAGCATCAGTATTTGGGTGAGCCGATCAACGGCAAGGATATTATTATTGTTGACGATATGATTTCCTCCGGCGAATCAATGCTTGAGGTTGCAAAAAAGCTTAAAGGACTCGGCGCAAACAGAATTTTTGTTTGCACCACATTCGGTCTTTTCGCAAGCGGACTTGATGTGTTTGACGAGGCATATAAAGAAGGTGTGTTTGAAAAGGTTTTCACCACAAACGGCGTTTACCAAACTCCCGAATTGCTTTCAAGAGAGTGGTATCAATCCGTTGACCTTTCCAAATATGTTGCATACTTCCTCGACACACTTAATCATGATATGTCTGTTTCCTCACTGCTTGATTCCTCGGATAAAATCGACTCGATTTTAAGAAGAAAAGGACTGAAATAATTTATGAGCGATTCTAAAGAAACTAAAGATTTAACCGAAACCGCCGAAGAAACCGCGGCTCCCGCAAAGGCAAAAAAGCCGAAGCATATATTCACAACAAAGCAGCTGATAATTTCAATAGTTATTGCCGTTTTAGCTGCATTTGTGGTTATCGGCACAATCACCTGCGTGGTAAATCATGTTAATCCCTGTTTCATACATAGCCGGCGAGGCAAACAAGGGCAAGCTTGTGGGCAAATGGCAAAGTGAGTCCGCCCCTGGTCTTTTCGGCATATGAATTTTTTTGAGGACGGCACTTATTCATCATATATTTCAACCTATTCGTTTGACGGCGAATACAGCGTTAAGGGCGATAAACTGATTTTAAAAAACACAAAAACAAATCAGGAAGCCACTTATAAATTTTCCGTTTCAAGCAGCACGCTTTCGCTTACTCTCATAAACACTAACGGCTCGGATTTTGATGATAAAGATGCAAGTAAATACGATAAGGTTGATTCTTTAAATCAAAAATCAATTTCGCAGATGCTTGAAGCATACAAAGAAAAAGCATCAGAAACCACGACCTCAAAAGCAAAATAAAATCAAAACCCAAAGCATTATATGCTTTGGGTTTTTTTATGCCCGGTCTCATTCAAAAAATGCTGTACTCAGCGGGCAAGCATATAAATTTAATCGCGCATATCCCCTGCCGTAATTAAAATACGGCGGGATTTTTTATTATAATCCGCGCCGATTGCGGCAATAATAATTGTATACATAAACGATTGAACGGTGGTTGATGTATGCAATACGGCAAGGTGGAAATCTGCGGAATAAAACACAAGCGAAATCAAGGTGCTTAAAGAAAGTGAAAAAAACGAATTGCTGAAAAAAGCGCGTGCGGGCGATGCAAAAAGCGCGCGAGGAACTGATTAAAGGCAATCTGCGGCTTGTGCTTTCCGTTGTGCAGCGTTTTCAAAATCGCGGCGAGAGTATGGACGATTTATTTCAGGTCGGCGTTATAGGGCTTATCAAGGCAATTGATAATTTTAATCTTGATCTTGATGTGCGTTTTTCAACATATGCCGTGCCGATGTGCATAGGCGAAATCAGGCGCTATCTCAGAGATGATAATCCCGTAAGAGTCAGTCGCTCAATGCGCGACACGGCTTACAAAGCAATGCAGGTTAAAGAACAGCTGATAAACGCAAACGGCAAGGAACCCACCATTGAAGAAATTGCCGAAAAGCTTGAGATGAAAAAAAGCGATGTGGTGTTGGCGCTTGAAGCGATTGTTGACCCCGTTTCACTTTACGAGCCTGTATATAACGACGGCGGCGACACAATTTACATTATGGATCAAGTCGGCGACAACTCCACCGATAAAGATTGGGTGGATGAGATATCAATCAAGGACGAATTGAAAAATCTTGACCCGCGAGAGCGCACGATAATGTATTTGCGTTTTATGCGGGGAAAACGCAAATGGAGGTTGCAAAAGAGGTAGGCATATCACAGGCACAGGTTAGCCGACTTGAAAAAAATGCATTAAAAACGAATTAAAGGCGAATAAAAAAACGAGAAGCGTTGAACATAGTTCTCTGCTTCTCGTTTTTTTATTTATACATCCAAAAAGCGGCTTTAAATACTTTGCCGTATAGGATTTTTTGGATTTGCAAATTTCCTCGGGAGTGCCCTTGGCAATAACGGTTCCGCCGCCCTTGCCGCCTTCGGGGCCGAGATCAATGATATGATCCGCGGTTTTGATAACATCTAAATTATGCTCAATCACAAGCACTGTGTTGCCGCCGTCCACAAGTGCATTAAGCACATTAACAAGCTTATGGACATCCGCCGTGTGAAGACCGGTTGTAGGCTCATCAAGGATATAAATGGTTTTGCCCGTGGAGCGCTTCATGAGTTCGGTTGCAAGCTTTACTCTTTGCGCCTCACCGCCCGAAAGCGTTGTCGCAGGCTGACCGATTTTTGATATATCCGAGGCCGACATCGGAAATCGTTTTCAGCTTTCTGTAAATCTTGGGCTGCTGCTTGAAAAATTCCATGCCTTCATCAACCGTCATTTCCAGCACTTCATAAATATTTTTGCCTTTGAATTTAACCTCAAGCGTTTCGTGATTATATTTATGACCGCCGCAAACCTCACAGGGCACATAAACATCGGCAAGAAAATGCATTTCTATTTTAACGATACCATCACCCTGGCACGCCTCGCACCTACCGCCCTTAACATTAAACGAAAAGCGATTTGATTTGTAGCCCTTCATTTTCGCATCCGGAGTGGCAGCAAAAAGATCGCGAATATCATTGAAAACACCCGTGTAGGTTGCAGGGTTTGAGCGCGGTGTTCTGCCTATCGGCGATTGGTCTATATTTATAACCTTATCGAGGAATTCAATGCCCTTTATCTTTTCAAATTTGCCGGGGCGCTTTCTTGCATTATTAAGCTCATTTGCCAGATATTTATATATAATTTCGTTTACAAGACTGGATTTTTCCGGAGCCTGAAACACCAGTTACCGCCACAAATTCGCCGAGCGGAATTTCAACATCTATCTTTTTTAAGATTATTCTCCGCAGCTCCGTAAACAATAAGCTTGTGCCCGTTTCCGCCGCGCCTTTTTTCCGGAACGGGGATTTTTCTTTTGCCGGAAAGATATTGACCCGTTAACGATTTTTCACAGGCAATAATATCTTCCACCGTGCCGCTTGCGATAAGCTCGCCGCCGTGAACGCCGGCACCCGGTCCTATATCAACAATATAATCGGCGGCACGCATTGTGTCCTCATCATGCTCAACAACTATCAATGTGTTACCAAGGTCTCGCAAATGGCGCAATGTGCCTAGCAGCTTATCATTGTCTCTTTGGTGCAAACCTATTGACGGCTCATCAAGGATATAAAGCACGCCCATAAGGGACGAGCCGATTTGCGTTGCAAGACGTATTCTTTGAGCCTCACCGCCGGAAAGCGTTGCCGCTTCACGCGCAAGAGAAAGATAATCAAGGCCCACGGAATTAAGAAATGTGAGTCTTTCCTTGATTTCTCGAACAATCAAATTGCCGATAAGCTGTTCTTTTTCCGTAAGCTTTAAATTCGTGATGAAATCAAGCTCCTCGGATATGGACATCTTGCAAAATTCATAAATGTTTTTTTCGCCGACGGTCACGGCAAGGCTCATTTTTGAAAGCCTTGCGCCCTTACATTCCGGGCAGCGTGAAGCAACCATAACTGTTTCGATTTCCGCTCTCGCCCACTCGGAACCCGATTCATTATATCGCCTTTTAAGATTATTGATAACGCCCTCAAAATCATTTGAATAAGTGCCGGAGCCGTAAGCCGTTACCCTTTTCATTTTAATTTTTTTGCCGTTTGTGCCGTAAAGAATAGCTCTTACGCCTTCCTTTGGCAGCATTTCAACAGGCATATCAAGCGAAAAATCATATTCATTGGCAAGCGCATCAAAATACATTCTGGCAATGGAAGAGCCGTCTGCCACATTCCAGCCGCTCGCCTTAATTGCGCCCTGGTTTATCGAAAGCTTTTTATTGGGAATAACGAGATTTTCATCTATCTCCATAAAAGTGCCGAGACCCGAACAGCATTTGCACGCGCCGTAAGGATTGTTAAACGAAAACATACGCGGGCTCATTTCCTCGATTGAAACGCCGTGCTCCGGGCAGGCATAATCAAGAGAAAACAGTTCGTCATCACCGTCAGGAATATTGCATATCACAGTGCCCTTGGAAAGGTGTGTGGCAGTTTCAATACTGTCCGTCAAACGGCTGCGGATACTGTCGTTCACAACAAGCCTGTCCACAACAATTTCTATATTATGTTTTTTATTTTTATCAAGCTTAATGGTTTCAAAAAGGTCGTAAATGCTGCCGTCTATTCGCACGCGTGCATAGCCGGATTTGCGTGCGTCCTCAAGTTCTTTTGTGTATTCACCCTTTCTTGCGCGCACGATCGGAGCCATAATTTGTATTTTTTTGTGCCCTCGTCATAAGTAAGAATTTTATCAACGATTTGGTCAACCGTTTGCTGCGAGATTTCTCTGCCGCAAACCGGGCAGTGCGGAATACCGATTCTGGCATAAAGAAGTCTTAAATAATCGTATATTTCCGTCACAGTGCCGACGGTGGAACGCGGGTTTTTAGAAGTGGTTTTTTGGTCTATCGAAATAGCGGGGCTGAGGCCCTCGATATAATCAACATCCGGCTTTTCCATTTGGCCGAGAAATTGGCGCGCATATGAAGATAGGCTTTCAACATAACGCCTTTGCCCCTCGGCGTAAATCGTGTCAAAAGCAAGACTTGATTTTCCGGAGCCTGAAAGGCCGGTGAAAACCACTAAGCTGTCGCGCGGAATTTCAACATCGATATTCTTTAAATTGTGCTCCCTTGCCCCTTTAACAATAATGTTTTTATTCATATATTCACCTGCTGATCATTTTTCCTTAAGTTCATTTATCTTATCGCGCAAATAAGCGGCATGCTCAAATTCAAGCAGCTTTGCCGCTTCTTTCATTTCTGCAGTAAGCTTTTGAATAAGCGCTTCCTTTTCTTTTTTTGAAAGACGCTTCTTGCTTCTGCCCTCCACCTTTTCCTTTGGAGGTAATTTCAAGCACATCGCGCACGCTCTTTTTAATTGTTTGCGGAGTAATGCCGTGCTCTTCGTTATATTTTTGCTGAAGCGTGCGGCGGCGCAAAGTTTCCGTTATCGCCTTTTCCATTGAGGGCGTTACGCAATCCGCATACATTATAACCTCGCCGTTTGCATTTCTTGCCGCTCTGCCGATTGTTTGCACAAGCGAAGTTTCGGAGCGCAAAAAGCCCTCTTTATCGGCATCAAGAATTGCAACGAGCGAAACCTCGGGAATATCAAGCCCCTCGCGCAAAAGGTTTATGCCCACAAGCACATCGAATTCACCGAGGCGCAAATCACGAATGATTTCCATTCGTTCAATCGTGTCAACATCGTGGTGCATATAGCGCACCTTAATTCCAAAGCCCTCAAGATAAGTTGTTAAATCCTCCGCCATTGCTTTGGTAAGGGTTGTAACAAGCACTCGTTCGCCGCGTTCGGTTCTGATATTGATTTCGGAAACAAGATCATCCATTTGATCATCCGTGGGCTTAACCGTGATTTCAGGATCAAGCAGGCCTGTGGGCCTGATGATTTGCTCAACAATGCGTGTGGAATGCTCTTTTTCAAACTCGCCCGGCGTTGCCGAGGTGAAAAACAACCTGATTTATTTTTTTGAATAAAATTCATCAAAGGTGAGAGGCCTGTTATCAAACGCCGACGGAAGCCTGAAGCCGTATTCAATAAGACTTGCCTTACGGCTGTGGTCTCCGCCGTACATTCCTCTAACCTGCGGCAGCATAACATGGCTTTCATCACAAAACAAAAGAAAATCTTTAGGAAAATAATCCAGCAGGGTAAACGGAGCTTCACCGGGCTTTCTGCCGCTCATAACGGCGGAGTAGTTTTCAATTCCTTTGCAAAAGCCGGTTTCCTGAAGCATTTCAATATCATTCATTGTGCGCTCTTTAATTCGCTGAGCCTCAAGCAGCTTGCCCTTTGATTCAAAATAGGCAATACGCTCAACCATTTCGTTATATATTTTATCAAGCGCGGTTTTCATTTTTTCCGCACCCACAACATAATGCGAAGCGGGATAAATACAAGCATGCGAAAGTATTCCCTCAACCTTGCCGGTGAGCGGGTTAATCTCTGCTATTCTGTCTATTTCATCGCCGAAAAATTCAACCCTTATTGCATTACCAGAAGAACCGGCGGGGAAAATTTCAACCGTGTCTCCCCTGACTCTGAATTTATTGCGCACAAAATTTATATCATTTCGCTCATATTGAATTGAAACAAGGCGGGCAAGAAGCTCGTCGCGTTCAAGCTTAGCCCCGCTGCGAAGTGAAATAACCATATTACGGTAATCTATCGGGTCGCCTATAGAATATATACAGGAAACCGAAGCAACTATAATAACATCTCGGCGCTCCGAAAGAGCGGCGGTGGCACTGTGGCGCAATTTATCTATTTCCTCGTTAATGGCACTGTCTTTTTCTATATAGGTATCTGTTGTAGGCACATAAGCTTCCGGCTGATAATAATCGTAATAGGAAGCAAAATATTCAACAGCGTTTTTCCGGAAAAAACTCTTTAAATTCCGAACAAAGCTGAGCTGCCAGGGTTTTATTGTGGGCGAGCACCAATGTCGGTCTGTTAATTTTTTCTATAATATTCGCCATTGTAAAGGTTTTGCCGGAGCCTGTAACACCCATCAGAGTTTGCTCCTTATCGCCGTTCAAAACGCCTTTCACAAGTGCATCTATTGCCTGCGGCTGATCACCCGTCGGCTTATATTCGCTTACAAGCTTAAATTTATCCGTATAAATCATCCTTTCGCCGCAACCGTACTCACATATGAATACTTTTTTTCCGAGTGAGACACAAAAAAAATTTTTTTATTATTTATAATCGGAGTTATTATAACACATTATTTACTTTTTGCAAATTGTATTATATAATTAGTGTATGAAAATTTTAACAGTAAGCAAAAACGATTCTGGGCAAAGGCTTGATAAATATTTACTTAAAGTTTTCCCGAAGCTGCCGAAATCGCTTATGTACAAAGAAATAAGAAAAAAAGAATATAAAAAAATCAACAAAAAAACGCACGCAGCCCGATTATATAATTAAAGAGGGCGAGGAAATTTCACTTTATCTTAAAGACGATGTGCTTGAGGAAAAAAGAAGCATTACGATTTTACGAAAGCCCCGACGGAGCTTGATATTCTTTATGAAGATGAAAAACATAATGCTCATAAATAAGCGCCCCGGGCTTCTTTGCCATCCTGACGGCAAAGAATACACAGCAACGCTGATTGCAGCAGTTAAGCGCAGACTTTTTGAAAGCGGCGAATGGAAGCCGGACGATGATGAGGCTTTCACCCCGTCGCTCGCCAACAGGATAGACAGAAATACCGGCGGAATAGTTATCGCGGCAAAAAACGCGCAGGCGCTCAGGATTTTAAACGATAAAATCAAAACGCGTGAAATTGAAAAGCATTATCTTGCCGCGGTTCACGGCAGATTTGACATTAAAAGTGCCGAGCTGACCGCCTATTTAACCAAAAACGAACGCACAAACACGGTTTCCGTTTTTGACAAGGAAAAGCCGCGCTCAAAAAAAATAATAACCGAATACACCGTTATAGACGAATACGGCGATTATTCGCTGCTGGATATTGATTTGAAAACAGGGCGCACTCATCAAATAAGAGCGCATATGGCGCATATAGGGCATCCGCTTTTAAACGACGGCAAATACGGCACAGAGGAAGGCAGGTTTCGCCAGGCGCTTTACAGTTACAAGCTCATATTCAACATTAAGGATGCAGGCATTTTAAATTACCTTGCCGGCCGTGAATTCACAGCAGAAAACTGCGAAATATTAAGAAAATTTAAGGAGAGAAAATTCTGATGAACGATAAATTTATAAGGCTGCTTTCACCGATTTCATTGGCGGTTTACGGAATACTTGATTTGGCGGTGCTCGGCTTCGGCGTTTTTTTGCGATAAAAAAAGCAACCGTGATGCTCAACACATGGGTGATCATTTTTTTATTGCAATCGAGATTTTTGCAATTATTATTGCGATTATAGGCACAAAGGAGTTGCTTTCAAACGGCGTTAAATTCAGCGACGACGAAGCCGAATTTACTGGTGTTGACGACAATAACATTGTGGCATATGACGACATTATTACAATTGAAGCATACAGAGACACATCCGCAAGCTTTACCAAGA
The DNA here is from genome assembly GCA_022009795.1 of Anaerotruncus sp. Classification (GTDB taxonomy): domain Bacteria; phylum Bacillota; class Clostridia; order Oscillospirales; family Acutalibacteraceae; genus Eubacterium_R. Next base: position 715,308 of record CP091724.1, read on the forward strand.
ATTTTCGACATGCGCCATTCGCTTTTTGATTTTTACATTAAAAAGACGAAAGCGGCGAAAAAACAAACACAATCGATATTGGACTTGTAAACAACGGCGCATTAAATAAAGTGCTTAATGAATTCAAAAAGCATATTGATGCCGACAAAATCACTTTCACTCAGGTAAAGAAATCAAAGCTTGCCGCAAAAAAATCGAAAAAGGCAAAAGAAAGGCCTGACGATGAAAACGTGAAAAAAACAATAATTCGGCAAACGAAGGTGTGATGAAGAAAACAAGTGAAGTGCCTAATCTTGACCTTGAACCAACAGAAAAAGTACAAAAAGAATAATCGGCTTTTGAGAAACATAAAACGCGCAGTAGCAAACATACTGCGCGTTTTTTTATTCATTTATTTAAATTTAACTATAAAAATCCCGATCGGCAAATTCAATGCTTTGAAGCGAATAATCGGTGCCGAACACGGCGATAAATTCACCGAGCGCCGTTTTACCGCAGACCTGATGACCGCTGTTCAGCTTTTCCAAATCGGATTTTGAAAGCTTTTGCACCTCTTTTATTATATCAAAAACAGCAATTGCGGGATTTGTGAGTTCAAAAATTATTATTAGGCTCGGATATTTTTTTATATCACCGTATGAAAAAAAGCGAGTTCGCTGCCGTTATAGGTAATATTAAGCCCCTTTGCCGCAGTTGAAAGCACATCAACCTCGACGCCCTGCCGAGAATAAGTTATTTTACAATCATATTCAAAACCGCGACAGGATATACGCGCGCTTTTTGAAAAATAAGGCAGCTCAAAATCATTTTTTTGCGCACTGCAACCACAAAGCAAAATCAAAGCCAAAAAAATCGGAAAAAGCCTTTTCAATAAAAATCATTCCGTTATTCAAATTCGCTCATAAGCGCACCGAGCAAATCGAGCATATCCTCAATTGTCATTCCGCGGGTGCTGATTTCCCTTGCCGTTATATCGCCGCATTTGCCGTGAATATAAACGGCACAGCGAGCCGCGGCATAGGCATTCATACCCTGAGCAATAAACGAAGCGATCATGCCCGTGAGCATATCCCCCGTGCCGCCCATAGCCATGCCCGGATTGCCCGTGATGTTTACAAAAACAGAATCTCCGTCCGTAACAACGGTGTTAGCACCTTTAAGAACCATGATGCATGAATATTCCTTGGCGAAAGCTTTTGCCGTTTCTATTCTTGACGCACAAACCGATGCAACGGAATCGCCGATAAGCCGCGCCATCTCACCCGGATGAGGTGTGAGCACAACGGGCGCTTTAGAGTCTTTTATAACATCTATATTCGGCAAAACCGAATTTATTCCATCAGCATCAAGAACAACCGGCACCTCGGATTCCTTTATAATTTGGTTCACTATAACCTGAGTATCGTCATTATTCCCTATTCCGCAGCCGATTGCAACACTGTCCGCCCACGAAAGCTCCTCGGTTATTTTATTAAGCGCGCCCATTGAAAAGGTGCGCTGTTCGTTTTCACTCAGCGGCAAAAACACGGGCTGAATCAAATGCGAGGTCATAACCGGATAAATAGATTTGGGAAATGCACATTTAAGCAAACCCACACCTGTTTTGAGCGCCGACTTTGCACAAATAACCGCGGCACCCGGCATATCATAGCTTCCGCAAAAATTGAGCTGATGCCCGTTTTGCCCCTTATTTGAATTTATGTTGCGCCTATTGAAACAGCTTTTAACAAAATCGGGCGTTATCGTCTGCACACAATTATGTTCAAAGCAATCATCCGGAATGCCTATATTAACAACATATGTTTTTGCCGCAATAATCATTGGCGGGCGGCAAAACATGGCAATATTTTAAGGTTGAAATCGCGACGGTGTAATCTGCCTTCACTGCTTTATACACCGTTCCGCAGGACGCGTCCGTTCCGCTCGGAGTGTCTATGGCAACAACCTTGGCGGGTGAGGAATTAACAGCGTCAAATACAGCGGAAAAAGGCTCTCTTGCTTCACCGTGAAAGCCAATGCCGAATATGCAGTCAATTATAAGCGTATCGCCGAGCGGCTCTTCGCCGAAAGAAAAGCACGGAACACCCAAATCTGCGGCACGGTTAAAATACATAAGCGGCTCGGGCAATTCGGGTACTTTATCGGCGAGCACGATTTGCGCATCGGCGCCGAAAGATTTTAAATCGGCGGCAATCACAAATCCGTCACCGGCATTTTTGCCGTTTCCGCACACGACGGAAACGGTTTTGCCCTTAATTTCATCACCGAAAAGCTTAATGATTTTTGAAGCGCACGCATCGCCTGCCCTTTTCATAAGCTCAGCTTCGGTGAAATATTTTTTTCAAAGGACAAAGCCTCGGCCTTTTTTGATTTCCTTTGCCGTGAGTATTCTCATAACCTTCACTCCCAAACGATTACCGCGGCAATTGCATAATCGCCGTCATGGCTGATTGAAACACTGCTGTTTTCAAACTGCGGAAAATAAGGCTCGCCCGAATCCTTGTGCAAAAACCTCATACGAATTAAGCTGCCTGTCTATTCCGATACCGAGAGCTTTAACAAGCGCCTCTTTTTGCGGCAAAAAGCCCCGCATAATTTTGAGGAGATTTGCAATATTCACGCTCATTTTCAGTATAAACACAGTTTAAAAAAAGCTCTGCTTTTTTTATGCTTTCTATTCTTGAAATTTGAATTATATCCGTTCCGATTTTAAACATTTATTCTCCGATAGGCTTAATTTTAAATGAGTTTTTATAGCTTGCCGCAAATACTTTCCTGCTGTTTTTATCGGGAATGGGACCGCAAGCGTTTGATCCCGCACCGAGCATATAACCGTCTATTCCTATAAAAGAGGTGTCATAATCAAGCAAATCCTCGTTATGCGTGGCTTTGGCACACTGTTCGGGATTATAATGATGCGCCGAGAACACAAAAGAATTATCACTTTCGACTTTAATTCCCGTGCCTTCATCATCCGTTATTTCAGCCCAGTAGGTTGAATATCTCATTTCGCTTTCCTGCGGCTTAATATATTTACAGCGCATATCGGAAACACTTGTTTCAACAACCTTTAAAACGGCATGCTCGTGAAAATCGGAGAGAGATTCACAATCATACCCGAAATATTTGATATTTTTTTAAATTTCTTCGGCATTTCAAATGCAAGGCCGAGCCTTTGGGGGCATTTTAACGGCGAGGCATGAAAACTTGTAGGAAACGGCTATTTCACCGTTTCCGTTAATGCTAAGTAACACTTTGAGATGCCCTGCGTTGCTGAAGGTTGCGGTGCGAAGCTTATAAACCGTTGTTATATCAACACAATCTCCGTTTTGCTTATAAGAAGATTTGCTCTTTGAAGTTGAAAGATACGGCAAACCGTCTTTCTTCCAAATAATCTTCAAATACATATCGTTATCGAGCGGTGCCCTGTAAACAGACGGAACAAAGCCTCTGGAATTACCGAGCGTTATTTGATTCAAAAAGCTCTTTACCGTTAAATTTATAGCTTTCAAGCTCACCGGTTTTGCAGTTAAATATGAGCCTACCGCCTTTATAATATACAACGGCTCTGCCCTCGCTTGATTTGATTTCGGCTTTGGATTCACAGGCAGTTTGCGGCGCGGAATAATCGCCGGACAGAATGATTTGCTCGTGAGCGATTTCATCCTCAAGTTCAAAATAAGTAAACACAATTGAAGTGTGACCTTTTTTGAACATAATCAACTTTAACTGTTTGTGATGCCTGCGGCTCAATTATTAAATTCAATTCTCCGCTCGAAGCTTCAATGCCGTCGTTTAAAAATGCTGTATTTAACATTAAACTCAGCCGTTTTTAAAATAAAAAAATGATTGAAAAAAATTCAAAAATCATTTCCGCCGAGATGCTTAGCGCGAACGGGACGATAGCAAGCTTTCATTTGCAGCGCGCCGGTGTGCGGCTCTCTGCTTGGGAAGAAAAAGACCGTCTACGCAAAAAAATTACCGTCATGCTTCCATTCTGCATGATCGCCGCCGTATGTATACTTATATTTTCCCACACCGTCATATGCAGCGTGATCGGCAAATTCCCAAATGCAGCCGCCCATCATATTATCGGCAGAATAGAAAAGATTTACATAATCCTCGAGTGAGCCTGCACCTACACCCATAGCATGAGCATATTCGCAAAGATAAAACGGCTTTTCATAATATTTTGAAGGCAAGCCCTTTCCGGCTGCGATTTTTTTGCAAATATTCGGCCATGTGTACATTTCGGAATGAACATCATATGACCAACGTTTTGTGCGGGTTACGCCCTCATAATGAATGGGCAAATCGGTTAATCTTTTAAGCTCATCATAGCAATAATCCTGGCATTTATAGCCGCCGGATTCATTGCCGAGCGACCACATTATTATGCTTGCATGGTTTCTGTCACGCCTAAACATACGCATAACTCTGTCTGAAAAAAATGCTCTTTCCATTCTGAGTCGGCGGAAATTAAATTAGGCTTTAAGATTTCGCCGCAGCCGTGGCACTCGATATCCGCTTCATCCACGACATAAACACCGTATTCATCGCACAAATCCAAGAAAATCGGATCCGGAGGATAATGTGATGTGCGCACACAGTTAACATTATATTCCTTAAAAATCCGCACATCTCTTTCCATATCGGAAACAGACATAGTATAGCCTTTTTTTCTGCATCTGTGTCGTGATGATTTATGCCGAGCAGCTTGATTTTTTTATCGTTAAAAAAGAACACATTTTTATCAATATGCACATTTTTAAAGCCGATACGTCTGCGAATAATTTCCTCGGTTTTTTTCCGTTTCTCGAAAGAGAAATATAAAGGTCATAAAGTTTTTGGAATTTCCGCAGACCATTCCTGCACATCAAGCACATCAAAGGTAAGCTTATCCACCTTGCCGGGGCATATTTTAAGCGAGCGCTCGGCAATCAGATTATCGCCGTCTTTAATCACCGCTTCAAAAATCACCTCGTCCGCTATTTTAAAAACAGGAAGCAAATCAAGAAGATAAGCACCGTCTTCACGACGCTTTGTTTTTGATTTCAATATCATAAACCGAATTTATTCCTGTTTTTTTGTGATATAAACATCCCTGAATATTCCGTTATTTCTAAACATATCCTGGCATTCAAGATAAGTGCCCGTGCACCATTTGTGCACAACTGCAACAATTTCATTTTCGCCCTGCACAAGCTTATCGGTAATATCAAATTCGGCAGTATTATGGCTGCCCTCGCTGTAGCCGACATATTTGCCGTTTACAAAAACATCAACGCATGATGCAACGCCGAGAAAGGTTAAGGTATAATTGCCCTCGGCATCAGGAAGAGCAAACTTTTTCAAATACACACCGGCGGGGCAATCCTCGGGAAATTTAGGCGGTTCGCATTTAAACTGATACCTTGAATTTATATAATACGGTTCCTCATAACCCGTAAACTGCCAGCACGATGGCACGGTTATAATATCAAGCTTTTCTTTTTCCGTATCAAATTCATCGGGAATATCACTTCGATTTTGATAGTATTTAAACTCCCATTCGCCGGAAAGCACCGCCACCATGGACGAATTATAACGCTCTGTTCTGATATCGCTTTCAAGCATTTCGTTTTCGTTTGCAAACGGAATGAAATAGGAACGCGGATCAAGAATATTATCTTTAAAAAAACATTAAAGGTTTTTATAATTATCTTTTTTTCAGATTATAAATCATTTTTTTCCCCCACAAAAGCAAATAGTTGCATAATAATTATATCATAAAGCCGGCTTGCGTGCAATCAAATAAAAAAATAACTTTACTTGCCGCTGAAATTGAGTTAAAATAGCATATATAATTTTTAATCCGAAAGCCTTAAAAACCGTGGCGAAATTCGGCATACGGCAATATTTACGGCGAAAATGTATAAACAAAGTGCTTTTTAAATATACATTACCAAGGACGGTGACTTCACTTGATTGGTAATGTTGATAAAAGATGCGTTGAAATCGGCGAATACATACGGGATACCGGCGCCACGGTGCGCCGCGCCGCTGCGGTTTTCGGAATAAGCAAATCCACCGTGCACATAGATGTTACCAAAAGGCTTTATGATATAGACAGAATTTTATATAACCAGGTTAAAGCTGTTTTGGAAATAAACAAGGCGCAAAGGCACATACGCGGCGGAAATGCCACCAAAGAAAAATACAGCAAAATGAAACAAAATAAATAAACAACAGCAAACGGAGGAATTATAAATGAAACTCGGCTTTATAGGCTGCGGAAACATGGCGTCTGCCATAATAAGCGGCGCAGTTAAATCAGGCACGGTTGCGGGTAGCGATATTTACGCATTCAACCCCACCGAAACAAAAGTGAATATGCTTGCAGAAAAATTCGGCATTAACTCCTGCAAAAGCGGCGTAGAGGTTGCCGATATTTGCGATTATATTGTGCTTTCCGTTAAGCCTAATGTGCTTGCGGGCGTTTTAAACGAAATCGCCGGCAATGTTGCGGGCAAAGGCAAGGTGCTTATTTCAATCGCGGCGGGTAAATCAATTGATTTTATTGCCGAGAATTTAAACAGCGATGAAAAAATCGTGCGCGTTATGCCAAACATAAACGCAGTTGTTTCCGAATCATGCAGTGCTTATTGCGCAAATTCACTTGTTTCCGAGAATGAAAAAGCTGAGGTGGAAAAGCTTTTTTCCGCAGTTGGCACAATTACGGAAATAGACGAAAGCATGTTTCCGCTTTTCGGAGTTATCGGCGGCTGCTCGCCTGCATTTGTCTATATGTTTATAGATGCACTTGCGAGAGCAGGAGTTCAGCACGGAATGAAGAAAGAGCTTGCACTTAAATTTGCCGCGCAAAGCGTTTTGGGCAGTGCCAAAGCAGTTCTTGAAAGCAATGAGCACCCGTTTGAGCTTATAGACAAGGTTTGTTCACCGGGCGGAACAACAATAGAAGGCGTCGTTTCGCTTCAGGCAGACGGCTTTGAGTCAGCAGTTCACAACGCAGTTAACAAAGCCGTTGAAAAGGATAAAATGCTATAATATAAAGATACCATACACTTTAAAACATAAAAAAACTCCTTTGAGAACACTCAAAGGAGTTTTTTTATTTAGAACACATCTGTTTCTTCAATCTTTTTATTAAAGAATCTGATGGGCTTTCTGAAAGGAATTTTGAGAACAAGCCCAATAAGCAAGGCAATTAAGATATATGCACTGAGTTTGAGCAAATCAAGCCAATAATCACCGCCGTAAGTGCCGCAAACACATTCGCGCATTGCGTTGATAACAAAGGTGTAAGGCAAATACGGATTTATTGCCTGGAAAAACTTAGGAGTAACATCTATCGGGAATGTGCCGCCGGAGCCGCCGATTTGAATAACAAGCAGCACAACAACCGCAGCCTTACCTATATCGCCAAAGGTGTATGCAAGCGAATAAATGAGCATTGCATAAACAACTGCGGCAAAGCACCCGGCAAATATGAACTTAACCGGATGATAGCATTGAATGCCGAGGAAGTACAAATCACCGAGACAAACAATCAATGCCTGAACTATCGCAAACGCAACAAACAGCAGTCCCCTTCCGAAATATTCCTGATACGGCTTTATGGGAGCACCGAGCTCTTTTTTATGCTTAACATTGGTATTTATGATTGCGATCAGAATAACAGCACCGACCCAAATGGCAAGCGTGCTGTAAAACGGTGCCATTGCGGAGCCGTAATTATCAATACCGTATATTTTATCTGTTTCAACCTGTACGGGGCAAGCAATAAATTCGCCAAGCTTATCTGCATTTTCACTCATAACATTAAGAAATGTGTTAAATTCCTCGCTGTTGCTGAGAGTGTCTATTTTTTCGCTGAGATTATCAAGCTCATTTTCAAAGTTTTTAAGCATTGATTGAAGTGAACCGAACATACCCACGCCCGAATCAAGCGAAGCGTTGAGCGCCTTAATCAAGGAATCGATTGTGGGCACATCATCATCCAAAAGCGAAATCATTTTGGAAGCACTTGAAAGCGTGTTAAGAAGGTTTGAAACCATCTTTTTCCGCCTGCGGCTTAACATTGTCGTTAAAATCATCTGTTGAAGCTTTAATGGAAGCGGAAACAGACCTGATTGACGCCGCTATATCAGAAAGCTTACCGTCATATGCACCGTTTGCTGCGTCATTGAGCTTCGCACCGAGATCACGCAAAGTTGCTGCATTTTCGGTGAGCGTTTTAATAATATCATTAATAGCCGTTATCGGATCGGGCAAATTATCGTTCATCTGCTTAAGCATTGTGCAAACCGTGTCCATAACCGTTGCCATATTCGTGCAGGTTTGCGCTGCGGTTTTAAGCACCTCCACAGAAGATTGATCAGGCTTGAAATTTTCCACCATGCTTGCGGCATCATCAAGATTTGTTACCATGCCGTTCATGAGAGTTGCGATATTATCGATAACGCCCGAAACGGAAGTTTGAGTTATTTTAACAACGTCCGTGGTATCGTTTATAACATCGTTTGTGCCGTTTAAAAGGTTTTCGAGCTTTTCGCTGTTTACCGAGTCACCGAGCTGTTTTTGTTAAATTTGTGATATCAGTAAAAGCCGTCTATCGAATTGTTTAAATCGGAAACAGCGTTTTTTTGGCCTCATTGATTTCCTGAGTGATTTTACTGAAAAGAGCTCCGCCTGAAATATCGTTTTCATCAAGAACAAAGCCGAAGACCTGATTCATAAGATTAACAATCGTTGTGATAAATGATTCATTTACCTCAGTTTGAACAGTCTGCACAACTTTATCGGTTATTTTTAGTTGCAATGGCATTCTTCTTTTTCATTTGCATAATAAACAATTTGCGGCTGCTCAAATTTGCTGCTCATAATACTTGTTAGTGAATTACTGAATCCTGACGGTATTTCTATTGCAGCATAGTATTTACCCGCTTTAACGCCGTTTATGCCCTCTTCTTTTGAAACAAACTGCCAATCGATTGATTTATTTGCTTTAAGGTTTGAAACAATTTGGTTGCCCACATCAACGGTGAAGGTTTTAATAACCGCACCCTCATCATCATTGATAACGGCAACCTGCATATTGCCCGTGCTGCCGTACGGATCCCAGTTTGCATAAATATTAAACCATGCATAAAGCGACGGCAAAACCGCAAGGCCTATAGCTAAAATAATCGCCATCGAATTTCTGAAGATTTTTTTTATATCTCTTCTGAATATTTTAAATATCATCTTCATCGTCTTCATCCTCCGAGTCTTCTTCGTTTCGGACTTCCTCTTCGTCATCCTCGCTCATACCAAAATCAATTTGCTCAACATTATCAAGATAAGGAAGCACTTTTTCAACAACAAGCGATTTACAATAATCCGCCACCAGGAAGAATCCGACATCCAAAAAAATTAAGACAATCCAAAATGAAAGCCAAAGCATTTTGCTGCCGAATTTGGTGCCGCAGATAATTGCAACAATCGAAAAAGCAATAAAAACAACAAATGCAATAACTTTTAACCAAAAAATTATCCTAAACCCTCTGGCGCAACGCTTATGCAATTCATCACAAAGCAAAAAATATTTTTGGGTTATAAGCTTTTCAAATTCCGAAGCACTGTGTGCGCGTGTATATTGACCGAATTGATCTTTAATATTCTTACGCCCGGAACGACTTAAACGCATACTTGAATAAGGATTCAAATAATCTGCAGCGCCGTCTCTTCTGTTAATCATCTGCACACCTCCGTTAATATTAAGCGGCACAAACCTATGCCGCCCACCGGTATACTTATAATACGATATTACTCTTAAGCTGTAAATATACAAATTGTTAAATTCAAATCAACTGTTTGGATATTTTTGTTTACTTTGAAATTTAGCTTTTACAAAAACTCTTTTTGCCAAAAAGAGCGCAAAAAGGCAACACCCATTGGGCGCTGCCTTCTTATCGGATATTACATATATTTTTTTGATTTCATTAACCATATCAAGCTTTTTCCCAAGATACGCCCAAATCTTCACGACCCATATGACCGTAAGCAGCAAGCTTTTCATAAATGGGCTTTCTTAAATCAAGCTTATCAATGATAGCCGCAGGTCTGAGGTCAAACACTTTATTGACGATTTCTCCGATTTCTTCATCGGATTTTTTACCTGTGCCGAAAGTGTCAACCATAACGGAAACAGGCTTTGCAACGCCGATGGCATATGCAAGCTCAACCTCGCATTTATCCGCAAGGCCCGATGCGACAATATTTTTTGCAACCCATCTTGATGCGTAAGCGGCACTTCTGTCTACCTTAGTGGGGTCTTTACCGCTGAAAGCGCCGCCGCCGTGGCGAGCATATCCGCCGTATGTATCAACGATTATCTTTCTGCCCGTTAAGCCACTGTCTCCCTGCGGGCCGCCAACAACGAATCGGCCTGTGGGATTAACATAAAACACAGTATTCTCATCAATATATTCGTCAGGAATAGTTGTTTTGATAACCTTTTCGATTATATCCTTTTTAAGCTGTTCAAGCGAAACGGAAGCACTGTGCTGACTTGAAACAACAACAGCGGTAACCTTGCACGGCTTACCGTTATCATACTCAACCGTTACCTGAGTTTTACCGTCCGGATAAAGATAAGGCAAAGTGCCGTTTTCGCGAACCTCGGTAAGCTTAAGAGCAAGCTTGTGAGCAAGGCTTATCGGAAGCGGCATAAGCTCTGCGGTTTCATTGCAGGCATAGCCGAACATCATGCCCTGATCGCCGGCACCGTTTTCATTATACTTATCGGTTTCATCATTTTTCATTTCATATGATTTATCAACGCCGAGCGCAATATCAGGGCTTTGCTTATCAAGAGAAACGAGGATAGCACAGTTTTCACCGTCAAATCCTTTTTCGCCGCCGTCATAGCCGATATCACAAATTGTTTTTCTTACGATTGCAGGAATATCAACCTGGGCATTTGATGAGATTTCACCCATAATATGAACCTGGCCGGTTGTGCAGGTTGTTTCGCAGGCAACACGGCTTTGCGGATCTTGTGCAAGCATAGCATCAAGAATTGCATCAGAAATTTGATCGCAAATTTTATCGGGATGCCCTTTTGTTACCGATTCACTTGTGAATAATGATTTAGACATATATATCCTCCTTAGACTGAGCCCTCGATAAGAGGTGTAATATTAACACTAACGCTTAAAACCGCTTACCGGGTAAAAAAAGCAATAAAAAAGCACACTCCGAGCAGAGTGTGCGAAAAACTCATCGCTCGGAAAATCCGCGGGAATTAGCACCTTGCAAGTGCAGGTTGCTGTGGCATCAAAGGGCCCGTCCCTAAACCACTCTTGATAAGGTTAATATTAATTTGCATATATAATAACTCATTTGTGCATAAATTGTCAACACCCAACCCAAGTTTTTTTGAAACATTTAACAAAAAAAAGGCTTACACATTCGCACAAATTTATAATTTTTTTATTATTATGTTGTTTTTTTGTTTAGAAATAGTTTATAATATGCTTTGTAAATTTTTTTACATATTTCTTTAAGGAGGAAATACAATGGCAAAGAAAAACCGTATTCATTACCGGCGGTACCGGTAATATGGGCTGGGCTGCCGTTCAGGAAATGCTCAAAAAAAGTCCAACGAAATCAATATTAAAATGCTTGCCAGAAAAAAAGTGCTAAGAATGAGGAGCTGTTAAAGCACATCATTGCTAAGCCTAATGTTAAAAGTTATTTGGGGCGATCTTCTTGATTACGATGCAATCCTTGAAGGTGTAACGGGTTCCGATTATGTTCTTCATGTCGGCGGCATGGTTTCACCAACTGCGGACTGGAAGCCCTATAAAACACAAAAAAACAAATATCGGAGCCGCTCAGAACATCTGCAAAGCAGTTCTTGCTCAGCCGAATAAAGATGATATTAAGGTTTGCTACATAGGCACCGTTGCAGAAACCGGCGATCGCAACTATCCCATTCACTGGGGTCGCTGCGGAGATCCGATCAAAATTTCCATTTATGACCACTATGCAGTTTCAAAGACTGTTGCAGAGCGCACTTTCGTTGAAAGCGGAATCAAGAATTGGGTTGTAATGCGCCAGAGCGGTATTCTTTACCCCAACATTCTTAAAAATATGGATCCCATCATGTTCCATGTTCCGATCAACGGCGTTCTTGAATGGTGCACTGTTGAGGATTCGGGCAGACTTATGTGCAACCTCGTTACAGAAGATGCCGCAGGTCACCTCGGCTCGGATTTCTGGAACCACTTCTTCAACATCGGTTCCGGTAAGGAATACAGAATTTCCAACTATGAATTTGAAAAGCTTCTTCTCGGCACGCTTGGCCTTGCAGGCCCCGAAAAGCTCTTTGAACCCAACTGGTTTATCACAAAGAACTTCCACGGTCAGTTCTATGCAGACGGCGACAAGCTTGAAAACTTCCTTCACTTCCGTGAAAATCTTCCGATTCAGGATTATTTCAACCGTCTTGCAGATCAAGTTGAATTTTATTTCAAAATACCGAGATATCTTCCGAAGAATCTTGTTGCGGCATGCGCAAAGCCCTTCATGAAAAAAATCGCTTCCACTCCCGGCTTCGGCACTCTTGATTGGGTTGCAACAAACGAGCCCAACCGTATGAGCGCATACTATGGCTCTAAGGCAGAGTGGGAAAAGATTCCTTCAAAGTGGGAAGACTTCGAAATCATCAAGTTTGATAAGGATAACAGCGCAGCTGAGCAGTTCAAGCTTGACCACGGCTATGATGAGTCAAAGCCCGAATCAGAGCTTGATATCAACGATATGAAGCAGGCTGCAAAATTCCGCGGCGGTGAGTGCCTCTCCGACACAATGACTAAGGGCGATTTGGCTACAAAGCTTAAATGGAAATGCGGTTACTGCGGTGCAGAATTCGAAGCAAGCCCTGCTCTTATTCTCCTTGGCGGTCACTGGTGCCCCGAATGCTTCATTCCTCAAAAGTCTTGGGATTACGATTCAATCGCAAAAACAAACCCGTTCTTCGCACAGGTTTGGTATCCCAACCACACTAAGGAAGAAAACAACAAATATGACTTTGATGAGCTCTTCCACATTGACGGCGTAGCTTGGGACGATATTAAGAGATAATCTTAATTAATCAAATTATTAAAGGGAAACGCAAAAAGCGTTTCCCTTTTTCTTATACTTTCCATAAATTATAAACAGAAGAATAAGCAATCAAATGTGGCACAGAAAAAGCGCTCGGATATTATCCGAGCGCTGCGTTTCTTTTTGTTGATTTGACTTTTGGACTGCGTTATATACTTCAACCGGTTGGCTCCGCCCCGTCGTTTAATTATTCCATGGGTTATTTTTTTATCAGGGTCTGTAGGGTCCCAATTGCGCTTAACCGTGTCCGAGGTGTCAATTTTAATTGCGCTCGGCTTTGCAAGCGGTTCTTTTTTATCACTGTCATACATTTCAACGGTGGTTTTTGTGGGGCAGTTATCGTAAATCCACTTAGCGTCGGCAACCGAAAGCCTTATGCAGCCGGCCGATGCGGGCACACCGAGTTTATTATACTCATCATATTCAAGAGTGTCCTTACTTTTCTCAAAATATGGAACGGAATGGAAAAGAATATGGCCAGTTATCCTTGTTGCATATTGACCGTAAACATTTCCTTCAAGCAAGCGCCAAGTATATTTATCGCTTGTTTTGAATGTGCCTGACGGAGTGTTGCCCTCTTTACCTACGGAGCACACCATTGCCTTAACGGGAACGGTATATTCGCCGCTGTCGTCCTGCTTATAAATTATAACGATATTTTTGAGTTTTATTAACCTTAATAAGATAAGGCATGCTTGACGATGTGCCGTTATTATTGCCTTGCGGTTCTTTTTCCGTTGTGGGCTTGGTTGTTGTTTGCTTAACGGAGCATTCGGCGGTTGATGCCGCAGGTGTTTTCGATTTTGCAGAAGCCGAAGCCGATGAAACGGATTTATAAGAAATCTTTTCACCTTTTAAATTAACAAACTGCTTTGCAAACACCGAGTAAGCACTTGCGGCAACGGCGATGCAGGCAATGACCGCCATGCAAATGACGAATGGTTTCTTTTTCATCTAATTCTCCTCGGATTGACCGTAATAAGCGTTTTTTCCATGCTTCCTTTGATAGTGCTTTTCAAGCAAATATTCTTCAATGCCGATATCGGAGTCTTTATCAAACGCAGCAATGTGCTCCGTGCGCGAAGCCATTTTGCATACCTCTTCCAAAATAAGAGCATTTTCAACGGCTTTAAACGGGTCTTTACCCCCATGTGAACGGGCCGTGCCTGTGCACAAGCACGGCAGGACGTTCAAGCGGAGAAATTCCGCGGCTTTCAAGCTCCTCGGCAATCACTTTGCCTGTATTAAGCTCATATTCGCCGTTTACCTCGACTTCGGTAAGCCCTCTGGCACATGGTACGGCGCCGTTTGCAAAATCAGCATGAGTTGTGCCGTAAGCCGGAACATCACGGCCAGCCTGAGCCCAGGCGCACGCCCAGCTTGAATGAGTGTGCGCTATTCCGCCGATTTCGGGAAAGCGATTATAAAGCTCCAAATGCGTTGGGGTATCGGACGAAGGATTCAACTTACCCTCAATCTTTTCACCGCTCAGGCTCATAACAACCATATCATCGGCGGTCATTTTATCGTAAGGCACACCGGAGGGCTTAATAACAAACAAGCCTTTTTTTCTGTCAACAGCCGAAACATTGCCCCAAGTGAGCACAACAAGTCCGTACTCCTTGAGCTGCATATTGGCTTCATAAACCTTCTGTTTCAATTCCTCAAGCATTGTTTAATCCTCAATTCATATGCAGCCTGTATGCCACATCGTTATAGAAAAAGTTCTTTTTCTGAATTCCTCAATATTTGTATTTTTCGCCGATATGAATAAATTCAATTCCCATAATTTCAGCGAAATCGCGCATGTTGTCTGCGGTGAGGCTGTAAGAGAGCACGCTGTGGTGCGCGCCGCCCGCATAAATCCAAGCCTCGGCAGAGGTTTGAAGATTCGGAAGCGGCTTCCAAAGCACGCCTGCAACGGGCAAATTAGGCATATCGTTTATCTGCTCTTTGCACTCAACATCATTGCAGATAAGGCGAAGTCTGTCGCCCATATCAACAAGAGTGACCACAATGCCCTTGCCTGTTTGAGCTTTAAACACAAGCCTTGCGGGGTCTTCCCTGTCGCCGATACCGAGCGGATGCACCTGAATTTTAGGTGTTTCAGCTGCGCATTGCGGGCTGACCTCAAGCATGTGCGAACCGAGCAGCATTTCGTTGCCGGGCTCAAAGTGATACGTATAATCTTCCATAAAAACGGTGCCGCCGTTTAAGCCCTCCGCCATGGAGGTCATAACCCGGAGCATTGCGGCAACCTTCCAGTCGCCTTCAGCACCGAAGCCGTAGCCCTGCCGCATTAAATCCTGAGCGGCAAGACCGGGCAATTGGCGAAGACCCTGCAAATCCTCAAAATTAGTGTGGAAAGCATTGAAACCGCGCTCATCAAGGAATTTCTTGATGGCAACCTCTTCCCTCGCCTGATATCTTACGGAGTTGATATTATCGGTGTCCATAATATAATTCTTTTCATATTCCGCCATTTGAGCATCTATTTCATCATCGGTAACGGCGTCAACATATTTAATGATATCGCCCACGCCGTAATGGTCTACCTGCCATCCGAGTTTGATTTGTGCTTCAACCTTATCGCCGTCTGTAACGGCAACATTGCGCATATTATCAGAAATACGGAGCACATGAACTCGCTTTGACTCGGCAGCACCTATTGCCGCCCTGATCCATGTTTCCATTTTGCTTTGAAAAGTCTCGTCCTTCCAATAGCCGGCAACAACCTTTCTTTTTAAGCCTCATTCTTGCGGCGATATAGCCGTGTTCTCTGTCGCCGTGAGCAGATTGATTCAGATTCATGAAATACATATCAATATCCTGCCAAGGAATATCGCGGTTATATTGAGTGTTTATATGAAGATATGGCTTTTGCAGTGCATTAAATCCCGCAATCCATGCTTTTGACGGCGAAAAGGTGTGCATCCAAGTAATAACGCCGGCGCAATTATCGCAGGAATTTGCTGCCTGCATAACATCCAAAATCTCTTTTGATGTTTTAACACAGGGCTTTGCCGTGATTTTGCACGGCATTTTTTTGCTCCATTCGGCGCACATTTCGGCAGCGTGCGAATCAATAGTTTCAAAAATATCTTCGCCGTAAAGGAACTGCGTGCCCACAACAAACCAAAATTCATAATCTTTTTAATGCCATAATTTTTATACCACCCGTATCAAAGATTTTCGGCGGCGGCTCTTTGAGCCGCAAAGCCTTTTTATAATTTTTCCATAAAGCGCTCAAATCCGATTGCATCGCTTTCAATAGGATTTATAACGGATTTTTCGGAATTTGCAAAAACGATATTATCGAGATAATCGGCAAGCGACACATTGCCTTTTCGCTCTGAGTATTTTGCAAGCACGGCAATGCCCCACGCACCGCCCTCACCCGCCGTTTCGGTAACCGCAACGGGAGTTTTCAGCGCGCCTGCAAGAAGCTGCTGACCGACTTTTTTTGTTTTAAACAAACCACCGTGACCCATAAGCACATCTATGCTCACATTTTCTTTCTTCAAAATATCCATTCCGATTTTAAGAGTTGCAAGTGCCGAATAAATCTGCGATCTGAAAAAAAGTTTGCAAGACTAAATTCACTGCCGCGCCCACGAACAAACATCGGCCTGCCATCCTCAAGATGAGAAACGGGTTCGCCCGAAAACAAGTTATAATTTACAAGCCCGCCGCAATCCGCATTGCCGCCGAGCGCGGCATTATAAAAAGCAGATCGTAAGCCTGCGGCTTTGTTATTTTTGCACCCGCCGCAAGTGCAAATTCATAAAACACGGAAACCCAATAATCAAGATCCGTGCAGCAATTGTTGCAATGCACCATTGCAACATCGGCACCGGCAGGAGTTGTGACGATATCTATTTCCTCGTGCACATTTTTAAGCGGCTTTTCAAGCACTACCATTGAAAATATGGATGTGCCCGCCGAAACATTGCCTGTTTTTATTCTTACACTGTCCGTAGCCACCATGCCTGTACCGGCATCTCCCTCGGGCGGGCAAAGGGGTATGCCCGGTTGCAAGGTGCCGGACGGATCAAGCAGCTTTGCGCCTTTTTCACTGAGGTTTCCCGCATTTTTCGCCTGCAACAAGCACGCGCGGCAAAATATCCTTAATATTCCAAGGCATCGCTTTAATTTCCGGAATATCGGAAAACAAAGCAAGCATTTCCGCATTATAATCAAGCGAAGCGCTGTTTATCGGAAACATTCCGGAGGCTTCACCGATGCCGACTGCCCTTTCGCCCGTAAGCTGCCAATGAACATAGCCTGCAAGCGTTGTTAGATAATCAATATCGGCAACATGGCTTTCGCCGTTGAGCACCGCCTGATAAAGATGAGCAATACTCCACCTTTGCGGAATATTAAAATCAAAAAGCTTTGTAAGCTTTTCCGCAGCCGCGGCCGTGGTGGTGTTGCGCCATGTTCTGAATTCAGAAAGCTGATTTCCGTTTTTTTATCAAAAGGAAGATAGCCGTGCATCATTGCCGAAAATCCGATTGAAGAAAGCGTTTTTTTATTCTTGAGCCGAATTTTTTTCAGCGCCACGTCGTTAAGCTCGGCATAAGCGCTTTGAATACCATGCCAAACCTCTTCGAGGTTATAGGTCCAATATCCGTTTTTAAATTCATTTTCCCAATTAAAGCCGCCGGATGCAAGCACGGTGCAATCATCCGCTATCAACACAGCCTTAATTCTTGTGGATCCAAGCTCTATTCCGAGAGCTTCACTGCCGTTTAAAATGTAATCCTTCATAAGTTCCTCCGAATGTTATACTGTAATTTTACAATAGAAACACTCGATTTTCAACTGTTATTATAAACTAAATGAAACAAATATTTTTGCGGTTAAAAGAATAAAAAATTGCCCTTAACCGAAACAAATCATCACCTGTCCGGATGCAGACCTGACCAGCCCGCAGGCGGCATGGATTGCAGGCGGAACATATCCTCCTGAGATATTTCAAAATCAAAAACATCCATATTTTCTTTCATTCGTGATGTTTCCGAAGATTTCGGAAGCGGCATAACACCCATTTGATATGCATAGCGCAGGCAGATTTGAGCGGGCTGCTTCTTATATTTTTCTGCAAGCTCGCAAATCAAAAGAATCGTCAAGCACTCTTGTTCTGCCGAGCGGGCTCCACGCCTGCACCAAAATATTATGCTTTTTGGCAATATTCAACCGTTGCAAGCTGAGAATAGCCCGGGTGAAATTCGATTTGATTGATTGCGGGCGCAATTTCGCAGCTTTCAAGAATATTTTCAATGTGATGAGGTAAGAAATTGCTAACGCCGATTGCGTTAACAACGCCCTCGCCGTATAGCTTTTCAAGTGCCTGCCAGGTATCAAAATCAATAACCTTCCAATCCTCATAATCGGGATCAGGCAAAGGCCAATGGATTAAATAAGCATCCAAATAATCTGTATTTAGCCTTTTGAGTGATGCCTGAAATGCCGCAATCGCATTATCATATCCAAGCTCGGTTTTCCAAAGTTTTGAAGTGATAAAAAATTCCTCGCGCGGAATTCCGCTTTGCTTGATTCCCTCGGCAAGATATTCCTCCGTGCCGTAAAACGAAGCTGTATCAAAGCAGCGATAACCAGCTTCGATTGCTTTTAAAATAACCTCGCTTGTGTTCCCTGCCGCAGCTTTATAGGTGCCGAATGCAACATCGGGAATAAGCACACCGTTATTCAAAACAAATCTGTTTTCATTTTTTTCATTCATCATTATCACCTCGCCTTTATTATAACACGGCAAACGGATAATGCAATAAACCATATTTATATTTAAAAGAAAACAAAAAAGAACGCCATAAGGGGCGCACTCCGTAAAGAATAATTGCTCAACAAATCAAATAAACGGCAAAATACTGCGTTAAAATTGCAGTGAAGGCGGCAGCCTGCCCTGCAATTTATGCCTTGTCTTTTATCCGTTTCTTTGATTTTTTTGAGTGCAAAAGCAGTTTAAGCGAACTGATTTTGTTCGTGGTGCATTAACAAAAATCTGCCAATACTTGCGTATTGGCAGATTTTTTTAATAGTGCAACGGGCAAAACTCAGAAAGCTTAAACCACATTCTTCTTTATGGAGTGCGCCCCAATGTGACGCTCTTTATATTTTTATTGAGTTTTGCGCTTAAACGGATCATAGTGCTTTGCCTGAATAAACAGCGGCACATATTCAATCATCATATTTGAATTTTTCAAGGCCGTACCATTTAGCCGGTGAGCCTGCGATTTTTTTCTGATTTTTGTATTTAAGCGTTACAGCAAGCTTTTTTTAAAATCCGACAAATCACTTTCCGGGGCAATAGTTTTTTTCTGATATGATAAAACTTAAAGCTGCCCGATGAAGACTCTTTATATATAGAATACTTTCTGTTTTGACTCGGCAGATCGCCGGAAGCAACAAGATCGGAAACAATTTGCCTGAGATAAATATTTATTCTTTGCGGCACTTTGAAGCCGAGGTTAATTGTTACGAAGAACACATAATCGGTGCCGTACGATTCAACAGAGTAATCCGAAGTAAAGGGTTCATCCGTTACTTTGATATTTACAAACCAATAGGCCTCTGCGCGTTTCGGTCCTTTATCCAGGATAGAATACATAATATCGCGATCTATATATTCCGGATCTCTGTTATTTGTTATATATACAAGATTTTTCGCAAATTTGAGGCACAGATTCATCATTTTTAAGATCTTGCAAAACAGAAACAAAAATCTCGCATTTTTAAGCGGTACGCCCTGCATTCTTTCAACCTGAGTGCCGGTTTTTCCAAATAAGCATAACGGTAAACAGGCAAACACCTATGATAACGGCAAAATAACCGCCCTTAAAGAATTTTTCCGAGGCTTGATATGAAGAAAACCAGCTCAATTGAAGTAAAGACTATTCCCACAAATATTGCCGAAATAATTCTTTTCTTCTTTTTTTGAAAGATAAACCGTTAACAAAAAAAGTCGTCATCAGCATTGTAATAGTAATCGAAAGGCCGTAAGCGGCTTCCATATGAGCAGCGGTTCTGAAAAGCAAAACAACAGTGCAGCAGCCTATCCACATAACGGTGTTTACAAGCGGAATATAAAGCTGCCCTTTTGTTTGAGACGGATAAGTGGTTTGCATATGCGGCATAAGATCAAGCCTGATTGCCTCTGAAACAAGCGAGAAAGAACCTGTAATCAGCGCCTGTGATGCTATAATGGCTGCAAGCGTGCTCAAAATAACGGCAAACGGGCGAAACTGCGGCGCAAGCATTTGGAAAAACGGGTTAAAATCATTTAAGCCGATAACTTCGGGATTATCTTTATTTTGAAGAATCCATGCGCCCTGACCGAGATAATTTAAAATGAGGCAGATTTTTAATAAACGGCCAGCTTGAGTAAATATTTTCTTTTTCCAACATGGCCCATATCCGAATAAAGAGCCTCTGCACCGGTTGCGGCAAGGAAAACACTGCCCAATATCATAAAGCCGGCTTTATTATAGGGGCTGAAAAGCACTTTAATTGCATAAACGGGATTAAGTGATTTTAAAATGTATAAATTACCGGGAATGTTTACCAAGCCGATTATCCCAAGAAACATAAACCATACAAGCATTACGGGGCCGAAGGTTTTGCCGAGAAAGCTTGTTCCCGCCTTTTGGCACATAAACAGCACCGATATAATCAAAAGAGAAATAGCAATCACTCTGTTTTGATCGTTTCCGAGAATATTATCAAAAAGCTCAATACTGTGCAAGCCCTCAATAGCCGTGGTGATTGTTACGGCAGGAGTCAAAATTCCGTCTGCCAACAGAGCCGCGCCGCCGAGCATTGCGGGGATAACAAGATATTTTCCGTAGTTCTTAACAAGGCTGTAAAGCGCAAATATACCGCCCTCGCCGTGGTTATCGGCCTTCATCGCAATCATAACATATTTAACGGTTGTGAGCAAAGTAACCGTCCAAATAATAAGCGAAAGTGAGCCGATAATAAAATCGCGGTTAACATTTTGAATACCGCCGTTGTTTTCAACAATTGATTTAAGCACATACATGGGCGATGTGCCGATATCGCCGTAAACAACGCCGATTGTAACAAGCAACATAGCCGGTGTTACGACACGCTTTTTAACTGAATTGCTTTTCATAATAAAATTCCTTTTTTTCATCAAAGTTAAGCAGTAATGATAAAAATACTACAATAAAATAAGAAATGCAAGGATATAAGAAAAAAATTTATATTTAATTAAGTTTAGCCGATGAATATTATTAACTGATTTGAATTACTGTTGATGGTTTGCGCAAGAGAATATAGGATATTGAAAAAGCTTGGGCTTTATTATCTATAGAGGTAAACTGTATATCATCAGCACTTTGTAAAATTCGGTTGAAGCATTTATCGGCATGTTTCCGAAACTTTAATAGCATTTAAAAAGGAGGCGGTTCATTTGAACTGCCCCCTATTACTGATTATTTAATCAAACCGCTTTCTTTCAAAAGCAGCTCCACATCTGTACCTTTAACTTTTTTCAGCACTGTTTTGAGCAGGAATTTTTCTTTGAATGAAAGTGGCACTTCGTCAATCGTCTTTTTGTCAATCGCATAATAGCAAGCACGCAAAAGCTCTCTTACATCGTATTTACTGCCCCAAACTTCAGGCACGCCACGGTCAACATCAAGAAGTGTATACACGCTTTCCATACCTGTTCTGATTGAGTATTCGGTTGTGAAAATTGTATCTCTCGGCGTTTCTGCAAACTGGCCGATAAATGCAAAGTTAACTGCCCCGTCAGGCACAACCTTTGGTCTGTCGCTCTCTTTTCTTGGCTGGAAGAAAGCGTTGATATATGGCATATAGCAGGTTGTTGTGTTGCAGGCGTTTTTTGCAAGGCTATCAATTTTGCTTTCGTCAATGCCGATATGATAAAGCCATTCACGGCAAATTTCTTCGCCCGTGCAATTTCTGATAGCCTTTTTAACATAATTGCCTTCTTTGTTTGTGTTAAGAGCATAAAGCCAAACAAGAACGGTGTTTTTATCCTGTGCTTTAAATTGAGGCTGACGGTTAATTGTCCAAGAAAGATACCAATTTTCCGTGCTGTCTTTAACAGTTACGATACCGCCGGTTGTTACTTTGCCCTCTCGAGGATCACGCTTGCAAACATTGATGATATGTTGAATTATTTCTTCGTTTGAAGTTTGAACAGTTGCACTCATCCAGTTTGTTGCTTCAACATCATTGCAAAATGCGTTCGGATTGCCGTATTCACCGTGTTTAGCTTGCTTTGCAATATTTTTCCATAAATCCCAAGATTCGCCGCAGCCGTTTTTGATACCTGACAAATCGGGAGCGGTATTTTGGTCGCCGTAGCAAGAAGTGTCTGTGCAACAACCGTTTGTAATAAACACAAGGTCGTCTTCAATCAAATCAATGCTTTTGCTCTTTGCCGTCTTTGACATAGATAATTTGCTTTTGCAATCTTTTTGCCGCCCTTGTCTTCAATCACAACATTTTTAACATCCATGCCGAATTCAATCTTAACCCCGTGTGATTCAAGATATTTTACAAGCGGCAAAATCATACTTTCGTATTGATTATATTTGGTAAAACGAAGTGCGCTGAAATCAGGCAAGCCGTCAATATGATGAACATAACGGCACAAATATCTTTTCATTTCAAGAGCGCTTGACCAACGCTGAAACGCAAACATCGTTTGCCAATAGAGCCAGAAATTTGTTGACCAGAAGGAATCGGGCAAAACCTCAGAAATCTTTTTGCCCTCAAGATCTTTTTCAGGTGTGATGAAAAGAGTTGAAAGCGCCGTTGCAGATTCTTTGTCAAGTTTAAACTTTTTTTGTCGGTGTGGGCATCCTGACCTCTATTGATTGACGCACGGCAAAGGGAATAATTAGGATCGTGTTTGTTAAGCCAATAGTATTCATCGAGCACAGACACACCCGGTGTTTCTATTGACGGCACATCTCTGAACATATCCCACATAACCTCAAAGTGGTTGTCCATTTCTCTGCCGCCACGCATATAGAAGCCTTTTGTTACATCCTTTTTGCCGTCACAACTACCGCCTGCCAGCTCAAGTTTTTCGAGCAAGTGAATGTGCTCACCCTTCATTTGTCCGTCACGAACAAGATAGAATGCTGCGGCAAGTCCTGCAAGGCCCGTGCCGATAATATATGCGGATTTTTTATCAACATCCTTCGGCTTTTCCGGATGTGCAAATGCCTCATAAGTTCCTGATGCGTAATACATAACAAAAACCTCCTAAATCATTTTTGTACCTTCATTATATTTTTGCTCATAATCATTTAACAATAATCAAAAAGCGCCGTGATAAGAATTTTTATCACAGCGCGGATATTGCGGTTATTTTTTTATCATTTTTTTATGATTTTTGATAAACAAAATCGTTTCAGTGCAGAGCGAATATCGCCTTCTAAAAACAAGAGCAAGCTTTTTTTCTGCCAAAGCCTCCGGTTCTTGTTTCTTGTCTTCCTTTATCCAATCAAGCATAATGCCAACGAAGCAATATGAATATACCTGCGCAATGAATTTTTTATCCTCTTCACGCACAGTCATGGTTTGCGATTCTTCTTCAACCACGCCTAAAAGCAGATCATCCGTTAAAGGGGTTAAATATTTTTCAACCTGTGCTTTATCCACACAATGATAAACATTTATGATAAAGGGCTTGTTTTCTCTAACTGCATAAAGCAGCGATATAAAGCCTTGCTGCCAAGTGTCGTGTGTTTTTTTGTTTTCAAGGGCTTTTTTTGCATCCTCCAGGCACGCCCATTCAATAAGGTCATAAATATCCTGAAAATGATAGTAAAAAGTCATTCGGTTTATTCCGCAGTCTTCTGCAATATCATTTATTGTAATCTTGTTCAACGGCTTCTTTAAAAGCAAATTTTTAAGCGAAGCCTCAAGCGCCCTTTTTGTAACTTGCGACATACTCATCACTCCGTATAGTTTATACTGTAAGTTTAACATAATTAAATTTAGTCTTCAAGAAAAAAATGTTAGATATTAACACTTCATATTTATATATATTCATTTGAGCGTGCAATACGTTCTTTTTTTGTAAATCGTATCATTCTATTATTTGTTTTTTTAACAGATATCACAATAGAAGTTTAACTATCATTGACATATTTTTTTGATGCTGTTGAAAAAAACGAATAGTATTCAAAGCCAAAAATATAATTCACCCCGCTGCAAGAGGCATTAAAGAATAATAATAAAGTCCTGAAGTTGATGATTTATAAATTTTTCAGCATTGAAGGTTACCACAAATACGGGATAAAAACTCATTGACAATATTTTTTTACAATGCTATACTTCTTATATTCGCTCAGGGAGCGATTGTTCAGTAATAACAAAAAGCCGAACAGGTGCAGACTGAGACAGCTGTATCATGTTCGGCTTTTTGATTAAATTTGTTTGTGATACAATTTTTGGGAGAATATAAAAATGGCAAAGGATGAATATTTGATAACAGACCCGCCCCTAAAGGCGTTAACCGTTTTTGCAATGCCTATGATTTTAGGCAGCTTTTTTCAGCAAGTTTACAATATGGCCGATTCAATCATCGTCGGTCAATTTGTCGGTTCCTCTGCGCTTGCGGCTGTCGGTGCGTGTGCCGCGCTAACGAATGTTTTTATTTGCATTGCGCTCGGAGCAGGCGTAGGAGCAGGTGTACTGGTCAGCCGTTATTTCGGCGCTCAAAATTACGGCAAAATGAAAACAATCGTTTCCACATCTTTAATCAGCTTTTTGCTTTTAAGCATATTTCTCGGAATCTTTGGATTTTTCGGTTCTAATTGGATGATGAGCATATTGCAAACGCCGGCAGATATAATGGAGGATGCGGTGCTGTATTTACGCATCTATTTTGCAGGCTTTCCATTTTTTTATTTATGTACAACATTTTGTCAACCATGTTTACTTCAATCGGCGAATCGAAAATTCCGTTATGGCTTTTAATATTTTCATCTGTATTGAATATCATCATGGACCTTTGGATGGTAGGCGGTCTTAAACTCGGCGTATTCGGCGCTGCTCTTGCCACTCTTATTGCGCAGGGCATTTCCGCAATACTTTCGCTTTTGATTTTTCTTAATCGTATGCGAAAATATGCAAGTCCTTTTCACAAATTTGATAAAAGAGGACTGTGCTCCATGCTTAAAAATCGCCGTTCCGTCTATTCTTCAGCAATCAACCGTATCAATCGGTATGATGATTGTGCAGGCGGTTGTAAATCCGTTTGGCACGCAAGCACTCGCAGGATATGCGGCAACGATGAGAGTTGAAAATGTTTTTTCACTGATATTTGTATCCATCGGAAATGCCGTGTCGCCTTTTGTGTCGCAAAATCTCGGTGCCGGAAAAATCGACCGCATTAAAAAAGGCTACCGTGCCGCTTTGCTGTTAGATGCTTGCTTTGCCGTTCTTGCATTTGTAATTATTGAAACGCTGCACACACAAATTTCTTCACTTTTCTTAGGAAAAGACGGAACGGAATTAGCATATCAAGTGTCCGGTGATTATATGAAATGGCTCGGCTACTATTTCATATTTATGGGCATTAAAATGGCAACAGACGGTGTTCTTCGCGGAATTGGAAATATGCGACCGTTTTTAATTGCAAATATGGTTAACCTTGCAATTCGTTTATCAGTTGCATTGATTTGTGCACCGCATTTCGGTATTGCATTTGTTTGGCTTGCGGTTCCCGCAGGCTGGCTTGCTAACTTTATAATTTCCTATGCAGCACTGAGAAAATCATGGCCAAAAAAATGCTTTGGATCAAAAAAATTAACCATATCTAAAGAAACAGTCACCGCAACGGTGACTGTTTCTTTTTAACTGAAAAGCAGAAAAAGCAAATATCATTCTTTAATTTTTGGATACAGTTTAATCCATCAAAGAGGAGTTAAAGAAGCGCAAAAGCGTGACGGAACGGTAAAAGCATTAACACCGAGGCAGATGGCAGACTTACGCGCACACACAACTTCGGAAATAACCGAAATGTATTATGTCAAACGAAACACGGATATGCTGATGGGTGTTACAAACGGATTTGAATTGTGATTGATGCTTTTTTGATGCTCTTAAAAACTGTGAAGTATCATAACTCAAATATAATGCACCCCTCTGCAAGAGGCAGCGACAAATAATATAAAAAGCCTAAAGTAGAAAAAAAACAGATTTTTTTATCTTTAGCTTTTTTTGAATTGATTTTTTTGATGCGATTTTTGGATGAAATCTTGGCTCATTTTTTTATTGTTTTTCTAATCGTGTGGCCGTCAGTTTGGGTGTCAAATTAAGATTTACAAGTGCGCTTTTGGTTAATCGCAAACAAAAGGTTTACAATTTCGTTTTCGTCAACGGCATAATTTGAACGTACCCATTGAATGATAATTCCAGTGTTTCCGTTTAAGATATATGAAAAAATGTACTGCTCAAATTCCTTCGGTAATTCAACTCTTAAATTATCTACAAACTGAATTATGGATTGTTGCATAAAGCGAGAACGAAAAATCAGGGTCGGCGGCATCAACTAAAAGGGTGCGAAACGGCTTGTCGTTTTCCTTTATATATTTAAGGAAAGACAGCAGATATTTGTGCGCTCCCGCATCGTTTTCCTGACCGA
This sequence comes from Anaerotruncus sp., assembly GCA_022009795.1. Lineage (GTDB taxonomy): Bacteria > Bacillota > Clostridia > Oscillospirales > Acutalibacteraceae > Eubacterium_R. Next base: position 742,138 of record CP091724.1, read on the forward strand.
TTTTTTTAAGATGCTCTTCGGTAGCTTCCAACAATTCTGTTTCGATTTCCATAAGCAAATCGTTCGGATCGTTATAATGTGCATAAAAGGTTGAACGATTAAGCTCGGCTCGGTCGCAAAGCTCTCTGACAGAGATTTTTGCTACTGAGCCTTTTTCTTTGAGCAAGTCCATCAACGCATTTTTGAACAGCAATTTGGAAAGTCGAGTTCTCTGATTATTTTTTTGTATTCATATAATTCCACCACTTTTTTATGTTTTTGTTGGTTTTTATATCCACTATTATGCAAACTGATGATTGTTAATCCAACACAGTGTTGCTATAATTAAAGTGTAAACTAACACTGTGAAAAAGTCAAGAGGTGATGTTTTGAAAAAGCAAATATTCAATCCTTTTTTGCCTCTCAATAAATATATTCCGGACGGTGAACCGCACATTTTCGGCGACAGAATATATTTGTTCGGCAGTCACGACAAAGAAGGCGGCGACACATTTTGTGCTCTTGATTACGAATTTTTTTCTGCTCCGCTTGACGATTTGAGCGACTGGAGCAGTAAGGGCATCAATTACAGCGCAAAGCAGGATGCACTTTATTCAAAAGAACGACCGTACATGTATGCACCTGATGTGGTGCGTGGCAATGACAGAAGATTTTATTTATATTACTGCCTTGCAGGCAACAAAGGCGACGGCGGATATCACGGCCCTATCAGCGTTGCGGTTTGCGACACGCCCGATGGGAAATATGAATATCTCGGTTATGTTAAAAATCAAGACGGGGCAGAATTTAACAAATTTGTTTGCTTTGACCCGGCTGTGATGAACGACAACGGAACAATTCGACTTTATTACGGAACGGCGATGCCTCGTGGAATGTGTTTGCCGAAGCCGTTAAAAGCTATTACAGCACCTATTTTTGAAAAAATATACGGCAAGAGCAAGGATGAAATTTTGGATGAGCCGAGCGTTTGGGGCGCAAATATGATTACCCTTTGCGATGATATGCTGACCGTGAAAACCGATGCGGTGCGAATTATTCCCGAAAAAGACAAGAGGTACGGATTTTTGATGGACACGGATTTTTTGAAGGCTCGTCCATAAGAAAAAAATAAACAATACATACTATTTTTATATATTCCTCACAACTCAATCACGAGCTTTGCTATGCCACAAGCAAATATCCCGACAGAGATTTCAAATACGGAGGCACGATTGTTTCCGCAGGCGATATTGGCTTAAACGGCAGAAAAGAAAAGGACAGCCTAAACACCGTCGGCACAACGCACGGAAGCATTGAGTGCATAAATGGCAGATGGTATGTGTTTTATCACAGGCTCACTCACGGAAGCGATTACAGTCGTCAAGCATGTGCAGAGCCTATTGAAATTAAAGCAGACGGAAGTATTGAGCAGGCGGAAATCAGTTCTTGCGGATTAAATGCAAAGCCGTTGATTGCCAAAGGCAAATATCCGTCTGTAATTGCTTGCCACATCACAAACGGAAAAATGCCGAGAGTTTCAAACAAGCAATGTAAAAAACCTATTCCGATGGTAACGCACAAAATAGAAGAAAGATACATTGCGAACATAGACGGTAAAACTACAATCACCTACAAATGGTTTGATTTTGAAAATCAAAACGGCACGCTTGAATTGGATATAGATTCAAACGCAGACGGTGAAATTCAAGTTTTTCGCAAACGGCAAAACAATTGCAAAAAAACACATAAATCCGTTTGGCAGAAAAGCGATTGCACTTTAATTATCAAGTTGAAAGCAAAAAAACAAACAAGAGCTTTCAATCCGATTTTTTTCGGTAAAGGAAAATTTGATTTGTATGCACTGGAATTTAAGGAGAAAAATATGAAAAAAACAAATTCAGCGATGATTTTTTTATGGGGCGCTGCGACTGCTTCGGCACAGATTGAGGGCGGATGGAACGAAGACGGCAGAACACCGAGCATTTGGGATATGGCACCAAACGGCAAAATCAAAGGCAATGCCGACTGCCATACAGCTTGCGACCATTTTCACAGAGTTAAGGAAGATGTTGCCTTGATGAAAGAAATGGGGCTTAAATCCTATCGCTTTTTCAATAAGCTGGTCGAGGATTCAGCCGAGAGAAAAACGAAATCAATCAAAAAGGGTTTAGACTTTTTACATCAATTTGGTTGACGAATTAAGAAAAGCAAATATTGAACCGCTTGTGACAATTTATCATTGGGATTTGCCGATTTGGGTGCATCAAAAGGGCGGATTTTTGAGTGAGGAAATCATACCGCTTTTTGAAAAATACACAAAGATTGTTGTAGATGCCTTGTCGGACAAGGTTACCTATTGGATACCGATGAACGAGCCACAATGTTTCATAATGCTTGGCTATTGCTATGCGGTACACGCTCCGTTTAAGTTCGGTCTGCAAAACATTCCAAAGGCAACAAGAATTTGTATGCTTGCACACGCTGCATCTGTAAAAGCCATTCGCAAGTATGCAAAAACACCTGCAAAAATCGGTATCGCTATGGCGGCAGGAGCGTTTATTCCTCAAAATGAAAGTAAAGAAGAACTTGAAAAAGCAAGGCATAAAACATTTAATTCCGGCATTGGGCTTATGAACAACCGCTGGTGGAGCGATCCTATTTTACTTGGCAAACCGGTTACGGCATACGGCGTTTTCAAAACACATGAAAGGGATATGGCAAAGATTTATCAACCGCTTGATTTTGTGGGAGTGAATGTGTATCAGCCATATGGAGTGTCCAAGCGCAAGCTGGACGACAGCCAAAAAACAAGTATGGGCTGGGCGATTGACGGCGATGTGCTTTATTGGACAATCAGGTTTTTACAGCGAACGATATCATCTGCCTGTTATGGTGACGGAAAACGGAATAGCAAACAATGACAGCGTAGGTGCAGACGGCAAGGTGCAGGATGACAAACGAATTGCGTTTTTGCGTGATTATCTTGGCGGCGTAAAGCGAGCAGTAAATGAGGGATATGATGTACTCGGCTATCAACATTGGTCGCTGATGGATAATTTTGAATGGGCAGAAGGTTACGGACCACGCTTTGGTTTGATTCATATTGATTATAAAACACAAAAGCGAACACTTAAAAAAATTCAGCTTATTTTTATATAAAAAAAGTTATTGAGTCTAACGGCGAAATAATTTAATAAATCATAACAGAGGGGTAAAAAAATTATGACAAACAAATTAAATTCACCGCTTTTTGAACAGCAGAGTGAAAAGTGATGAAGTAAAGAAAAGTGAAAAAAATGGCTCGGCTATTTGCTCGGCCCGTCAGGTGCGTTGCTTCTCAACGCCGTGCTTGCAACATATCTGAATGTTTACTACACGGATGTATTAAAACTTACAACAATTTGGGGCGGTGCATTTTTAACCGTGTTCCCGATTATTTCAAAGGTTATTGATGCAATCACCAATGTGATTATGGGCTACATAATCGACCACACAAAAACCGCACAGGGCAAGGCTCGTCCGTGGATTTTGCTTTCTGCTCCGCTTCTTTTAATCAGCGGTGTGTTGCTGTTTGTTGTACCGCAAGGCAACGAAGCCGTGCAGGTAATTTGGGTAATGCTGTCCTATAACCTTTTCTATTCGTTTGCATACACAATTTACAATATGAGCCATAATCTTATGGTACCTTTGTCAACAAGAAACACCGAACAAAGAGGCTCACTTTCTGTATTTAATCAGATTTCAACAATTATGATGAGCGGTATAATCGTCGCGCTCATTTTCCCCATGCTCATAATGCCGCAGCTCGGCGTTGACAAATCAAAGTGGATAGTTACGATGAGTATTTTGTCCTGCCTTGCTTTACCGCTTACTCTTATGGAATATTATTTCACCAAAGAGCGTGTCACAATGGAGGACATCAACAAAAAAGAGGAAGAGAAAATCCCGTATAAAAATCTTCTCAAGGCAATTTTTACAGATAAATATATGGTGCTGATTTTACTCTATTTTTTGATTTACACTGTTGGCACGCAATTCAAAAAAACCTGGGTCTTGTGTATTTCTGCAACTATGTGCTTGGCACTTACAATGACGGCAAAACACAAACAATGATTTCCGTTATCGGAGGTATTCCGATGGGCATCGGTATCTTTGCCGTTTGGCCGCTTGCAAAGAAATTCGGCAAGCGTAATCTCACTATGGCAGGCTTTGTGCTTTATGCAATCGGCAGTGCCATTTGCTGGATCTGCCCAACGAATATGGTTGTTGTTCTTATAGGCCAATTCATTAAAAACATCGGCGGACTTCCTTGTGCTTATGTATTTATGGCGCTCTTTGCAGATGTGCTTGACCATTTGGAATGGAAAAAAACAACTTTAGATGCGACGGCATTGCAATGTCGATTTATAACATCATTGCGGTTACAAGCGTCGGTATTGTTACAGGCCTTTTCAATATGCTCCTTTCAAAATGCGGATATGTTGCACCGTCGCTTGTCAACGGCGAAACAGTAGCGGCAGTACAAAGCGTTGCAACAAAGAATGCAATCACTTTCTCATTCGTAGGTCTTGAAAGCATCACTGCAATTATCCTTATTGTTATTCTTGCGTTTATCAATGTTGAAAAGCATATCAACAAAGAGCAGGCAGAGATCAAAGCAAGAAAGGAAAAGGAGGAGCAAAATGAAAGCAATTAACATTAAAACAGAGTATTTGAAAAATCCTTTGGGGATTGATATAGAAAATCCTCGTGTTATGTGGAACTGTGAGGGCGGCGTAACTCAAACTGCTTATCAAATCGTTACAGATGATTGGGACAGCGGAAAGATTGAATCAAATTCTATGCGTGCTGTTGTGCCTGCAAAAATTTGAAAAAAAGGCAAAAAGGGTTACCTTCAAAATCAAGCTTTGGGACGAAAAACGGCACAGAGGGCGAATTCAGCGAAGAAAACTTCTTTGAATACGGTATAAAAAAACTGGTCGGCAAAGTGGATAACAGGCAACTATGAAGTAGACAAAAAAAGGCTATGAAAAAAAGAGAAAAAGCTTGAAAAATCGTTCTTCCTTTCGGGAATAAATTATCTTGCTACAGCAAACAAGCCTGAGCCTGACCGCTTCCCTGTTGACTGCTTCAAAAAGGAATTCGTGGCGAAAAAAGAAGTTGAATCAGCAAGGCTTTACGCTACTGCCTGCGGTATTTATTCTGCATACATAAACGGCAAAAAAGTTTCTATGCCTCTTGCACCCGGTGTGACGGATTACAGAAAGCGTGTGCAGTATCAAACCTATGATGTTACCGATTTAATCAAGGAAAATAACATAATCAACATTGATCTTGCAGACGGTTGGTACAGAGGCTCGGTCGGTGCTTGGGGACTGAAAAATCAATACGGCTGCGAAACAAAAATTCTTGCACAGCTTGAAATCCGATACACAGACGGCACGACGGACACCGTTGCAACAGACAGCTCTTGGCTTTGGTCGAATGACGGCGCAATCTCTTTTGCAGACAACAAGGACGGCGAAATCGTTGACGCAAGGAAATCACCGAGCTACTTCAGCAAAGCAAAGCTGACAAGTCACAATGTAACGCCGACTGCTTCAAACAATGTTTCTATTGCAGAAAAAGAAACCTTTAAAGGCGAAATGACAACTGCTCCAAGCGGCAAAAAACTGATTAACTTTAAGCAGAATATGGCAGGTTATGTGTCCTTCAAAATCAATGCAAAAAAAGGACAGAAAATCACGCTTCGTTTTGGCGAAATGCTTGACGAAAACGGAGAGTTGACACTGAAAAACATTCAATGCTCAAACAAAAAAATCACCACACCTTTGCAAACAATTAAATACACTTGCAAGGACGGCGTGAACGAATACAAGCCAAATTTTGCAATTTTCGGTTTTACTTATATGGAAATTGACACGGATATTGATGTATCTGCCGATGATTTCACAGCCATTGCGGTTTATTCGGATATGGATGAAACAGGATTTTTCGCTTCTTCCAACGAATTGCTCAACAAATTTGTTAACGCAACAAAGTGGTCCACAAAATCAAACAGCGTTGATTTGCCTACCGATTGCCCCACAAGAGAGCGACACGGCTGGACGGGCGACGCACAGATTTTCTTCAACACGGCGGCTTATCTTTTTGACTATGCCACCTTCAGTGAAAAATACATTCGTGATGTATATGATTGGCAACAGAAAGACGGAAAGTTACCACAAATCGTTCCGTACGGCGGTGTAGACTTCTATATGTCGTGGATGAACGGCTCGGTCGGTTGGTCGGATGTGGGTGTACTTCTCCCCTACCGTTTTTGGAAGATTTACAATGACGACTGCTTAATTCAAAAATACTACAACGGTATGGTGAAATACGCAAAGTTTATGATTTCCCGTTGCGGAAAATGGACTCCGCTCAAACACAATATTCAGCTTTCGGGCAAAAACAGAAAATACTTTGTAAACTTCGGTCAGTCCTACGGTGAATGGGCAGAGCCAAAGGATGTTTTCCCGAACGATTGGAAAAATACCGTGCTTCCAAATCCTGAGGAATCAACTGCTTACACTTCGTACATTATGTCGTTGATGTGCGAGATTGCAAAGTATATGGGCGACAGTAAGAATTTACCGTTATTTGAGGAGTACAAAAACGGCTGTGCAGAAGCATACAGAGAGTTGATTACCAAAAAAACGGTTATTCAATCGACACTGACCGTCAGGCAAAAACTTGTTCGTCCACTTTATATGCACCTGCTTGATGAAAAATCAACGGAATTTGCAAAAAAACGACTTGTCAAGGCACTTGAAAACTACGGTTGGAGGCTCGGCACAGGCTTTTTGTCAACTCCGTTCATTCTTGATGTGCTTGCGGATATGAACATTGAATACGCCTACAAGCTCCTTGAAAACGAAAAAATGCCGGGTTGGCTCTTTATGGCTAAAATGGGCGCAACAACCATTTGGGAATCCTGGGAAGGAACACAGGCACAGGGCGGTATTGCCTCCCTCAATCATTACTCAAAGGGTGCCGTCTGCGAATGGTTGCTCAGAGCAATGTGCGGAATAAATGTCAGCGGTGAAAATCACTTTGTTATCAAGCCGCAACCGGGCGGACATTTCTCCTTTGCAAATGCACAGTACAATAGCGTTTTCGGCACGGTCAAATCAGGTTGGGAAATAAAGGACAGCGAAACAACTTATACAATCGAAATTCCTGCAAACTGCACGGCAGATATAATTTTACCAAACGGCGAAAAGCAAACAGTTACAGCAGGTAAACATATATTTTAGGAGGAAAAGAATTATGAAAATTTGTATGATCGGAGGCACGGGACTGCTTGGCAGTCAGGGTGCACAGGAACTCATTTCAAGAGGTCACGAGGTAAGAGCCATTGCTCTGCCTCCGCTTCCGCAAGGTGCGGTTTTGCCGCCCGAAATGGAAATTTCCTATGGCAATTATCTTGAAATGAACGATGACGAAGTCAAGAAAATGTTTGAGGGCTGCGAGGGCTTTGTGTTTGCGGCAGGCGTGGACGAAAGAGTTGAGGGCCCTGCACCGATTTATGACCTTTACAAAAAATACAACATTGACCCTGTTAAGCGTTTGCTCAAAATTGCAAAGGAATGCGGCGTAAAGCACTGCGTAATTCTCGGCTCGTATTTTTCGTATTTTGCAAAAGCAAGGCCGCAAATGCACCTTACAGAATATCACCCATACATTCGCTCCCGTATCGACCAGGAAAAGGTTGCTATGCGTTTTGCGGATGACAGCTTTGATGTTGCTGTGCTTGAACTTCCGTACATTTTCGGCACACAGCCGGGCAGAAAGCCGGTTTGGGTGTTCCTTGTGGAGAGCATTCGCAAAATGCCGGGCGTGACTATGTGGCCAAAGGGCGGTTCAACCATGGTAACGGTAAAGCAGGTTGGTCAGGCAATCGCAGGTGCCATTGAACGCAACAAGGGCGGCAACTGCTATCCTATCGGCTACTACAATCTCACTTGGAAAGAAATGCTTACCATTTGCCACAAGCATCTCGGTTGCCCGAACAAAAAGATAATCACAATCCCCGATTGGATGTACGGTATGGCAGGCAAAAGCCTTGTAAAACAGCAGAAAAAAGACGGTATTCAGGGCGGACTGGATATGATTAAATTTACAGAGCTTCAATGCTCAAATCAGTTTATTGACAAAGAACTTGGTTGTATTCCGCTTGGTGTTGAAGACGACGATATAGATTCTGCAATCGGCGACAGCGTTAAGCTTTGCGTGGATATTTTGGACGGCAAGGCAAAAAACATTGTGGCAATGAAGGGTGAATAAAATGGAAAAAGAAAACAGTATTTTTAACAGGCGCTTGCGGCGGAATGGGCTTTCAAGGGCTTACAAGAATGTTGAAAGACGGCGACAGCTACAATACTCTCGTGCTTGTTCGTGACAGCGAAAAAAACAGAACTATGCTTGCTCCGTATATGCCATGCAAAAATTTGCAAGTGGTTTGGGGCGACCTTAACGATTACGACACGGTATATAAATGCGTTGAAAAATCAGACCTCATTTTGCACGTGGCAGCCTTTGTTTCTCCGCAGGCCGACTATAACCCTAAAAAGGCAATGCAGGTAAACTACGGCTCAACAAAAAATCTGATTACCGCAATCAAGGAGCAAAAAAGAGAAAACAAAGTTAAGTTTGTATATATCGGAACTGTTGCAGAAACAGGCGACCGTATGCCGCCTATCCATTGGGGCAGAGTCGGCGACCCGATTAAACCGAGCATGTTCGATTACTACGCTGTTTCAAAGGTTGCCGCTGAAAGATATGTTATTGAAAGCGGTCTTAAATATTGGGTTTCGCTCCGTCAAACAGGTATAATAGGCCCTGCTATGAGCAAAATCCGTGATGCAATTATGTTCCACAACTGCTATGACAATGTGCTGGAATATGTGTCTGACAGGGATTCGGGCGTTCTTCTTCGCAACCTTTCCTATCAAGATGCGACAGACACAATGGACGCAGCGTTTTGGGGACATATCTACAATATCGGCGGCGGTGAAAAGTGCCGTGTTTCGACAGCCGAAATGTTTGAAAGACTTTACGGCGACATCGGAATTAAAGATTTGTCGCTCATCCTCAAGCCTAAAATGCAGGCAACACGCAACTTCCACGGTCACTACTATTTGGACAGCGACAAGCTGGAACACTTCGTTCATTTTCAGCGTGACAGCATGGAATATTACTATGATTGCTACATCAAGGATTTGGGCGCAACAGCACCTATGGCAAAGGTAATGTGTAAGGTGCCGGGCGGCGAAAAGCTTATGGCAACGGTTATGGGCAATATGTTCAATAAACTTGCAGACGGCGAACACGGCACAAAGCATTTTATTGACTGCAATATGGAGGACAGAATCGAGGCATATTGGGGCAGTCGCAAGGCTTGGGAGGCTCTGCCTGAAAGCTACAACGATTTTAACCATTTCTTCGATTGGGATAAAAAGATTGTTCTCGACCACGGCTATGACGAAACAAAGCCGGAAAGCGAACTGAGTCTTGACGATATGAAGAAAGCCGCAGAATTTCGTGGCGGTGAATGTCTTTCAACAAAGATGAAAAAGGGCGATTGGTCAACACAACTTGAATTTAAGTGTGCATTCGGTCACACCTTTAAGGCAAGTCCAAGACTTGTTTTGGAGGGCGGACATTGGTGCGATGAATGTGAGCGTAAAAGTTGGAACTACGGTCAGCGTGCAAAGGTTGACCCGTTCTTTGCACAGGTTTGGGAACCGCTTCACGAGACGGACGAACTCAGAGAATATCCAAAAGAAGTATCGGAGCTTGATGTAAAATGACATACTATTTAGCCATAGACATCGGAGCGTCAAGCGGACGGCATATACTTTCGCATATCGAAAACGAAAAACTTGTGCTTGAAGAAATTTACCGCTTTGACAATAACCTTACGCAAAGCAAAGACGGACTTGTTTGGGATATAGACAGTCTGTTTAACGAAGTATTAAACGGAATTAAGAAATGCAAGGAAATAGGCAAAATTCCCAAAAGTATCGCAATCGACACTTGGGGTGTTGACTATGTTTTGCTTGATGAAAACAAGAAAGAAATCAAGCCTTGCTATTGCTACCGTGACGGCAGAACAAACGCTGTTGTTGACGAGGTTGAAAGCCTTGTATCCCCTGCCCGCTTGTATGCAAAAACAGGGATTCAAAAGCAGAATTTCAACACTATTTATCAGCTTTATGCAGATAAGAAAAACGGCAGACTTGAAAAAGCAAAATACTTTTTTTGATGATGCCGGAATATCTTTCATTTAAGCTGACAGGCGTTTGCAAAAACGAATACACAAATGCCACAACTACAGGTTTGGTTAATGCTAAAACGAAAGCTTGGGATTCTCAAATTTTCCACGCACTCGGTTTGACGGAGGATTTATTCAAACCCCTTTTTCTTCCGTCAAGCCTTGTGGGTGATTTGAGTGCGAATATTCAAAAAGCAGTCGGTTTTAATTCAACTGTGCTTTTCGCACCGAGCCACGATACTGCAAGTGCCGTGTGTGCCTGCCCAATGGCAGACAATGATTTGTACATTTCCTCAGGCACTTGGTCTCTTATCGGAACGGAAATCACTCAGCCGATTTTGAAGGACAATGCAAGAAAGCTCAATTTCACCAACGAGGGCGGAATTGATTACCGTTTTTCGCTTTCTTAAAAAAACTATATGGGTATGTGGCTGTTTCAAAATATCAGGCGAAATCTTAACAAGTCGATGACCTATGACGAGATGATGGAACTTGCAAAACGCGCAAGCAGCTATAAATATTTTGATGTGAACGACAGCACGCTTGTTGCACCGAAGAATATGATTGATGCAATCGGCAAATTGATTGGCAGCAATGATTTGGGATTTATTCTTAATTCTGCCTATCATTCCCTTGCAAAGTCATACAGTGAAGCCGTGACGGAAATTGAAACCGTAACAGGCAAACGATTTAATGCAATTCATATTGTGGGCGGTGGCTGTCAGGATAAATACCTGAACGCCCTCACCCGTGATTACACAGGCAAAAGCGTAACCGCAGGGCCGATTGAAGCAACGGCCACGGGCAATATTGTATCGCAGATTATGCGTGATAAAAAAATACCCCTTGCCACAGCAAGAGATTTGATTAAAAATTCATTTGACATAAAGGAGATTTGACAATGTCCTATCTTGAAGCAAAAGAAAAATACGCCAAAATAGGAGTTGACACCGACAAGGCGATTGAAAAGTTAAAAACCGTGCCTGTTTCACTTCATTGCTGGCAAGGTGATGATGTGGTAGGCTTTGACCAAAAAGGTGCGTTATCGGGCGGTATTCAAACTACCGGTAATTACATAGGCAGAGCAAGAACACCCGATGAACTTATGGCGGATATTGACAAGGTTATAAGCCTTGTGCCGGGCAAAATGAAGTTGAATTTGCACGCTTGCTATGCAATTTTTGACGAGGGCGAATTTGCCGACAGAAACAAGCTTGAGCCAAAGCATTTTTGCTAAATGGGTTGAGTTTGCTAAAAAGAGGAATATGGGTATCGACTTTAATCCCACATTCTTTTCTCACCCTATGGTGAAGGATAATTTGACTCTTTCTTCACCTGATGAAACAGTCAGAGCTTTTTGGGTTGAGCACGGCAAAAGATGCCTTAAAATTGCAGAATACTTTGCAAATGAAACAAATACACCCTGCGTTATGAACATTTGGATTCCTGACGGCTACAAGGATATCCCTGCCGATAGGCTCACACCGAGAGAAAGATTTAAAAAATCACTTGATGAAATTCTCTCAATATCGTATGATAAGAGCAAGGTTTTTGTAACTCTTGAATCAAAGGTGTTCGGTATCGGACTTGAAAGCTATACGGTAGGTTCATCCGAATTCTGTATGAATTATGTTGCGAATAAGGGCATCACTCCGCTTATGGACAACGGTCACTATCACCCCACTGAGCTTGTCAGCGACAAAATTTCGTCTATGCTTTTATTCAACGAAAAACTTGCTTTGCACATCACCCGTGGTGTTCGTTGGGACAGCGACCATGTTGTTATTTTTGATGACGAAACAAAGGAAATTGCAAAGGAAATCGTAAGAGCAAACGCACTTGACAGAGTGTTCATTGCAACAGACTATTTTGACGCAAGCATAAACCGCATTTCTGCGTGGGTTACAGGCGTAAGAAGCGTTGAAAAGGCACTTCTCTATGCACTTTTAGAGCCGAGCGATACCATGAAAGAACTGCAAAACAATGCAGATTTTACTTCCCTTATGGTTATGCACGAAGAGCTGAAAACCATGCCGTTTGGTGATATTTGGGCAGAATATTTAAAAGAAACAAACACCCCTGCCGATTATCTTGCAGAGGCTAAAAAATACGAAAAAGAAGTATTGGAGAACAGACAATGAAAGACATTTTAACTTCCCCATTTGTTCGTGAAATGTGCGACACAACGGCGAATATGTACCGCCTGGGTTGGGACGAGCGAAACGGCGGAAACATCAGTTATTTGCTTGATGAAAACGAGGTTGCGGAGTATCTTGACCTTAATCATGTAATCAGAACAATTCCCACAGGATTTGACGCACCCGAGCTTATCGGCAAGATTTTTATCGTTACAGGCACAGGCAAGTATTTTTAAGAATGTGGAGAAAGACCCCGAAAACAATCTCGGCATTATCCGCATTGCGCAGGACGGCACAACGGCAGAACTGCTTTGGGGTTACAGCGACGGCGGCAAGTTCACTTCAGAACTTCCTGCACACCTTATGAGCCACAGGGCAAGGCTAAAGGTTGACCCCGAAAACAGAGTTGTTATGCACTCTCACCCAACAAACACGCTTGCCATGAACTATGTTCACGAGCTTGACGAGAAAAAAATAACGCACACGCTTTGGGAAATGTGCACCGAGTGCATTGTTGTGTTCCCTGACGGTGTAGGCGTTCTTCCGTGGATGCTTTGCGGAACAAATGAGATCGGCGAAGCAACCGCAAAAAAGATGAAGGAGTTTAGACTTGTCATCTGGGGTATGCACGGCATTTACGGTGCCGGCAAAACCATGGACGAAACCTTTGGTCTTATCGAAACCGTGGAAAAAGCGGCACAGATTTATGTGCTCACCCTGCAATATGCCGAGGGTGAATACAATCAAGGACAGCGAAATGCAACAGCTCGCCGAATATTTCGGAGTTGATTACAGAAAAGATTTTTTTGAATTTATAAACCACAAGGTGCAGTTATTCGACTGCACCTTTTTGTCTTTCTATAAATATCATTTTTTTGATGCTCTTGAAAAAAATGAACTTTATTCAGAGTTCAAATATATTGCACCCCAACTGCAAGAAATAGTGACAAATAATAGTAAATCCTTTCCGTTAATAAATTTCAATTGTTCAATTCACTATTCGACAATCATTTTTTTGCATTTTTTTCAAATGGCAATATAAAAACTTACCATCTAAATAAGTATCGAATGTTCCGACAACCGTTATTTCCGTATCTTGTTCAAAGTTAGGATTGGTTTTATCTGAAAGTTCAAACTTCAATCCTTGTTGACAACAGATACATGATAAGAGGAATTTTTGAAGATTCCATAAAGATTTGAAAAATGGACGGACATAAAAGACGTCCATTACACTATCGGAAAATCAGCAAGGAAGTTTCATAGTAACCTTTGCGCCGCCGGTTTCTTTTGAATTTTCTAAAATAAGCTGACCATTATGTTGTTCCATAATCGAATTTGTAATATATAGACCCATACCAAAGTGTAACTTTGAATTGCGGCTTTGATCGCCCATATAGAACCGTTCCTGTGCGTGGCATAATGCCTCTTTAGAAAACCCCGTTCCCTCGTCTGTGACTGAAATTTCCACGAAACCGTTGTTACTCTGAACATCCACATAAAGCGTTCCGCCTTGCGGGGAGTAGTCCAGCCCATTACTGATAACATTCATAATAGCACGTTCTATCAGCACCCTATCAAATTTCAGCATTTGAGGGAGTGAAACAGTATTCATTTGCAGCCGGATTTCTTTTGTCCGGCATAGTGATTCCATATAACCGAACAAGTGCTGCATGAACGCTGGCAAGTCTATACTTTCAATATGGAGCTGATAACCAACCGCCGCCCGTGATATATCAATCAGGGTTTGAATATATGACTGCATCTGGCCGGAGCTTTCCACGACGTAACCAGCGTATAATCGTTGCTCATCATCAAGATTTGTTTCTGTGAGTAAATCAGCATTTCCTTGAATAACCGTCAGAGGCGTTTTCAAATCATGGGCAAGCGCGGCGATTTGCTCTTTCTGTGTCTGTTCGGTTTTCCATTGCCGTTCTAACGAAATTTTCAGATTATCTTTCATATCTGAAAAAGATGCAAGGACATCTTCAAACTCTTTGATTTTGGCGTGTCCTACTTCAAAATCAAGGTTTTGCTTTGAAACCTCCGCAGTTGCTTCTAAAAGCGGGGTCAGTTGTGTACGCAGGTTCTTAGCAAATCTGGCGGTCAGTATGATAATGACCAGCAGCGAATTTACAGCCATCAGGATAAACGCAAGCGTGTCAGGAGATGGAAAATATTCCGGTAGCCATGACACTGTAAATTGAGAACCAATATAATACCTTAAAACGCAAAATTCGTTTTCCCGGACAACAAGTGCAAACTGCCTCCCCGTAGCATATTCAATATATTCTCCCTTTGCGTACAGCAGGGCAATTTCTTTTTCATCATCGTCCATATTGCTGTAAAGCTCATTAAAGTTCTTGTCCAGAATTAAGTAGCCGCATCCCTGTGGAATCACAACCTTTGTAATATCCGGGGCAATCGTCAGCGTTGGAATGATCTCTTTTACCTGCAATTCACTTAGATTTGCTCTTGTAGCTAATCCAGCATTTACAGCAAGTCCCTCCAAACCAGAAGGGACAATAATTGCCGCTACCAGCATGACAATGAGGGAGATAGCAAACTGGCGAAACAATATTTTCAATGTAGGTTTCTTTTTCACTCCCATTTATATCCTATCCCCCATACAGTGCTGATCGGGCTTATTTTGAAATGCTCCAATTTCGCACGAATATTTTTTATATGCGTTGAGATCGTAGAGTTATCGCCTATTCCATCAAACCCGAAAACAGCTTCATAGATTTGTTCTTTTGTAAAAACCTGTCCCCGGTTTTTCGCAAGGTATTCACAGATTGAATACTCGCTTTTGGTAAGGGGAACCGGCTGTTCTGAAACATACAGTACCTTTGCGGAAAGGTCAAATCTTATATCAGGCTCAAATGAAAGTGTGCTGTGATGCTCCCTTTTTTCTCTGCGTAAATGTGCCGCGACACGGGCGCGAAGCTCCTGAATACGAAAAGGTTTCGTAATATAATCATCCGCACCGATGCTCAATCCAAACAATATATCTTCCTCTAATGTCTTTGCGGTCAGAAAGAGAATCGGGCAGTCTACCATATTCCTGATCTGTTTGCAAAACTCAAACCCGTCTGTGCCAGGCATCATCACATCCAAAAGAATGAGGTCATAGAAATGCAGCTTTTTGATGTCTACATCATCCGCATTTTGACAGACTGTTATCAAATATCCATCTTTCCCCAAACTGTTCTTAATCAATTCCAAGATAGAAACTTCATCGTCAACTACAAGTAAGTGGGCCAAAAAATCACCTCCCGCCCCATTATACCACATTGTCGAGGTTACTCATCATTATTTTTAATGTCAGCTTTCCGATATTCATTGTTGATATTTACAGCTACGGCATTGCTTATATCCACATCCACAATACTGTAAACGTAGCCGAAACTGAAATCTTCCCCCGCCACATTTTTGAAGCGTTTCGATACCTGCCCGATTTCTTCTTGCAGTTCTGACATTTCAAGACATTCATCCGTTATGGTATATGTCAGGCCGTTATATGAAATTTCATCATAGTTTGCGGCGTTCAGCTCATAATACGGCAGAGATTCATTTAACGCCTTATTTTTATCGGCGGTATCGCGGAGCGCACCGCAGGCCGATAAGCATATAAGACTTACAAGCACAATTACCACGGCAAACAGGCACTTTTTATTCACTGTTTTTACCTCCCTCCCAACCATGAAACCAAACCAAACTGGCAATCAGCAGACAAACAGTGCAGCATACAGAAATAATCATACCGCTGAAAAAATCGGTTTTTACCTGTGCATACAGTTGGGGGCTATCCCATGCAATCACAGTGTAATCCATAGCACGAACGCCCCAGGCCCAGGGAATATATTTCCATGTAGCGTCACCAAGCCCTGTTATCATAAGGGCAGCTATTAAACTTCCTGCAATTCCCAATCCAATAGATGCACCTTTTCCGAAGTTCATTCCCACAAACAAATGAATCAGGTAAATGGGAAGCATGGTAATCAACAATAGAATCCCTGCTTTCAGGTAAAGGCTTACCGGAGCATCCCTATATAGTGCAGCGAATGTTCCTAACGCTAAAAATGTTGCGCCAAAAGCACAGATCATCAGAAAACCAAGTTTACCAATATACGTTGCCATGCGAGATGGGATTGTTCCCAACAAAAGCTGATAATGCCCGGCCTGATTTTCGATCTGAACAACCAGGCCCACAATAATGCCGATCAGAAACGGGAACGCAACGGCCAGCACTTCCAGATAGGCACTGATTTTGGTTGCCAGTTCCCATCTGGATATATGATAGTAACCCGCAAAAATCGCCGCACATATAATCGGAATCATGCTGTGCATATAGAGCAAAATGCTATGTTTACACTTCTGATATTCTGCTTTCCAGCAGCGAACCACAGATACCATAGTTACCCCACCTCCTTTTTCTCAAACCATCTTGCAGTTAAAAATGACAGCGCCGCAAACCAGGCCAGCGAAATGACCAATACAAGTATAATCATCCAAAATGCCATTGCCGTACTCTGATCTGTAACCGGCTCACCATTAGGCAAAATACCTAACACGGAAATCATAAGATGCGGCACCCAGCTATACGGGCAGATCATCCACAAAGAGGTTGTAGCCGTGAAAATCCCTAAAACGCTTCCAAGTCCGGCATTAAGAATAACCGTGACAAAGATACCAACTTTTTTTGATAACCATAAGCACAGCGGAACTTCCCATAGGCTTGCAATGACAATACAAGCTGTTCCGGCCGCAGCCTGCCAAATTCCGATTGTCAGGGGAATTTCGTTGATAACTAATATTGCAAAACCGCCCAACAGATTTAGCGCCAGGAAAATGAAATTCCCCACACAGGAGTAAATACCGGCCACTCCAATTTTTGCTTTCCAGACTTTGTTCTGCGAAACAGGCAATGAAGCAACGGCACGATATTTTAGTTTGCCATTATCCCGCTGTTCAATCAAGGCACAGGTGAGCGTAAGGAATCCAGGATAAAGCAGGATATACCACCAATTATAAGAATTGAGCTGGAACCAAAGAGGGGCAAAAAAGTTCATAAGCGCAGTTACAAACGGGGCCAGAACGATCAGCGTTTTTGTGAAAGTTCTCTTATGCTTTAGGTTCTCTGCCTGAATATATGCCATCTCCATTTAATATCCCTCCTTACCATTTCTGCGAATAACATCCATAAAGAGTTGTTCCAAATCTTCACCGGCGCGAAGCTCTCCCTCATATCCAAGGACGCCGCCAGCAATGATACCCACATGATCTGCAATCTGCTGGACTTCTGACAGAATATGGCTGGACAAAATAACTGTAATCCCTTTGCAGGGAAAAGAGCGAATTAACTCTCGAAGTTCCTCAATCCCTAAAGGGTCAAGACCGTTAGTCGGTTCATCCAGAATCAAAAGCCGGGGACTGTTCAGCAATGCAATAGCAATACCAAGCCGCTGCTTCATACCAAGAGAAAACTGCCCGGCCCGTTTCTTGCCGGTATTCGTGAGCTGGACAATTTGCAATACCTCGTTAATTCGTGCATCGTCCAGGCCGAGCAATGTAGTTCTGACTTTGAGATTTTCGTATGCAGTCAGATTTTCGTAAAGCGGGGGCATCTCAATCAAAGCACCGATATGCTCCAGATCATTCCGCTTCCACGGGTGGCCGTCAAACTCGATGCTTCCCGATGTGGGGCGCAAAATGCCGGTGAGCATTTTTAAGATCGTGGATTTGCCAGCCCCATTCGGCCCCAGCAGACCATAAACCGAGTTGCGCCGGATGTTCAGTGACACATTGTTTACCGCCATTTGCCCCTTGAAATTTTTGCAGAGGTCAGTCGTTTTCAAAATCATATCCATATAATCAAGTCCTTTCATTGATTTTACGGATAGCATACCGGGCAATCTTGAAGATTTCATAAAGATTCCCGAAAACAGAATATTCATTGATAACATTTGATATATCGTCATTGATACAGATGGATTTATGCCGTATTTCAGTCGGACAAACCGCCTGACCTTTGTTGATGCAAGCATAGGTGGCATTGGGATATACATGGCTACCTTTGCATTTTTTTGATGGATAAACAATATAAAAGGATAATTTAAAAAGAGGGTTTAAAAGTTTTATTAACTTTAATCCCTCTTTATTATTTGAATTGTCTCTCAAGTTTTTTTGCTCATATCAATTCGTGTTACGATTTTTGATTTGAGCGATGTCTCTCAAAAGTCTCAGTAATAAATGCCCCCAAATCGCACTAAAATGACTTTGGGATTTTTGAAATTTGCTGTCTCTTAGAATCTCTCAAAAAAACTCTCACGATATTTTTGAAGCAAAGAAAAAAATGCCCAAATACCACCGTAAAAAGCAGTATTCGGGCATAAAAAGCCTCGGAACACGAATGTTCCGAGTTTTTTTGACAGAGGTAGAAGAATTCATTTGTTTTTTTAATGCTCGCAAAGCCTTTTTAAATAAAGGATTTTTTTAAAGCACATCAAAAATCGTATGAGGGCAAAAATGTTAATTTTTATTGCATTTTTTTGTTATCTTAAATATAAAGTCATAAAAATTAATCAGTCGGACTTAATCAAATCCACAAGGTAAAAAGAGTGGTTTGACTTTGAGGAACAATACAATATGTTCTGCCGACGACTAAATGTTTTTGAACCAAAATTTGATATAATTATATTAAAAAGTAAAATTTGAGCTGTAAATGGTTTTTTTGCTGTTTGCAGCTTTTTTTTTTTAATAAATATCAAAGGATGGTAAAGGATGAATAATTATTTGTTATGGGAAAACACAAACCGCAACGAAACATTTTTCTGATTTTTGTTTGCCTGAAAATAAGAGAACGACAGCTCAACGAAGTGGCGCTTTACAAGAGCGTTGACTTGTCGAGGGATATATTTTTCAAAAAAATGTTCAGCAACCGTTTTTTTATCGACCGTCAAAGCAAACAGCCATAAAATTTTGTTTGGGGTTGAAGCTGAACTTGACAGAAACAGATTATTTATTGAGCCTTGCAGGTTATGCTTTGTCAACAAGCTTGAAAGAGGATTTAGTCGTCCGCTTCTGCATTTTAAACGAAATTTATAATCTGTTTGAAGTGAACGAATTGCTTTATGAATATTGCGAAACCACTTTATAATAACAAATCCGAGTTTTAGGCTCGGATTTGTTTTTTGCTGAAGCCGCTTTTTTTAATAGTCATACTTAACTTCTGAAATTTAATATATTATATCATAAAATTTAGTGAATATTTAAACAGAAGATAAACTATCATTTTTTTCTAAAAATTCTGTGTATTTAATCACTCTATATTTCTATTTATAAATAAAGTAAAAAAATTACAGTTACAACCCCCTATCATTTCTAACATTAGCTAGGCAATCAAATATTTTTTTACCTATCTTCGTTTTTCTCATTGAAATTAAAAAAATAATTCTGTGTTATCAATTTACTCATATTTTTCTCAAAATCTTTATAAAAATCTTTTTCACATCAATAGACTTTTTCAAAAAAATCATACTGTATTAAGATTCAATTATAATAACTATAATTTAATTTATATTTTTATTTACACTCCCTTTTTGCAAAATTGGAAATTTTATGAAAAAAATTATATGATACAAATATCGTCACTTGGTAACAATTGTATAATATGGTATAATATTATATAATTACACAAGGAGGTTTATTTTTATTATGTTAAACTCAACCGAAAGAATAGATTTCATATCAGATTATATTGGTTCTTACGAATCAAAAAAATAAAGTTACTAAATAAAAAAATGGATTGTTTGATGCAGCAAAGCTTTTTTTGAATTATTTGCCCAAGAAGTATGTAAATTATGGTTTTGGACAAGCTTTTTCAAAAATCTAAACGAAATCAAACAGAACTATCCTTATGCTGATTTATTGTCTAATGATGGTAATATTTATGTTCAAGTTAGTACAACTCAGAATTTACCAACAAAAAAATTAAATCAACTTTAGAGAAAAATAAGAGATGATAAAAAGGAAACGATTCAAAAAAATTTAGAACAAGTATTCTTTTTTTGGTTTTGAACAATGAAAGTGTTGATGATATAAAAAGATTTTTTTGTGGGATGTTAAAAAAATCGGAAACATAAATTTTTATCAAAAAAATAAGCATCTTATAACAACACAAAGCATAATGAATCGTGCTACAAATGATTTGGATTTTTCAAAAAAAGAACTCTATGAATTACTTTCTAAAGATATCAATAACATTAAAGAAATTTCAAATAGATTATTTGAAGAAATTGAAAATAGTAAATCTATTGGACTAAATAATATAGATTGCTTTATTAATGACGAGTATGAAATAGACAAAAGTGACCTTGTTAATAAAATTCATAGTTGCGATGATCAATTTTTAAGCGTGCGAGGTGAAGCGGGTTCAGGTAAATCTGTATTGTGTAAAAAAATTGTTGAAAAATGAAAATAACATTTTTATTTGCACGTGCCGAACGTTTTACTGAAGAAACTAATATTGATGATATATGGAATCTTAACCTTAATGTTGCTTTTAGATTATTTGAACGAAGAAAAAAATATTCTTTTTTTATAGACGCATTGGAATTTATTGCAGATGCAAAAACAAACAAAAAAATAGATTTATTACATACACTATTTGAAATAGTTAAAAAAATCATCCTAATGCTAAAATAATTACTTCATGCAGAACAAGTGATGAAACAGCCTTTCTTAAGATAGACTCAAAATACGGGACTCATTCGTTTTATCTTGAATCTTTAACTATATCTGAATTACTAGATATATCAGCAAAATATCCAATAATAAAACCATTTTTAACTGACAAATCATATTCATCATTAATCAAAACACCTTTTTATGTAAATTTAATTATAAAAAATGTTACTGATGCATCAAATATAACAGATGAAAATAATCTTAGAGATATAATATGGGATAATGTTATTTGTCTAAAAAGATAAAAGCAAAGGATTTGAATGTTGAATACTCTGAAGTTGTTGATGCTGTTAAATATATTGCATTTAAACGAGCAAAACAATTCTCTGTTGGTGTTTATAAAACAGAGATAAAAAAAGTAATATTTATCGTGCTTTGCTTTCTGAAGGTGTTATTGTAGAAAACAGCACAACTATTCGTTTAAAATATGATATATTTGAAGATATTTGTTTTTGAAAAAAAGAATTTGATTGTATTTTTTTGATAGTTGCAAAGGAAAATATAATGAATTCTTTAATGAAATTGAACAATATGGAAGATGCAGTTACAGAAGATATCAAATTTGGGTATCAAATAAAATTCTTACAAAAAAACAATAGAGAAAAAAATTTCTATATAAGTTAATAATTGAAAAAAAATATTTTTAGTTGAGTGGCAAAAAGCAAACAATAATAGGGCTCATAAAGTCTGATTATTGTAAATCGTTTTTTGAAGAATACTCTTATGAATTGATAAAAGAGGGACTGATTCAAAATTTTATTGATATAACAAATTTATATGGGTTTGAACCTGACTTATCTCTTTCGGACAAAAACCCCAATAATTTTTGCTTACTCCAAAGGGAAAAAGGTAGAGAAGCATTAATTAAAAATTATATACGAAAAACAATCTATATATTGATTCTGATTTATCAGTTATTTCTATTAACAAATTATGTTCTGATTATTCAAAAAAATCAAATTTATAATTGTGACATTGCAAATATGTCTTGTGTAATTTTACAAAAAAATATTTAAACAAAAAAATTGAAAAATAAAGATTTTTTTATACACGATGCCGAAGAAACCTTTAATGCTCTTTTTTTAAATCCGGTTTATCAAATGGCAGAGTTTTTCCAAAAGATTGGATAATCTCTTTTTGGAAAAAAAGCAAAAAAAGGAAAATTTGACAAGTGATGTTAGAAGAATTAGTAGAATATCAGAAGAGATTATTAAATACACCTTAAAAATTTACTACGATAAATTTAGCAAAAATATCTTCCAAGAGAACTTTGTGAATTAGCTGAATTCTTTTGGACTGTTAATTTAAAAGAATCTAATCCTTTTTTTCAATGAAAAAAATGATATTTGTTATGCATTTGGCTTAAATGAATATGCCGAGCATTATGGTAAGTTTGATATTTTTTTAAAACAAAAATATAGATTCTTTCCGAATTTATTAGAACAAAACTTCTGCATTGCTTTAGATTGGTCAATCAATTTTATTAACAAATGCATTATTCAGCTGTCAAAAAAACAAATATTATTCAACTGGATAAAGAAACAATATATTTTGTTGAAACGAATGAAAAAGATTATTTTTTTATTGATGTAATGTGGCTTGCCGGAAGTCATGAACACATATTGCCAACTGTTATAGGTGATATCGTTTATCAATTGAGAAATAAAATAATTCAAATAGTCAAATCATGTATCCAATATAATTTAGATTGTACTGAATTTGTCAATAGAATCAAAAAGAATTTATTTAACTTCAAATAGTATAATGCTATTCACAATAATAGAAGATATTGGCATTTTGTTCAAGAATAGATTCCCAGGATATGCATTAGATTTAGCAACAAATATCAATATTATATTTTTGTGATTTTTAACCGTTATGTCTACAATCATCCTAACAAAAATACAAAAAAATCATTAGAACAAAAATATTTATTCTGCTGTTGGTATACCTAACATTTCCTAAACGATATGAATCAGAGTATAATATAGACATTACTCTTCAAGATTATTTTTTTACAAAGGCAATTTGTAAACGAAGTCAAAACTCAATGTATTAATATATTGAATTATCTGTATACAATCATACCTAATGATGCAGAACATGCATCAATGCATTTACAGATTCAAAAAAATGGATTTGCGAAATCAGATAATTGAAAAAGAGAAAAATGATAATATCTTAGCACTTTCTACCAATGTTACTGGTGCTGCAAGTAAAGTAGTCGACGATAATACTCTTCAAAGTAAATCAAAAGCAATCTTAGATGATTCAATACAAAAAAATTCTATAAAACTTTTTGACATCAATAATTATCAACTTAATGATGTTCTGCATTGCATTAATGTTTATTATGAAAATATAAAAGATGTAGATATTCCTTTTTATATATGACGAACACAAAGTAATGCTATTTGCATATGCACTTAATAAATCAGAATTAGATGGGAAATTAAGAGATAAGTTTTTGTAACGAATGGATAGATGGTGTTGAAAAAAATATTGAATAATGAAAGTTTTTCAATTTTAATTATGCATTTTTTTGCTTGTTCTGTATCGTCAAATAAATTCAAATGCAAGTGAAAAAAAACAAAAAAACAGAATTAAAAAGGCTTGTTTTGAATATAACTACTGCTAATCAAAATAATGGTCTTGTTTTTAAAACTAATAAATGTTACTAAACATTATTTAAAAGAAAATGACGAACTATCAAAAAGCTATTTTTTTAACACTATCATCGTGCTCGCTAAAAAGAATAAATTGCATGTAAAGAATTTTTGAAAATAATAAAGAAACACTAAACAAAAAAATCATTATTACACAATTAAAAAAAGTAATTTGAATTTTTAATCGGCTTAGAAAAAAAGTCAGTATTAAATAAAAAAATGATAAAGAACGTATAATCAATAGGTACTTATTTGATGCAACCGATTTTAATATATCGGATTTTGATATTTCAAATTTTGATATTTATACTATGTATCATATCATTAATTGTGATATTTATATAAATGATGACAATATAAAAAAAATGTTATGATACAAATGGTAAAATCATTTATAAGTAAATTGAATGCTAAAAAAATAATAGTTTTTTTCAAGTGAAAGAGTACTTGATATAAAATATGCAATATCAAACTATCTTAGGGAAGAACTATTTAGCAATACAAACATTGTTTTTAAATATACTTTTTTTAATGATATTGATTTTTTTCTTATTTTTTTCAGATGATGCGATAGATTTTTTTATTTGGATATATTCTATATTTTTACCTACTTATATAGATTCATATAATGATAAAATCAAGAGAGCTTCTTGTGAAATAAATCATCTATTCATTAGAAAAATAAAAATTAAAAGAAAATGTTTGTGATGAATACGTAAAAGGAAAAAACTATATAGAACATTGTTTTTTTGTCTATACATAGATATGAAGGAAATTGGGATAAAGTTGAAACAAAGTATTCACTTCCTGACACTCGATTTTTTTAAACAATATGTTTAGAAAGTATGGTAAATATGATTTAGAATACTTTATGAACACAGTATACAAAAATGAATCTTAATAAACTTTTTGCCTCTTATTTTGCCTTCGGTTAGTTCAGTAATTGAGTCTGTTGTTAAAGAAAATTCGTACGAAAAGACTTGTCTTAATAAAGTTGATTTTATAATTAATCAATTGATAACTATATCATTTTTGAATTTTAGTGACGAAATTAAACAGGATTCAGAATTAACAGAAGCATTTGAAAATATTCTTCAAATCTTAATATCTTTAAGTATTCCAGATGCTGCGGTAATACTTGATGAATTCAGAATTCATTAAAAGAGATTGTAAAATAAAAGTGTGTAAGTTAGAAAAAAACTTGCACACTTTATTTTTGTCAATTATAAAAAAATAATTATACCAACATAAAAAAATCAGAATCAAAACTATCAAACAAAAGCTTATAATAATTATAATAAAAATTAAACTCACTCAACTCTTAAAAAAATATGAGCCAAGTGAGTTTTTTAATTTTCCAAAAAAACAATTACAACCGTTCACGCACCATCATAAGAGCATATCCGAGCAAATTTTGCCCATTCCACTTGTCAATTTCAAACCTATTAGGGTCTTTCATTGACAAACCAATACTCCATATTTTGTCCCTAACTGCACATTCAGCCAAGACACAATTTTCTGTTACTTTAAGTTGTTTCTTCAAGTCCTCATTTTAAGAAAAACTTTGCAAGCAATCCCTCAAAAAAACAACAATCATCAATTTCATATTCTTATTTTTGAAATAACATTACTGTTACGTCTTTAATGATATTTCAAACATTACTCGTGCAGGAAGACTTTAATATAAATCTTTACCCACGAGCCTTTCTTTTCTTTTGAGGTAATTCTGCCAAAAAGCAGTTTACCGGCATCCATCAGTCGAGCAAATATTACATTGTCCTGCTTCGGAACATAGCCGATTTTAACACCATTTATTGTTTTTATTACAATAGATTGCTTGTCATATTGATTATCCGCTTCCCTAAAGAATTCAAGCTTATCATCCGTATTTAGATGTCGTTCTAATTCTTCGATACCCTCAATATGCGTAGTTCCTGCCACATAAGTATCAAAAAGAAAAATATCTTTTTCAAACGGCTTCGGTATTGTAAGTTCTCCGTTGCTTCCGTGAAGCAATCCCATAAGTCCACCGGCGCCGGATTTCACTAAATCGCCCATAATCTCACCTCATTATTTCTTCGATTTTCGCCTGATAAATCGAGATAAGTTCAGTGTACTGACTGAGGATATTTTCAAGTTCTCTTTTCTTTTGCTCTATTTGTTCTTCATCTTCAATGATTTCTTTCATTGTGTACGGATACTCCGACTTAATTTGCTCAATGCTGTCTCTTATTGCTTTCAACAAGTTCTGCAACCGTTCTTTTTCTTCGTTAAGCTGAGTTAAAGCATCATTGTGTTGCTCCAGTAAAGGACTGTTTCCTAGCATTTCACCGATAATTCTCAAAGTATTCAAATCACCGTTTTTATACGCCTGTACTGCATTATCAAACAAATTAACCTGAGTTTCGGAAACATCGGGGTTAATATCGGGGTGCAAAGCCTTTACGATTTTACGGTAGAGCTTTTTCAGTTCTTTATTTTCCTCAACAGTCAAGACCTCTGCTTTGCTTCGCTTCAAGGCATCATTCATCTTGTTAATCTGCTCATCAAGCCGCTTCTGATACTCGGCAAATTCAGTATCAAGCGCTTCGTCGATAGCAGATATGATGACTTTTTCCTGTCTGTTTTTCTTCGCCTGAATCAATTCGATTTTTCTTTTTAATCGCAAAGATAAACACTGTGCTTGATAAGCCTTATACTCAATACTACCAAGTTTCAGCATATATTCTGTTTCAATATTTTTGCAGATAACAAACTGAAGTTCATCACGTTCAAGCAAAAGCATTGATAATTCGGTACGCATTTTCTCGACTTCGCTTTTCAGTTTTTCAAAATCGGGGAACACAATAACATTACCGGTAGAAGTAATGTCTGCCGGAGCTTCGGTATCTTCTTCATCTTCCTTGAACATCATATATTCGGCAGCACGACCGGCAAGCCGCCTTTTGATTTCATTATCGTCCATTCAATCGAACCTCGTTCTCAAATAAATATACTAACAAAAAAACTGTTATTAATCAAGTCTCTCATAACAAGAAGTGAACTCAAATTAGTAAAAACAAATAAATATTACTTATTAATCAGTAAATTAACATATATTTCAAATAAGGCTAAAAGAAATAAATCTTCCATTGTTTCTATAACTTCTCCATCGTATCCTCCCGGAGAACCGTATGATTTATCAATGTTTTTTTATATTTTTGTTCCCATAGATTGCTGAAAAACTCTGCAATAACAGTAACCAACTGGCATTCTTCTATTTCTTCGCAACTTTCAAAATTATATTCCATCGCTAACTGCTGAATTGGTGTTTTCTTTTTGTCATTACTATTAAACGCATTAGCCAAAACATCTGTAATATGATTTTGATACTCAAAGTCTTGATGTGGAATTGGTTTAGCAGCATAGTATTCTAAGCTACGAGCGAAATATTTTCCTCCATCGTAAAAAACACTTTTATCATCAGGAAAGTGTTTATTTAGCACACTTTCTATTGCAGCCAAACACTTTTCAAAAATATTGTACTCACTGACTCGTAAATCCAAATCACAATATTCCAAAATTCTATTTTGAACCTCTTTAGTACAACAGCAAAATTCTCTATACATCTCTCTGTTGTAATAAAACAAATCATTATACATCGTGGCTATTGCACATAACGGAATAAGCCCTCTGTCCTTATAATATTTAGAAATGAATGATACCGCTTGTGCTTTTTACACTTTCTTGATGACGTTGCTCATCACGCTTGTCCTGCCTTTTTTCAAACTTCTCCATACGGTTGCTTTGTCTTATTTGCAGGACTGCAATAATAACCGTGACTATTAAAGCAACTCCTGCACAAATAATACTTATCCAATCTGAAACACTCATAATGTAGTTTCTCCTTCTACTGTAAACGATAATTTAGCGAGCAATGGCTTATGAAATTTATATGCATACTTTTTTTCTCCAAAAAAACCTAATGCTAAACTGAAAGATATTTTGACTGAAGCTGAAAAGTCGTCTATTCAGGTCGGAGAAGCAAAAAAATATCAAATGGCAAATATCCATTCTTTACAAGTGGTTCAACTATTTTGAAATGGAACGAACCATTTGTTGATGGTAGAAATTGCTTTTTAAATACTGGTGGTAACGCTGATGTTAAGTTTTATGTTGGTAAAGCAGCTTATTCGACAGATACTTGGAGCGTTTCTGCAAAAATCCGAAATGTCAGATTATCTCTACTTAATGTTATTTTTCAATTAAGCCTGAACTTGACCAAAAAAATTCTTCCAGGGAACAGGGCTGAAACATTTACAAAAAGCCTTTACTTAAAGACAGACCTATCTATGTTCCTGAAAAGAAGGAATTAGAAGTATTTAACCGTCAAGTAATGCCGATGTTTGATATTGTTTCTGAAAACACAAGAGAAAAATCAGCAGTTAATATCTCTTAGAGATTGGTTGCTACCTATGTTAATGAACGGTCAGGCAACCATCAGCGATTGATACGGTAAATTATCGTTTATTTCACTATTTAATAATATTTTTCTCATCAATAGCTGACAACAGCATAACCATTTCATCTTGATATTTCTTAGATGGGACTTTGAAATCCAAAGAAGTTAAATAATCTATATTTATGTTATCTTGAATACTACCTGTTGCCGCATTTTTGTATGGACTTTTTTTATATACTCAAAAAAATATAGTACATAAATTTTTTTCTGACGATTTTTTTCAGGATATGCTGAAAAAAACCTACAATACTATCTGGAAAAACACATTGGATAAGCCAAAATTGCTGTTTCCGCAATATTGGCGGCGATAGTAATACACAATGTTCCTGTATTCCACAATTTACTTTGTTTGAGCCCGAAATCACCATACTCCTGTTCATGATGTGTTATATATAAGTTTGCATCCTTTATTTCTCCGGTCTGCACAAGAGGATATCCACCACCTTCAAACAATCTTTCGTCATTTCGAGGCCTATGCTTAGACTTTCCCCTCGCAAACATACCTAACTCTGAGAGCTTTTTAGTTTTTCCATTGTTGATTATATTTGCTTTCATTATATATCATTATTTCACCTCATCCAATGTATTTCCTATGTGCAATTTTAACATTGCTCTGTTTTACCATTGCGTATTGTAAGGTTGTATCTATTCTTTGATGTCCTAACAGTCGTTGCAACTGTTCTATCGGCATACCCTTATCGATAGCCATTGTTGCCAATGTTCGTCTAAATTTGTGTGGATGTACCTTATTTATACCAAGATTTCTGCCTATTTCTCTCAGCCTTACTTCTATTCCACCGATTTTTAACCTATTATGTGGCTTTTTCAAGGTTACAAATAATGCAGGGTTCTTATCGGTTCTGCTATCAAGATAATTTTTCAAGTGCATTTTTGTTCTTGCATCGAAATAAACAATTCTTTCCTTGTTACCTTTGCCAAGAACAACACATTCACGCTCATTAAAATCAATATCTTCTCGGTTAAGTAGTACCATTTCGCCAACACGCATACCCGTAGATGCCAACAAATCTATCATTGCCAAATCACGCAATTCATTACAACTATCTCTCATCAGTTCCAATGATTCATCAAAATAAGTTTCTTTAATTGTTTTAGCCGATTTAACTTTATGGATCCTACGAGCCGGACTTTTAATTATATAATCTTCATCTTCAAGCCAAGTAAAAAAATGTTGAAACAATTCTGCGTATGTTATCAATAGTAACTTTGCTT
This sequence comes from Anaerotruncus sp., assembly GCA_022009795.1. GTDB lineage: Bacteria > Bacillota > Clostridia > Oscillospirales > Acutalibacteraceae > Eubacterium_R. Next base: position 771,715 of record CP091724.1, read on the forward strand.
GACTTATAACTCTGTTGGTAGTTTGTAAGATAATTACGCAAATCATCTGTTGTAATATGCATAAAGCCTTTATTAATACTGCTTGCCATTTTTTCTATTGTTTTACTATAGTAAAGTAACGATTTTTCACTGCAACCTTCAATACGCTTTGATGAAATGAATTTATCTATTAATTCAGCATTCGTTTTTTCATCATTACTTTTGCTTTTTTCATTACAAACAATCTCAACATCACTAAAGCATATACTAAGCACCTTATGTAATTGTTTGCGTTGCTCATTATCAAGGCAAGATAACATTCCTTGCTCAATTTCAGTAATTATTTTTCTGTTTCATTAATATTCTCCAATCTTTTTTTGATAGATAAGAGAATAATAACATATTCTTACTATAAACGATAATTTACCGTATCAATCGCTGATGGTTGCCTGACCGTTCATTAACATAGGTAGCAAAGCCAATCTCTAAGAGATATTAACTGCTGATTTTTCTCTTTAGTGTTTTTCAGAAACGAATATCAAAACATCAGCATTACTTGACGGTTAAATACTTCTAATTCCTTCTTTTCAGGAACATAGATAGGTCTGTCTTTAAGTAAAGGCTTTTTTGTAAATGTTTCAGCCCTGTTCCCTGGAAGAATTTTTTTTGGTCAAGTCTCAGGCTTAATTGAAACTAACATTAAGTAGAGATCAAATGGGCTGATCATATTCGGATTTGTGCATGAAACACGCTCAAACGTATCTGACGAATAAGCTGTTTTACTCAACATAAAGACTTGAACATCAGCTTTACCACCAGTATAAAAAAAAATGCGAATGTATCGTTCTTTTCGATCAACATAATAGGTTCGTTCCATATGCAGAAATAGTTTGAAAATCATCTTGTATGAATGGATTCTAGACATTTTAGATATTTCTTTAGCTGTCCGACCTGAAAGTAGTACGACTTTTTCAGCTTCAGTGTCACAAAATCATCTTTACAGTCTTAACGTATTAGGTTTTTTGTTTTGCATGAAAATAAACTGAGTGCATATAAATCTCATAAGCTATTGCTGCTCTAAATTATCGTTTACCGCATTATTTATAAGCTGCTTTTTTTGTTAATTATCTCAAGTAATCGTGCAACATCTTCTTGTCCACTCTCAATAACAGGTATAATTATCTCTTTTTAAATCTGGAATACATAAATTACTAACAATAGAACCGGTTGCATCTGCACGTTTAAATTGTGTTTGAACGAAATCGGACATAAGTGTATTTAATAAATAATACGGGTCACATTTTCCCTTATTAACCTTTAGCAGAACCAGTCTTTGACCTAAACAACACTTTAATCCTTTAGGGACAATACCGACCACGCCCATTGGAGCTTCTCTTGAAATTATAATATCTCCTTCTTCAGGTTTCGCTCTTTTAGTTCTTTCCAAATATGTTGCTTCATCAACAAAATATCCATCTGTAAAATCAAGATTTCCATCCTTTAAATTAAAGTTACGAACTACCCGAATACCTTCGCTTTTCCAGTCAGGCGTTGTATGAGGGCAGTCAACAATGTCTGTGCACAAATCGTTTAGTTTGTAATACTTCACTTGTTACCCTCCTTAAGTTCTGAATATATTTTTTTCCACTTAGCAGATGGATGTTTACAAATTGAGTCTTTGGAAGCAAAAGCACATACACCTTCAATATAACAGTAACCACAAATATCTGGATTGGCTTGCCGACAACCGAATGTCTGTTTTTCTGTATCCATCTCGTTAAGATGAGAACGAATTGGGATACATAACTCTTTTGGAAAACTACTCATACTTCACCTTCTTTAACTGCTCCATAATCTCTATTTTCAGTTTGTCGCCCTCTGTGAAATACTCCTGCAACTTGTCTGCATATGCTAACATACGAGCATTAAATTCGTCCTGAGATAATTCCACATACTCAATTTTCACATCAAAATACTGTCCGGCAGAAAGGGAATACTTCTTTTCCTTGATTTCATCATAAGTGACTGCAACAGAGAAATCATCAACAGCTTCTTTATTAAGAAAAGTATCTACGATTTTATCAATTTCAAAATCACGAAGTCTGCGTTTCTGATTGTTTCCGTCTTTGTATTCCTCTCCAAGTTTTGAAGCGTCTATTAGGACAACCTTATCTGTTTTTCTTGAATTATCGAAAAATAGTACCGATACGTTTGTTCCTGTATTAGCAAATACATTAGATGGCATGCTGATTGCACCATAAACAATATGATCTTCTGCCAATCTCTTTAACACTTTTTCCCTCAACGCCGGTTTTTAGCCGTTAAAAAAATCCCGTAGGAACTACAATTGCGCCTTTACCGTTCTTCTTTAAAGAATTAACAACATGCTGAATAAAACATGTGTAAATTGCCATTTTTTCTTTTTTCTTCTTTGGAACTGACGGAACTCCTGCCCAAAAACGGGCCGGCATTGCCGCAATCTTTTCTCTGGTATCGGAAAAAAATCCATTTTTAAACGGTGGGTTAGATACTACAAAGTCAAATTGTCTCAATCCTTCTCCATCATCAGATTTATGATAAGGCGATACTAAAGTATCTCCCTGAATAGCATGGTCAAGAGAAGACACCAATCCGTTAAGAATCAAATTCAACTTAAGCATCTTATTACTTCTCTGGGAAATATCCTGTGAAAAAATAGTGCATCTGTCTTCACCAATTTGATGTGCAAGTGCCATCAATAAAGTTCCTGTTCCGGCTGATGGATCATAACATTCAATACTATGAAGGTCTGCATTTTCACCAACAAGCAGTCTTGCCATAATCGTTGCTATTGCATGCGGAGTATAATATTCGGCATACTTGCCACCGCCTGCTGTATTGTAGTCTTTGATTAAATACTCAAATACTGCTGCAAAAAAGTCATAATGCTCCTCAAATGCTTCTTCAAAAGAGAAATTAACCAATTTATCAACAAGTGCTCTTGCAAAAGGTGCCCTCTGAGCATCATCTGTAACATACTGTGTCAATTTTTTTCGAACAGTGGAATTTTTTTGTATTCTGTGTGGTCTGAGTTGAAAAGATTTCGCTGTTTAAATCGGCAATATCTACCATAGTACTATCAAAGATTATATCGAAATCGCCCTTGGTCTGCTGATTCCATAAGAATGAAATCAAATGTTCTGGTTTAAGCCTAGGAATATCTGGCGACATCTCATCAAACATATCAAGTTTGTCATCCTCAGACATTTCCATATAGGCAACATCCCATTTTTTTCAGCTTCTGCCAACTTGGGATTTATCTTCTTGACTTCATAGCCAAACTTATCATTCAGAAATTTGTATAGGAACACCTGAGTAATAATTTTATATTCGTTACCGTCGTTTCCCATACCATAGGTCTGACAAGTTGATTTCAGTGCATCAATGAGTGCCACTGTTTTTTCTTTTATGTTCATTGCGTTGTCTCCTTATTATCTTTAGGCTGCTGAGTATGTTGCATTGTACTGTTCTAAATATTGTCTGGCAATTCTAGACTGTATAAATTTTTCTGTCTTCACGAGCACTCGAAACACCGACATTGTCCATTCCGATTTTAATCTGTTGCATAACCGTTTGTTCAAAGTATGCGTCTTTTTTTAAGATATCGTTTTTATCATAAACTTTCTGGTCAATGTCGCTTTTAATCGACATCAATACATCCATAATTGTTTCATCATAAGTTGACACTAACGGTTGCTTTCCTAGCTTAACTCTTTCTTGATTCTCTTCTCGAATACGCTTATGTACTCTTGCAAATTTAGCATCGCCCTTATATTTATGTACAAGTACCGAATTTCTCTTTTTCAATTCATCCAGCTTTTTCAGTACCTCATCTAATGCTTTTGAATGCTCAGTAAACTCATCAATGCTATTGATAACAAACCCGTGTTCTTTGAATCTTTGCATAAAAGCTTCTCTTAACGTGATGAATTCCGGGTCATCTTGGTCTATATTCTTTGTAAATGCCTGAATAGTTTTTGACCATTTTTCCTGAAGTTCAACACCACCGGCAATCAATTTCATCTCTTCTTCACCAATTTTACTAAAATTGAAAGTTATATCCTCCATTGCCTCATTGACAAGCTGCTTGGTAGCATCATCTTCTTCAAAGGCTTCCTTTTGGTTGATATTGTCAATATGATGTTGTACTTCAGAAATCATCTCAGGTAACTTTGTAATCTCAAGTCGTGCAAATGCCTCTTTCAATTCATCATCGCCAAAGGTTCTAACCACATTACAGCAATCTCGTGCTTCAATCAAAATTTTGCGAAGTTTCAATAACTCTGTTTTGTCTTCTATAGTTGATATTTCAGAACTAAATTCCTCCAAGTTATCAGTTGTATAATTAAACAATACTTGCATAACTTCTCTCATCTGATGAACAAGAGCTTCTGGATCTTCTATAACTTGTTGGAAAGTATCAGTCTCGTTGCCTTCTCCTGTTTCTACGGGGTCATTAAAACGATTCAACTCTCGCATATATGCTTCATTTGTCTGTTCAAAATTAGACTTAATATCAGCAAAGTCAATTATGTATCCATAACGATTATCTTTATAAGGTCTATTTACACGAGTGATAGCCTGTAAAAGGTTATGATCTTTTAATTTTCTGCCAAAATAAAGTCTCTTGAGCCTCGGTGCATCAAATCCTGTGAGTAACATATTATAGACGATCAGAATATCAATAGTCATATTCTTTTTGAAATCTTTTAATAATCTGCTTTCTTGTTTCCTTTATCATCACTATCATGCAGTATAAGTCCTACTTTAAAGCAGCTTTGATTTGAAGAAGTTTTGTTAAGTTCTGTTTGCACCTCATCAAAATAGGCGAAAAGTTTTTTCTTGCCTGTTCACTTGTTTCGCAGATAACCATTCCGCCGAGAGTATTATCCCCCTTAATCATCCGGAACTGCTTTATATCTGTTATGATATAGCGCAACAGTTCTTTTACATAACTGTCATGCTCGATAATTTGGCTTTTCTTGATATCCTTTTTCTCAACAAGAGTTTCTAACTTCTCATAAATCTGTGAAAGTTTTTTTCCTTGTATGAAGTTTCAATATCTTCACGTATAATCTTTAATGTATAACCATCTTGAATTGACTTATCATAATAGTATGTATGAAAGTATTCTCCGAATATTTTCCATGATGCACGCTCTTCTTTCAAAAGAGGTGTTCCCGTCAACGCAATCTTGATAGAATTCTCATCTGCATCAAATAAGTTCGCTAAAAAACTACCAGCAGGATTGTAACCACGGTGTGCTTCATCAATAATGAATATTCTTTTGTAGATTAGTTGCATATGCATCTAATCTGACTTTTTTTCCTTATCCTCAGCAAATCGTTGAATGTTAACAACTGTTATTTCTGGTTTGCCGCTATTTCCTTCCATCGCTTGATTATTTCTAAACTGTTCCATCAATTCAGTTCTGGAATTTGCCGTCTTAACCTCAAGACCACGAGCTTCAAATTCCTGAGTAGCCTGTTCCAAAAGGTCAAGTCTATCTACAATAAAATAGAACTTTGCCACCTTGTTCTGTTTAGCATAAAAGTCCGTCAGAACATATGTCAAATAGTAGGAAAGAGCTGTTTTTCCGCTACCCTGTGTATGCCAAATTACACCAGATTTTTTTCCTTCACTAAGTTTCTGACGCACAGCCAATGCCGCAAACATTTGCTGATAGCGCATAATATGTTTTTGATCAGTAAACTCGATCTTTCCATCGACTTCCTTTTCATTCTTCACATATGCTATACCATACTTGATTATAAAAAGTAATCTTTCCGGACTGCACATTGAAGTCAGCATTCGGTTTGTTGGTGTATTCTTTTTTAGATTGGTTTGATACTCAGGGGCATGATGGATAACCTGACAGTTAAAATCAGTCAAAATTTTTCTTTCTACATCAGGAGATACTTCCTTATACGGATACGATTTATGGTATGGTGCTATAGCCTCGCCTTTTGGATTTTCTTCTCTAAAACAGTTAAAAAGGAGCTTCCGTCTTTGATGCAGTACAATAAAAAGCACCTTGAATAGGAACAATTCCTCCCATTGCGTCATATTCCATATTATTTGAAAACAACATCAGTTGAGTAATGTTAATAAACCTACGGAATTTTTTTATTTGGAAAGCGCTGCCTATTCATTCGCTTACTCTCAGCAACCATTCCACCTCTATTGTTTGGTTTTTCACTTCAATAAAAGCTATCGGCAGACCATTAACAAACAAAGTAATATCCGGTCTGAATTCATCTTGACCATTTTTGCATGTGAATTCAGCTGTGAAATGATAATCGTTCATATTTAAATCTTCAAAATCAATAAGTTTGACTGGAGATACACTTGTCAGACGAGTGTAAAAAGCACGTCCCAAATCATCATTGTCCAGTTCCTGGCGTATCTCTCTAAGAACCTGCATTGCTTCGCCAGCTCGTTCTGGATTTAATTGAGCAAATTTCTTTTTGAAAACATCAATAAGAATATTAGTATCCGGGTCGTAAATTGTTCCAGCCATTTCTTCTGATATTTTTTTCCGAAGTATGTGTATCCAAGTCGTGTCAGATGAACCATAGCCGGCATTTGAACACGGGTAGCTTCATTAAACATATTACGTTTATTGTTAACTTTCATTTTTTTAACCTCCTACAAATAACGCAATGATTAAATATTGCTTTTTAAACTTGCATTTAATAATAGGCATAATTATACAAATACAAGTATATCATATTTTAACAACCAATACAAACTTTTTTTGTTAATTGTACAAATAATGGTATAGGAAATGAATCCTCATCTATAAAACGATGAGGATTTTTTTGTTTTTTTCTAAAAATAATTTGTAAATTTTTTTCTAAAAACACATCAACAAAAACTCGAATTTTTTTCTCTGTATTATAGAGGGGTATTTTTTTCTGTGGTGAAATTAAATGTAAACAAGATGTAAAGAATTTTTGAAAAAAACACCCGAACAAAAATTGAGATTTTTTTCTCCGTATAGTAGAGGGATTTTTTTCACGAGTGAATTTTTGCTTTCAAATTTACTTATGCTTTTTTCTTTTTGAAAAAAGTATCTCTCGAATAATACGAAAGGAGGCAGCGCAATGAAAGAAAGCTATAAAAGTTTTTGATGAGCTACCGATGATGATATCGGTGTCGCAGGTTGCAAAGGTACTTGGAATATCTCGCACAAGGTCGTACGAGCTTGTCAATGAAAAAGGTTTTCCGAAAATAAAAATCGGCACAAGAATTGTTGTACCGAAAGATGAATTCAGGTTGTGGATTCAAAAAAACAAATTAAGAAAGGATAAAAAAATTATGTACGCAAACAAAAAAATTACAAAAACCGACGGCAAGGTTTACTACATGCCGAACAAAATCTTTGATGAAAACTTTTCGCCGCACGAATTTATGATTTACCGTTTTCTTGTTTCGGTTGGCGACAGCAAAGGCGTAAGTTTTTGGTCTGTTCCGAAGATGGCGAAGAAGTGTAATATGTGTCCGACCACTTGCAGGAACACGCTCAAGTCGCTCGAAGAAAAAGGGTACATAGATATTACTCAAAGATTTTTTGAAAACGCACAACAAAGTAATATCTACACAGTTCATCAAATATAGTGTACCCCACTGTAAGAGCTGATGACAAATAATCTAAAAAGCCTAAGTTTGAAAAAATGGCGGTTTTTATTTTGCATTATTTGAATTGATTTTTGATGCGGTTTCGGATGAAATCTGCGGCTTTTGAGTGGGTTTTGGAGCGAAATTCAAGCCGTCGATTTTTAAAGCAGGATAAAGGGGTATGATTTTTCGAGCATTGAAATGCCCGAAAACGCCGTCCGGCAAAGCCTGTCGGCTTTTCGATTCGTAATACTTTTTGAGTATGATTTCAAATTCGTATGCAGTAAGGGGCTTTTTTCGCAGAAAATCAAGGCTTTTGCGTATTCACTTGAGTGTTGCGGTATGATGATTGAAAATCAAGAAATTTGAGCAACGCTGTAAGCAAAAATTGACGAGTTCAATCTAAAATAGAGTAACTCGTCGGACTAAAACTAAAAACGGCTTGCGGGCGATTTGTGACGGCTTTTTGAAGCAAAAGGAAGTGATTGATATACAATCTTTGGTCTGGATATTGAAAAAGCTTTGTGATATTGTGTGTGCGAAAGGAGTGATAAAATGCAAAAACAACTGCTGACAAACGGCAACGCATTCAAACGAACAGACGGCAGATGGGGTGGCGTGGTTTGGTACAAAGATGAGAAAGGCGAAAGAAAACGCAAGAGCTTTTCCGGCACCACCAAAGCCGAAGTCAACAAGAAAATGACGGACTACATAACCAAGTTCGAAGAAGAAATCATTGACGCCATTGAGGGTAACAAGACTGTAAAAAGACAGCCTGTTAAATTACCTACAAGTGTTTAAGTACCCGAATGTTGAGCGAGTAACCTATGACCGTAACGAGCAGATTTATAAAAATCAAATCGTCCCTTACATGGGCAAACTCATTGTATCTAACATAACAGGTGCTGACATTAAGAGGTTGATTAGCACGCTAACCGACAAGGGATATTCATTCTCAACAGTCAAGCAAACATACAATCTGCTCAATGAATACTTCGATTATCTTATGCGTGAAGAATTCATAAAAAAGAATCCGATGAACGCTGTTCCGACGATAAAAAAATCAAATTATCTTGCAAAGCAAAACAAAGAAGTGCTTCCCGTATGCGAAACGATAACCGTATTCACCGATGAGGAAATTGAAAAATTCAAAGCGGAAGCATACAAGAAGTACCCTTCAGGCAAGCCGAAACACAATCAAGCATCAGCATATATTCTTATGCTGAACACGGGACTGAGAACCGCTGAAGCGTTAGGTTTAATCAACAGTGACATAGACCTTGAAAAGAAAGTGATGCACATACAAAGAGGTGTTAAAGAAGCACAAAAGCGTGACGGAACAGAGAGAAAAAGCGGACGAGAAATCGTAGTTGGCAAGCTGAAAACCGCATCAAGCAAGCGTATCGTACCTTTAGACGAAACGGCAATACAAGCGATAATTGAATTACGAAACGAGCGATATTTCGGTGAGGACGCACCGTTGATACCCGATGCAGATGGAAACTTTACAAGACCGTTAAACTTAAGAAAACGGTTTTATTCCATACTCGATGCGGCAGGAATCAAGAAAAAAGGCTTACACAGTCTGCGCCATACCTTCGCAACAAAGCTTGTAACAGGAGTGCGAGCTGAGGACGGAACGATCAAAGCATTAACACCGAGGCAGGTGGCAGACTTACTCGGACACACAACTTCGGAGATAACCGAATTGTATTATGTCAAGCGAAACACGGATATGCTGATGGGTGTTACAAACGGATTTGAATTGTGATTGATGCTTTTTTGATGATGTACCAAACGGATTGGGTGGATTGTGTGGCACAAAGTGAACAAAAAAACGGTGTGAAAATGAAAAAGCGGCGTACGGAAAAGACCGTGCGCCGTAGTTTTATCTATGTGGGAAAAGTAAGTAGAATCGCCGTAAATAGCCGTAAATAAAGGAAAAAAGCACCGAAAAATCGGTGCTTTTTTTGCAGGGGCAGAAGGACTTGAAGTTGCTTCGCAACCCCTCTTGCGGTGTCAAAAAAATATGGTGGTGTTACGCCATATTTTTGACCGCTGCGCCATCCTCGCCTCGCTTCATCTGCCACCGGCAGCGCTCGGCGACGAAGCCCGGCACGCGCGTGCCTCGGACAAGTTTTGTCTAACAAAAAAGAAACAGTCACCAAAACGGTGACTGTTTCTTTTTGGCAGGGGCAGAAGGACTTGAACCCTCGGCACGCGGTTTTTGGAGACCGCTGCTCTACCAACTGAGCTATACCCCCTATGATTTGGTGGGCCATCAGGGACTCGAACCCCGGACCGACCGGTTATGAGCCGGGAGCTCTGACCAACTGAGCTAATGGCCCAAATCGTTGCTTTGATATAATACCACCGTTGGGGCTTTAAGTCAATACTTAATTAAAAATAATCAAAAAAATATGGGCGGGAAGCCGAAAGCACAGTAACAGGCCGCCCGCCTATATTATTTATTATCTTACGAAAATTATTGACGCTGCAATAAGATACTGCGCGGCATAATAAAGCAGATGGTTTACGAAAAGATGAATCGGTTTATCCCAATTTCTGCCGAAATAAGTGAAATTAAGAACGGCATCCGAAAGCAGAAACGAAACCGCGCCGGCAGCCATTATAATCATCGACTTTTTCATGAGTTACAAACGCTGCCAAAATTGATGTTATTGCAGTTAAGGACAAAAAGACCGTGTAAGCAAAAACAACCTTTCTGTATTTGCCGTAATGCACCTTCATAATATTGGCAGAGAAAACAGTTGCACTTGCGACACCCACGGAGACTGCAAGGCAAATGAGCACCCACCACCATTTGAATCTGACATGCCAAATAACGGCGGCATTATAGAAAATATGCCCAATCAGGAAAAACAGAAATCCGGCTTTAAGATACTCGTTTGCATCCTGATGATAAATGCATTTCAAATCAAGCGCAATATCGCCGCAAAGGCCGAGCGCGCCGCCCATCATAAGGAACGCGCCATAAACCGGAAATTCGGGATTTTCAATAAAAGCAAACGCCATAGTGAGCAAATAGCACAGGCTTGACGCCGTTTTAAAAAAGAGGTTTTTGATATTTGAGCCCTTTGCCCTGAAAACAACACAAAAATATCGTTGAAACAATAAGCCCCTGCTGCCAGGGAAACATAATAATACGGCATGGTATAACACCCTCCTGCTCATTATATTTTTATATTATTTATATTCAATTAAGGATTTAAACATCCGCTTTTTTTCTTCAGATAAATAAAAAAATCAGCGGCAGATCGGCAAGAAGCCAAGCCGCCGGGCCTGCAAAGCAAACCGCAGCAAAGCCGAAATAAGGAGTCAACAAAAAAATGAAAACCAGCATTCTGCCCAAAAGCTCGCCCACGCCGGCAATTGCATTTGCATAAGTGAAGCCAAGCCCCTGAAGAGTATTTCTAAACACAAAGAGCAGCGATACGAGCGCATAGCAACCGCCGATAGTGTAAAGATATTGCTTTGCATACGAAATCATTTGCGCATCCGGGTTTGAAACAAACCAACGCACGGCATAAGGCCCTGCAAAAATCAAAACCGCACTGCAAAACACGGATATCAGCAAATCCAAAATTAAAATTTTATTAACCGATTTAATTATTCTTTCATATTTACCCGCGCCGTAGTTCTGCGAAACAAAGGTTGCATTTGCTACGCCGAGCCCGCTCATCGGAATATTCATAACCTGCTCAACCCTGCCGGCGGCAGTGAGCGCGGCAATGGCAGACGAGCCAAAGCCGTTTATTGCCGTTTGCAAAATCATTGAGCCGATTGATGTGATTGTGAATTGAAGCGACACGGGAATGCCAAGCTTCATTTGCTCGGCAAAAAAATCTTTTTATTCGGCACAAGATCCGATTTTTTTATATTAAGCTCTTTTTTTCCTTTTTTCAGCACGAACACACCGGCAAAAAAACACATGCCGCGAGATAAGAAATAACCGTTGCCAATGCCGCCCCGCGCACGCCGAGCCCGAGCTTGCCTACGAACAAAATATCAAGCGCCAAATTAACCAAAAACGCTTAAAATCAGGAAATAAAGCGGCCTTTTACTGTCGCCGAGGGAGCGCGCAATGCCAGTGAAATTATTAAACAGCATTTGAATGGGCACGCCGAAATAAAGAATATTTATATAATCCGCCGAAAGCTTTGAAAATATCATCCGGAGTGTTGATAAGGCGCAAAATCGGATTTGAAATTATATGCGCCACAACAACAATTGAAATGCCGATAAGTAACGACAGCGTAATACTGTTGCCGGCATAATTATTCATTTTGCGATACTCACCCGCTCCGAATTTTTGAGCCACGGGGATGGTGAAGCCGCTTGTGAGCCCAAGCGCCGTGCCGATGATAAAGCTGTTTATTGCGCCGATATTGCCAACCGCCGCAAGTGCCTGAGTGCCGACATATTGGCCGACTATTATATTATCAACAAAAATTATATGAATATTGAAGCAAATAACTTAGCATAATCGGCAGTGCAAAAAGCACAACAGATTTAACCGGATTACCGCTTAACAAATCGTTTTTTTCATGAAAAACCTCGCATTTTTTTATTAATTATAACACTTACGAGGCAAAAAGTAAAGGCTCAATCCAATATATGCAAAAAAACTTATTTAAGCCAACATTATTTATAGAGCATAATTTAAAAATATCTTTTTGTATAAAGATAAAATAGCATAATATAACAAAAAAAGTCAATCATTACATAAATTTACACATTTTCCCTTTTTTTCGGCAAATGCTTGCATCAAACAATGACAATCGGATTATGCTTATAATTCATATAATTTTTATATGACAAACAAATTACTTTTTCCGTAAGCTTTTTTTGAGCTTTTTCGATTTCGCGAGGAGTGAGATCGCGGAATTTACCGAGCGGAAGCATGCCGAGCTTAACAGGCCCCTCGGCAATTCGTTTAAGCCGGGCAACCTCAAGGCCGACCGAATCGCACATCTTTCTGATTTCGCGGTTTCTGCCCTCACGGATACCGAATTCGAGCACTACCCTATCCTCTTCCTCGGAAACAACTGAAACATCGCAGGGCAGAGTTTTACGGCCTTCTATTTCAACGCCTGTTCGGAGCTTATCAAGCATATCGTCATTAACAGCCGGGCGCACTGTGACGCGATAAATTTTTGTGATATTTCCCGAGGGGTGCATAAGCGCATTTGCAAGTGCGCCGTCATTGGTGAACAACAGCAGTCCCTCGGAATCTCTATCGAGCCTGCCGACGGGATAGACGCGCTCCTTAACGCCGTGCATAAGCTGCATAACGGTTTTTTTTGCATGCTCGTCCGACACGGTGGTTACATAGCCGCGAGGCTTATTGAGCATAAGATAGCGCATTTCGGTGACTTTATTTATTTTTTTACCGAAAACGGTTACAAGATCTTTTTTAGGATTGACTTTATCGCCGATTTTTGCGGGGTGACCGTTTACCTTAACCTTTCCCGAAGCGATGATTTCCTCACTCTTTCTGCGAGAGGCAACACCGCAATCCGCCATAAATTTTTGAAGCCTGACAGAATTATCCATTTAAATATTCAACATCCTCACAAGCCGCAAGCGGCAGTGAAGCAATCTCCTTTTTCTTTATATTTAACAACAGCCTTGCCGACGACATCGCCTTTTTTAACGGGCGCATATAAAAACGGCTTAGCATAGAGGCTGACGGTTACAAGATTTTTATTAGCCACAACAACCAAGCCGGAATAAGCGGCTTTGACGGCACTTTTGGCCGAGCCTACGGTGAGCACCGACATTTCGCCGCACACAGGAACATCGGCAAGCATTTTTTTCCGCCTCTGCACAAAGCCTGACATGATCCTGCCAATCATCGGGATCATTCAGTGTGACGCACACAAGAAACCTGCCGTTATTTTTGATAAGCGGAAACAAGGCATCGCCCTGCCTTTTTGGTAAAGCCCGTTTTAACGCCGATGAAGCCTTTTTGCGCCAACAATTTATTATGATTAAAAAAATTTGCATTTTTTTGCCCGAAACGGTGATTTCGGCACTTTTTCATTTTGCAAATTTTTTTGCAAGCTCTTCATTTTTTTGACGGCAGCGCGGGCAAGAACTGCCATATCAGCGGCTGTGGAGCAATGCCCGCCTTCGTCGAGCCCCTGAGGGAGTAACAAAATATGAATTTATCATGCCGAGCACGGCGGCTTTTTTTATTCATCATATCGGCAAAGCCCGCAAAGCTTTCGCCGAGAAAAAGTGCCGCGGCGTTTGCAGCGTCATTCCCCGAAGCGAGCATCATTGCAACAACAATATCGCGAAGCGTTATGCAATCGTTTTCACGCAGTCCGACCACGGAGCCTTCCGTATTAACCATATCGAAGGTGACGGTTACGATTTCATCAAGCCTGCCGCTTTCGCAGGCGATAAGCGCCGTCATAATCTTTGTGGTGGAAGCAATACTGCGCTTTTTGGCTTTCGTTTTTTTGAAGCGAGCATTTCCCCCGTTTGCACATCAACAACGGCATAAGCTGCTGCGGAGCAATCGGCCGCTTCCACGGGAATTACACTGAGTGAAGCGATAAGTGCGGCAAAAAGCGCAATAATCTTTTTCAACAAAATAATCACCTGCTAAAATAATATGCAGGTGATTATTACAATAGCAATATAAAATTATTCAGCCTTTTCCTCTGCCTTAGCGGGCTCTTCCTTAGCTTTAATAAGCTGAGAAATTTGATCCACAAGCTCGGGAATCATTGCAATAGCGCGGTCTGCGGACGAAGAATAATTATTGATTTGCATCATTCTTACTTTTTCGTTTTGAATAACGATGAAAGCAACGGGAGAAATAGTGATACCGCCACCGCCGCCGCCGCCGAACAGCTCTGCATTTTGCTTTGACGGCAAATCCGTGCCGCCGCTGGTGAAGCCGTACGATACCTTGGAAACGGGAATAAGCGTGGTGTTGCCCGTTTGGATGGGATCGCCGATAATAGTTGAAACATCAACCATTTCCCTCATTTTTTTCGAGGGTATTTTTCCATTATTTTGTTTACCGGTGTTTCTTTCATTTCTTTATCTCCTTAAAGATTATTTAATCTGAACAGACAATTTTATTTATCTTTTATAAGATTAACAACAAATATTTTACCCGCTGAAAGCACCACATGCAAAAATCGTGCCCACGCTGAGCGAGCCGATAAACTGCAAGCCGTATTCATTTTGCGGCATTATAAAATCGGGGGCAATCCAATCGTTATAATTATCAACCTTCATGCCGTTTATAATTGTGCCCTTTAAGGGGTAATAATATTTACAGATTTTTGCCGTAAGCGCGGGCGATAGTATCCGCATCGCCGCCGCCCACAAGTATTTTTAACATAGAGCGAATAAATATGGAAGCCCCTAAAAAGAGTTGAAATAGCTCCGGAGGCACTTTCAACCATATTTGAAACAAAAAGCATTATACCCACAATGCCGTCTTTATCCCAAATATTCTTAATATAATTCGGCTTTTTTTCTGTTCGGCGGGTTTATCTGCCTTTTTTATCCTTGCAGCCTTTATCGGAGCTTGGCTGCTCTGCTTTTTGGGCTTCGGCGGCTGTATCGCCTTCAGAAATGGTTTCCGATTTCGGAGCTGCTTTTTTTGGGCCGGATTTTTCGGATTTTTTTCGGATTTGATTTTTATCTTCAGCCTTTTTTTATTTGATTTTTTTCTTAGTTTTTCTCTTTAACCTTTTTGGCGCTTTCCTGCGGAAAAAGGATAAATGAAAAGGATTTTTTTGAAAGCTCAACATCCTTATTTATCCACAGCACACTGATCGTGGTGCGCCATTTATTATCGTAAACAACCGTGACGGTGGCGGAGAGAGACAAGATAAGCGCGATAACAACAACTATTACCGCAATAACTATTAAAGCCGTCATTCTTCGTCATCATCCCCCGATTCAAGAATTTCCGTATCCATTGTAGCATTTTTTTCTTCATCAAACAAGGTGGTTTGCGAATTTTCTTTATCTTCTTCCTCGGATTTAGGTAAATCGGGCAAATCATCAAGACTGTTGAACGAGAAGCAACGCAAAAATCTGTCCGTAGTGCCGTAAACAAGCGGTCTGCCGGGAAGATCGAGCCTGCCCTTTTCCTCAATAAGCCCCTTTTGCACAAGATTTGCGATTGAACCGGAGCAATCAACACCCCTGACCTGCTCTATAAAACTTTTGGTGACGGTGCGATTATAAGCAACTATCGCCAGCACCTCAAACGCCGCCTGCGAAAGCGGAGTGTTCTTTTTAATTTCGAGCAGTTTACGCACATCATCGGCATACGCCTCGCGCGTGCAGAGCTGATATTTACCGTCCACGCGGATAAGCTGAATACCGCTGTTTTTTTCGTCATATGTATCGGCAAGGTGAGAAAGCATTTTTGTGATATTTTCCACATCAAGCTCAAGCACCTCGGCAAGACGGGCTGCTTCAACAGGCTCGCCGGAGGCAAAAAGCATGGCTTCAAGCTTACCGATTATGTTATTTTCAGTTTTCAACGCTTTCGCCCTCCTCCGAAATGCTGACTTCCATATCCTGCATGGAGCCGTTTAAAATGATTTTCTTGGTTTTTGCAAGCTCAAGCACGGCAAGAAAGGTTGCCACAAGATCGCTTTTTGACTGAGCGTCCGAAAACAAATTTAAAAATTTCACCTTTCGCTTTGCTTTAAGCTTTTCAATAACACCGCCGACCTTTGAGGCAACATTTACAAATTTTCTTGCAACAATAACCTTAAAAGAATCAAGCGGAGGCGGAAGCTTACGCTGTGCCCTGCCCGCGGCGGAGATATATGCATTAAGCAATTCCTCGCCCTCATGAAAGCGCTCGTAATCGTAATTTATGTATCCCGGCTGAGGCTCGCGCACAAAGCGGTTAAAGCCATCGGTGCTGCGGCTCAGCTTTTTCCGCCATTATTTTTGCAATCGCGGTATTCGATAAGCTCGCCCGTGAGCTCTTTTTTCAGCTGCTCGGCTTCCTCCTGCCTGGGCAGAAGCGAAACCGTTTTAATATAAATCAGCCTTGCCGCCATTTCAAGGAAATCGCCTGCAACATCGAAATCGGCGTTTTTCATTTGGCGCACATAATCAAGATATTGATTAACAAGCTCAACAATCGGGATATCGTTAATATTCAATTTATGCTTACTGATAAGGTGAAGCAAAAAGGTCCATAGGGCCTTCAAACACCTCTAATTTATAATTTATCTGTTCCATTTAACCTCAATTTCCGAAAAACAAGATTCGGCAGGAAATATATAAATTTATGAAATAAATTATTCAGCAGTGCAAGCGGAGTATCAAGTACGCCCGTGAAAAGAAGCACCATTAGCGCAATCATGATATAACGCTCGTAGCGAAAAATATATTTTTCGTATGCCCTGTCCGGAAGAATAACCGCAAGCACGCGGGAACCGTCAAGCGGCGGAATAGGCAAAAGATTAAACACGGCAAGAGCGATATTGATATTTGCCGCAAAACCGAAAAACAGCACCAGAAGCTGCATTGCCGTATTAGCGCCTGCGAGCCTGTTCAATCCGGAGCCGATAAACGCAAAAAAATAAAACTCATAACAAGATTTGAAAGCGGCCCGGCAAGTGCGGTAAGCGCAACGCCTTTTCTGTAGTTCTTAAATTTAAGTGGGTTGATGGGCACCGGTTTAGCGTAGCCTATTCCGAAAAGGAAAATCATAATCGTGCCTATCGGGTCAAGATGCGAAAACGGATTAAAGGAAAGCCTGCCGAGTTTTTTTGCAGTGTCGTCCCCTTGCTTATATGCCGCCCATCCGTGCGCAAGCTCGTGAACGGGAAGGCAGCAGAAAACGACAAACATTCTTGCCACAATCGTTATTATGGCATATATATAATTTCCTTTGAAAAATATCGCCGAGGATTGAAATACTCAAATTATTCATATAAAAAAACAGCCTTTTCGCGCCGCAGTGGCGGAGTTATTTTTTTCGGCAAACACCATTCTGTTGTTTTGATAAACATCTTTTTAACTTCAATGTTTTTTTAAACCCGGCATCTGCAAGGATATCTGAAACAGCGTTTCCCTGATCCTCACCGATTTCCAAGCAGAGCTTTCCGCCGGACTTTAACGCGCTTTTCCACTTATTCGCGATAACATTATAAAAAAACAAGCCGTCCGCACCGCCGTCAAGCGCGGCTTTAGGTTCATAAGCAAGTTCGCTTTGCAGATTAGATATATCCGCAGTTTTTAACATACGGCGGATTTGAAACGATTACATCCGCCGCCTCTTTAATTATTTCTTCGGGGCGGCATATATCCCCTTTAACTGGAACGGCATTTTTTTGCAAGATAAGAATTTTTTTAATAAGATATTCACATGCCGCATCGCTTTTTTTCAACGCAATAAACTTTTGCGCCGGGGACCGCCTTTGCAACACTTATACCTATGCATCCGCTGCCGGAGCACAGATCATAAACAACGGGATTTAAAATATTTTTTGCCGCTTTAACAACGGCGTCGGTAAGTTCTTCCGTTTCGGGGCGCGGAATGAGCACACCCTTGCCGACATAAAATTCGGATTCGTAAAAATCCCATTTTTCCCAACACATATTGAAGCGGTTCACCGCTTTTAAGCTTCCAAAGCATATCGGCAAGCTTTTTTTATTACTGACAAAATCACCTGAATGCATTTCAAACTGATTATTTTTTTATATCTGCCAATGAGCAAACTACGCAAAGCGCTTTAAAATCCGACTCATCAATTTTATTGCCGCTCAAAAAAACAGCCTTGAATAATCATAAGCTTCTTTTTAAATTCACTTTATTTCATCATCCTCGGGATCATCTGTAATAACAGCCTTTAAAGCCTCAATTCCCACTTCGAGAATATCCGGCGTGGGCTCTTTTGTGGTAATCCTTTGCATCCACAAGCCGGGGGCGGAAACTATTTTTAACAAAAAGATTATCATGTTTTTCCCGCATATCTTATGAATTCATAGCAAATACCCATCAAAATCGGCAGAAACGCAAGCTTTAAAAGCATCCAAAGCACGCGAACAGCGGCAATTTGCGGAAAGATTTTTAGCAATAATCGTGTAAAAAAATAATGCTGAAAATAAGAACAACAAAAATAAAAGAAGTGCCGCATCTTGGGTGAAAGCGAGTGCATTTTGCGGCATTTTCAACCGCAAGCTCCATACCGGATTCATAGCAGGCAATGGATTTATGCTCTGCGCCGTGATACATAAACATGCGCTTAATATCTTTCATTCGGCTGACCATCGCCATATACGCCACAAAAAAATAACTATTTTTTTATAACACCCTCGATAAGGCCCTGATAATTTGTGATTGCGCCGCCGCTCCACTGATTGACCTTATTGAAAAAAACAAAACGGGAAAAATAAACGAAAAGCAAAGCCGCAAAGCACAACGCCCAAAAACGGAACCGAGCACACCGACGAAATTCATAAGCTTATCGCCGAATTTATTTGAAAGCCATTTTTTTCAAACTTATTCATATTCTCTTCCTCGATATCCTCCATTCCGGAGGCCTCGGCAGAATACATAAGCGCTTTATAGCCGATTATCATTGATTCAACAAAATTAACTACACCGCGGATTATCGGCAAATTAAAAAAACTTGCTTTTTATCACGCATATGCTTAACCTTGTGATATTCGGTTAATATTTCGCCGTTCGGCTTACGAACGGAGGTTGCCATTCCCTTTGGGCCGAGCATCATAACACCCTCTATGAGTGCCTGACCTCCGACGGAAGTTTTATGAGTTTTTTTGCTCATCCGATTTATCACCTTTCAAATTTATATCCTCATCAGTAACCTGTTGCTCGCCCGCGGTTGCCATATCGATTTCCTTTTTTGTGGGCGCGCTGTCAATCGGAAGATATATTGTAACCAGAGTGCCTCGACCCTCTTTACTGTCTATTTCAAGCTTGCCTTTATGAAGATTAACTATTTCATTTGTTACGGCAAGACCGATTCCCGAACCGCGAACGGAAACATTTGCTTTATAAAAATTTATCGAAAACATGCGGCAAATCCTCTTTTTGAAATTCCGCAGCCCTGATCGGCTATAGAAATTTTTAACCGCGCTGTTTTTCACCGAGTGCTGTAAATTCCGCCTTAACGAAAATTTTGCTCGGAGCACGCGAATATTTCAAGGCGTTATCAAGAATATTCATAAACACCTGCTTGAGCCTGTTTGGATCGGCATCCGCGGGAGCGGGAAGTTCGGGAATGCTGTAGCGCACCTCTATCCCCTCGCGCATTGCGCGTTCGCAGAATGTGAACACGGTTTCGTCCAATTCGGCAAAAATATCCGTTTTAACAAGGCGCAGAGTCATTCTTCCGCTTTGAAGCCTGCTGAAATCAAGGAGCTCTTCAACAAAGCCCCTCAAGCCTGCCCGCCTCTTTAACGATAACCTGCAAGCCTTTTGAAGTAAGCTCGTCACGCTCGGTATCATGGCTGTAATAAAGCGTTTCGCCCCAACCCTTGATTGAAGTGAGCGGAGTTCGCAATTCATGGGATATTGTTGAAATGAAATCGTTTTTCATTTTATCGGCGGTTGCGATTTCCGAAGCCATCGAATTTATCGAATCGCACAAAATTCCGATTTCGTCATCATATTTTTTTTCGATTCTGGCATTCAAATTGCCGTGTGCGATCTCATTTGTGGTTTTTGTTATCTGCTTAACGGGAATTATAATTGATCGGATAAAGAAAAGATTTGATAACAATATTATCGCAAACACAAAAAGCACAAGCACAAGCATTATTGCGATAACTGTGAATATTTGGGAGTCAACATCCTCAATATTCGTCATAACCCTTACTGCGCCGACATTTGCGCCCGCCGAATTTTGAATAACTCTTGTGAGAGCCATCACCTTATCTCCGCCGTCATAAATTTTGCCGACATATTTACCCGTGCCGGAATCGGAGCTTTTTGCGGCGTCATAATCCTCCATTTTGGTATTGCTGACCAAAAAAATCCGTTTGAAGAGGCAAGCACCCTGCCGTTATTATCGATAACCCAAACGGTGGTTTTTTCCTTATAGGCATAATTATCGATAAATTTAACAGCCGAGCTTTCAAGCGA
Source organism: Anaerotruncus sp. (assembly GCA_022009795.1). Lineage (GTDB taxonomy): Bacteria > Bacillota > Clostridia > Oscillospirales > Acutalibacteraceae > Eubacterium_R. Next base: position 792,491 of record CP091724.1, read on the forward strand.
AGTGCCCGAATCGAGATTGTTTGAAAAATAATTTACGGCATTTGTGGAAGCGCCGGATTTTAAAAATATTTTTCAACGGAGTTGTAATAATAATTTTTTTAATGGTTACACATGCCACGGTGAATGTAACGGCAAGCACAATAACAACAACAAGAATGATATTGAGAAGCCATCTTTTTGTGAGCCCGTCAACCTTTAAGCTATGAAATTTATCAAACACTTTCTTTTTCATTTACAACTCTGTCTTTCGCGATTATTTACTGTTTGTTATCCACTTATAGCCGAGGCCCCAAATGGTTACGAGTCTTGTGGGTGAAGATGGGTTATCCTCAACCTTCATTCTAAGGCGGCGAATGTTAACATCCACTATTTTCTCATCGCCAAAATAATTGTTGCCCCAAACCTGCTTTTAAAATATCCGTTCTGCTGAGTGCCGCGTTGGGATTTTTTTAAAAAAAATATTCAATAATTTGAAATTCAACCTGAGTAAGCTCTATAAGCTGCTTTGCCTTTGAAAGGGTGCGGTTTCTTAAATTGAGTTCAAACTCATCAAGCACAATAGTGTCGAGCTGAGAATCGTTTTTTTACGAAAGCCCCTTGTCATTTCAACGCGGCGATAAACTGCGTCAACGCGCGCCATAAGCTCACTCGGAGAAAACGGCTTTGTAACATAATCGTCCGCCCCTACGAGCAAACCTGTTACCTTATCCATTTCCTGAGTTTTTTTGCGGAAAGCATGATAATGCCGAGATCCGATGAGCGCTTACGAAGCTCTTTGCAAACGGTGAGGCCGTCAACTTCGGGCATCATAATATCAAGAATCGCAACATCAAAGGAATTTTTCGTTTTTTTGAAAACAAATCAAGCGCTACGGCGCCGTTTTTCCGCCTGCTCAACCTCATAGCCGCTTCTTGTTAAATTGATGACTATGAATTCGCGAATGGATTCTTCATCCTCTGCAACAAGCACTTTTTTCATAATCTGTTCTCCTTAATAAGATTTTTATCATTGATTTCAAATCCGAAGCGGAAAGCCGCATATCGGACTGAGAATTACAGTCTGCAAGATAAATATATCCCGATTCGTTCATAATTTCGGTGTAGCCTGAATAATCGCCGGCCTTTTCGGAATAATGGGTGCTCGTAACACACGCAACGGTAAAAACCATATTACCGCCGGAATCAAGCACAGTGAGCTTTGAATCCTCGGCATTGTATTCCGCGGAGATATTTGCAAACATATCCTCCGGAATAACAAGCTGATATTCGTCTTTTTCAACGGCAAGCGAATGGCAAACAGTGCTCATAACATTGCCGTCATATTTATTCCATTCAACGGCATACACATTTTCGGGCAGATTATCGAAATCCGAATCAAGCGGAACTTCGATTTCACCGTCTGAATTTATATCCATTGAAGAAAGCATGGAATATCTGGTGGTGTTTTTCGTTATTCCGGTTGTGTAGCTGTAATAGGGTGAAATAATTGTGTCGTATTTATCCGACCAATAAATAATCTCCGTGAGCATCTGAGTGCCGTTCGATTTAACGGCGTCGGCATAAACATAAGTTCGACCGTTCTTTGCCTCTGCGGAAATATTTTTATAATAGCTTATATGACCGTCCAGCTTCGTTCTGCCGAGAATTTTCGCATCTCCGCCGGCATATGAATATAAAACGGCGCTTGCGGAAACAGAATCGCCGGAATCAATTGAAAACACAGTCAGCTCATTTTACGGAGTCATCATTTAAATCTGCGGCGATATAATCGTTCATAACAATGCTTTTGCCGATTTGCGAAAGCGAGCCCGATTTATCGGAAGCCGAAGCATAAACGGCCAGTGAATGGCTTGCGGCGTTTGCCATAACATTCCAGAGCACAATATATTCATAATCGCCGTTGCCGTTTAAATCTGCAAAATCAATCGAATACACTTCGGCATTATCGGTTTCGATATTTGATGTAACCGACCATTTACCGTCTTTTTTATCAATGACCGCCATATCGAGCCTGCCGGGATGCTGAGAAGGCTCATAAAACACAACTGCTTCGTTTTGCGAATCGCCGTCTGCGTCAAAAAGATTATAAGCAGCAGTGAAGTTACCGCTTATCGGAGATTTTAATTTAAAACCCCCGCCCGCATATGAAGAAAGCGCATTTTTGAATTTCGGCGTCGTCACCCTGCGGGGAAACGGGAGAAATCAATTCATCAACAGACGAAGCAAGCCTAAAGGAGCAGCCGGAAAAAGCAGGCATATCGCCAAAACGGCCGCAATAATTTTTAAATACTTCAAGCTTTATCCCCCTTTTTTTGATTGCAAAGTGCGCCTTATACTCCAGTTTATTTGTAATATTATAGCATTAAATTATTACAAAATAAACATCTTTTTATATTATTTAAAAATATTTATTACAAAAAAGCAGACAAAAGAGTGGTCAATATTTACAAAAATCAAATTATCACACACCGTAGACAACAAAAAATCCCGCCGTGTTACTCTTTTTAAACAACACAACGGGAAAACATGATAATATTTAATTATTTTTCGTAAACAGATCTTTTGAGTGCGCCGATATAAGGCAGATTTCTGTATTTTTGATCATAATCAAGCCCGTAGCCCACAACAAATTCATCCGGCACATCACAGCCTACATAATCGGGAGAAATCTGCGCTACTCGCCTTTCGGGCTTATCAAGCAAAGTAACGATGCTTATTGAATTTGCGCCGCGGGTTTTAAGAATTTCGGAAACATATTTCAGCGTTCTGCCGCTGTCCAAAATATCCTCAACAATCAAAACATCATAGCCGTCCAAATCAATATCGATATCCTTGGTGATTTTAACACGGCCTGTTGATTCCGTGCCGCTGCCGTAAGAAGATACGGACATAAAATCAATGCTGAGCGGCAAATCAATATGACGAACGAGATCCGTCATAAAGAAAACACAGCCTTTGAGAATACCGAGAACAAGCAGATTTTTTTCCCTTGAAATCTTTAGTGATTTGGGCACCGAGCCTTGCGTTTATATCGCTCAGCTCCTGCTCCGAAACAAGAATTTTTTCAATATCACCAAGCATAATTAAAACTTACCTATCCTCTCTGAAATATGACAAACCGAGCGAAGCGGGACCAAGATTTTCCCTTTTTTTCTTCTTAACGCTTGCCAAAACAAGAACAATAATAGTTACAACATAAGGAATCATCTTATAAAGCTCCTGAGTACGAAGTGCACCCGGAACATAAAGATAAACTATATACAAGCCGCCGAAAGCAATAGAGCCGAGAATACTGAGATTCGGGCGCCAAATTGCAAAAATTACAAGCGCGATTGCAAGCCAGCCTCTGTCGCCGAAGCCGTCGTTTGACCATACGCCGTTTGCATAATCCATAACGTAATAAAGGCCGCCGAATCCGGCGATAACACTGCCAAGGCAGGTTGCTATATATTTTGAGCGATTTACATTGATGCCTGCTGCATCGGCTGTGGCAGGATTTTCACCCACCGCCCTAAGATGCAGACCGCCCCTTGTGCGATTAAGGAAAAAAGAGCATGCGATTGCAATAATAATTGCCGCATATGCAAGAAATCCGTATGAAAGGAAGAGCTTGCCGAACCAACCCGTGCTATCCGCACCGGGAAGAGTTGTTCTGAAAAAGCCGCTTGTTGTGGTAAGAGCAACGGAAGGAACATCGGAGCCTGTGATTTTGATAAGAGAGCCGCCGAAAAAGTTACCGAAGCCGGTTCCGAAAGTTGTGAGCGCCAAACCGGTAACATTCTGATTTGCACGGAGTGTAACGGTTAAGAAGCAATATAAAAGGCCCGCCAAAAAAGACCCGAGTATGCAGCAAAGAAGCGGAATCAAAACCGCAAGAAACGGAACGGCATCGGCTTTTTGATTCAAGAGAATTTTTCATAAAGAAAAGCGCCGATAACACCGCTCATGCCGCCGATATACATAACGCCGGGGATGCCGAGATTAAGGTTGCCCGATTTTTCCGTCATTATTTCGCCGGTTGAGCCGAAAAGAAGCGGAATACCCTGCATTATGGCTCTGTGAAGAAAGGTTATGAGTGAAGAAAACATATCACTTTACCTCCTTATTTGCTTTTCTGAACTTTAACTCATAGTTGATGAAGAATTCACTGCCTATGATAAAGAAAAGAATAATGCCGGTTATAATATCCGAAAATGATTCGTTAAGATTAAACACCATTGAAATTTGGCTTGCGCCTGCGCTGAGGAAAACGAGCAGGAATGAAGTGAGAATCATATAAATCGGGTTAAACTTTGCAAGCCACGAAACCATGATTGCAGTGAAGCCCCTGTTTCCCGCCGTTGAGGAGGAAATGGTGTGGTCTGTGCCGCCAACGAGCAAAAAGCCCGCAATACCGCATACTGCACCGGATACAAACATAGTTCTTAAAATAACTTTTTTTAACATTTATACCGATATATTTTGCGGTGTTTTCGGATTCGCCGACGACGGAGAGCTCATAGCCGTGCTTGCTGTATTTGAGATAGATGTACATTGCAACGGTGAGCACCAAAACGATCAGAATATTAAGCAAATAATCATAATCACCGATTGTGGGCAGCCAACCCTGCATTGAATTTCCGTTTATAACACCGATTTTTACCGGAGCCTTTCGGATTTTTCCCAATACATACAAAAAAATATGATACAATTTGAATTGCAACATAGTTCATCATAAGCGTGAACAAGGTTTCGTTTGTATTAAAATTAGCCTTAAAGATTGCCGGGATGAGAGCCCAAATCGCACCTGCAAGAATGCTTACAACGAGCATAACAATAATAAGCAAGCCGTTAGGAAGCTTGCCGCCGAGCAATATCATACAAGCAGCTGTTGCAAGGCCGCCGATAAGCACCTGGCCTTCACCGCCTATATTCCAAAATCGCATTTTAAAAGCGGGAGTTAACGCAAGCGAAACACAGAGCAGCATTGCAAGATTTTGCAAAAGCTTCCAAATTTTTCTTCCAGTTCCGAAAGCGCCCTCAAACATTGTGGCATACACGGAGAAAGGATTTTCACCTGTTAACAGCATAGTAACAACGGCACAGATAATAAGTGCCGCCAAAACAGCTCCGATGCGAATAAGCCATGCTTTTCCGCCGGATATATGGGCACGCTTTGCAATATGGAAAAGCGGCTCATGAACTTTTTTGTTTTTCGTTTCCATTACTGCTCCTCCTTGCTTTCTGTTTTGGTCATGAGGAAGCCGATTTCCTCTTTATTTGTTGTGCGGCCGTCAACCACACCCGTTACCTTGCCTGAATTCATAACAAGAATTCTGTCGCAAAAGCTCAACAAGAACATCAAGATCCTCGCCGACGAAGATTACCGCAACGCCGTTTGCTTTTTGTTTATTAAGTAAATTATAAATCACATATGACGAATTAATATCAAGGCCTCTTACCGGATAAGCGGCCATAAGCAGCCTTGGATTTAAAAGCAATCTCTCTGCCCACAAGTATTTTTTTGAACATTACCGCCCGAAAGCTTACGCACGGGGGTGGCTGTGCCCGGAGTAACAACCTCAAGGCTTTGAATTATATTCTCTGCAAGATCCTTGGGATTTTTTCTGTCTACAAAGAAGGAGTGACCCTTTTTATAGCTTCTGAGCATCATATTATCGGTAATATCCATATTGCCCACGAGGCCCATACCGAGCCTGTCTTCGGGAACAAAGGAAAGCCTAACGCCGAGCTCGCGGATTTGAGTGGGCGTTTTATCGCGAAGATTAACGGTTTCACCGTCTTGCGTGTTATAGAATATTTCGCCGTTTTCAAGATTTTTGAAGGCCTGCAACAGCCTCAAGCATTTCTCTTTGGCCGCTGACCGCAATGCCTGCTATGCCGAGAATTTCACCCGACCTTGCCGTGAATGAAATATCATCAAGAATAATTCTGCCCTCTGCATTTTTTTGCTGAAATATGCTTAACCATAAGCATATCTGCGGGATTTACGGGATTCGTTCTTTCGATATTAAGCGAAATCTTTTTTTCCCACCATCATTTCGGTGAGCGATTGCTCTGTTGCATCTTTAGTTTCAACAGTGCCGATATATTCACCCTTGCGCAAAACCGCCACACGATCCGAAAGCTCAAGCACCTCGTGAAGCTTATGGGTGATTATTATAATTGATTTGCCGTCTGCGCGCATTTTACGCAAAACATCAAACAGTTTATCTGTTTCGTGCGGTGTAAGAACCGCCGTGGGCTCATCAAGGATAAGTATATCGGCGCCCCTGTAAAGCACTTTGATAATTTCAACGGTTTGCTTTTCAGACACGGACATCTCATAGATTTTTCTGTTTAAATCTATTTCAAAGCCGTATTTATCGGTAATTTCGCGAACCTTTTTTTCTGCTTCTTTAAGATTAAATTTTTTACCGTCATTAACACCTAAAACGATATTTTTCGGTTGCGTTAAAAAAACATCAACAAGCTTGAAATGCTGATGCACCATTCCGATTCCGCATTCAAAAGAATCTTTGGGGGATTTTATCACAACTTCTTTACCGTTAATAAATATTTGGCCTTCATCCGGGAAATAAATACCTGAAAGCATATTCATAAGGGTGGTTTTTGCCGCTGCCGTTTTTCGCCTAATATTGCAAAGGATTTCACTTTTTACCTGCAAATTAACATCTTTATTGGCAACGATTGAGCCGAAAGTTTTTTTGTGATACCTTTAAGCTCTATTGCAAGAGATTCGCTCATTACTTGCCCTCCGTGGAAATATAAATAATATATTAAAATATTATACCGCGGCCGATTTTTCATCGGCCACGGAAAATATTATAACTTATTTATTCAACTTAGAATTTTGTATCAAGAAGAGTGATACCGTCAATTTGAATATCAAAGTAAGGTGCTGAACGGAATTCAGACTCATGGAAATAGCCGTCTGAAACAGCCTCTGTGTCCGGAGTATAAGCTTCATCCGTATCAACATCTGCCATGTAGCTTGTAAGATGACCGTCAGCATCAACCTTTGCATTTACATTCTTATTGTCTGCAACTGTTACGGTAAATGTTGAAGTGTCAAATACATGAATCTCACCGGATTCAAGCTTTGCTTTTGCAGCATCAATAGCTTCCTGAGTTCCCTCTGCAGCTGCCTGAGTATTTACATCTGTGAGAACAACAGAACCTGTTGAAAGATTACCTGTCCAATCCTTTTCGATATCCTTGCCGTTCTTTACGCAATCAATTGCATGCTCAAAGTAAGGAGCCCAATCAATTCTTGAAGAAACGATAAAGGTGTTGGGGCAAGCCTGCTGTGTGCTGCCGTTGTAAGAAACATTGGGAACACCTTCTGATTCGCAAGCAGTGGGAGCACCCATTGAATCGGCATGCTGGCTGATAAGAACACAACCGTTGTGGATAAGCTTAAGAGCAGCCTCTTTTTCAGCAGTTTCATCATACCAAGAACCGGTAAATGTAACCTCCATGGTTACGGACGGGCAAACGCTCTTTGCGCCGAGATAAAACGAAGTGTAGCCGGAAATAACTTCTGCATAAGTAAATGCACCTACGTAGCCCATTTTAGCCTGATCTGCAGTGATTTTGCCTGCATTGATCATTTCGTTGAGCTTTTCACCTGCAGCAACGCCTGCAAGGAAACGGCCTTCATAGATGGAGGCAAATGCATTGTGATAGTTTGAAAGGCCTTCTGTGTGAGCCTTTGTGCCGGTTGCATGAAGGAACTGAACTTCAGGGAACTTCCTAGCAGCCTGAATGATATAGTCCTCGTGGCCAAAGCTGTCTGCAAATATGATATCGCAGCCCTCGTCAACAAGCTGTGCAGCTGCTTCATAGCACTCGCTGCCTTCCGGAATGTTTGTTTTCTTGAGGATCTTTACTCCGGCTTTTTTTCACAAGCTTCTTCAGCAGCTGTGATAAAGTTTTTTTGTCGTAGGTTGAGTTTTTCATCGTGTAAGTAAAATGAAACCAACCGTAAGATCCGATTTGGCTTTGTTTGAGTCATTCTTAGCTGAGCAGCCGGCAAAAACTGCGCCGACAAATACTACTGCAAGAAGAACTGCAATAATTTTTTTTGCCAATTTCATTTGACTTTCCTCCGTTAAATAAATGGAATTTTTATAACATGCGCAAATGCGCCTATTACCTGCTTAAATCAAATCAATTCCTGAAAACGATATTTCCCGTTTTTGCATCCATGCTTTCGATTATTGCAAGGCTTTCAACGCGAATGCCCTGCGCCCTGATTTCGTCGCCCCCATGCTGATAGCCTTTTTTCGATTACAGTGCCGCAGCCAACAAGCTCGGCGCCGCTTTCCTTAACCATTTGGATAAGGCCGCGAAGCGCATTGCCCACTGCGAGAAAATCATCAACAATAAGCACTTTATCGCCTTTACCGAGAAAGCGCTTTGAAACCATAACATTATAAGTGGTGCCATGGGTAAACGATTCAACGGGAGTTACATAAACATCGCCGGCGATATTTTTTTAGTTTTATTCTTTTTTTCGCAAAAAAACGAGCGGGCAGCCGAATTCCTGAGCAACCATTGAGCCGATTGCAATGCCGGAAGCCTCAATCGTTAAAAATTTTTATTTATATCTGCATCTTTATATAAGCGGTGAAATTCCTTGCCTATTTCTTTCATAAAAGGAATATCTATCTGATGGTTTAAGAAGCAATCCACCTTTAATATATTGCCCTCGTAAACCTCGCCCTCTTCGACAATTTTACGCTTTAAAAGCTCCATAAGATTCTGTTTACACCACTTTCAAAATTGATATGGATATAATAAACTAATGTAACAGGCATTGCAATAATTTGACGAATTTTGACACCAAATTTTAACCTTTTATAAACTATATAAAACAAATGGCCAAAAGCCGGTGGAAATGATTTAAATATATTGTTTATTTCACCGAATTATTGTAAAATAACAACATAAAAGCATTAAGGAGAATAACCGTGGCAAATCTGTTTGAATACGCCGAGAGATTCGGCGGCATAAAATTTAACGAAATCGGTCTTACGGAAGCGGACAATGCAATTTTCAGCCGCCTTGCATACTGTGATTTTTCTGAATATGCAGGCAAAACGCTCGGCGAAATTTCAAAGCTTTTGAACATTTCCGATGAAAGTGCCGAAAACAAAAAGCACGGCATATTTAACGCAGCAACTGCTTTTGCAAATCGGCGAGAGCGAGCGATTCAAAAAAACATAATCGTTTTACAAACACGAGAAACCGTGAGCGAGGATTTTGCAACGGCCTTTTTACGGCGTTATGTTTGAGATTTACGATGGTTTATATTACGCCGCCTTCAGAGGAACGGATGAAAAAATTGTGAGCTTTTACGAGGACGCCGAGCTTGCATACAAATTCCCGATAACGAGCCAAACAACTGCATTAAAATACATAAGCGAAGCAATTGCGAATTTAGGCGGCAGATACTATATAGGCGGCCATTCAAAGGGCGGAAACCTTGCCATCTTTTCCTATCTTTTTCTAAAAGACGAAGAAAAGGAACACATTATCAGAGTTTACAACAACGACGGCCCCGGCCTGCCGAACGAAGTGGCGGAGATTATGTTTACCCCACAGGCAAACGAAACGGTTTTGAACCTGCTGCCGGAGGACTCGATAGTTGGAAGGATGCTTGCACCGGGCGGAAAAAACAAAATAATCAAAAGCGAAGCCTCGGGCGGCGCACAGCACAATATTTTCACTTGGATATTAAAAGGCTCGGAATTTGAATCCGCAAAGCGCTTCAGCCTGCTATCCGATTATATGGAAGACACATTGACCGAAAGCCTTGAAACGATGAATCCGGAGCAACTGAAAAGCATTGTGCAAAAGCTTTTTGAAATCGCAAAAGCCGCAGGAATAAAAACGATTGACGACATAAGCATAAAAAACTACAAAAGCCTTATCGTTGCCGTGCCGGAGCTTTACAAGCTTGTGAATGACGAAAAACAGCGAAGTGCCCGACACGGTGAAAACTTTAATTTCAAGCTTTATAAATTCAATTAACATTGAAAAAAATCATCAACTATTCCCTGCCCGATTTTGAGGACGCACTGAATACGGCGGCAAAAAAGCTTGCCGAAAGCCGAGAAAAATCCGAAGCTCAAAAGCAGCTTGAAAAAGAAGAAGCGGAGCGCAAACGGCTTGAACGCGACACGGAACGCAAGACCGAGCGTGAGAAACGGCAATCAAGGCGCAACGAGCAAAGAAGCAAACGCAATTCGGCACGAAACGAAAGCCGAGAAAAAGCGGCAGAAAAAAAGCACGCCGATAAAAAAAGAAAAATAATCAAACAACAAGAAAAACCGACCGTTCTATTATGAACAGTCGGTTATTTTTATTATTTATCTGCCTTTGCGGCTTCAAATTCATCAATAATTTCCTGTTCGGGAGCTTTTGTAAGCAACGAAACAACAACGATGAATATACTTTGAAACAATAAATGCCGGCAATAATTCATAAAGGCTGAAAATGCCGCCCTGAGCATAGTGCCAGGCTATAACGGTGATACCGCCGGAAATCATACCTGCCATAGCGCCCCATTTATTTGTTCGCTTCCAGAAGAGCGAGAACAGCATAAGAGGCCCGAACGATGCGCCGAAGCCTGCCCATGCAAAGCTTACGATTCTGAAAACGGAGGAATCGGGATTCCATGCGAAAACAACGCCGAGAACGGCAATTGCAATAACGGTTGCCCTTGCGGCAATCATTTTAACCTTTTCGGAAATTTTAAGGCGAAGTGAGCCAACCATTAAATCCTGGCTGATTGCAGATGCAGCGGCAAGAAGCTGACTGTCTGCCGTGGACATGGTTGAAGCCAAAATACCTGCCAAAATAAGACCCGCAAGAAGCGCAAAGAACACGCCGTGCTTTGCAAGCAAAGCGGCAATTGCAACGATAATCGTTTCGCTGTCTTTAAGAACCATGGAGGATTCGTTTTTGCTCATTGCAAGGCCCACGATACCGATAATAATTGCAACGCTCATTGCGATAACAACCCAAATGCTTGCAACTCGCCTTGAAGTTTTAATCTTATTCGGATCCTTAATTGCCATGAAGCGAAGAAGGATATGAGGCATACCAAAATAGCCGAGTCCCCAAGCAAGAGTAGAAACAATGGTAGATCCTCCGAAGGGAACCATATTTCCGGCGCCGTCTGTTGTTGATGTTAAAGAAAGGTAATGAGGAATTGATTTTGCGTTTTCCGCAACCGCATCCCAACCGCCTGCCGTTTTTATACCAAAGCAAAGAACGGCAATCAAAGCAATTGTCATAATAATTGCCTGAATGAAATCGGTTGTTGAAGCGGCGAGGAAACCGCCGAGAGTTGTATAAAGCACGATTACGATTGCCGAAACAATAACGGCGAGATGATAGTCCATGCCGAAAAGCGAGGAAAACAGCTTGCCGCAGGTGGAAAAGCCGGAAGCCGTGTAAGGGATAAAGAAGATTATAATAAGCAGTGCCGAAGCAAACATCAGCACATGCGTGTTATCCTTAAATCTTTTGCCGAAGAAATCGGGAATTGTGATGGCGCCTATTCTGCTTGAATAGTTGCGAAGCCTTTTTGCGACAATAAGCCAATTAAGATATGTACCTATTGCAAGGCCGATAGCCGTCCACGAAGCCTCGGCAATACCGCAAAGATATGCAAGGCCGGGCATGCCCATAAGCAGCCAGCCGCTCATATCGGACGCCTCGGCGCTCATTGCAGTTACAAGCGGCCCAAGCTGCCTGCCTCCGAGATAGAAGTCATCAACACTATTATTCTTTTTTTAGAGCACACAATACCCACGATTACCATTGCCACCAAATAAACAACAATCGCGATTATTATGCAAATATTCGCAACAGACATTGCCAAACCTCCGAAACATAATATTTTTTTATATTAACATATTTAGTGATATATGTCAAAAGAAAATACGCAGAAGCTTGCAAAAAAACGGCTTATTTTTGACGAAATACAGAAAAAAAGAGACTATAAAAGCAAAAAAAGCCCTTGCCAAAAAGGCACATTCCGAATACGAATGTGCCCTATGCAAGAGCAAAAAATTTAAAACACGAATATTACTTATTCGGCGTCATTTTTAACTTTCTTTTTACCGTAATCCGATTCAAGATTGATTTGTTTTGAATCTGTATCTGCCTTAAATGCCTGTTCGGGATCAAAATCTTTTTCCGGGAAGATAAGATTGAGCACGATACCTGCGATTGAAGCGCATGCAAGAGCGGTAAGAGTGATGGTTGAAGAACCCACATGGAAAGTGATGCCATCCGTAAGGCCGAGAGCCACAACAAGAATAACAGCCGCAACAATTGTGTTTCTTGCCTTTGAGAAATCAACCTTAGCCTCAACAACATTGCGAACACCGATAGCGGAAATCATACCGTAAAGCACAAATGAAATACCGCCTACAACAGCCGTGGGAATGGATTCAATAACAGCCGCAAACTTAGGAGAAAGGCTGAAAAACACGGCAAAATAAGCCGCAATACGAATAACGCGGGGATCATAAACCTTGGAAAGGGCAAGAACGCCTGTGTTTTTCGCCGTATGTGGTGTTTGCCGGAGCGCCGAAAAAGAGACGCAATTGAAGTTGCAAGACCATCGCCGAGAAGAGTTCTGTTTAAGCCGGGGTCGTTGATGTAGTTTCTGTTGCAAGTAGCGGAAATAGCGGAAATATCACCGATATGCTCCATAATTGTGGCGATTGCGATGGGAACGATTGCAATGATTGCCGATATTGCGATTGACTTATCGTGAACACCGCCGAAAACGGTTGACGACCACTCAATCGGATTACCGATCCACGGAGCGGCTTTAATTGCGCTGAAATCGATTGCAAAGCTTTCTACGCCGCCTACATTGCCGACAAGAACAGCAACGATATAAGAACCCACAATGCCCAAGAGAATAGGAACAATCTTAATCATGCCCTTGCCGAAAATGTTGAACACGATAACAAGAATAAGTGCAACGACTGCAAGCCACCAATTCGTTTTGCAGTTATTAACTGCAGAAGGAGCTAGACCGAGGCCGATTGCCATAATGATCGGACCGGTTACAACGGGCGGGAAAAGCTTCATAACCTTATTTACGCCGACGATTTTGATAAGTGCGGCAACGATAAGATAAACAAGGCCTGCACATGCAACACCGAGACACGCATAAGGAAGAAGCTCCTTATTTCCGCTTCCGTCCGCCTGAAGCGGAGCAACGGCAAGATATCCGCCGATGAAAGCGAAAGAAGAGCCTAGGAATGCCGGAACTTTAAATTTTGTGAGGCAGTGGAACAAAAGAGTGCCGAGGCCTGCGAACAAAAGTGTGGTTGAAATTGAAAGACCGGTAAGAAGCGGAACGGTTACCGTGGCGCCGAACATGGCGAACATGTGCTGAAAGCCGAGCACAACCATTTTGCCTGTGCCGAGCTGGCGGGCGTCATAAATACCGTCCTTACCGATTTTGATTTTTAGATTTATTTGCCATTATTTTTTTCCTCCGAAGCAAGTTACATTTAAAATTAAATACGGTTTTTTGTAAAAAAAGCAGGCAAAAAACGCAAAGCAAAGCGCTGCACTGCTTCTCATATAAATATTTTCGGCGATTATTTTGTGCCGAAAATTCTGTCGCCCGCGTCGCCGAGACCGGGAACGATATATCCGTTTTCATTCAAATGATCATCCATGCCGGCAACGAAAATATCAACATCGGGATGAGCTTCTTTAAGAGCTTCAAGTCCTTCGGGAGCGGCAATCATGCAAAGGAATTTAATTGAACGCGGATTTCTTTTTTTGATTTGGCCGATGGCGTCGATTGCCGAGCCGCCCGTTGCAAGCATTGGGTCAACAACAAACACGTCTCTTTCCTCAATGTCCTTAGGCAGCTTGCAATAATACTCAACAGGCTCAAGAGTTGTTTCGTCCCTGTAAAGGCCGATATGCCCGACTTTTGCAGACGGAACAAGAGCAAGAGCACCGTCCACCATACCGAGGCCTGCACGAAGAATAGGCACGAAAGCGAGCTTTCTGCCTGCAAGCTCTTTACAATGAGCAACTCCGCAGGGAGTTTGAACCTCTATATCCTGAAGAGGAAGATCCCTTGTTGCATCATAAATCATAAGCATTGCAATTTCGTTTACAAGATCTCTGAATTCTTTTGTTCCCGTTTTAACATCACGCAAAACGGAAAGCTTATGCTGGATAAGCGGGTGATCCATAACCACTACTTTTTCTATCCATGCAAACACATCCTTTCAAATTTCATACTTGTTTATAAATCAGTATAAAAATGTTCATACTTTTGTATATATTAGCACAATAAATCACCTGTTTCAACAAAATACGCCTTTACAAAACAGTTACAAATGCTTTAAACGATTTTTGCCGCACAGCGAAAAAAATTCTATAAAAAGAGCAGCAAAAAGGCATCGAATAATTTTAACGCAAAAACAGGCATAAAAATATCCGCTCCGAAAATCGAAGCGGATAAAAAATTTTACATAAGAGAGCGATAAAGTGCCTTAATCTCTTCAACCGAAGTATCCTTCGGGTTGCCGGGGCGGCAAGCATCGTCATAAGCGCTCTGAGCAAGGAAATCAACATCCTCGTCCTTAACAATCTCTTTAAGGTCTGCCGGGATACCCACATCCTGACCGAGCTTTCTTACAGCGTCAACAGCTGCTTTTCTTGCATCGTCAAGGCTCATTTCATCTACGCCCTCAACGCCCATGGCTTTTGCGATATCTCTGTATTTCTCGCCTGTTGCGGGAGCGTTATATTCCATAACGGTTGGAAGAATGATTGCGTTTGCAACACCGTGAGGCGTGTCATAAACAGCGCCGAGCGGGTGAGCCATTGAGTGAACAAGGCCGAGCCCTACATTTGAAAATCCCATACCTGCAACATACTGACCGAGAGCCATATCCGCTCTGCCTTCCGGAGTATTGTTTACAGCGTTGCGAAGGCTTCTGGAAATGATTTCGATGGCTTTAAGGTGGAACATATCGGAAAGCTCCCAAGCGGCTTTTGTGATATAGCCTTCAATTGCATGAGTAAGAGCATCCATACCTGTTGCGGCGGTGAGTCCCTTGGGCATTGAAGACATCATATCGGGATCTACAACAGCGATAACCGGGATATCTTTAGGATCTACGCAAACCATCTTTCTGTTTTTCTCCGTATCGGTGATAACATAGTTGATGGTAACCTCTGCGGCAGTGCCTGCGGTGGTGGGAACCGCGATGATAGGAACGCATTTATTCTTTGTGGGAGCAACGCCCTCAAGAGAAATAACATCCTCAAATTCCGGGTTCATAATTATTATACCGATAGCTTTGGCGGTATCCATTGAAGAACCGCCGCCGATGGCGATAATGCAATCTGCGCCGGAAGCCTTAAATGCGGCAACGCCGGTTTGAACATTTTTGAACCGTGGGATTGGGTTTAATTTCGCTGTAAATTTCATAATCGACAGAAGCGGCATCAAGAACATCGGTAACCTTTTTTGTTACGCCGAATTTAATAAGATCGGGATCGGAGCAAACAAAGCATTTTTTGAAGCCTC
Organism: Anaerotruncus sp.; assembly: GCA_022009795.1. Taxonomy (GTDB): domain Bacteria; phylum Bacillota; class Clostridia; order Oscillospirales; family Acutalibacteraceae; genus Eubacterium_R. The sequence goes on from CP091724.1 coordinate 808,088, forward strand.
TGCCCTTTACTTCACCGGCAATTTCCTGAATTGCACCGGCGCCGTGATAACTTGTTTCATTAAGAACAAAACGATTTGCCATAATTAATCTCCTCCAATTAGTTTATAACGGCATGAAGCCGTTTGGCTTGTACCGAACTTTCGTTCATTGAATATTATAAGGCCGAAAAATGTTTGTCAACAAATTAACAATTTTTTTACCTATTTTTTTAAGAACTTTATCATAAACGCGCCATTCGGGCATAACGGCGGAGAGCTCGTCATAAAAAAAGCGGGCGAATGATCAGGATGAATGAAATGGCAATATTCGTGAAGAACCACAAACTCAATCACCTTTTCATCATAAGCGGCAAGGCGCGAATTCAGGGTTATAACATTGCTTTTTACTGCGGCAATTCCCCCACTGACCTTTCATTTTGCGAATTTTTAAGCGCGGGCACAACTTGGCAATAATTGGCAAATGCGGGATAACATTTTTTTATAATTTCCGGAAATGTTCTTTTTCGCCTCGGCGTGAAGCACTTTTTCGTATGCACATTTACGGTTTTCAAATTCCGCGGAATTTTTAACCGTCATATGCAATTCGCCTTGGCAAAAGGGAAAAAAAGAAAACGCACTGCCCTCGCAAACGCAAAGCACATATTCTTTGCCGAGCACGGAAACGCTGTCTCCGCTCACAAATTGCGGCGCGGCGGTCTTTGCCGCCTCAAAGCGTTTTTTTGCCGCAAGAATTTTAGGCGCATTTTGAAGCACGAAAGAATCGATCCGCTCTGCGCAAACAAAACGCGGGGCGGAAACGCACACCTCGCCGCTTTGCTTAATTCGCAAATTTATGTTTTTAACCTTTTTTCGTTCAAGAGAATAACAGATTTCGTCATTCCCGAAAAGCACGCTGCGCACGGTTCGCACCCCCTTCAATCATAATCACAGAAATAATTTTACACTTTTTCGCTCGATAATGCAAACAGAATAAAGCATCCGCCGCATCTGTCTGAACAAGGGCAAATTTCAAAGCGTTTTTCAGTTTTTTTGTTACTTTCAGCTCTTCGTTTGAGGGCGAAGCCCTCGAACGCCAAAAATCTTTTTTTATGAATTCTTATAAAAAAAGTTTTTTTAAGTGCGGTGTCTTCCGCTGAAGGCGCAACAGTTTATATCTCATATTGCAGGAGTATTTTTTTGACAGTTTATATCACTTATCAAGGTGTGAAGATATGAAAAAAAGCACCTTGCATAATTGCAAAGTGCTTCATCAACTGTATTAAATTTGGGCATAAGAAAAGCGCCCACAATCAATATGTGGATGCTTACCAATTATAATGCTTTGATAATTCCTTATATTTGTTTGCATCAAACGTATTTGGATTAAAATCGAATTTAGGACATTTCTGAAAATCAGGATTATCATCCATATAATATTTTTCAGGACGTCTGCCCTTTAATGCCTTGCAATTCAGTCCATCCGCATTTTTGCAGACAGCACAAGGCGGAATAAATACAGTTCTTGCATCTTCAGACATAAAAAATCTTCTTTTTGCTTTTTCTTCTTCTGTCATTATATCACCTACTTAATTATTCTTCTTATTATTTCAAGCCAAGAATTACCATTTAAATCCATTAGTCTGTTTGCATCAATTAATTTATACTTTGTTCCGGTATGAAGTATTGCTTCACTTTCAACCTTATTATCTGTAACATATGCCTTTGTTCCACTTGTTATCATCAATAACGATGCCCTTCCGTTCGTGCTATTCGTTTTGAACGGTTTAAATCGGCGGTTCCCCAATTACTGATATTTCTTGCAATAAAAAAAGCAAAAAAATCACCGATTTACACAAAACAAAAAGAAAAAAAGCATTGAAAAACGCAAAAGCGAAATCAATGCTTTTTACTTGGTGGCTCATCGGGGAATCGAACCCCGGACACCTTGATTAAAAAGTCAAGTGCTCTGCCATCTGAGCTAATGAACCGAATTCGCCCTATCCGAAACAGGGCGCATGGCTGGGGAGGCAGGATTCGAACCTACGCATGAGGGAGTCAAAGTCCCTTGCCTTACCGCTTGGCGACACCCCAATATAGGGATAGAAAAAAGTGGGGTGGGATATCGGATTCGAACCGATGACCTCTGGTGCCACAAACCAGCGCTCTAACCAACTGAACTAATCCCACCATATTCTGCTGCGCTTGACATGCAAGCTAAAGAAACGTTTGCTGATGCTCAGGCGCAGCATTGGCGCGCTTGGGGGGACTCGAACCTCCGACCCACCGCTTAGAAGGCGGTTGCTCTATCCAGCTGAGCTACAAACGCATATATGGAGCGGGTGAAGGGAATCGAACCCTCGTGTTCAGCTTGGAAGGCTGACATTCTACCATTGAACTACACCCGCATCAGCGACGTTAGTTATTATATACAAAGAACGCCGCAAAGTCAAGTACTTTTTTAAATTTAATCAATACTTACCTGAATTTTTTTCATTTGCGGTAAGAGCAAAGCGCTTAATTTCCCTATCCTGATTGAAAACGATTTGCGATGCAAGCAAGTCTTCAACATCCCTGCGAACGCAATCGCGTATTCCGCGCGCATTCTTTTTGGAGCCAAACGCTTCCTTGGCAATAAATACGGGCACGGAATCATCATAAACAAGCTCAATTGCCTTATCTTTAAGGCTTTCCACAAGCTCATCAAGCATAATACGGGCGATTTTTTCAAAATCTTCAAATGTGAGATTATTAAAGGTGATGATTTCATCAACCCTGCCGAGAAACTCGGGGCGCAGGAAGCGCTCAAGTGCTTTCATCGTAACATCTTTATTTATATCGTTTGAGGATTTGCCGAAGCCGAGCGATGCGGTATCCGTTGAGCCGGCATTCGAGGTCATAACGATAATCGTGTTTTCAAAATTAACCGTTCTGCCTTGAGAATCCGTTATTCTGCCCTCATCAAGAATTTGCAGCAGGATATTGAGCACATCCTTATGCGCCTTTTCAATTTCGTCAAACAAAATAACGCTATAAGGCTTTCTTCTTACCTTTTCCGTAAGCTGGCCTGCTTCGTCATATCCCACATAGCCCGGAGGCGAGCCGATAATTCTTGAAACGCTGAATTTTTCCATATATTCGCTCATATCAAGCCTGATAAGGCTTTCGGGCGAATCAAAAAGATACATTGCAAGCTGCTTAACAAGCTCTGTTTTGCCGACACCCGTCGGGCCGACGAATATAAACGACTGCGGCCTTTTGCGCGGGCTTATTTGAACTCTGCCCCTGCGCACTGCGGCGGCAAGCTTTGAAATAGCTTCATCCTGACCCACGATATGCTTTTTAAGCTCATCTTCAAGAGAAGCAAGGCGTTTTATATCCCCTGCCTCGATTTTTGCGGCTGGGATTCCCGTCCACAGCGAAACGACCTTTGCCAAATCGGCTTCAACCACCTGATTATCCTTGGCTTTTTCCGCAAGATCGGGCAAAACCCCGTCAAGCTTCATTGTTTCGGCTTTAAGGTTTGAAATCAGCTCGTAATCGATTTCCTCGTTTTCATCCGGATCGGGCTGAGAAAGAGCGTCTATTCTTTCAAGCAAATCATTTTTTTCTTTAAGCTTAAGCTGATATTCGGATATTGCCGGATTGCGCAGATTTGCGCAGGTGCAGGCTTCATCGAGCAAATCGATTGCCTTATCGGGCAAATATCTGTCCGTAATATATCTTTCCGACATGGTTACGGCTTTATAAACAAGGCTGTCGCTCATTTGCACCTTATGATAATTTTCATAATACGCCTTTATGCCGAGAAGCATTCTGTAAGCATCCTCCACAGAGGGCTCTTCAATTTTAATCGGCTGGAAGCGGCGCTCGAGAGCAGCGTCTTTTTCAATATATTTTCTGTATTCGTTAAAGGTTGTTGCGCCGATAACCTGAATTTCGCCTCTTGAAAGCGCGGGCTTGAGTATATTGGCGGCATTCATTGTGCCTTCACTGTCCCCGGTGCCGACGAGATTATGCACTTCGTCGATAAACAGGATAATATTTCCCTCGCTTTTAACTTCGTCAACAAGGCCTTTTATTCTGCCCTCAAACTGGCCTCTGAACTGAGTGCCGGCAACAAGCGCCGTTAAATCAAGCAGATAAATTTCTTTATCGGCAAGATTTGCGGGCACCTCACCCTTTGCGATTTTTATTGCGAGACCCTCGGCAACGGCTGTTTTTCCTACTCCGGGTTCACCGATAAGGCATGGATTGTTCTTTGTTCTACGGCAAAAGAATTTGAATTGCGCGCGATATTTCTTTTTTTCTCTGCCGATAATGGCGTCTATCTCGCCGCGCTTTGCCTTAGCGGTGAGGTTATTGCAATAATTGTTCAGGAATTTACGGGGATCGTCCTTCCTGCCCTTTTTGCCTTTTTTTCTTATTGGAGCCTTTACCTGTTTTGGTGTCGCCGTTTTTCTTCGGCATTATTGCCGAAAAAGGCTTGCGAAAGGCAGGGTTTGGGCACCTTCGGCGTTATCGGGATCGAGCATATCGCCAACCGAGCCGAAATCGAAATCCTGCATATTTTCCATAAACTGGCTCATTTGCTCTGAAGCCTGCTCAAGCTCCTCGTCAGAAATGCCGAGCTGATCTATCATTTGATTTATGGAGCCGACATTCATTTCCCTGGCACATTTTATGCAAAGCCCCTCGGGAACAACTTTACCGTCCTCCATTTTTTGAATAAACAGAACTGCGGGGCGAACACCGCACTTGCTGCACATCTGCTGTTTCATTAAGTTACTCCTTAATTGATTTTCTTTTTATCGGAATTTGAAGCCGCCTTATTTTCCTTCATCTGCTTAATAAAGCCGGGCGCATAGCCGAAAAGAGAAACAAAGGCAAGCAATGCCGAGATTATAACCATAACGGTGGTGAGTGCCTGGGGCAGCTGCTTGAAGAACCAAACGCCCACAAGCGGCGAATCGGCAGAGCCCAAAGCGATAATCGTTATCATAAACACATAGAAGACAACCGTGGCAACCTTGCCCCAAACCTCTGCGGCAGTGGGGCGCATGCCCTTTGAAAGCAAAACGGCGCCGCCGATTATCATAACAAGCTCTTTAAAAATAAAGAGAAAGAAAATATATTTAACAATACCGTCGTTATTCCAAAACTTAATGATAAGAATAATAACGATTGCCATTTGCGAAAGCTTATCTGCAATCGGATCAAGAATTTTGCCGAGGTTTGAAACCATGTTGAATTTTCTTGCGATTTTACCGTCAAACACATCGGTAAGCGCAGCAACGATCATTGCCACCACGCCCCAGAGATACTGCCCTTTTATGAAAAGAACGCTGAAAACGGGAATCAAAGCGATTCTGGCAAAGCACATCCAGTTGGGAATAGTGTTCCAGCCCTTAAAAAGATCTTTAACATTTTCTTTAAACTTACTCATAAAGCAAACCTTTCCGCCCAAAAGGGCTCCGTATTAAACAAGGTTAATAAGCGGATTTATTGTATTTATAAACTCTGTAACCGAGCTTGAATCAACAAGCCTTACAAATTCATTTTGAGATGACGCAAAAATGAAATCACGCACAAACACAAGCGCGGCGCACACACCGGCAAGAAGCACTGTGCCTTTAAATGCGCCGAGAAGAGCGCCGATAAATTTATTTGTGTGCTTAAGCGGCATACGGTCTTTTTCCTCAAGCTTTTTTTAATAAAGCGCGAAATCAGGAAAGCGATAATCGAAACCGCAAGCAAAAACAAGCAGAAACACGGCAGCTTTAACAACAACCAGCAAAACGGGATCAAGCACATTGGCTGCAATTGCCTGAGCCGCTGTGGAATTGTTTATATTATCAAGAAAAGACAAATCAACAATTCCGGAAAGCCCGAAAGGAAGCGAAGCAACGCTTTCCTTAACCGAGGAAACAACCGAATCTATATTTGCCGATTGCTCAAGCGCGGATGTGACTTTATTTAGCGCCGCCTCTCGAAAAAGCGAATTGTAAATTTGAGCCGAATATTTATCGGCAATAAAAAATGAAAGCGGAATGCCGAGTGCATATTTCGCAAATGAGATAACGGAGCGAAGCAAGCCCTTGAAATATCCGGCAATCACGCAGGCAACAACAAGCAAAACGAGAATAATATCAAGAACATTTATATTCATATTCCTAATCACTCCCGATTATCGCTTAGCAGTTCAACAAGAGTTTGCCGCTTTGCGAACACCTTAGACGAAACCTGCTTGATTGATGTGTAAGAATCATCCGCCTTATATGTTTGCTTAACGGATGAATCAGAGATTTTTATATGTTATAACGCTGTCTGCGGTTAAAACGCTTATATATGATGAAGATCCCGAAATATCCTTAACCGCCGAATCGACCGTTGCCACGGTTTTTTTACATTGCCGTTGTGCTTAACCACGGCTATTTTGTTTTCCGCGGAACCGGAATATTCCGAATAAGCGTAAATCAAATTATCGGAGCTGTCGTAATCATATGATGCAGTAAATGCACTGCCCTGTTCGAAAATCTTTGTTTCGGTTTTTAAGCCCGCGAACAACACTGACAAAATCCGAACCCACAACAAACAAATCACTTGATGAAAAAAACGCAAATCCAGCACGGGCGAGGAATAATATTCAAATCGCGCTCTCGGCTCGGTATCGCCGATATTCATTGTGTAAACAACGGTTTTGAGCTTTGCGTTTTTCGGAATTTACGGCGGCGAAAGCCACGCGCGTGCCTCTGGCGTCTATCGCGGCGGCAATCACATAGCCGTTTGCCACATCATAGCTCATTTTTTTCTTTAAAGATTTATTATATACCGAAACATTGCTTTTTGCAGAATCCGAAGTTGTGCACAAAACAACGCTGCCGGATTCGGACGCTCCTGCGCAAAGAAGCTGATTATCTGATTTATCGGAATAAACATTCTTTTTTTCCGTATCAAGCCTATACGCCGTGCCGCCCTGATCATAAAGCAGCGAATAGCTGCCCACTGTTTCGACTATGGGATTGGAATAGCCGTGATTAAAGGTTTGCACAAGGCTTGCGTTTGATGTGTCAAGAACGGTGAAAGAACTGTCGTCCAGCACATAAAGCCCGCTGCCCACCGTGCCGAATGAAAGATCGCCGCCGGAGGAAAGCTCATAAGGATATTTGTTTTTTTCCGAAACAGATTCGGAATTGTTTTTTTCTTGGCCGAAAGGGATGAAAAATCCGTTTCCGCGATACGCAAAATAAGCAAAACTGCAACCGCCACGCCGACTATTGCCCACGCAATGCGCCAACGCTTGCGGCTTTTTGCTTTTTTTCTTTCCGCTCTTTCGGCTTCACGCTGAGATGATGCCATAATAACCCTCAAAAAAATTAACACTTAGTGAAATATATATTAACTGAAATTTAATAATTTACTTTATTTAGATAAAGCCCCTGCGGCGGTGCGGTTTTTTTCCCGCACGGGTGCGGCTTTTTGCTTTTGATAACCTCCGCAAGCGCGCCGCTTTTGATTTTGCCCTCATTTACAAACAAAAGAGAGCCGACCATAATTCGCACCATATTATAAAGGAAGCCGTTTGCGCTGACGATAAAGCGAACCTCATCGCCCTCGCGCTCCACCCTAAAATCATAAACCGTTCTTACGGTGCTTTCCACCTTTGAATTAGCCGAGCAAAACGCGGCAAAATCGTGGGTGCCGATAAATGCCTTGGCCTCTTTATCAAGATATTCGGCATCTATCGGATATTTATAATGAAAAGCATATTTTTGCAAAAAAGGATTTCTTATTTTGCCGTTATAAACGCGATAAACATATTCCTTTGAATGAACGCTGTATCTTGCATGAAAATCGGGCGGCACAATACGGCAGTCAAAAGCCGCGATATCTTTTGGCAAATAAGTATTCAGCCCTGAAACAACATTGGCACACGGAATTTCCTTTTCCGATTTAAACGAAACGCAATACATATTTGCATGCACGCCGCTGTCCGTTCTGCTGCAGCCCTTAATATCGATTTTTTCACGAAAGAGCTTTTCGAGTGACAGTTGAAAAACCTGCTGAACGGTAATTGCATTTTTTTGAATTTGCCAGCCGTGATAGCAAGAGCCGTCGTAGCCGACGGATACCAAATAATTTATCATATAACCGCCGCCGAAAGTGTATTTATATAGATTACAAGCGCAAAAATAACAATTACGGATATTAGCGAGGCATAATCCCTGCCCGCCATTTTAACCTGCTTCATTTTTGTGCGACCCTCGCCGCCCTTATAGCAGCGGCAATCCATTGCATAAGCCAATTCGTTTGCACGCCTGAACGAAGAAATAAACAGCGGAATAAGAATCGGCACAAGCGCTTTTGCCCTATGAACAAGATTGCCTGTTTCAAGATCTGCTCCGCGCGATTTTTTTGCGCCGCCGTGATTTTATCGATTTCCTCAATAAGCGTTGGAATAAAGCGCAGTGCAATAGTCATCGTCATTGCAACCGAATGAACATCAAGCTTAAACACCTTGAGGGGCGAAAACAATCTTTCGATTGCGTCCGTTAAATCCGTAGGCGTGGTGGTATAGGTTAAAAGCGAACCGACAACAACCAGCAAAATAATTCTGACGGACATAAATATTGCCGTGCAAATACCCGCCTCGGTGATTTTTCAGCCTGCCGAAAAAGAGTTACCAACGGCTCGCCCTGCCCGTAAAACAGATTGAGCACGGAGGTGATAATGATAATAACGGCAAGAGGCTTAATGCTTTTAAATATCGTTTTAAGCGATATTTTTGAAGAGAGAACGATTACAACCGAAAACACAGTTACAAGCGCAAGAGTATAAAAGTTTTTACATATAAAAAGCGCAACGATTACCGCAACGGTGAGCACGATTTTCATGCGCGCATCCATTTTATGAATAAAAGAATTTCCGGGGAAATACTGCCCCAAGGTTATATCACTCACGGTGCACCCCCGTTTTTAAAAGTCTTTCAAGCTCGGCCTGAGCCTGCTCAAGCGTGTAGATATCCGTTTTGCAATCAACACCGCGTTCTTTGAGCTTAATAAAAATATCCGTTACCTGCGGAACATTAAGACCCATGTTTTTCAGCTCATTTCCCCTTGAATAGACCTCGGCAACGCTGCCGCTCATGGCAACCTTGCCGCCGTTCATAACATAAACCTTGGTGCAAAGCCTTGCCACATCCTCCATTGAATGAGAAACGATAATAACGGTGCTGCCCGTGGAACGCTGATATTCTTTAATCATATCAAGAATGGAATCTCTGCCCTTCGGGTCAAGCCCAGCGCACGGTTCATCAAGAATAAGCACCTGCGGCTTCATTGCGATAACCGAAGCTATTGCTACTCGCCTTTTTTGACCGCCGGATAAATCAAACGGCGATTTATCAACCATATCGCCTTTAAGCCCCACAAATTCCATACTTTCGCGCACACGCAAAGCGATTTCTTCATTCGAAAGCCCCATTTGCTTTGGGCCGAAGGCGATTTCCTTAAATATATTTTTCCTCAAAAAAATCTGATATTCGGGATACTGAAAGCAAAGACCCACCGCAAAGCGAACATTTCTTATTTTTTTCTGTTTTTCTTTGGACCAAATATCATTACCGTTAAGAATAACACATCCGCTGTGCGGCTCAAGCAAGCCGTTCATATGCTGAATAAGCGTGGATTTGCCGCTGCCCGTGTGGCCGATAATGCCTATCATTTCGCCCTCATCGGCACTGAAATCAACATTCTTAACCGCGGCCGTTTCAAACGGAGTGCCCACGCTGTAAAGGTAATTCAATTTTTCGCAACACAGTACAGGCATGTTAATCCTCCAACATGGAAACTATATAATCAACACATTCATCGGCATTTAAAACCGTTTTTTCGGGCTTCAGCTTCATTCTGTGCACAAGCTCGGTTGCCTGCGGCACATCAAGCCCGTAGGATTTAACCTCATCAACTTTTGCAAACACATTTTGCGGCGTATCATCCATAACGATTTGACCGCCGTCCATAACAACAACTCTGTCTGCCTGAACGGCCTCATCCATATAATGAGTGATGAGCACAACCGTGATGCCCTCTTCTTTATTGAGCTTTTTGATTGTTTCAAGCACTTCGGCTCTGCCGCTGGGGTCAAGCATGGCGGTAGGTTCGTCGAGCACTATACACTCGGGCTTCATTGCAATAATTCCAGCAACGGCAACGCGCTGCTTTTGACCGCCCGAAAGCTTATGCGGCGCTTTAAGGCGCTGTTCGTAAATATCAACGGTTTTCATGGCCTCGTCAACGCGCCTGCGGCATTCCTGCGGCGGCACGCCTAAATTTTCAACCCCGAAAGCAACATCCTCTTCTACGATTGAAGCCACTATCTGATTATCGGGATTTTGAAATACCATGCCCACTTTTTTGCGGATATCGAAAATACTGTCGTCCGGCTTAGTTTCGGAACCGTCCACCAACACTTTGCCCTGCTGAGGAAACAATATTCCGTTTGTGAGCTTGGCGAGGGTGGATTTTCCCGAGCCGTTGTGCCCGAGCACTGCCGTGAAGCTGCCTTTTTTTCTATATTAAGATTTAAATTTTCGATAACATCTACCCTTTCTTCGCCCTCATCGGTGCCGTAAGAAAAGGAAACATTTTTGAAATTCGATTAAACTCATTTATTGCTTTTTCCAAACAGCAGTTGCGCCGCAGGGTAAAACGCCCGCACCGGAGGAAACGGGAAGCCCGATTTCATCCGCAAACACACTGCCGCCTTTCTTATTTACGATAACATCATCAAGAATATATTTCATAACCGAAGCGGAAAGCCCGGTTGTGTAAGAATTGAGCAAAACGGCAAGCGCATCATCCGAAAGCACCTGCTCAATCAGCTGCACAAAATCATATAACTGATCCTCAAGGTGCCAAATTTCGCCCTTCGGGCCTCTGCCGTAAGAAGGCGGGTCAAGAATAATAATATCATATTTATTGCCGCGCCTGATTTCACGCTGAACGAATTTTTATGCAATCGTCAACAATCCAGCGCACCGGCTTATCGGCGACTCCGCTGTCCTTTGCATTTTCCTTCGCCCAAAGAGTCATTCCTTTTGAAGCGTCCACATGCACAACGGATGCGCCCTCTTTAAGGCAGGCGACGGTTGCTCCGCCCGTGTAGGCAAAAAGATTAAGCACCTTAACATCCTTTCTGCCGCTCACACGGATAACATCACGAACATAATCCCAATTTACCGCCTGCTCCGGAAAAAGCCCCGTATGCTTAAAGCCCATTGTTTTGATATTAAAGGTTAAATCTTTATATTTGATTTTCCATGCTGGAGGAACCTTTTTGAAAAACTGCCATTCGCCGCCGCCCGTGCTTGAGCGGTGATAGCGTGCATCTGCAGTATACCAAAGCTTATTCTTTTTTTCGCTTTTCCATATAACCTGCGGATCGGGGCGCACAAGAATTTGACTGCCCCATCTTTCAAGCTTTTCACCGCAGGAGCAATCGATAAGCTCGTAATCCGCCCAATCATTTGTGTATCTCATCAGCTGAGTCTTTCCTTTACCACTTCTGCTATTTCATTGCCGAGCTTTGTTATTTGCTCGATATTTTTGCCCTCAAGCATAACGCGCACAAGCGGCTCCGTGCCGGAAACGCGCACAAGCACACGGCCGTCGCCGTTGAGGTCCATTTCCGCTTCCTGAACGGCGGAAATGATATATTCGTCGTTATTATATTTAAGCTTACCCTGCGGAGTTACGGGAACATTTATAAGCACCTGAGGATAAACCGTCATTATTTTTGCAAGCGCGCCGAGAGTTGCACCGCTTTTAACAACAGTTTCAATCAGCTTAACGGCAGAAAGCTCGCCGTCGCCCGTGGTGGCGTAATCAAGAAAAATAACATGACCGCTTTGCTCGCCGCCGATATTATAGCCCTTTTGGAGCATTCTTTCAAGAACATATCTGTCTCCAACCGCGGTTTTTGCGCATTTAATATCATTTTCCTCGCAGAATTTAAAAAAGCCCATGTTGCTCATAACGGTAACAACCGCCGTGTTTTTGGCAAGCTTGCCCTCCTGCTTCATTTGTGCGGCGCAGATTGCGATGATTTTATCGCCGTCCACCAAATTGCCGTTTTCGTCAACGGCAAGCATACGATCCGCATCACCGTCAAACGCAACGCCGAGATCAAGCTTATTCGCCTTAACAAAGGCCATTAGCTCTTCGGGGTGGGTCGAGCCGCAATTAAGGTTTATGTTTACGCCGTTCGGAGTATCCGAAAGCATATGGCACTTGGCTCCGAGTCGTGTAAAAATTTCTTTTGCGCAAACGGAAGCGGAGCCGTTTGCCGTGTCTATTGCTATATTAAGGCCGTCAAACCTAACCTCTGCGGCGGAAACAACATGATTTATATAATCTTCAACAGCAGTTTTTACAATAAATTCTTTTTGCCTACCTCGCCGCCGATTTTTTTGTGTTTTTACTTCATAATTTTTATCGAGGATTATTGCTTCGATTTTTTCTTCTGTTTCATCCGGAAGCTTATAGCCGGTTGACTGAAAAATTTTAATTCCGTTATATTCGCAGGGATTATGCGAAGCGGAAATCATTACACCCGCCGCGCAACCGTATTTGCCCACAAGATAAGCAACTGCGGGAGTCGGCACAACGCCGACGGAAAGCACATTAACGCCAACCGAGCAAAAGCCCGCGGTGAGCGCCGCCTCAAGCATATCGCCCGAAGCGCGGGTATCCTTGCCTATCATAACGGTGGGAGTGCCCTCACATTCCTCAATAAGAATTTCGGCTGCCGCCATACCTATTTGCATGGCAAGCTCGTTTGTTAAATCTTTATTTGCGATGCCTCTTACACCGTCTGTTCCGAATAATTTGCCCATGATACAGTAACCTTTCTATTAAATTTAATATGCGCTTCAGTATTATTGCCTCGGCAAAAAAACACAACCGGCATACTTGAATAAATCACATTAATGATTGTTGACCGTCCTGCTCAAAGCCAAGATGCTTATAAGCCGCAGGAGATGCACATCTTCCCCTCGGTGTTCGGCTTAAAAATCCGATTTGCATAAGATACGGCTCGTAAACATCCTCGATTGTTACGGCTTCTTCGCCGATCGCCGCCGCTATCGTTTCAAGACCTACGGGGCCGCCGTTGTAATTTTTTTAATCATTGCCGTAAGCAATCTTCTGTCTGTCGCGTCAAGCCCAAGCTCATCAACTTCCATTCTTGAAAGTGCATCCGCCGCGGCCTCGCGCGTTATCACACCGTTATACTTAACCTCCGCAAAATCACGGCTTCGCTTGAGCAGCCTGTTTGCTATACGGGGAGTTCCTCTTGAGCGAGCCGCTATTTGCGCCGCACCCTCATCATCAATGTCAATGCCTAAAATCGAAGCACTGCGCTTAACGATAATTGCAAGCTCCTGCGGGGTATAAAGCTCCAAGCGCATTATAACGCCGAATCTGTCCCTAAGCGGAGCAGAGAGCTGGCCCGCGCGCGTGGTTGCGCCCACAAGTGTGAAATTCGGCAAATCAAGCCTTATTGACCTTGCAGACGGCCCTTTGCCGATGATTATATCAAGCGCCCTATCCTCCATCGCCGGATAAAGCACCTCTTCAACGCTTCTGTTAAGGCGATGAATTTCATCAATAAAAAGCACATCGCCCTCTTGCAAATTAGTAAGCAAAGCCGCAAGATCGCCTTGCTTTTCAATTGCGGGGCCGCTTGTTATTCTTATATTAACGCCCATTTCGTTTGCGATAATACCGGCAAGAGTTGTTTTGCCAAGCCCCGGCGGACCGTAAAGAAGCACATGATCAAGCGCTTCACCTCTGCCCCTTGCGGCTTGAATATAAACGGAAAGGTTTTCCTTAACCTTATCCTGCCCGATATAATCGCTCATTTGCTTTGGGCGCAGGCTGTTTTCCATATCGCCGTCCGCCTGATTGAACTCGGTGGAAACTATTCTGTTTTCAAAATCCATTTCATCCATTATTATTCACCATTATAAGTTTTTTTGGAAAGCTGCTTTAAGCCGAGCCTTATCATTTCATCGGCGGTAAGCGATTTATCCATTGAGCCGACGGCAACCGCGGCATCGCTTTGGCTGAAGCCGAGCGAAACAAGCGCCGCAACAGCCTCTGCCGAAGCAGACTCTTCAACGATTGAAGCGGCGGAGCCGATATCGGCAGCAATTTCGCCACCGACGGTGCCGACAAGCTTATCCTTTAATTCAAGTGCGATTCTTTCGGCGATTTTTTTGCCCACTCCGTTTGCCTTGGTGATTGCCTTAACATCACCTGCCGCAACGGCGAGCGCAAGCTTTTGAGGGGAAAGCTCCGAAAGCACGGAAACCGCCGCTTTGGGGCCTACTCCGGACACGGATATCAAAAGCCTGAAGCAATCAAGCTCATCATGAGTGGCAAAGCCATAAAGATCAAGCGCATCTTCCTTAACGGAAAGATGAGTGAAAAGGCTGACGGCAGAGCCGACTGAGCCTACTGTTTTTGCCGTATTAAGCGAGGTGAAGCATTTAAAGCCCACACCGCCGCACTCTATAACAACGAATTGTTCGGAAACATAGGTTAATTTTTCCGCTTAAACTGTATATCATAATAATTATGCACCTTTCATGCAAAAATGCCGCAAAGCAAGCCGCGTAAAAGCGATTGTGCAAACGATAAATGCCGCTCCACGCCGACACCGTTTTAGGTGCAAGCAGTTTAAATCAAACCGATTTTTGTGTGGGCAAGACATAAAACGCAGTTAATCCTTTCGGATTAACGAGTATTTTAACACAGCACACGCGGAAATCGGTTGCTTTAAACCTTATTGTGGTCGATTCTCGCCTGCTTAAGCCTGCATTAACGAAGCTTAATATTATAATTATTTATTCCGCCGAGCAAGCTGCCGCTGCAATGCGCGTGGCAGATTGCCATTGCAAGGGCGTCTGCCGTGTCATCCGGCTTCGGGATTTTTTCAAGGTTTAAAATAATCCTAGTCATTTCCTGCACCTGCTTTTTAACGGCTCTGCCGTATCCCGTTACGGACTGCTTAACCTGCAAGGGAGTATATTCTGCGATTTGAACACCGTTTTTGCTGCGCAGAAAGAGTTATCACTCCCCTTGCCTGCGCAACATCGATAACCGTTTTGGCATTATTGTTATAAAAAAGCTTTTCCATACTCATAACCTGCGGGTGATAATCGGAAAAGATTTTGTTCATGCCGTTAGTAAATATCCATAAGGCGAAGCGGAAAAGGCGTTTTTTTGCCTCGGTTGTTATCGCACCGTAATCAATCACTTTAAATTTATTGGCGTTATATTCCAAAACGCCCCAGCCGACTATCGCATAGCCGGGATCTATACCTAAAATTATCATTTAACTATACTGCTCCATAATAATTAACGCAATTATAGCATAACAGATTTCTTTTATCAATAAATAATAATAAATTAAGTTTTAACAAATCATAAACCGCCGTGCAAAAAGCACGGCAAACCCAATTCGCGGAAAACAAAAGCGCGGACAAAGCCTGCCGAAACAGCATGCCTCACCCGCGCCGAAAATGATATATAACAAGAAACAATACACAATATGTATGCTTAATCATGAAGCTGATGGATAAACTGCCTAAGCTCCGTAAGATTGAAGGTGTACATTCCGAGATCCGTGTTCGGAATATAATATCTGGCGCACACCTCGCCGTTCAACACGGCAAAGGCTTGGCGCAAAGTATTCGTCATAAAATCGGCGGCAATTCTCGCATTGGAGCCCGATGAGATAACAACGCCCACCTTTTTGCGCTTTTCAACAGGCGGATTTGCGCCGCGTTTATAGCGGGCGTTAAAATAGCGTTGAAAGCGGTCTATAACAGCCTTGAGCGGCGCAGGGAAAAAAAGTTATTGTAAACCGGCGTGAAAAAAAGCCACATAATCGGCGGCTTCAAAATCCTCAAAAAAATATCCAGATCATGATTTGAGCAGCCCTCGTGATATTCGCAATATTTGCAATCCGTGCAGGGCGCAGGAGCCAAATCATAAATATTATATTCCTTAATTTCGCAATCCAAAAAATACGGCTTAACCTGCTTAACCAGCTCGGCGGAAATGCCGTCTTTCCTTGGAGAGCCGTTAATAATCATAAAAGTTTTTCATATTCACCCTCCGCAGAAAAATTATATCACAAACGAACACAGCGCTGCAAGTAAAAAAACGGCGAGTATAAATTTTTTTATTGTGTTCAAAGCAAATAAATGATATTATAATACAATAGTAATTATTAACTTCCGTATGATGGCAAAAAGCGAAAGATGCCGATATGCGGCAGAAAAAGCATGGTGATAACTTAAATGAGCGATATGCTTTATAAAGCTTTATTTTTAAAAAAATAAAGAATTGAGCGCGGCACAAAGGCGCGAGGGATACGGCATACTTTCCGGCATAGTGGGAATTTTTTTGCAACCTGCTGCTTTGCGCGTTTAAATTTGCCGTTGGTATTGCCACAAATTCCGTTTCTGTTACGGCGGACGCGGTAAACAACTTATCGGATGCCAGCTCAAACATAATAACGATAGTGGGCACAAAGCTTTCAAATAAACCGATGGACGATGAACATCCGTTCGGTCACGGCAGAATCGAATACATAAGCGCGCTTATAATTTCTTTTTTTAATTTTTTTGATGAGCTTTGAACTCGGCAAAACGGGCATCGAAAAAAATCCTGCACCCCGAAGATGTTAAATTCAGCACGATTTCACTGATTATTCTTATCGCTGCAATCGGCGTTAAGCTTTGGATGGCATTTTTTTAACGATAAAATCTACAAAAAAACCGATAATGTAAACGCCAAAGCCGTGAAGCAAGACGCACTTAACGACTGCATTGCCACGGCGGCAACGATCGCTGCACTTTTGATTTCGCATTTTACGAAATTCATTTATGCTGACGGCATTATCGGAATAATCGTGGCGATCGTTATATTTGTTTCGGGCATTGACATAGTTAAGGATATTTCGAGCCGCCTGCTCGGCAGAGCGCCCGATCCCGAGCTTGTTAAGGAAATAGAAAGCATAATGCTTGAACAAAAATTCATTTTCGGCGTGCATGATTTGATAGTGCATGATTACGGCCCCGGCAGAATCATAGCCTCCGCCCATGCGGAAGTGCCGAGCGATGCTGACATTATCGAAGTGCATGAGGTTATTGATTTAACGGAAAAAATCATCAGCAAAAGGCTGAATGTGAATATGTGCATCCATATGGACCCGATTGTGGTTAATGATGAAAGAATAAACCATGACCGCGAAATGATGCGCGAGGTTATTAAGGAATACGACGAAAAATTCGATTTTCACGATTTTAGAGTTGTGGACGGAAAACAACGCACAAACTTTATTTTTGATTTGGTTATCCCCCACAACTATCCGAAATCAAAGCAGCAGATAATAAAGGACTTGCAGGCGCAAATCATAAAAAAGGATAAAAGAGTTTTTCTTGTTATAACCGTTGAGCACAGCTTCACCTAAACGAGCGGATATAAACAACATTCTTATTATAAATACAAAAACAATATCAGTGAACGGAGGTTTTTCAATATGCCGCAATCAGAAACAAAAAAACACGCTCAAAAAAAGAGAAAAACAAGGGCAAAAAAGCAGCCGAAATAATAATATGCGTGATACTTGCAATCGCCGTGGCAGCGAGCGCATTCATCGGCATCGTAACGAGAAAACAAAGCGATACCGACAAGGATATCACATACATAGGCGGCATGCTTAAATCCGATTCAATCGAATACAAAAGCAATTCGGTGGGCAATTTGGATAAAAATCCGATTATAAAGCTTATGGAAATGGTGTGGTATTTCTGCGCAGACGGCGATGAAAAAAAGCACAGCACGCAAACACCGCCCGATGTTGAAATGAAAAAGGATATCCCCTATATCGATGACGGCAACCTTTACCACAAATACGATGTGTTTTATCCGAAAAACACAGACCCGGACGCCAAGCTGCCCGTAATTATAGATATTCACGGCGGCGGTTGGATGTATGCCACAAAAGACCTTAACGAATATTACTGCCGCGAGCTTGCAAACAGAGGCTTTGTTGTTTTCAGCATGAGCTATCGCCTTGTGCCCGATGTTATCGTGCCGGAGCAATTGCAGGATGTTATGGCAGCGCTGAAATGCATTTCCTCGGAAATGAAAAATTATCCCTGTGACGAAAAGAGCATTATGCTTACGGGCGATTCCGCCGGCGGTATGCTGGCGGCATATTCCGCCGTTTTGCTTCAAAGTGCAGAGCTGAGAGATGTTTTTGAAGTGAACGCCGTTGATATGAACATCAGCGCGCTGCTGCTCACCTCCCCCGTTGCTTATATGAAGGACGGTGCCCTCAGCGTTTACACAAAGATACTTTGGGGCAGCGATTACAAACGCAAAAACACATATAACTATATGAATTTTGATGAAATCATAGATTATGCAACTGCATTACCGCCCACCTATCTTATCACCAGCAGCGGCGACACGCTTGCAAGAAAGCAAACGCAAAAGCTTGCCGCGCTGCTTGAAAGCAAAGGCGTGGAAACAACGCTTAAAGATTACCCGAAATACAACGGCAAAAAGCCTGGCGCATGTTTACAGCGTTTTATTCCCGTTTGACGAAGCGGGAAGCGAAATGATAGACGGCGCAATCGATTTTTACCGAGAAATATTGAGCAGGTAACGAAATTATAATAAAAGCACCGATATGCCGAGCAATTTCGCTTGGCATATTTTTATAATATCCCGACACTGCAATTTATAATCCAAGCTTTATAATGCATACTTTAACTGCTTCATCAATAATTCAAAAAAATGTTTATTTAAATTTCATACACAAAGCATCTGAAATATGCTATAATATAAACTGTAATATTGGCAGAACACGGGAGAAGCTTATGCTGAATATAGTTATATGCGATGATGATATTGATTTTCGCGAAATTGTGGAATATAAGGTTCGCGCCTGCCTTGCGGGCTTTTTTGACACGGATTATAATATACAAAAAGCAGCCAGCTTAAGCCGCCTTGCTGAGATTTTGACAGACACAAAAGTGGATGTGCTTTTTCTTGACATAATGGTGGGCAACGAGAATTCTATGAATTGGTCAATAAACAATATTCGCTCATCATACACACAAATTATTTTTTTATGACTTCATTTCCTGCAAGCGCCTATAATATTTCAGACAGCAACTGCTGCTATTTTCTGCTTAAATCGAAAATGACGGATGAAAAAATCGAAAAAGCGCTCAAGCGCGCATTGGAAAAACGGCGCAAAAAAAGAAATCCCGACAGCGCAATAATAAAAATCCGGCAGCATAAACCACATTATAAGCCACCGCGATATTCTTTATTTGGAAACAGCGCAGGCAAACAATATTTTGATGCACCTTGAAAACGGCAAGGAAATAACGATTCACACAAGCCTAAGCAATACGAGGCCGAATTGCCGATCTACTTTTTTAGATGTCATCAAAGCTATATAGTCAATCTTAATAAAATCGCAACATATGAGCCGTATAAATTGGTGCTTTCAAACGGCGCGGAAATTCCCGTGCCGCCAAAAAAATACGGAAAAATAATAAAGCAATACAAAGCATATTTACTCACAAAATAAATTGCCGCAAGAGGAGGTTGCTTTTTTGGGGCCGATGATTGACCTTTCCGTGCTTTTACCATGGAGAATAATGCAGATTTTTGCAACAGCTTTTGCATATTACAACATTTCAAGAAGCATATTAAAAGATAAATACAGCCCTGTTTCCACCTTCGGCGCAATATTTGCCGCAAGAATCGTTACTTCGCTGTTATTTTTATAACTCGGACAATTCCAGAAGCGTAATAGGATATATCGTTTATTGCACTATTGTGTTTTTAATAACGCTTTTTTTGATGAAAGGCGAACTGTACAAAAAAGTGATTGCCATACTTTTTTGGCTTGTTTCAAACTTTGGCTGCATGTTTGGCCTGGCGGCTTTGTATTCAATTGTTTACAACACCACATTGGAGGAAATATTCACATACGAATATCAGGAACATATGTATACATTTATGATTTCGTGCATTGTGTTTATTGCCGCCAGCTTTTTTTATTTGCCGGCATATTAAAGCTGGCAGATTCTCAAAAAGCAAATGACAGAAGCAAAAATGTTTGCCTACATAACTTTTTTTGCCGTTTTTCCCACATTATGGTGGTGGCAATTGCCTTGTTTACGAAATCCGGCTCATACAGCGGAGCAAATTCAACCGAAAAAAAGCAACAAACATTGCTATATATATTTTTTTACTTATTATAATGCTGTTTGACTGTTCTTTTTCCCTTTGTTATTGAATACTTTGAAAAAATTCACCAGCAAAACATCATCGGCGAGCAGGAAATACTGCGCAATAAAATGGATTACAACCAAATGATGATGCTTAAAGACGAAAAAAACAAAGATACAGAAAAAAATCAAACACGATTTTTGCAAACATAACAGCCACGGCGGCAGGCCTTATCGAAATAGGAAAGCCGGAAAAAAAGCGCTTCGTGTGCTGACCAAAACAAATGACGACATAACAAAAAAATTTCGCAATTTTTCGATTTGCTCAAACGACGCGGTAAACACAACAATTTACCTAAAAAAACAAGAGGCGGAAAAAAACTCGGTGTTAAACTTAATGCGGAGATCGACGAAAGCTACCCGATTATGGCCGATGATTACGATATTTGCCGAATACTTTTTTTAACATTGCCGATAATTCCGTTGCCGCTGCGGCAAAAGCTTGAGAAAAACAGAACCGCTGATATAAAAAAATAGAAGTAACGCAGGATGAAATTATTTTTGAAAGCGAAAACGGCAATCCACGCGAACATAAAAATAAGCTGCAGAATAAGGCTGACGAACACGGTTACGGCACCAAGATAATCGGCGAAATAGCCGCAAAATACGGCGGCAAATACGAGCATAAAATCGAAAACGGAATTTACTACACAAAAAAACAACGCTTAAGAATAAAACGCCAAACGAGCACAATTCATAAAAAAAGCAATTGCGCAGTAAATCAAATAAGCACAAAAGCCCGAAGCATTCATTTGCTTTGGGCTTTTGTATTGCCAAACGCACAAACGAAGCCTGCGTTTGCAAAAGACATTAAAAGAGCATAATTTTGGAATGTTTCGCCAGATAGTACTCAAATTGCATATATGCCGCATAAAATTTTTTTAATACTAAATAATTGACTTTTTTTATGCGGGTTAGAATACAATAATATAGTTAATATGTTGAAAAAAATGTTATATTTAGGAGAATATGAGCCAATGAAAAAATGCCCTTTTTGCAATGCGGAAATGCCGGAAGAAGCGCATATTTGCCTTAATTGCCTGAATATTTGTGAAGAAACTCAAGCAAGCGCAATTATTTCACAAGGCAGCAAAAAACGCTTTGCAATAAGCAAGCGCACTCTTTCAAATATAATAACCGCGGTAATTTGCGTTTTCGTTGTTATGCCCTGCATGATTTTGCCGCAGCTCGGCTCTTTTGCAAACCAAGGCGCACAATCGGCCGGCAACACAAACGGCGAAGCGGGCAAAGGCGGCGGCTCGATTATTTCACGCATAACAACGGCAATTAAAGAAACGCTCGGCATAGACGATGATTCCGCAGAATCGCCTGCCGGTGACTCCTCTGCCGATACGCCTGCGGCAGACGGCTATAACAATCCCACGACGGCCGACGGCGAAAACGGCTCCTCAATTCCCGGTGTGCCCACAACAGTTCCCGGCACAACCAAGCCCGCGAGCGGCGGTTCTTCAACAACAAAGCCCACGGAAGCCGCAACAACCGTTAAGCCCGAGGATGAAACGATTCCCGAGGGCAAAGTGGAATACTACAAATGGGAATATACCGAAAACAACGGCAAGCTGACAATAACCAAATACACAGGATCGGCAAAAACCGTTGTTATTCCCGAAAAGATAGACGGCAAAATAATCGGCAATATAAACGAAAACACATTTCTTGAAAACAACACAATGCAATATGCCGTTTTTCAGGATTTCACAACTTACCACAATCTTTGGGTGCACTATCACACATTTTATAAATGCGGCAATCTTAAAAAAATAGTTTTCCCGAAAAATGCCGATTTGGGCATTTTGGATTGCTTTGCGGCAGAGTGCTATTCGCTTTATGATATTCAAATCACCAATTACCAATATAAATTCGTTGACGGTGCGCTCGTTTATTACAACACAAAATATTGGCAGATTTATTACTATTGCGAAGGCTATAAATCCGCCACATTTACTTATCCGGAATATGTTCAGGTGAGCGGCACATTCGAATTATTCAAACACACAAAAAATCTTAAATATGTTTATTTAAGCAGCGAGATGACAACTTTTTTTGGCGCAATACGACACGCCTTATCTTGAGGCGGTTTACGCAAAAAAACAATTCGCATTTAAAGGACATTAACGGCGTGCTTTATGAGCTGAACAAAAACGGAAAATGGGCAGTTCAAAATTACCCCAACAATAACAAAGCGGCGGAATTTACGATGCCCGAAAAATTCTGTTTTTTAAGCAGAGCAACCTAAGAAACAGTAATTTAAAAACCCTTAAAATTCCGGCAAACGTTGAAATAGACGACTACACTTTAAAACACATTTGCAGAGGCGACATATTTCCGAACCTGCAAACTATTTATATTGAAAGCGGCAGCAGCTATTTAAGCTACATCAAAAGCACCTTCACGGGCAAGGTTATTGTTTATTGACTTACCTGTTGAAAGCGAAACACGAAAGGCAAAAATATGAGAAAATCAACCGAGGACCTTTTTAGAGGAGCTTCAAAACGAAAAACTGCAAAATAGACGAATATTTAAAAAGGAAACGGAGAGTCATTTGTTTATGACAAAATTAAGGATTTTTGGGAAACGGCTATAGAGAAAAGCGGTTATTCAAAATCAAACATTATAAACAAATCCGACTTTAGCTATTGCTATTTTTATGATGTTATTAACGGCAGAAAAATTCCGGGCAGAGATAAAATAATTCGCCTGATACTCACAATGCACCTAAGCGTGGACGAATGCCAAGAAGCGCTTCGCATTTCGGGCAGATCGGCGCTGTATCCCAGAATTAAGCGCGATGCAATTATTCTTTTTGCCATTTCAAACGGATATTCCATATATCAGCTTGCGGAATTACTTCAAAACGCAGGCGAGGAGCCACTTAAATGAGCGAAGAAAAAAACGAACTCAAGGCATACATAGAAGCTTCGACAGATGAAAAATTTGAGCGAGAAGCGGTTATAAGAAAAACCGAAGCAAGCAGAGTTTATCTTTATCGCCACAAAGAAAGCGGCAAGCGCATTATTCAAAGGTATTCCAAAAACAGAAATGATGATGTTTACAGAATTCTGCGCAACAGGCGCCTTTGCAGCCTGCCGCAGATTTACGAAGTTTGCTCGGACGATGATTGGCTCATGGTTTTGGAGGAATACATAGAGGGCAAAAACCTTGCCGCCGTTACAGACAGCGGCACACTGAAAACAAAGCAGGCATGCAGATATGCTTACGATATTTGCAATGCTTTAACGGAGCTTCACGCCCTCGGAATAATCCACAGAGACATTAAGCCCGCAAATGTGATTATTAACGGCAATAACGAAGCTGTTTTGATTGATTTAAACATTGCGCGCTCCGTTTCCGAAAGCGACGACAAAGACACTGCTTCCCTCGGCACGGTCGGCTACGCCGCACCCGAGCAATACGGAATTTCGCAATCGGGCAAATCAACGGATATTTATGCCCTTGGTGTGCTTTTAAACATTATGATAACGGGTGTGCACCCTGCAATCAACTCACCGAAAGGGCCGATTAAGCACATTATTCAAAAGGCAACAAATGTGCAGATTTCACGGAGATATCAAAGCGCAAAGGAAATGCAAAAAGAGCTGAGATTATACATATAGCTCATCAGACGAGGAAACCGTTTTTTGCGCAGCGCACTTCATAAAGCAATTGAGCGGCAAATCAAATAAGCACAAAAGCCCAAGGCATTTATTTGCTTTGGGCTTTTTTATCGCCCGGGAAAATCGGTTGCATTAAACAAGCGTGGCGGGGCATATAGTTTTAGCGGTGATAAATATGTTTTCCGCGATAATTTCATTTTTAAGCGCAAATTTTTCTTTACTTTATTCTGCATATAAGCAACACCTCCTGCTTTCCCAAGCCACTGAAAAAAAGAAAGAGGAGGAGGAAGCACTTGAGCGCCTTGCGCGGGGAGACAAAAAAATGCCCGCGCGCTTTTTGATAGAACGCAATTTGCGCCTTGTGAGCCACATAGTGAAGAAATACTATTCCAAAACAAACGACACGGAGGATTTGATTTCAATAGGCACAATCGGGCTTATAAAGGCGATAGACAGCTTTAAACCCGACAAAGGCATACGGCTTGCCACCTATGCAAGCCGATGCATAGAAAACGAAATACTGATGCATTTTTCGCAACATAAAGAAAAAAATGCCTCGGATGTTTATCTTGGGGATTCGCTTGAAAGTGACCGCGACGGCAATCCCCTCACCTTGCAGGACACGATCAGTGACAACCGCGACATGGCTGAAGATTTGGAAAAGAAAATTCGCTGGGAAAAAGCTGCGGAATACCTTGAAAATTTAGAGGATGAACGCGAGCGCGAAATTATTATTCTTCGTTATGGGCTTGACAACAAAAAGCCGCTCACCCAGCGCGAAGTGGCAGCGCGATTGAATATAAGCCGCAGCTATGTTTCAAGAATTGAAAAAAAGGTGCTTTCAGACATGAGGAAAAAAATATTGAATAAACAAAAAAACGCACGGCAATCCTATAACGACGCCGTGCGTTTACTTTATTTCATCATATTGCATTGCAGTATATTTTTAAATTAACAATTGCCAAAGATCACAAAATTTGCTCCATTCCCGTTTTAAGCACGGAAAGTCCGCATTTTTTTCATAAAACGCCCTTGCACCGGGATTACACTCCCACATTCAGCGTTAAATTATAGCAGCCTGATTTTTTTGCATAGTCCTTAACAAATTCAAAAATCAGCTTTCCGACACCGCTGCCGCGGCAATTTTTCGTCAACACAAAGATCATCAATATAAAGCGTTTTCACGGGCTGCATCGAATTTGAAGCAGGTTTTTTTGAGAAAAACGCGGAAAAAGCGTATCCGAGGATTTTATCGTCTTCCTCCGCCACAAAAATCGGTTTTTCGTCGTTTGCAATAATATCAAGCAACTGGCTTTCGTTATATTTCTTCTTGCCGGGAATAAAAAAAGATCCGGCCTGCCCTTTGCATGCACACAGTGCACCTGATAAAGCAGAGCCGATATTTGCGCTATATCCCCTGCAGACGCTCTTCTGATAATCATTTTATAACCTCTTTTCAAAGCAGCATGGAATTAAACCAAGCTTTAAAACCACTCAAAGCAAATTATTTGCCGTAATACGCTTTAATTTTGAAAAAAGTATCATCGCTGATATCGTGCTCGATACGGCAAGCCTCCTGCTCGGCGGTTTGTTCCTCAACACCTGCTTTCATCAAAATACTTTTAAAGAAAACATGGCGCTCATAAATTTTTTCGGCAACGGCTTTACCTGCCGATGTTAAATCGAGATAGCCGTTATCATCAACCATAATAAAGCCGCCGTCTCGCAAAAAGAGAAACAGCATGGCTTACGCTCGGCTTTGAATAATTCATAAAAACAGCCACATCAATGGACCTTACAAAACCTTTTCTGTTTTTAAGTATTAAAATGGATTCGAGATAATCCTCGCCGGATGCATGAAGTTTCATAATTTCTCCAAAAAAAGATTTAGTTAGCATAAACTAACTAAATCTATATTAACACATAATATCTATTTTTGTCAACAGCAAGTGCTTTACGGCAAGCAATGCAGCCGCAGTTGCGCAAATCAGCCGTTATAATCGCCGACGCGCAAAAGCTGCTCTGCCTTTTTAACCTCTTCTTTTGTGGGAACGCGGGCATCTTTAAGAGAATAATCAATGCCAAGCTTTTCCCACTTAAACAGGCCAAGGGTGTGATAAGGCAACACCTCTACCCTTTTTACCGTTTTAAGCGACGCAATAAAATCGCCCGTTTCTTTAAGACCTTGCTCATCATCCGTTAAATCGGGCACAAGCACATGGCGAATCCACATATCCTTGCCTGCATCGGAAAGATAACGAGCCATTTCAAGAATATTCTTATTTGATTTGCCGGTAAGGTTTTTTTATGCTTTTCATCATCTATTTCTTTGATATCAAGCATAAAAAAAGATCCGTAACCTCAAGCAGCTTATTGAATTTGGAAATAAAAAGGCTCCTCCGAGGAAAAACGGTTGCCCTGCCGTATCAACGGTGGTGTGAACGCCTTTTTGCTTTGCAAGGCGGAAAAAATCCGTTAAAAAATCAATTTGGAGCAACGGTTCGCCGCCGCTGACTGTTATGCCGCCGGCTTTTTAAATCCTTGCCCCAATAATTATGATATTTCCACGCGCGGTTGAAAAAGATCAGCCGCATTCCATTCTTCTCCGCCGAAAGCCCAGGTTTCCGGATTATGGCAGTAGCGGCAGCGCATTGCGCAGCCCTGAAGAAAAACAACAAAACGCACACCCGGCCCATCCACGGAGCCGAAAGACTCCAGTGAATGAACATGGCCGAGAACCGCATTTTCGCTGTTACATTGTTTCATGGCAGGTGCGGGCAATAACATCAAGCTGCTGCTCGCGGGTTAAATCGATAAACTTAACCGCATAGCCTGAAACGCGGATTGTGAAGTTTGCATATTCTTCTTTTTCCGGATGTTCCATAGCATCAACAAGCTTTTCTTTACCGAACACATTAACATTAAGATGGTGAGCGCCCTGATCGAAATAACCGTCCATAACCTGAACAAGATTATTCATCTGCTCGCCCTCGTTATGACCGAGTGCATCCGGATTGATTGTTTGGGTGTTTGAAATACCGTCAAGTGCCCAATGATAGGGAAGCTTTGCAACGGAGTTAAGAGAAGCAAGAAGGCCGTTTTGCTCTGCGCCGTAGCTCGGGTTTGCACCGGGAGAAAGCGGAGCGCCTGCGGGGCGACCGTCGGGCAGGCAACCTGTTGCCTTACCGTAAACAACATTTGATGTGATGGTAAGGATTGAAGTTGTAGGCTCAGAGTTACGATAAGTGTGGCGGCGCTTAATCATTTCAAGGAATGTTTTAAGAAGCCATACTGCGATATCGTCTGCTCTGTCATCGTCATTACCGTATTTCGGGAAATCGCCGTCTATTTGATAATCAACAACAAGGCCGTTCTCATCGCGAACTGTTTTAACCTTTGCGTATTTAATTGCGCTGAGTGAGTCAACAACATGTGAGAAGCCCGCGATACCGGTTGCAAATGTGCGGCGAACATCGGTGTCAATAAGAGCCATTTCGGCTGCTTCATAATAATACTTATCATGCATATACTGGATAAGGTTGAGAACATTTACATAAAGACCTGCAAGCCAATCCATCATAACGAGATACTTTTTAACAACAGCGTCGTAATCAAGATATTCGTCTGTGATAGGAGCGAAGTTGGGACCGACCTGATCCTTTGTTTTTTCGTCTACACCGCCGTTAATAGCATAAAGGAGGCATTTTGCGAGGTTTGCACGAGCGCCGAAGAACTGCATTTCCTTACCTGTTTGAGTTGCAGATACGCAGCAGCAGATTGAATAGTCATCGCCCCAAACCGGCTTCATGACATCGTCATTTTCATACTGAATAGAGCTTGTGCGAATAGAAATTGCAGCAGCATACTTCTTGAAGTTTTCGGGAAGAGCGCTGGAATAAAGTACAGTGAGGTTTGGCTCGGGCGAGGGACCCATGTTATAAAGCGTGTGGAGGAAGCGATAGTCGGTCTTTGTAACCATGGAGCGACCGTCCATACCGATACCTGCAACTTCAAGGGTAGCCCAAACCGGGTCGCCGCTGAAGAGCTGATTATAAGAAGGAATACGAGCGAATTTAACCATGCGGAATTTCATAACCATATGGTCGATAATTTCCTGAGCTTCGCTTTCGGTAAGCACGCCTGCTTCAATATCACGCTGGAAGTAGATATCAAGGAAGGTTGAAATTCTGCCGACGCTCATTGCAGCACCGTTTTGAGTTTTGATAGCTGCAAGATAGCCGAAATAGAGCCACTGAGCGGCTTCCTTGGCGTTTGCTGCGGGCTCGGAGATATCAAAGCCGTAGCTTTCTGCCATTTTTTTCATATCTTTAAGAGCGTTTACCTGAAGCTTGATTTCCTCGCGAAGGCGGATAACATCATCAGTCATAGTGCCGTCGCCGCAGTTTGCGAAATCTTTAAGCTTATCTTCAATAAGGAAGTCAACACCGTAAAGAGCAACACGGCGATAGTCGCCTACGATTCTGCCGCGGCCGTAAGTATCCGGAAGACCGGTTATAATCTTATTGTGGCGAGCCTTCATCATCTCGGGAGTGTAAGCATCAAAAACAGCTTGGTTATGTGTTCTTGAATACTCGGTGAAAATCTTGTGAAGCTCCGGATTGGGAGTGTAGCCATAGGTTGTGCAAGCCTGCTCAGCCATTTTGATGCCGCCGAAGGGCATAAATGCGCGTTTGAGGGGCTTATCTGTTTGCAAGCCTACAATTTGCTCAAGATCTTTATCGGCTTCGCTAATGTAGCCGGGGCCGTAAGAAGTGAGCGAAGAAACTACTTCCGTTTCCATATCGAGAACGCCGTTCTTTGCGCGTTCTTCTTTTTGCAAGCCCTGAAGGATGCCCCAAAGCTTATCAGTTGCAGGAGTGGGATCTGCAAGGAAAGATTCATCGCCGTCATACGGCTGATAGTTTTTCTGGATGAAATCACGAACATTGATTTCTTCTTTCCAGATACGGCCTTCAAAGCCGTTCCACTGTTTAAAATCAGTCATTATAAATAGTCCTCCTCTGAACATTATTTATTCAAATAGGTTAGCAGCTGCTAACCGCGATTATAATAACACTATTAAGGTTAAAAAAATCAATAGTGAAATATAAGTAAAAAGAGGAATTAAATGCCTCTTTTTTTATATAAAATATATACAAAAAAAGCCAAAACAGACAAAATATAATTCCTCTAAATATTTGATATTAACTTTTTTTCTTTCAAAAACATTTCCGCCGCTGCAATCCACGGCAACCGTGAGAGGAAAATCCTCAAATTTAAGTTCTTTAACAGATTCACAGCCGAGATCGTCATAAGCGATAACCTTGCAGCTTTTAATGCACTTTGAAGCAAGTGCACCGGCGCCGCCGATAGCGCAAAGATAAACGGCTTTATTGCGAACAATTGCATCGCAAACCGCTTTATTGCGCTCGCCTTTGCCAACCATGGCAACAACACCTTTATCAAGCAAAAGCGGAGCAAAAAAACATCCATTCTGCTTGATGTTGTGGGCCCGCATGCGCCGACGGCAAGGCCCTCGGGTGCGGGAGTGGGACCGGCATAGTAAATAACGGCGTCCTTTAAATCATAAGGCGGATTTTCGCCGTTTTCAAGTGCGGCAATTATTCTTTTATGTGCCGCATCGCGCGAGGTATAAACGGTGCCGGAAAGCACAACCCTGTCCCCCGCTTTAAGCTTCGGTGCAAACTCTCTGAGCTGAGAAGTATTCAAAACATATTTCATAATGCGAATTATTCCCCGTTTTTTTGATGTAATAACTTTTTTTAAGGCGTTCGTTTTTCTTCTTCCGTTGCCTGAAGCACGGCAATATTTTTGATTTAGTTCACGATTTGCCTCTTTAAGCTGAAAATCCAAATTTGAATTGACTATTTCAAGCCGTTGGCATTCAAAATTAACATCTTCAAGAGCCGCCATAAGGCGTGATATCTGCTCTTTCAAAACATCAATATTATCCAATTTAAAGCGACTCCTTTCACATATATTCGTTAACCAAAGAAAGGGACTGCAATGTGCAGTCCCAGAAAATGCAATTATCTGTCAATATCGGTATCGATTTCAATATAGCATTTACCGAACCAATTCATCTTAGCCGTGTAAGCCTTATCAAGCTGATCTGCGGCGCTTGATGAATCCTCGGAGGTGAGAGCCGACTTGGCATTCTCTTCCCAAATCGGGGTGCCGGTTGTGCCCACAAAAATACATAATATGATAGCCGTACTGAGTTTGAACAATGCCTATATCGCCGGCTTTTCTTGAAGAATCAAGCGACCAGGCTTCAAATGAATCAACCATTTGGCCGGGAACAACATTTTCATAAAGGCCGCCTTTTGAGGTTGAGCCTGTATCGGAACTGTATTCGGAAACAAGAGCGGCAAAGCTGTCCTCTGTTTTATCGCCTGAATTATATTCGCTTACGACCTTATTTGCCGTTTCAAGAGCGGTTGCCCATTGCTCTGCCGTTGCATCAACAGCCTGAGTGTTGCTGCTTGAATCCGTGATGGGGCTTACGAGAATGTGGCGAACATTAACGCTTGAAGCCTCGGGAAGTGCCACCGGAGAAAGAACATAAACAACGCTTGTTGAGGTTTGATAGATATCGCCGACTTTACGTTCCGTGCTGAAAAGCCAATCGAGGCCGGGATAAGAATCGGAATCCTTGCTGTCTGCCGTTGCGATGGCATATTTTTGCGGATTTAAGAATGGATTTGGTTGCATAAAGCTTTGTGGAAGCTTCTGCCTGAGCATAATAGCTCTTATAATAATCGCCGTCCTGAGCATATTTAACGCAAAGATCGGTGAAGTTTGAGCCGTCGCTCTTTAATTCGTCTTTAAACGCCTTAGCGTCGTCCTCGCTTGAAGCTTCAAAAATTCTGATGCTTACTGCGTTGAGATCGTCGGTATGAGCGTCTTTATAAGTTGAATAATCCGCTTCGGTGTATTCCTTATTATCGGCATCGGTATTGAGTTGAGACTGATAGTTTTGAGCGATATATGATCTTGTCATCTCGCGGCGGAATACCTTTTCGGTTACGCCCTTACCCATTGCCTGAACAAAATAGCCGGAAACGGTGTAACCGTATTGAGCTGCAGCGGATTTATATTTTTCGATTGTTTCCTCAAGCTCGGATTTTTGATCATCCGTAATTTCGGGCTCCTCGCCGTTGTTTGCCTTAACGGCTTCGTTATAATACATATAAGTTGTTTTGATTGAGTTGAGCGTTTGCTCGTTCACATACTCAAGCCATGTAACAACTTCATCATCGCTGTTGGTTGTTTTTTTGCGATGAAAGCTTTTTATCAAAATCAACATCAAGCTTATAATCCTTGGGATCAAGACCGTATTGCTTATAAGCGGACTGAGTTGATTTAAGATTATTATATGTGGTTGCAAAATAATAGTTATAAGTTGAAACCGGAATCTTGATTTTATCGCCTGACTCATCGGTGATTGTGGCTGCGGTGATACCGGTTGTCCACTGCAAGGTGGAGTGAATAAAGCCCTTGCGAACCGCACCGGTGCCGACATATGCAACAACAAGAGCAACAACTATTACACACGCAACAACTTTGCGGATAATTGACGCATTTTGAGCCGCAATTGCGCTTTTTTTGCCGCTGAGCGCATCCTGCTTAGCCTTTGCCCTATCAAGCTTTTTTTCTTGAGTGCCGTTTTGGCTTTTTTTCATCGGTTTCGGAAGCAAGCTTACTTCTGAGTTCCTGAATTTCCTTATCAAGCGCAGCTTTTTCTCGGCATTCTTTTTTTGCCTTTTTCAGCAAGCTTCTCGGCCTTTTTGCGCTTTTTTTCGGATTTGGCGGAATCGGAAATAGAGCCTCCGCTTAAAATGTCTTCGTTCAAATCTTTTTTTGCCATTTTTTTCATCCTAACCTGTGTTTTTTTGCGAAAGCATATCATACGAAAGCCTGCCGCAAGGTGAATTTATCGTATATCATTTTACACTAAAATGCCTGATATTACAAGCAAAAATTTTTTACATAATCGGCAAATACGGCGATTTTTATCGATTTTATTTGCCGATTACGGCTGTTTACTGATTATATGATGATGTTACGGAGGTTACATAGCTTGAAGAAGGAGTGGCAACCTCGGCATTTCTCATGCCGATTCTTTCCTTTTCGTAATAAGTTTTTGCCGCCGAATCGGCATCATCATTGATAAGATCCGTTATATATTGATTTTCGGCATCATACATATATTGCGGGCAATAGGAAATAAAGAACATAATATGATAGCCATAGGAGCTTTTAACGATTTCCACATCGCCGTATTTTCTCGAAGAATCGATTGCCCAGTTTTCAAAGTCCGAAACCATTTGACCGAGCTGAGTATCCATAATTCCGCCGCCGTACATATTATTCATATTAACGGAGGTGGAGCTTGTGTCGTCCGTATATTTTTCTGCGAGCTTGGCAAAGGAAAGCTCTGTTTTATCGCCTTTATTATATTCGTCAAGAATGGAATTTGCCTTTTCGAGAGCGGCTGCCCATTCTTCTTCCGTATATTTCTTCGTTGCGGTTGACGAAGAGGATGATGAAGAAGAATCATCATCGCCGCTTTCGGGAATAACAAGAATATGCCTTACGGAATAAACCTTTGAAGCCGAATCAGAATCGAGCGCGGGCTGCGAGGTTTTCATAATGATATAAATAACCCCGGCATTTTCGTCCGCATAATAATTGAGACTGCCCACTGCCGTGTCGGTGTTAAACATCCAATCCGCGATATCCTCGCCGAAATTGCTTTCAACATCCGATTTAACACTTGAGGAATCCATTGCGCCGGCAAAGGCATCAACTGCGTCGCTTTCATCGGTGAAATAGCCTGCGGAAATATATTTTTGAAATCAGGTCCGAGCAAAATTCGGGAATAAGAGCTTTCATGGAATCTTCATCGGTTATTTTTGCAATTGCCGCCTTTGCATTATCAACCGCGGCCTTTTTGGTTGCATCTGATGAAGTGTCATATTCCGCTTCAAGAATTGCATAGGAGCATGATTTATAATCGTTTTCATTTTCTTTGAAATATGCATTAAGCTCATCCTCGGACGGGCGAAGCTTGATTTGCTGCTGATAATAATAAACGCTTGAAACATAATTTTGCTCAAGATATTTTCTGAGAGTTTCAAGACCGCAGTTATCGCCATAGGTTTGAGCAATATATTCATTTACGCCAAGGTTTGCGGAAGACGCCGCATTTTTTTGATATTATCAAGCTGAGTTTCAATCATTTTTCTTTTGAGCATCCGTGAGGGTTATGCCTGATTCGATACCCTTTTGATAATAAATAGTGTTCTTTTTGATAAGCTCGGTGGTGTTTTCCTTAAAGCGATCCTGCCATGAAATTTCATTACCGTCGTCATCCGTGGTATATTGTGTTGAAAAATCCTTGGACAAATCAATATCATAATAGCCGTTTGATGCATATTGCGCATACTGCCTAACAATATTTTGATAGTAGAAATTATACATGCCGACGGAAACATCCGTGTTGCCGACAGTCATTACGACATTACCGGGATTCATTTTTTCGTTGCTGTTTGGCACGGTGTAATAGCGCACGCCGAGCACAACAAGAATTGCGATAATAACAACGGCAATAAGCGAGCTTAAAACCGCGGTTACCGTTTCCTTTTTTATAACAACGTCCTGCGGTTCAAAGCCCTGCGGAGCGGGTTTTTTTCTTTTTTTGCGGGTGCGGGCTTCGGCTTCGGCAATTCAAATTCAACGCCGTTTTCACCGACAACATCGTTTTCCGTGGCGGGTGCGCTGGCGTCAAACTGCCAATTATCGTTTGTTTCATACTCAACACTGTGCGAGAAATCGGCTTTTGCACTGCTTTCGGAAGCGGAAGCCTTTTCTTCATTTGCTTCGGGTGATGCCGCATTTTTGTTTTTCAAATCATCCGTGCTGCCGTTTTCAACACCGGAGGCATTAAGTTTTTCCTTATCGCTCATAAAGAACTCTCCTGTTCGTTTATAAAATACACCTAATTATAAACCATTTTAATATTTATTTCAACAAAAAAATTAATTAATGATATATTAAGATATCTTTACAGGAAAATATTTTTTTGTTGAAAAGCGCGAATATTTGTAGTATTATGTGAAGTAGACATTTTTACAACAGCAAAACACAAAGCGGCGCAGGCCGCACATTTTTTCATCGGAGATTGAGAATTTATGGAAGCTGTAAAAAATCGGCAAAGCAGCCCGGCTTGGAGCTGGCTTTTGGCGACGATATTTCTTTTCCCGCTTCTGCCGGAATACATAAGCCCGTTCGTGCTGTTTGCAGGCTTTATTGTTTTTAAAGTGCAATGGAGCAAAGAAGGGCGAAAAGCAAAGGTTGGCACGCTCGGCAAAATATGCATGGCATTTATGAGCCTCGCGCTGATAAGCGTTTTTATGGTCCGACACAAAATTAGATACACTCGGCACAGCAGGGCTTTGGTGGGGCATGTTTTTTTAATACTTGTTATGATTTACAATTTGGCAAACACCAAAGAAAAATCGATGAGATATTAAAAGCTGTTTCCGCAAGTGCGGCGTTAAACGGCGCCGTAGGTTCAATTCAAATATGCTCTTACCTGCTTTGCAGAGACGGATTTATAAGCAAAAAGCGCAGTGCTCCTGACCCCGCTTTTACACAAAAATCTTGATAAAAAGATATACACAATGCTGCCGTTTGAAATAAGAACAAACACTTTTTTTCGGACAGAGCAAGCGGATTTTTCAAATCCGAATTTGATGACATCGTATTTGGTGTTTGCATATCCCCTTTCGATATATCTTTATCTTAATTCAAAAAAACCAAAAAAGCAAAAGATTTTTTTATCTTTTTTTCAAATCTTTTTAATCAGCGCAGGAATCAGCTCCACACTGACGAGAGCCGGATGTGTTATCGCTCTTGCGGGTTGGCTGTTTATGTTTATCGTGCTGATAAAAAGGCACGGCGGCAGAATGCTTCAGATTTTTCCTGCCGACGGTTTGCATAATAGTTCCCTCTCTTCTGACGAGATACGGCCTGATTTTCACGCCTAAGCACTCGCAGGGAGAAGCGCACGGCGGGGAAGCGGCGGCGAATACGGCGGCTCAGGTTTCGGCGGCCGTGTCGGCAAAGCAATCCTCCGCAAATCACTTTAAGATTTGGGAAAGTATTGTGGATTATTTAACTGATAACGTCCGTGAATTTTTTTCTTCGGCCTCGGCTTCGGCTGCGAAAGCACAGGAAATATGCTGCTTGAGGAATACGGACTGGACAAACCGCATGCTCACAATTTCATTCTTGAAATATGGGCGGAGCTTGGAATAATCGGGCTTATACTTTTGCTGGCGCTGATTATCGCCACTGTTATTAAGCTTTTCAAAACAAAAGCGCCGAGCGGCAAAAGATATGATTTGATATTTTATATTTTTCACAAGCCTTATGATGTTTTTTTGGGCTTTGGGCTTTCTGACTACATTTTCAATTCGCCGAAGCAAATTATACTTATTATGATTTCCTTGGAGGCTTAACGCAGGCAATAAGCAGCTGCTACGAGCACAACGAAATCCTGCATGCGGGCGTCGAAAAAGCCGAAAATTCTTGAAACCGCGCAAGCCGATATATAACATAATAAAAAGGAAACAATCCGCTGCGAAACACCGCGGCGGATTTATTTTTGTGCGTTTCTTTACTTTCGTTACAAGCAGTAATATTGGCATAAAAAAAGAACGGAGCGTTTTTCACGCTCCGTTCAATTATTATACTTATTATTTAACGGTTTTTCTTTGCTTTTTCTTTTGAGCCGCTTCAACTATGCACCAAGCCGCAAAGCCCGCGAAGCCGAGGAAGGACGCCGCAAGACCGGCATTTCTGTGCAGAGTGGTATATTTCATTTCAACGGTGTGTGAACCCGCGGAAAGATTAAATCCGATAAAAGTGTTGCCAACGGTTTGATAATCGCACTTTTTACCGTCCACATAAAGCGACCAGCCCTCCGTGTAAGGCAAAGAAAGAATAACATTTGAATCATTATCCGTTTCATAAGTGCCGGAAACTCTATTTCCGCTTACATTAAGCTCACACTTGCTGCCGGAGGAAAGAGCGGAATAAGCACCTTCAAACGCCGCCTTATCAAGCGTTGAAACGAATATATTATGCTCTTTTTCGGATTTAGTTTTATGCAGAATTTCGATATCTACGTTTTCGCCCTTTTCAAATTCACCGATATAAACCGCATTAACTCTGAAGCGCGTGCATATCGGCTGAAGGGAATCGCCGTTTACAATAAGCTCGCAGTTTTTTTCTTATTTAAATCGGAATGAATATCTGTGGGATCGCAATAAAAAAATACATCGGTCCGCTTGCCGTTGCGGTTACGGTGAATTTTTTTCGGAATCGCCCTTTAAGCCCTTATAGCTTATATCTGCATCGGAATAAACCTTTTTCTTCACTGCCCGTTAAAGCGGAGAGAAAAAGCTGCTGATTTTTCCAAAAGGATTTGCCGTGTATTCAAGAGACTCTAACGCTTTATCGGAAACATTATATGCAAACGGAAGCGCATAATCGTTTTTTTATAAACCTTGCGGTTATTCGGAACATCGCTTTGAACGGAATATTCCGAAAGGCCGGCTGCGGAATTATTCAGAATTTGATATTTTATTCCGAGCAACGAATCGGTGAGCAGCATGGGGCTGTTCCAATAAACATCGGTGGGGCCGTTATATTTTTCGGTTTGGTTATCCTCGGTTAAGCTTGCGGGATCGGAATAACCCATTTTGGCCATAAACATATCCACATTGGCATCATATGTGGAGGTGTAGCTTTCCACACCGTTATAATCAAAGAGGAAGCCTTCACTGTCGGCAACATCCTTTCCGTGAAGCTGAATATATGATATATCCTTTTCAATTCTGTAAAGCGAAGAATCGGTGGCTTTAATATCATTTATTACACTGCCCATTTGTGAGGTGTAAGATTCGTAATCCTTTTCCTTATCGTTATAGCCTTTAAGGGCAACGGTTGCATTTGCGCCGAGCTCGGCAAAAGACACAATGCACACAAGAAGCAGGCAAAGTGCCTTTGCCGCCTTTTTGCTTTTGATTGCAGACATTGCAAAAAGTAATGCGGCATAAAACAAAACTGCGGCGATATAAACGTAAGCCACAAAACGGCTTGTAAATTTGCCGTTTAAATCAAGAAGCAGGAACAAGGCGCCGATAACACCGAGTGCTTTAAGCATGGCGGATTTATCAAGCTTGTGCTTTTGAATTTGAGCAACTGCCCCCGAGGCAAGCACAATCATAAGGAACGCAAATGTGAAAGACCAGCGGAAAGCATATGAATAGCTGCGCACAAATGCCGTCCACATAACATCAAGCTCCGTAAAACAGAAGCTGCAAATCATAAACATAAAGAACAGAAAGCTACAAACACGCTTTTTAAGCTGAATACGCTTATCAAAGAAAAGATAAACGGCAAGCAGCATCACAATTGCGCCGCAATACATAATCGGTGCTTTTTGATTCATTGCTTTTTGCATAAATATCAAAGCCCTTGAAGCATTCCAAAATGCCTAAATTCATTGTGGTGAACAGCAATTTCTTGCCGCCGGCTTTTTCCGCCCACAAGCGAAAGCAGAGCCGGCACAAGCAATGCGCCGCTTGCAAGAACGCCCAAAAATCATATCCGCCAAAACCCTTACGGCATCCTTAACGGCACTGCCGATAACGGTTTTGAAATTCCTGTAATCATATTTAATCACAAGCTCGAAAAGGAAATAAAAGCCCGTCATCAGGCAAACCATATAGCCCGAATACCAATTTGAAAAAGATTGCGATAAACACGGAGAAAAACAGAAGCGATTTTTTATTATTATAAAGAAGTTCATAAACACCGAGGCACGCAAGGGGCAAAAGGACAACGCCGTCCAACCACATAATGTTGCGGCAATAAACAACATTGTATTCCATAAGCGCATAGCACACGGAAAGAAGTACGGTGAAAAATGCGTTAACTTTAAATCTTTTTCTTATAAAATAAGAAACCGTTAAGCCCGCAAAGGCAATTCTTGCCACGGTCATAAAGGTGAAAAAAACAGCGAAATCTGCGTTTTATCGATAAAATAAAGCAGCAAATTAAGCGGACAGGTTAAATAATACGCCACAAGCCCGACGGTTGCGCCGCCGAGAGATTTTTGAAGCGGAATATTCAAAGCTTGCATTGCCGTGAAGAATATCCCACAAATAGCCGTAATAATCTTTATATTGCAATTTGGCATCCCAAACTAAAATTGAGCGATCGCCGAACGGCGCAACCTTATTTAAATAAAGCGCTGCGCATGCGATTACAAGCGGCACAAAAAAGCCCAAAAGCAATATAAGCGGAAGTTTTTTATCTTTTTCTCGTTGTTTTATAGGGTTCATTTTAGCGTCCTCATTTTTTATTTTTACCGAAGATTTTCCGCAGTTTCATCCAAATGCGATAAACCCGGCTGCTTTTTGATTGCCTTAAGTTCGGCAACGAGCAGCTGCTTTTCTGAATTTATTTTGCTTTTTTCCGACTCAAGGCGTTTTATCGTTTCGCCGCGCTCGGATTTTTCTTTATATGTTTGGTGAAGCCGCGAATTGAGCTCGGATTTTTCCTTATAGACTTTATTGAGCTTATTATTCGTTTGCACTTCCCTCTTGCGCAGGTATTCCGCGTAATCGGCAAGGTTTTCAACAGTGCTCATATCAACTTCGCCGCCGCTCAAAAGGCGTTCAAGCACGATATCGCCGCCAAGCTCGGATTTAAGGTAATCTCTAACCGCGGCATACTGAACATCGTTTTGATTTTCGCCCACATTAACGGAAAAGAGCGAATTGCTTTTGAGGTGCGGAATAATGAAGATAAAATTTATCACACGCGCACACGGATTTTGTTTTTATCGGCAAGCTGCATAAGATTGAGCCAAACATCATCCGCATTGGGGCACAGCGAAAGGATTTTTTCTTTGTCAAACGCCCTTTCATCAAGCGAATGAGGCGGATAAAGAGTGCCCGCACCGCTTGTTAAAAAGATTTGGTAAGACGGCGTAAGCAATTTTTCCGTATATTGCATAATCCAATGATTGTAGCCCAAAACAGAGCCCTTTTCCCTACTTGCCACAACAACATGGCAGCGCATGCCGGAAACGCAATCGGGGTGGCAGACATAAGAATAAAGAAGCGTTTTTATCATATCCGGCGGATAACGCAAATCATCGTCCACCGTTATAATCAAATCTTCGGGCTTTTGCTGCATAATATAATAATACTTTTTATGCGAGCGCAAATCCTCGGGGCACCAATTTATGCGAACAAGTCCTTTATCTATTCTTTCTCTAAGACTTTGAGGCAACTCCGCCTCTCTGCCGGGAAACTGACACTCGGCAAGATTTAAAACTACATCATCCGCAGGCACCGTTTGCGCGGCGATATCATCAATCACGCTGAAAACATACGGTATGCGTTCGGGATAAGTTGTGAAGGAAACGGTGACTTTTCTTGATTTAATTTTAAACATTTCGTCATATGTATGCTTTTTTATGCTTTGATAAAGCGGGAAAAGGCGTTTATCGGTAAGCTCATCGGCTTCAAGACCTGCAAGCAGAGAATCGCCGAAGCGGGAATGGATATATTCGTAAAACTCCTTAACCTGCGGCAAAGTGAAATCCACCGAATAACTTAAAAAGCCGAAGCAAAGATTTTGCACGGCAAAATTACGAACGGAGGATATGATTTCATTTGCATAAGGCAATTCGGCAACGCGCTTTTCCGTGCTTTCCACAGCAGAGCGAACATTTAATATATTGGCGCTGTTTGTGCTCACGGTGCCCGAACGGCCTACTCTGTAATAAAGCAATGAATTATCCACAAAAGCGATTTTTTTCCGCATAAGCATTGCAAAGCGCCGAAAAAAAGTGACATCATCGGCGGTGGTTAAATTCAAAAAAACTAATATTGTTTTTGAATAAGAAAATCACGGCGAATCAGCTTATTCCAAGGCACAACATTAACAAGGCTTAAAAATCGTGCCGGGGCAGTCTTTATATGAAACCACGCTTTCGGAATTTGCAATTATATTTTTTTATTATAGCCGCTTTTTGAATTTTTTTGTTGAAACATCGTCATTCACAAAAAGTGTAGCCGTGAAAAGCAACCAAATCGGCATCACATTCACCGGCGCGTGCAAGTGCCTTTTCAATCAAATCAGAGGCGGCGATATCATCGCTGTCGAAAAAATAAACATATTTGCCCGACGCGTTATCAAGGCCCTTGTTTCTTGCCGCACCGCCGCCGGCATTTTTTTGGGTGATGATTTTTATGCTTGGGTTATCCGAAGCAAACTTATTTAATATTTCGGGCGAGGAGTCGGTAGATCCATCGTCAACGCAGATAATCTCAATATTTTTATAGGTTTGGGAAAGTGCGCTTTGCACACATTCCGAAAGATATTTTTCGGCATTATAAACGGGAATAATAATTGAAACAAGATCGTTCATATGCATCAAACCTTTCCGCCGCTGTATTTTTCGAACACCAAACGGCAACAGATATATTTATATTATCACATTGCGCTTTAATTATCAACAAAAATAAAGCCAAGCACTTTTCTTTTCCGCTCGGCTTTCATATATTTTTATTTTGAGGATTCAAGCATGGTTTGCGCAAAAACGGCATAGCCCTTTTGCGGATTATCAACGATAACATGAGTTATCGCGCCTATCAATTTACCGTTTTGAATAATCGGCGTGCCGCTCATTCCCTGCACTATGCCGCCTGTTTTTGCAAGCAGGCGCTCATCTGTTATTTTGATTATCATATTCTTTTCGCCGCCCGTGTAATAAATCCGAGAAATCTCCGCCGAATAAACCAGAGGGCCGTTTTCATCCACCGTGGTGATGATTTGGCAAAATCCTTTTTGCACCTCCTGCGGCAGTGCAACGCGGTATTCACTGCATTTTGAAAGATCAACCTTATCCGAATATTCGCCGTAAATCCCGTGATCCGTGTTATCCTTTAATGTGCCGATTACTTTATTGGAAAAGTCGCAGCAAACGGAGCCTGTTTCCTTAGCCGATGATTTTGAGACGGAGGTTACGGCGGTTTCAACGGCCTGTCCGTTTAAAAATCGGGATAATTTCGCCCGTGTCCACATCCGTTATCGGGTGACCGAGCGCGGCAAGCTTTCCGCTTGAAGGATTAAAAAATGTTATCGTGCCTATTCCCGCCGTGGAATCACGCACCCAGATTCCCGCCTTGTATTTTCCCTCGCTTTGAACAAAAACGGGCGTGAGCACGGCATTTACCACGCTGCCTGCGCGCTTCAGCTTAATATTATAAGGCTCGCCGTTATTATCATTTAAAATATCCTGCACCTTTTCCGAGGAAAACACCTTTTCGCCGTTTATGGAAACTATTATGTCCCCTATTTCAATTCCGGCGCTTTTTGCAGGATTAACAGATTTACCGTCCGCTTCGATATCCTTTGTGCCCACCACCATAACACCGTTTGCATAAAGCTTTATGCCGAAAGAATCGCCGGAAACAAGCACTGTATCCTCCGCCACGGTTTTAACCGTTTCGGTTTTAACGGGAATGACGCCGAGCACGGAAAGCTGCTTTTGCGCGCTTCCCACGGATTGCGCACTTTGACTGCCTACGCTTACATCTTCATCCGAGGTTAAATAAAAAATGTTGTCTATCACACCAACGGAATCGTTTTTTTAATATACATTTCATCTGGATAAACGGCATCTGCATAGGCAACAAAGCCGAATATCACGGCAACGGCAAGAGCCACAACGCCGTTTAAAACACGAATAAATTTTTTCATATAATCACCGATTATATTATTGCCGAAATCGGCAAAAAATAAAATTTGCAAAAATATGAAATAAACGCAAAAAAATCCGCCCGAAAAGCACAGCTAATGTGCCTGCGGGCGGATTAAATATCAATAAAGATTAACCAAGTGTTAAAAAAATCAATGCACAAAAAAACGCGTTGATATTTTTTTAATGCTTAGGCGGCAATCAGATGGAAACCTCCATAGCGACCTGATAAAGATGTTCATCAATATGCTTTTTTTCATATTAAGCGCTTCAAAAATATCGTAATCAACAACATCGCCCTTTTGGGAAGCAACAACGCGATTGCCGATATTCTTCATAAGAAGTTCTTTAACTGCATAGTTGCCCATACGGGTTGCCATAACGCGATCCTGAACGGTGGGCGAACCGCCGCGCTGAATATGACCGAGAATGCAGGCGCGTGATTCAACACCTGTTTTCTCCTGTATTTCACCGGCAAGCTGAGTTACATCAACACCCACGCCCTCTGCAACAACAATAAGAAAGTGCTTTTTGTTTGCAAGCTGAGTGCGTTTCATTCTTTCGATAACATCTTTTTGAATATCAAATTCAATTTCGGGAATAAGAATAGCCGTTGCGCCGACAGCGATACCTGCGTTAAGCGCAAGATAACCCGCACGGCGGCCCATAACCTCAACAACCGTGCAACGATCGTGGGATTCGGTGGTATCTCTTACCTTATCAACGCATTCCATAATGGTGTTAAGGCAGGTGTCATAGCCGATAGTATAATCGCAGCAAGCAATATCGTTATCAATCGTGCCGGGAATACCTACGCAGGGAATTCCTCTTTCCGAAAGATCGCGCGCGCCTCTGAAAGAGCCGTCGCCGCCGATAACAACAACACCCTCGATACCATGCTTCTTACAGGTGGCAATAGCCTTTTGCATGCCCTCTTCGGTTGCAAATTCTGCGGAACGCGCACTGTAAAGCTTTGTGCCGCCTCTGTGAATAATGTCTGAAACAGAGCGAAGATCAAGTTCAACGAAGTCGCCGTTAATGAGGCCGTTATAACCCCTGATAACACCGAGAACGCGAATACCGTTGACGCAAGCGGTTCTTACAACTGCACGAACTGCCGCGTTCATTCCGGGCGCATCGCCGCCGCTGGTTAAAACAGCAATAGTTTTCATAATTACAGTCCTCCTCAAACAATTACATACCTTAATATACTAAATTATAATTCTACACAATTATATATAAAGCTTTTAGCATACAGGTAACCTTATACATTTTACTCAAAGCGAGTAAAAAAAGTCAATACCAATAATCATAATCATTCAATTACAGCCACATTTTTCTTGACCGAGCAGGCGCCCAAGCTCGCCTAACATAGTTTTTATTCGGCTGAACAAACATTGAGCGCGGCTGAAGCTCATAATGCTTTTTATCAAGATAATAATAGTAAAGCGGCATATCGCCCTCGAATATTGAAGCGATCACGGTTGCTTTTTTTATGCGCTCGTCGTTTTCCGAGGAAAAGCGCAAAAACAGCCCTCGTTTTTTATTGCCGGCGGTTGCGGAATTTTGATTTTTTTCATTTAAATCGTTTTTTTGTAAGCCGAGGCGCGCTTTGATTTTGCGGGGCGCGAGTTTGAATCGGGTGCTCCGAAAACAATATTTGCAAGTATTTTTAGGGTCTTTTTTTCCTCTTCAATCGAAAGCGTGCCGAACACGGTTATAACGCCTGACGGCACTATGTGGCTTGAGCACGCCGCAAGCACCTTGGGAAACACAACTATTTCAATTGAGCCGAGCATATCCTCCGCTGTTATGAACGCCATATTCTGCCCGGCCTTTGTTTGCTTAACGGTGATGTGCGTTATAATGCCGCAAAGAGAAACCTCATCACCGTCCTTATAAACGGCAAGAGGATTGCTTTCCGCCTCCAGCAAATCGGAGGTTCGCACATAACCGAGCTTTTTCGATAATCTTATCGTATTTATCAAGCGGATGACCTGAAAGATAAAGCCCCGTCATTTCCTTTTCCATTTTAAGCAACTCTGCTTGCGGAAATTCCGGCACATCCGGCATTTCAAAATCAACGCCGAAGGAATCCTCGCCTCCGAGTTCAAAAAAAGCCCACCTGGCCATACATTGTTTTGCGCCTGATTTCATCAAGGTTGCTTACGAGCGGCGGCAAAGCCTGAAGCATTTGGCGGCGATTTGCACCGAGCGAATCGAGCGCACCGCAGCGGATAAGGCTTTCGGCTGCACGGCGATTAAAGTGCGCCGTTTGCAGGCGCGAGCAAAAATCAAAAAGGCTTTTGTATTTGCCGTTTTTACGCTCTTTTATAATATCGTTTATAAATTCAGAGCCGATATTTTTAATGCCGAGCAAGCCGTAGTTTATAACATTTCCGTTTGCCGAAAAGCCCATAACGGAGGTGTTTATATCGGGCACAGCAAGCTTTAAGCCGAGTCTTTTGCACTCTGCCGTGTAACGCGCAACCTTATTTGAAGAATCAAGCACAGAGGTGAGAAGTGCCGCCATAAACTGCGCAGGATAATATGTTTTTAAATATGCCGTGCGATATGCCACAAGCGCATAACAGGCTGCATGTGATTTATTAAAAGCATATTTTGCAAATTCCGACATTTGGTCGAAAATGGCATTTGCCGTATCGCGCGAAATGTTATTTTTGCCGCAGCCTTCGATAAATGTTTTCCGCTCCGCCTCCATCACATCTTTTTTTC
Organism: Anaerotruncus sp.; assembly: GCA_022009795.1. Taxonomy (GTDB): domain Bacteria; phylum Bacillota; class Clostridia; order Oscillospirales; family Acutalibacteraceae; genus Eubacterium_R. The sequence continues at coordinate 852,696 of CP091724.1, forward strand.
TCTTTTTGCTCATTGCGCGGCGCACAACATCTGCGCGCCCATAAGAATACCCTGCGAGCACGCGAAAAATCTGCATTACCTGCTCCTGATAAACTATGCAGCCGAAGGTATCTTTTTAAAATCGGTTCAAGCAGTGGCGAAGCATATTTGATTTTTTCCGGATGACGCGAATTTTCCACAAAGGTGTCTATTTGCTTTGCGGGGCCGGGGCGATAAAGCGAGGTGGCGGCAATTAAATGCTCAAGGCAGGTTGGCTTTTAAATTCATCAGCATTTGCTTCATGCCGCTTGATTCAAACTGAAAAATGCCCTCCGTTTGGCCGCGCGAAAACAGCTTATAAACATTTTGATCGTCTGTCGGAATTTTATTTATATCGATTCCCGCTTCACGCGAAGCGTCGCTGATAACGGTAAGCGTTCGCAAGCCGAGAAAATCCATTTTAAGCAGGCCAAGCTCCTCAAGCGTTGTCATAATATACTGAGTTACAACAAGCCCGTCGTTCGTTGCAAGCGGCACATAGGTTGACACGGGATCGCGCGTAATAACAACACCTGCAGCATGGGTGGAGGTGTTTCGCGGCATACCCTCTATTTTACGCGCCGTTTCAATCAGCTCGTTCACCTGATCATTTTCTTTCATAAGATTGCGAAGCTGCGGCGATTTGCGAACGGCTTCATCAATAGTGATTTTAAAATCATTCGGCACAAGCTTTGCCACGGCATCCACCGAAGCATAGGGCATTCCCATTGTGCGCCCTACATCGCGAATTGCCGCGCGGGTTTGCAGCGTGCCGAAGGTAACTATTTGAGCCACATGATCGGCGCCGTATTTTTTTCGGTTACATAATCTATAACCTCCTGCCTGCGTTCATAGCAAAAGTCAATATCGAAATCGGGCATTGAAACACGCTCCGGATTGAGAAAAACGCTCAAACAGAAGATTATATTTCATCGGGTCAAGATCCGTTATACCAATGCAGTAAGCGGCAAGCGAGCCTGCGCCCGACCCCCTGCCCGGGCCGACGGGAATACCCTTGCTTTTTGCAAAACGAACAAAATCGGAAACTATCAAATAATAATCCGTGTAGCCCATTTTATCAACTGTTTTCAGTTCGTATTCGAGGCGCTCAACATATTCATTCGGCGGATTATCGCTGTAGCGCTTATAAAGCCCGTCAAAACACTGCTGCCTGAAATATTCAAAATGGCTCATAGGGCTGTTTATTTCAAAATAAGGCAGCTTTGTGTTGCCGAATTCAAAATCAAAATTACACTGCCGAGCGATAACAGCCGTGTTATCCACAGCCTGTGGCACATCGGCAAAAAGCTCGCGCATTTCCTGCTCGGATTTAAGATAAAATTCATCCGAATGGAATTCAAGCCCTGTGTCCTCACCGAGGATATGGTTTGTGGCAATGCAGATAAGCACCTGCTGCACCTTGGAATCCTCTTTTTCGATATAATGCACATCGTTTGTGGCAACAACAGGTATACCCGTTTCGGCAGACAGGCGCAAAATTCCGTCCTTAACCGTTTTTTGCTCGTCTATACCGTGATCCTGAATTTCAAGATAATAATTACCGCTGCCGAAAAACATCTCGGTGCCAGAGTGCCGCCGCCTTTGCCCCCTCATAATCTCTGGCAAGCAAATTTTGCGGTATTTCACCCGCAAGGCAGGCGGAAAGCGCAATCAGCCCCTCGTGATATTTTTTTCAAGAATATCGCGATCGATTCTCGGTTTATAATAATATCCTTCCGTGTAAGAAAGGGAAACAAGCTTTATTAAATTTTTATAGCCGATTTCGTTTTTGCACAGCAATATAAGGTGGTTATACTCTTTATCCAGAGCCTTTTCCTTATCAAATCTTGTTCTTGGCGCAACATAGACCTCGCAGCCTATTATAGGCTTTATTCCGTGCTTTTTGCACGCCTTATAAAAATCAACAGCCCCGTACATATTACCGTGATCGGTAATTGCAAGAGACTGCATTCCAAGTTCCTTTGCGCGCAAAACAAGCTGCTCGATTCGGCAGGCACCGTCAAGCAAAGAAAATTCCGTGTGAAGATGAAGGTGTGTAAACATTAGCTCAATTCCTCGGCCGTTTCAACAATTCTTTTAAGCCTGTGATTTATTCCGCTTCTGCTGATAGGCGGATCACACATTTCGGCAAGCTCGGCAAGGCTTGAATCCGGATTATCGTGCCTGAGGAGGGCAACGGCTTCAAGATTTTCATTTAAATATTCATGGCCTTTGAGTGACCATATTTTTTCGATTGCCCTCATTTGCACGGCAACGGCATTAACCATTTTGTTTATATTTGCCGTTTCGCAGTTTGCCTGCCTGTTTGCCTTATTTCTGAAATCTTTAACGATTTTAATATTCATCATTTCAAACATGGAATCCGAAGCACCCATAATATAAAGGCAGTTTTCGATTGATTCACTTTCTTTGAAATAGATGATGTTGTAGCCTTTTCGATTTGCGTATTTCGGATTAAGTTCCTTTTCTTCAAGCAATGTGAAAAGGCTTTTTGAAAGATTGTGATAAGCCACGGTAAATTCAAGGTGATAATCCTTGTGCGGATCTGAAACGGTGCCGCAGGAAAGAAACGCACCGGCTATAAATGCATTAACGCAATCCTCGCAATCAAAATTGGCGTGATTTATTTTAATACTGCCGACACCGTCGTGCCCCAAAGCTTTTAAGCAATTTGGCGCAATCCGAGCGGTTTTTTTAACGGAAGCCGTATAGTTTCTGCCTCCCGGCGAAACGGAGATCTCGGCTTCTATATTAAAAATGCGAAGCAGCAGTTCGCCATAAAGCCGCGCTGCCGCTTCATTTTCCGTTTGCAAAGAAACGGCCGCCGTTGAAAAGCTTCTGCCAAAAATACACATGCCGTAAAAGCAAAGCCCTGTTGCAGCAGCTGTTTTTCATATTCTTTTTGTTACAAGTTCATTTTTTTACCTGCATCGAAAAAAAGACATTTAATTTTCTTCCAAACCCAAGCAAAAAGCCGAAACGGCGCTTCGGCTTTTGCTTGCTTAAAAATTTAAATTTAATCAGGCTCTGTTTATATCCCCTGTGATTAACGGAAACATTATCCCATTTCTTTTCAAAATGCTCTTTCAGAGCCTCTGCAATCGCAACGGAGCGGTGATTACCGCCCGTGCAGCCGATGGCAAAAACAATTTGGCTTTTGCCCTCTTTAATATAAAGCGGATTAAGAAAATCCAGCATATCAATCAATTTATCAAGAAGCTGCTTTGATTCATCAAACGAGAAAACATAATCGCGCACTTCCTTATCAAGGCCCGTTTTGCTGCGCAGATTTTTCCACCCAATAGGGATTCGGCAGGCAGCGAACATCAATAACGAAATCCGCTTCTGAGGGAATACCATGCTTAAATCCGAAGGATTCAACATGGATATTCATAACATCCTTATCATCGCCTACAAGGATTTGCGTAAGCCGTGTTCTGAGCTGATTGCCCGTTAAATCGGAGCTGTCTATAACAAAATCGGCTTTGGAGCGCAGAGGCGCCATAGCCTCTCGTTCAAAAGCAAGAGCCTGAGCGATATCGCCGTTAAACCTGTCTGCATAAGGATGCTTTCTGCGGGTGAGCTTATAGCGCTTAAGTGCAACATGGGTTTTGATATCAAGATAAACGATTTTAACATCATAACCCGTATTTTCAAGCTCATCAAGAGCTGCGATAATCCCGCTGAAATTATCGGTTGAGCGAATATCTATTACGATTGCAACCCTTGAATATTCCTCTCTTTTCGAGATGAGTTCAAGAAATGTGCCAAGCAAAACGGGAGGCATATTATCGATGCAATAATAGCCGATATCCTCCATAAATCCCATTGCCGTGGATTTGCCGGCGCCCGAAAGGCCGGTTATAATTACTAATTCCTTTGAGTTATTCATCATTCGGTTACCCTTATCTCCATTTCGAGCTTAACGCCCTTTTTTTCATACACTGTTTCGGAGCACTCTTTGCAAAGATTCAAAACATCATTACAGATTGCCCCGCCTTTATTTATAACAAAACCGGCGTGCTTTGTACTGATTTCCGCACCGCCTACTCCTTTTGCCCTTTAAGCCGCATTCCTCAATGAGCGCGCCCGCGAAATATCCCTCGGGGCGTTTAAAGGTTGAGCCTGCGCTCGGATATTCAAGCGGCTGCTTATCTTTTCTGCGCTGCAAAAAATCTTCCATTTTCGCTTTAATTTCCGCTTTATCACCCTTTTGGAGCCTCATATAAAGACCGGTTACAATGCATTCGTTATCGTAATACGCCGAATGCCTGTAAGAAAGAGCAAGCTCATCGCCAGAAAGCGTGCCGAGATCACCGTTTTTATCAATATGCTCGCATTTAAAAAAAGCACATCTTTCATTTCACCGCCGTAAGCACCTGCATTCATAAATGCCGCGCCGCCGCAGGAGCCGGGGATTCCGAATGCAAATTCCAAACCCGAAAGCCCGTTTTCAAGAGCAAATCGGCAAACCTTCATAAGCGAAGCGCCGCTTTGAGCATAAATCACACCGTTTTCAAGAAGCTTTATATCGGAAAAATCGCCGCCGAAGCAAATAACGCATGCGTTTATACCATCATCCGCCACCAAAAGATTGGAGCCGTTGCCGACAGCGATATATCTGATATTTTCATTGCGGCAAAATTTAATTACATTTGCCGCCTCATCGGTGCTTTTTGGAAAGAACATAAGCCTTGCCGCGCCGCCGATTTTAAAGGTGGTGTGGCGGCTCATTGGCTCGTTTTCAGCATACTTGCCGCCGAAAGACTTAATATAGTTTATAAGCTTTTCCAAAAATATCACCGTTATTTAGTTCTGCCGAGAAGAGCCGCACCGATAACGCCCGCATCGTTGCCAAGCTCTGCCCTTACGATTTTTGTTTGAATTTTACTGTGAATCGAATATCTTTCCGCCTGAACAAATCTGCGAAGCGGCTTCATAAGGGTTTCGCCCTCATTGCAAATTCCGCCGCCGATGCAAATGATTTCGGGCTGAAGCGCATTTACAAGATTGATAAGGCCGCAGGCAACATACTTTATGTAGCTTTCAACAACCTTAATGCCTGCAACATCGCCCCTGCGCTTGGCGTCAAACGCGGTTTTGCCGGTTACCTTGCCCTCTTCCTTAACGATTTCATGCATAACGGAATCGGGATATTCCTCCATCGCTTTTCTTGTTTGGCGGATAAGAGCAGTTGCGGAAGCATAAGCCTCCCAGCAACCGTTTCTGCCGCAGCTGCAAGGTTCGCCGTCAAGCACTATAACCGTGTGGCCGCACTCGCCGCCCGCGCAGTTTACACCCGAAACGATTTTACCGTCAATAATAATACCCGAGCCTACGCCCGTGCCGAGAGTTACGGCAACAAAGTTTTGAGCGCCGTGACCGCTGCCCGCATAAGCCTCGCCGAGAGCAGCGCAATTGGCATCGTTTTCAACAAACACAGGAATATTTTCAAGGCGGTTTTCGAGCATTTCTTTTGCATGAACATCATTAAAGCCGAGATTATTTGCAAATTCAATAATGCCATATTCATTTACCGTGCCCGGTGTGCCCATACCGGCGCTTGAAATATCGCTCATTTTCAAGCCTGCATTTTCAACCGCCTTGCGGCACATTGCCGCAATATCATCAAATATATCCTCCGCAGAGCGCGGCGCATCGGTGGGGGTTTTAGCCGTGCCTATAATATTATAATCGTCGTCCACAACGGAAGCCACGATATTTGTTCCTCCGAGATCAATTCCGATACTGTACATAAATTTAAACAACCTTTCAAAATTTTATATAAAAACGCCGTGCGGCGAAATTTATGCAGAAAATTCAATCCTGCCAGAATTTAACTTCTTTTTCTTCAGGCTCGAAATCATCCATTCCGAGGCCGATCATAAGCTCTCGCGCCGCGTTATAGCCCATTTTTCCTTTTGCCTGTTATTCATGGCGGCGGTTTCGATGATAACGGCAAGGTTTCTGCCGGGGTTTACAGGCACCGTGATAACCGGCACCTTAACATCAAGAATTTTTGTGTATTCGTTATCGATACCGAGTCTGTCGTAAGCCTTGCCGGCTTCCCACGGCTCAAGACTGATAACCATATTTATTTTTTCCGTATCCTTAACCGAACCCATACCGAAAAGGCGGCGTGCATTGATTATGCCGATACCGCGAAGCTCGATAAAGTGGCGTATATTATTCGGCGAGGAGCCGATAAGCGTGCGTGCGTCCGTGCGCCTGATTTCAACAGCGTCGTCTGCGATAAGGCGGTGGCCTCTTTTGATAAGCTCAACGGCGGTTTCCGATTTGCCCGCACCACTTTCGCCGATAATCAAAACACCCTCGCCGTAAACCTCGCAAAGCACGCCGTGGCGCGTTATGCGCGGAGCAAGGCTTGTGTTAAGATACTGAATAAGATTTGCAAGAAAAGGCGAAGTTTCCTCGTTTGTTTTTAAAAGCGGCACGCCGTGCTGTTCAAAAAGCTTTTTCAAAATATTCGGGGGTTTCAAGCCCGCGTGTGATAACCGCGGCGGCGGGCCGAAGCGAAAGCCATTTTGAAACCGCTTCGATTTGCTTTTTCGCGGCTCATATTTTTGAAGGAAACCGAATTCCGTCCACCCCAAAATTTGAATACGGCGCGTATCAAAAATAATCCGTATATCCCGTAAGGACGATACCCGGTCTGTTGACCTCGTTGGTTTCAATCAAAATATCGTTTGCATCCTGCGGCAAATAAATTGTTTCAAGCCCGTGTGAATCAATGATTTTTTGAAGCGACACGGTATAATGCTCGGACATAAGAGATAATCCTCCTCTGCGGCTTTGCGGCACAAAAAGGCGCACTGCTTTATATTATTTATTATTATATAATATTCGACAGGCAATTATCAACCTTTTATTAACAATTTATCTAATTTATTTTTATGATTTACAAAAGAGCTTATTTGTGCTATATTACAATAAATAATTTTAAGAGGTTTCAAAATGAATTCCGAGTTAAAAAAATAGCAGTGGGAACGGATGCTTTTCCGCCGACTACGGACGGCATAAGCAATGTTGCCCAAAACTACGCTTCGCTTATTAACAAAGAGCACGGCAAAGCCGTGATAGTTACACCGAAAAACCCAAATCAACAAGACGCAAATTACGATTATGAAATATTCAGATACAAAAGCTGGTGGTTTCCCTCAAAAGAAGGCTACAGCTTCGGCTGGCCGTTCGGCGATAAGCTCAGCTACGAAATCATAAACAGAGGCTTTGACGTGCTTCACAGCCACTGCCCGCTTGCCACAAGCTATTATTTCAGGCTCGTGAACAGAAAGCTGAGAATACCCACCGTGCTCACCTACCACACAAAATACGAATATGATTTTTGACAGGCGCGTACCCACAAAACCGGCAAGGGATTTTTGCATACCGCTTTTTACTTAACAACATCAACGCCGCCGATGAAGTGTGGGTAACAAGTGCAGGCACGGCTGACAGCCTGCGAAAAAAATCGGCTACAACGGCGATTTCATCGTTATGCCAAACGGCTACGACATGAAAAAAACGATAATCGACCCGAAAACAACCGCAGAAATAAAAGCATCTTACGGAATTCCGCAAAATGTGCCGCTGTTTATCTATGCCGGCAGAATGATTTGGTATAAAAACATAAAAATCATTCTTGATGCCTGCAAAATGATGAAAAACGCAGGCAGAGATTTCAGGCTGATAATGCTCGGCTTCGGCGCGGACGAAAACAAAATCAAAAGATATTATCAAAGGCTCGGAATTGCGGACAAAATCATAAACACGGGAAAAATGCTGAACAGAGAAAAAATGCAGCAGCATTATGCGGCTGCGGATCTGCTTATATTCCCCTCCACATTTGACACAAACGGCCTTGTGGTGCGTGAAGCGGCATCATGCGCAACACCATCGCTTTTGGTGAGCGGCTCCTGCGCCGCAGAAGGTGTTTCCGACGGAGTAAACGGCTTCCTTTGCGAAGAAAGCGCCGAAAGCATATTTGGCAAACTTTGCGAAATTGCGAACAAACGCCAACTTATCGAAACGGTGGGGCTGGGCGCTCAAAAAGACATTTACATCAGCTGGAACGAAGCAGTTTCAAGAGCTTACAGCAGATATCAAATAGTTGCCGATGATTTTTTTATACCAAAGGAAAAAGACAAAAATGCCATATAGGTTTTTAACTGCGATTTTTTTAGTTATATTACGCAAACAAAAAGCATTAAAATCAAATTTGCAGAACAAAAATTATGTGCAACATTTCAAAAGAAAGCATAAAAAAAGCATTGTGAAATTTAAATCACAATGCTTTTTTTATTATGCCTGATTATAATTTTGAAATTTCCTCGATAAAGGAAGATGCGGAATCAAACGCCTTATAAACCGAGGCAGAAGCGAACATAAAGCAACTTCATCGATATCCTTAAGCTTTTCCATAATAAGCTCGCCGATACGAACGCTTGTTACTTCTCTATCTGTTGCGCTCTGAAGAGTGGCTTCAATTTCATTGATTGCGTTTTTCAAGCTCCGTTGAGGTTACGGGGCGCTTTTCGCAAGCGCGAAGCATGCCTTTAAGAACCTTAGTTCTGTCGAACACCTCACGGCTTTTATCTTTTTTTATAACGATAATCGGAACATCTTCGATAACCTCATAAGTGGTGAACCTTTTGCCGCACTGAACGCATTCACGGCGGCGACGGATTCTTTCGTTTTCATCCGTCGGTCTGGAATCGATTACCTTGCTTTCCTCGCATCCGCAAAACGGGCACTTCATAAATCAAAACCCCCTTATAGTTCTTGACCGAGCACAAGAACCGCCTTAAATTTCGGCTCAACTGCTTACAGAAAGTGATTATAACACAATATATAGACAAATGCAAGTGTTTTTACTTTACACAATATATTGTGACGGGGAAAATTACCGTTCTAAACAAATTTATTTTTGGTGAGCGGGCTTTTTATTATTATATATAAACATCCAAACTGCCATTGAGCAAATGATAACATAGCCCACAAACGACCAAATGTCCGGAACATCACCAAAGACGAAAAAGCCCGCAATTGCCGCAAAAATGATTTGCGAATAATCATAAACCGAGATTTCGCGGCTCGGAGCATAGGTGTATGCCGCGGTTATGGAAAACTGCCCTCCGGCGGCGCAAACGCCCGCCATAAGAAGCATAATCCATTGCTGAGCACTCATATAATGATAATTAAAAATCAAATAAGGCAGAGTTACGGCGCAGGAAAAAGCGGAGAAAAAAATAAGACGATAAAGCTTGCCGTTTTCGCCCTGCAAGCCGAGCTTACGAACGCAAGTGTATGCCGCGCCCGCGCCCATTCCGCCGCCGAATCCCGCGAGAGTTGCCAAAATATCGGGATTGCTGAAGGTGGGTTTTATAATAAACAATGCGCCGGCAAATGCCACGCCGACGGCAACAGCCTGCTTGGGTTTAACCTTTTCTTTAATGAAAATCGCAGAAAAAATCAGCACGAAAAACGGGCTCATTTTATTGAGCATAGAGGCGTCGGCAAGTTCAATTCTGTCCAGCGCGTAAAAATTGCCGAAAAACACCCGCCAGGCCGAGTGCAGAGCGAATTATTAAATAATTCATACTGCCCTTTTTCGGCTTAAAGCTTTCGTGCGATTTCAGCATTGCGGCAAAAGCAAAAATCATTGCCACAAAATTGCGAAAGAACACTTTTTGCACGGTGGGTACTTCGCCGGCAAGACGCACAAAGGTGTTCATTCCCGTAAAGCACAAAGCGGAGAGAATTATAAAAAAATTACGCCCTTTGTTTTTTTATTTACATTATCTAACATAAAAAAACACTCAATTCAAAAAAGCATAAAAAGGCGAATGATGACATTCGCCTTTAAAATTATGCACAAATTACATTCTGTTAAAACACATACGTGCCGAGTGAAAAATCAGCCGAGCAATTTTTCTGCGGCGGCAAGACGCGTGCAGATGCAAAGAAGCTCTGCCGCAAGAGAAAGTTCATCAACCGGCGGAAAGCTCGGCGCGATACGGATATTTTTGTTATTCGGGTCTTTTCCGTAAGGATAAGTTGCGCCGACGGAGGTTAAGGTTACACCCGCCTCTTTGCAAAGCTCGCCAACTCTTTTTGCACAGCCGTCCATAACATCAAGGCTGATGAAGTAGCCGCCCTTCGGAGCAAACCAAGAGGCAATGCCCTTGCCTGCAAGCTCTTCGTTAAGCGTTTTGATAACGATATCAAATTTAGGCTTAAGGATTGCCGCATGCTTTTTCATATGATTGAGCACGCCGTTTGCATCGCCGAAGAAAACAACATGACGGTGCTGATTCATTTTATCATAGCTGATGACCTGAGCATTGAGCCGTGATTTAATCATTTTGATATTATTATCGCTTGCGATTATTGCAGAAACGCCTGCACCGGGGAAAGTGATTTTTGAAGTTGAGCAAACTTCAACAACCATATCGTCGTTGCCGTATTCGGGAAGCACATCGAAAATGTTGAGCAGCTTATCGCCGTCCTCAACCAAATCATGAACGCAATAAGCATTATCCCAAACAATTCTGAAATCCTCGGCTGCCGGCTTAAGGGCCGCAATTCTGCGAACAACATCATCGCTGAAAGTGATGCCCTGCGGGTTTGAATACTTGGGAACGCAGAACATACCTTTAACAGAAGGATCTTTAACAAGCTCCTCAATCGCATCCATATCGGGGCCGTCCTGCTTCATATCAACATTTATCATTTCAATTCCGAAATGCTCAAGAATTGTGAAATGGCGGTCATATCCCGGAACGGGGCAAAGAAATTTAACCTTATCAAGCTTGCACCAGGGAGTGCTGCCTGCGCCGTGAGTGTAGCACTGCGAAACATAATCAAACATAAGATTAAGGCTTGATGTGGGGCCAACGATAACATTTTCGGGTTTAACGCCCATCAAATCGGCAAAAAGCTTTTTACAGCTCGGAATACCGTCAAGCATACCATAGTTTCTAACATCAACGCCGTCTGAAACATAATCCTTTACATCATTAAGAGCAACGGAAAGATCAAGCTGCTCCTTGCAAGGCTTACCGCGGCTCATATCAAGCTTAAGTCCGCGTGCCTTAAATTCATTATATCTTTGCTCAAGAGAGGCCTTTTCCGAGAGGAGCTCCTCCCTGCTCATTTCTTTATAAGTTTTCATATAACACAACTCCTTTTCCCGAATATTCTATCACTATTCACCATGCAATGCAATGTATAAAATGATTAGAAAGAGACCTTAAAAAGCACATAAAACTATAAAATATGCCACATACGGCGGACATATGTTTTTCAACCGCGGACAATAGACGCTTTTTACAATTGTTTGATATTTTGAAAAAAGCCGCTCAGCATGCCGCCGATTCAATAAACCATTTTGATTCTTCAAGAAAAAGATATGTTTCCATCCCCATTATTGAGCAGGTATATCTAATCCCCGCTCCGCCGCTTTTAAGAGATGCCGCAGGGCGAATATCGCGCACTTTATCTATTTCGTATTTTTCATCGTCAAGCTTAATCATAAAGGGAATTATTTTTGCCCTCCGTATCGAATTTTGCAAGCACTTCAACATATTTTTTAATCATAATCAGCACATTCCTTTCCAAGTTTTAAAACTTCCGAGCGACTGCTGCTCGGGCTTTTCCTTTGAGGCTTTTAAATCATCCTTACAAAGCAGTGAGGCACGCAAAACCGCCGAATCGCCGAAACGGCGGCGAATATCATCCACCGTGTGCTCCACCTTTTTCCAGCTTTTTCGTGGCGCTTTGCATTGCCGGATAAATCGAATTGCAAAAAATCGTCGCCGAAATCGGAAACCGAAACGCCCACGCTGCGCACCGGCTTTACCCAATCGTAATTTTGAACAAACAGTGCCATGGCTTCGTCGAGAATTTCCGCGGAAACATTGCTGCAGGCGGCAAGCTGCCCTTGGCGGGTGAAGCTTTTTAAATCCTTGTCGCGAACATAAATCGTGACCGTTTTGCCCTTTACACCCTGCCTTCTGAGCCTTTGGGCAACGCTTTCGCAAAGCATCATCATCACTGCCTTAACATCTGCATTATTAACCATATCGCGCGGCGTGGTGGCTGAATTGCCAATGCTTTTTGCAGCCTGCTCGTCATCAATGCGGGCAACCGGCGAGGCGTTAAGCCCGTTTGCGTTGCGATAAAGCATTTCACCGTTTTTGCCGAAAACGGAGCGCAAAAGGCCGCAATCCGAATTTGCGATATCCCCAACGGTATATATACCGTAGGAATTTAATTTTTTCGCCGTTGATCTGCCCACAAAAAGCAAATCCGAGCAAGGGCTTTTCCACACAATATCCTTATAATTTTCCTTATTTATAACGGTTACGGCATCGGGCTTTTTATAATCCGAGCCGAATTTAGCAAAAATCTTATTCCACGAAACGCCAACGCTGACGGTGATTCCGAGTTCAAACTTAACACGGCGGCGGATTTCGTTTGCAATTTCCTCGCCGCTTTGGCGACTGCCCGTAACATCTATCCAATTTTCATCCAGCCCGAAAGGCTCGATATATTCGGAATAATCCTTATATATTTTGCGCGCCATATTTGAAAAGCGAACATAAAGCGGAAAGTTCGGCGGAACCACCACAAGTTCGGGGCATTTTTGCCTTGCCTGCCAAATCGGCTCGGCGGTTTTTATTCCGTATTTTGAAGCGATTTCGTTTTTCGTTAAAATTATACCGTGGCGATCCTCAACACTGCCGCCAACGGCAACGGGCTTATTGCGTATTTCGGGGCGATGCAAGCATTCCACCGAAGCATAAAACTTATTGCAATCAACGTGCAAAACCGTGCGTTCCAATTCATTTCATCTCTTTTTTGCTCATATCGAACATTTGTTCCATTATAACTCAAAGAAGAACAAAAGTCAACATTTCGGCGCAGAAAAGCACTGGTAAATTTAACCGTGCCGCGATTATTGGGCTTGACTAAATCACAGCAATAAATTATACTGAAACCGATAGATTGAGAGGTAAACCAAATGGCAATTTGCGATATTGCAGGGCTTAAAGTTGATATAAAGAATATTAAAGGGCGCACAAAAAAGCAAGCTGCTCCCTACTTCTGCGAAGATCAAAGTGAAAGCAAACCGGCAGACATAACAATAGATGTTACCCCCGAAAGAATTAAGGCCGCAATGGCAGAGCACCCTGAGCTTAACAATGATGACTGGGAATATATGCTTACCGGCAGTGATTTTTACACCGCGCTCATTGATTTTGACGGCATATTGCTCCACTCCTCCTGCGTGGCGGTGGACGGCGTTGCATATGCCTTTTCGGCAGACAGCGGCACCGGCAAATCCACGCACACGCAGCTTTGGCTGAAGCATTTCGGCGACAGAGCACACATTGTGAACGACGATAAACCCGCCATAAGATTTATAGACGGCAAGGTTTACGCCTGCGGCACGCCGTGGAGCGGAAAAATACGATTATTCCACACCGGAAATATTGCCGCTCGGCGGAATTTGCTTTCTTGAACGCAGCGAAACAAACCACATAAAAAAGGCCGACACATCAAAGGCGATTTACAACATTTTTTCGCAAACCGTGCGCAAGCTCGGCCCTTCAAAAATGGAAAAGCTTTTTGATGTGCTTGAAAAAATATTTGCAAATGTGCCGATTTGGGAGCTTGGCTGCAATATCAGCGATGAAGCCGTGCTGACATCATATAATGCAATGAAACCCGATAACACGGCTCCGAAGGAAAAACAAAGCGTGTAAATAAATTTGCCGTTGCCTCAACAAGGGCGGTACGACGTAGGAATGGAGGAAATAATATGTTTTCAATAATTCTTAATTCAGCACTTGGAGTTCTTTTTTTACGGTGATAGCGGCACTTTCGTTTTGCGGCAAAAGCACAAATTTAATTGCCGGCTACAACAATGCCGATGAAGAAGAAAAAGCGAAATATGATAACAAAAAGCTTGAAAAAGGGCTTGGTATCTCAACAGCAATAATAGCCTTGTTTGAATACCTGTTTGCTTTTCTTTCATACCGTGCATTTTGCGGCGCAATAACAGACACCGCAATGAAAATATTTATTGCCGTATATGCAGTGGCTGTTATCTGCGTTGTTGCCGCATACGCAGCATATGCAAACACAAAATGCAAAATCAAATAAGATTTAATTTTAAACAATAATTTCAAAACAAAAACAAAACAGCGGCGAACGGAATTTCCGTTTGCCGCTGTTTTATGCGCTTATTCTATTTGAAATACATATAATACTGGCATTTGATCATGCCGTTATAAAAGCTTTCTGCGCTTATCGGCGCGCCTGCCGAAGCATTTTTCAAATTCCTCATCCGGTGAAATTATACCATAGCTCCAGCCGTGGCGCGGAGCAAATTTTTCGCCCATTATTTTATATAGGCGCTCCGCCTCTTTTATATCGAGCATACGCTCACCATAAGGCGGATTTGTTACAAGTGTGCCGTTTTCCGTTTGCGGATTAAAATCGGCAATATCGGCATTTGAAAGGCGCAAAAAAACTTGTGCATACCCACGCGCTTTGCATTTATATGAGTGAGCGCAAGCGCATGATCGTCTATGTCGCTTCCGAAGGCCACGAAATCAGTATCCGTTTTAACAAAATCACGGCAGCGTTCTTTTTCATTTTTCCAAACTCTTTCGGGAATAATATCCCAATTCTGCGCTGCAAACTCACGGTTTAAGCCCGGCGCAATGTTATGGGCCAGCATTGCACCCTCAATAAGCACGGTGCCGCTGCCGCAAAACGGGTCATAAAGCGCATGGTAATGGCGCAGTTTCGAGAGCGAGCACATTGCCGCGGCAAGCGTTTCCCTGATGGGAGCGTCGTTGGATTCCGGGCGATATCCCCTTTTATGAAGGCCCGCGCCCGAGGTATCGAGCATAACGGTTACATCATCCTTAATAATCGAAAAGCGGATTTGATGAACGGCGCCTGTTTCCCGGAACCAATCGATTCTGTAATCCTCTTTAAGACTTTCAACAACGGCCTTTTTTATGATTTTTTGGCAATCGGGCACGGAGTGAAGTGCGGAATCAATACTGTAGCCCTTAACGGGAAACGCATCGTTTTTTTACCGATAAAAATCACACCAATTTATAAGCTTAACCTTATCAAAAAGCTCTGTGAAGGTGGTGGCTTTAAATCTGTCGCCAACAATCATAATTCTTTCGGCGAAGCGGGAATTTATATTTGCGCGGGCAAGAATATTTTCATCGCCCTCAAAAAACACTCTGCCGTTTTCTGCGCAAACATTATCTGCGCCCATAAATTTCAATTCCTGCGAAACAAGCCCTTCAAGCCCAAAAAGGCAAGTGGCGGTCATATAATAATACATAATTTAAACAATTTCCTTAATTTATTCTATAACGGCAGAAGCGTGCCTTGTAACATGGCAGCCGACATTAACTGAAACGGGAAGCCCTGCCATATGTGTTGGATACGTTTCAATATTAACGGCAAGTGCCGTTGTTTTTTTCCGCCAAAGCCCTGCGGCCCGATATCAAGAGAGTTGATTTTTTCAAGCAATTCGTTTTTCAAGCTCTGCATAAAAACACAACGGGATTATGAGACGAAACATTACGGCACAGAGCTTTTTTTGCAAGCAGCGCGCAATATTCAAAATCGCCGCCTATTCCTATTCCGAGCACGATTGGCGGGCAAGGATTTGAGCCTGCATTTTTTTAACAACACCAACGATAAAATCAATTATATCCTGCCTTGTTGCGCTTGGAGTAAACATTTTAAGTGCGCTCATATTTTCGCTTCCGAAGCCCTTAGGTGCCGCGGTGATTTTGATTTTATCGCCCGGCACAATTCGGGTGTGAATAACGGCGGGGGTATTATCATTTGTGTTTACCCTATCATAAAAAGGATCGCGCACAACGGATTTTCTTAAAAGCCCTTCAACATAGCCCTGTGAAACGCCCTTATTAACGGCGGTTTCGAAATCATCACCCGTAATATGCACATCTTGACCGATTTCCGCAAATATAACGGCCATACCGGTATCCTGGCAAATAGGAATATTAAGCTCTGCCGCCGCATCTATATTTGCCTTCAAATCAGAAAGCACGGATTTTGCGGTTTCACTGCATTCGCACTTTTCGCTGCACGAAATGCAATCAATCAAATCCGACGGCAACACTTTATTTGCCTTGATAACAAGCTCTTTAACCGTTTCCGTTATACGCGAAGAAGCAATATTTTTCATATTCTCAACTCTTTCCGACTGTATTAAAAAAGCCTCACCCGCAGCAACCGGGCGTGGTGCAAGCAAATCCGCCGATGAAGATTGCCTTTAAAAAGTAATTTTTTCGGCTGATTTCCAAAAAAGAAGCCGGGACTGAGGGTTGCCCAGAATCCCGGCTTTAACAAACAATATTCAAATTATTTACTGCCCGCCACATCGTAAAACACGATTTCATCGGACTTAACATAGCCTTTTTCGCGGGCTTTTTGCTCGATATATTCATCTCTGTCGTCCGAATCAAGAATTTGCTCAAGCTTTGCATTTTTCGGCATTCTGCGCCTGAAGCTGAGCCGTGTAAGCAGCCTCCTGCTTTTTAAGGCGGCTGATATCCGAATACTGCGAAGCGATAATTCCGCCGCAGATAAAGAACATAACAACAAGCCCTGCCAAAACGATTGCAGAGCGTGCTCTTTTATTTTCTTTTAGGCTGCGAAGAAACTTTTGCCATTCTTATCACCGGATTTAAACTTATTGTGTAATATAAATTTATTATAATACAGCTTATGCATAAATTGCAACACTTTTTTTAAAACTTTGTTTCTGTTTTTTTAACAAAGTTTTTTTGAGGCCGACTGCCGCCTGTTTACGCACGGCAATCGTTTTTTTCTGCTTATAAGCAGCAGGTAAATAACAAGACCGCCGAAATAAGCGGCGGCATACATTGCCCTCATAATGCCGTTATTAAACCCAAGCAGCAAAAACCAAAAAAGAGCAAAAGAATATATAACAAAAAAACCAAAAAATCAAAGAAAAAAACACTGCTGCCTTGGTTGAAAACGAAAGACCGAAAAAGCGCATTAAATCATAAATCGGGCCGAGCAAAAAGCCGCAAATCAAAAACACCGCTGCAATTTTTAAGCACCGAATACCCTCTTTTAAAAAAAGCCTTTTTTTCCTTTGATTTTTTTACTGCTGTAAACAAGCGCCGAAACCTCGCCGCTGATTTGAAGAACGCCGTTTTTTTGATATTAAGCTCATCAATATGCAAGGCACTGCCGCTGATGCTCAGGCAGCCATAATCCGTGTAAACGGTTACGCATTCCTCATCAAATGCCTCAACATCCGTTACACCCGTCATTTTAAGACCGTTTCGATTTTTCGAGCTGAAGGCTGTGGGGCTTTTTTTACTTTTTTTCTTCCATACAATCACCGTTTAATAATATGAAAAAAATCAAAGCAAAAAAATGATTAAATCGGGCAGGCGTTTAAATCAATCAGTCAGACCGATGAAAGCGATTTTTAAAATCATATTGCGCCGGCCCGGATAAAGCAACATAGGATTTATTCAATCAAAGCTGGGTAAACATCTTTGCCGCATCCTCTTTAAGTGCGTGCTCGGTTACGGCTTCAACGCGATATTTTTTAGGCGCTTGGCCGATATTGAGCATAATAACATCGCCGACCTTAACATCATAGGAAGCGCGCTGAACGCGGCCGTTTACCTCTACCCTGCCGGCATCGCAAGCTTCGTTTGCCACAGTGCGTCTTTTTATTATTCTGGAAACCTTTAAATATTTATCCAATCTCATATTTTACCACCAAATCAAAAAAACAGCCGCTCAACGGAGCGGCTGAAAGCAAACTTATTTTACAGCGTTCTTAAGAGCTGCGCCTGCTTTAAAGGAAGGAACCTTTGATGCAGGGATTTCAATAGCTTCGCCTGTGCGGGGATTTTTACCTGTGCGAGCTGCGCGCTCTTTAACTTCAAAAAGTACCGAAGCCAACGAGTGCAACCTTTTCGCCGTCTGCAAGAGCTTCTGTTACAGCATCAAGAACTGCCTTAACTGCTGCTTCTGCATCTTTCTTTGAGAGATCTGCTTTTGTAGCAACTGCTGCTACGAGTTCTGTTTTGTTCATTTAAATTCCTCCGTTTTAGCCTTTTTCGGCAATTATTATCTTTGCTTTATTCCACAGCTTATCGAACTCTTCTATTGAGGCGGTTTTTCATATCAAGCCCTTCATCGGCGGCAAGTTTTTCCACCAAAAGATATCTTTTGATGAATTTATCGGTGGAGGCGGTTAAAAGCCTCTTCACTGTCTGCCCCGATAAAGCGCGAAACATTAACGCAGGAAAACAGCACATCGCCGAATTCCTCCTCAATATCTTTGCCGACACCTGCGGCCAAAGCAGTTTCTAACTCATCAATCTCCTCATGCAGCTTATCGACGGCTCCGTTTATATCATCCCAATCGAAGCCTGCCTTCGCTGCTTTTTCCTGCACCTTTTGCGCACGCATTAAAGCGGGAAATTCGCGCGGCACTTTAATCATTGCCTCGCCTTGCTTTTTCATGCCCTTGGTTTTAAGCTTAACCTGATCCCAATTTTGCAAAGCCTCATCGCTGCTTTGGGCAGCGGCATCGCCGAACACATGCGGATGGCGCACAACAAGCTTTTTGCAAATATCGTTTACAACATCATTAAAATCAAAGCTGCCTTTTTTTCGCTTTCCATTTCGGAATGCATGGCAACCTGAAGCAGAACATCGCCGAGTTCTTCTTTAAGGCCTTCTGCATCGGCCTTATTTATAGCCTCAACAACCTCATAGGTTTCCTCGATGAAATTCTTTTTTATTGATTCATGGGTTTGTTTTCTGTCCCACGGGCAACCGCCGGGTGATCGTAACACGGTTACAAGCCGAAGAAAATCATTGATATCATAATTATCCTTAATTTCAAAAATCGACCGACACCGTAACACCCCTTCAGATCAATTCGTTTAATTAAATGATACTATAAATTCTGCTTAAAATCAAGGGATTATGCAGTTTTTTTACCGTTTGCAAGGCTTTTTATTTCAGAAAAAGAAACAGTTTTTGATAAAATTGTCAATAATACGGCACAAAGCGCATAAATTATGCCGAGCAAAAAGAAATCGGCTTATTATTCCGCTGCCCGAAAACAGCGCTCCGTAAATGAAATTCGCCGCAAAAATATGAGGCAAGGCAACATATACCGGGCATCAGCAATGAACGAAAAAAACAGCAAATTTAACGCCCGCATATTTTTGCAAGCAAGAAAATATTTGCCGCAAGAATAATCGCATATGCCATGGCATCCGCCGCAATATTGCCGTAAATATTAAGCGCGGCATCGGAAACAAAGCGCAGATTTAAAAGTGCGCGCAAAACGCCGGCCGCAGCGAAGGACGGAATACTTTTTTTGACGCAAGCCCAACGGACTGGACTGCAAACACCGCCGCGCCCGAAAGCGAAAACAAAATCGTTATGAAGCCGTAAAGCTTTACGACATTATTGCAACCGAGCACAATATCATAGTTTGAATTTTGATAAAGCAGGGTTAAAATTTCTTGTGAAAGCAGAGAAAGATAAAATCCCCCGCCGAACGAAATAAGCGAAATATATTTAAAAATTGAATTTAAAAAGAGCGGAAAGGCGTTCACTGCCGCCGCTTGCATGTGCCGCGCTGATTGCAGGCACGGCGGCAACGCCGAGTGCCATGGTTAGCCCGGGCACAAGATTTTTTAAATCGTGTGCGGCGGAAAAAAGGCCGTAAACATACGCAACAACATCGGCCTTATCCGTTCCGCTGAGCATAAGGCAATTTTCATAAGCCGCGGCAAGCGCGTTTAAATCGCACATTCCGAGGCTGATTTGAACGGTTGAATGATCGGCAAATTCAGAAAGGCTTTGAATAAGCGCGGAAGCGATAATCGGCGCGCCGAACGAAGCAATTTCGCCTGCAGCGCCTTTAACAGAGCTTTTTGCCGCCGGATAAAGCGCTTTATATTTAACCGAAACATATGCCGAAAGATATGCCCAGCTTATAACGGAGCCTACGGTTACACCCGCTATCGCGGCAGCGGAGGTGAAGGGATAAATTGCCGAAAGTGCCTGCGTCTCATCCGCGCATTTTGCTCCGAAAACGGCACCGGTTTTAAGATATTCGGAATACAAAAAGCTCATGGAAAGCTTTGCAAACAGCAAGCCGAACACAAGCTTGAAAACAGCCTCAAGAATTTGACTGACGGAGGTGGGCACCATATTCATATGCCCTTCGGCGAACGCTCTTTTTGCCGAAGCAAGCGAGGAAAAAAACACCGTGGGAGCGAGCGCAAAAACGGCAACGGTGCATTTGGGTGAAGCCACATATTTTGCATAGGGCACTGCGGCGGCAATCATAAACGCCGTACCAAAAAGGCCGACGGCAAAAAACATTATGCCGGAGGCTTTTTTCAACCGCGCCACCTGCATTTTATCGCCGCATTCACGGTATTTGCTTATCAAATGAGTGAGTGCAACCGGAAAAAGCCCCCATAATAATCGCATGAACAGGCATATAAAGATTATAAGCCATATTAAAAATAGCCGCGCCCCGTTGCGCCGATATATGCCGTGAGCGGAATTTTATAAACCGCACTTATCGCCTTAACAAGCACGGAAGCCGTTAAAAGCAATGCGGCGGAATTTATGTATTTTTTCTTCAAATCGCCCAAAAAATCACCGTAAAAAAAGCAGTGCAAAAAAAATTTGCACTGCCTGATTTTTATTAAGAAAGTGAGAGAAAAGCAAATGCATTTTTCTGCGCCGACGAATTCGGTGCGCTGCCTTTTTTGCTCTCAACAAACTGAATAATCGTGATTTTGACTTCCGGAGACTTTAAAATTATTCGCCTTTATCTTCCTTGGTTTCATCGGCTTCCTTGTATTCAACCTCAACCTCGCCCGTAACATTGGACGGAGTAACCGATTTAACGGAAAGCTGAACGGCTTTGAGGAAATCCTTTGCCTGGCGAACGAAAGAGTCAACCGCTTCCGTTGAAGCAGATTTCATTTCGTTTTTAAGCTCTTCGGCGTTCTTTTTAAGGTCATCCGCATTCTTGGGCATTTTTGCATCATCAAGCTCTGAAGCAAGTGCGTCAAGACGCTCGCGATAAGCTGCAATATCCGCAACGGCTGCGGCATATTCATCCTCGTTTACCTCTTCGCCTATATAAGCCGAATACTGAAGCTTGCCGAATTTTTCATACGCCTTGGCTAGCTTTGATTTTGCATCCATATATTCAATGCGTTTTCTTGAAAGCTCCAAATACGCCGAGCCTTTTTTTATTAAGCACTTCAGACACATTTTTTTGCTTTTGAAAGCACATCTTCAAAATTCGTGATTTTTTTGAACCGTTATCGGGCTTTGCCATAAATAACAACTCCTTTTTATTTATATTAACGTTAATAACATTATATTACACACGGAATAATATTGCAATACTAAAAAGTAATATTTTTAAGCCATATTTATAAAATCTTTATAAAAAGGAATTTATTTTTTTCCTTGCGTTTAAGCATATTATCAAAAACCGCTTATATATTCATAAGGATATTTATAATTATAAATCCGCTCGATTTTTTTCCGCTTACGGGATTTTTAAGCCGCGTTACCGCGCCCGCGCCAACGGCAAGCACCGTGTGCGTTTCGTCCATCATAAACACATTATAAAGGCATTCACTGCCGGGCTTGCTCCAGCCGACATTTTCAAGATTGCCGAGGGATTTGCCCTGCCTGTACATATAATACGGCACATACCCCGCGCCCGAAAGATATTCGCGGCTGAAATCAACCATTTTATTAACCGTGTCTATATCGCCGTGATCAAAAACATTATCGCGCGTAACCATATATGCCCCCGTTTTAAGGCAAAGAGTGTGCACGGTAACACTTTCCGCTCCGAGCGACAGGGCCGTTTTGATGCTATGCTTAAAAGATTTTTATATCATCCTTAGGAAGTCCCGCTATAAAATCCATATTTATATTATCAAATCCCGCCTCGCGTGCAAGCGCAAAAGCATCAAGCGTTTGGCGCACGGTGTGCCGCCTGCCGATTGCCGCAAGCACATCATCATTGAAGCTTTGAGGATTTATGCTTATTCTGCCGACTCCCGCCGATTTAAGCGCAGCAAGCTTTTCGGCGGTGACGGTATCGGGTCTGCCCGCCTCAACGGTGTATTCGCGCAGAGTTGAAAGGCTGAAATTATCGCTTATCGCCTTTGCAACGCGGGCAAGCTGATTTGCCGAAAGTGCGGTGGGCGTGCCGCCGCCGTAATAAACGGATTCAAGTCGAAGCCCGAGATCATTTGCATATTTTGCCGTTTCGGCAATTTCGCGCACAAGCAAATCCACATACGGCTCAACAAGTGCCGCCGCCTTTTTCTATACTGTGCGACACAAAAGAGCAATACGAGCACCTTGTGGGGCAAAACGGAACGGAAACATAAAGTGAAAAGCTGTTTTTTTGCGAAAGCGAAATGATTTTATTTTCGTTTTCGGCAACGCGAGCCACCAAATCAAGCTTTTTGGGAGAAACAAGATATTTTTGCTCAAAAATATTTCTTGCCCGCTCCTTTGAATACTTATCCGAAAGGCTGTGCCAAAAATCTGGCGGGGCGAACGCCGTAAAGAATCCCCCAAGGATACGAAACACCGAGCAATTCGGAAAATGCGCGGTAAAAAAAGCACCGACATTATATTTTTGGCAATCCGACTCCTTGCCGATTTTTTTCGCTTTTTTTATTATTACTTTTTTTCAAAAACGCGGGCCTCAACGCGGATTTCATCGGCGCTCATTTCCGTAACGGCAAGGATATTATCCTCGGTATCGAAAGGCAGCTGCGAAAGAACTTTTATTTTTTTCATAAGGGAAAAAAATATTTCGGCGAGATTTTTCGACATCATAGGAATAAGGATGGTTTTTTTAACAATAACTATCATATTTTTTTATCTCATATAAGGATTATTTTTGCTTTTTCAAAGCCGATTGTTGAAAAAGCGATCATGACCGGGATAAACCTTCAAATCCGAATCAAGCGCGGAAAGGCGCTTTAAGCTTTGCATAATTTCCTTTGCGGAGCCGCCGGGAAAAATCCGTGCGTCCGCACGAGCAGAAAAAAACAAAGTATCGCCGGTGAAAATGCAATCATCGGCGAGGTAGCAAACGCCGCCCTTGGTGTGGCCGGGGGTGGCGATAACGGAAATTTTCGTTTCGCCGAGCATTATTTCTGAGCCTTCGGCAACAAGAATATCCGCACTTGTATTTTGCTGATTTATTCCGCAAAAAGCGGCAAGACTGGCCTTGCCGGATGAAAGCATTTCCGAATCGGCCTCGCTTATAACAACCTTCGCGCCGAATTTTTTTCTTTGATTTCCGGCACGCCGCCGATATGGTCGAAATGGCCGTGAGTGAGCAAAATATAGTTTAAATTTGCATTGCCGATAAAATCGAGCATTTTTTGCGATGCATCCGTGCAATCCACCAGCGCAGCTTCGCCCGTGGATTCATCCGTTATCAAATAGCAATTATTATCAAGCTCACCGAGCTTGACGGATTCTAACATTTATCAAGACAATTCCTCGCTGTTCAAAATAATGGTTATGGGGCCGTCGTTCACAAGCGACACCTGCATATCCGCGCCGAAAACGCCGTTTTCAACGTGGCTTATACCGGCTTCTTTCAGGCGTGAAGTGAAATATTCGTAAAGCCCGTTTGCCTCCTTGGGAGGTGCTGCCGGAGTAAAGCTCGGTCTGCGCCCGTGGGAGCAATCGGCGCAAAGAGTGAATTGCGACACAACAAGCATTTCGGCCCCCGATATCGAGGGCGGACAAATTCATTTTTTTCGTTTTCGTCCTCAAAAAAATGCGCAGATTAGCGATTTTTTTAGCAAGCTTATCCGCATCGGCTTTTTGTATCGCCCTGCATAACGCCGAGCAAAATCATAAAGCCCTTGCCGCATTTACCGACGGTTTCGCCGCCGACCTCCACTGCGGCATTTGCCACGCGCTGAATAACAGCTTTCATAAATCAAACACCCGTTCTTTCTATATGATAAACGCCGTCTATCTTTTTTTAATTATTTTTAACTATATTTTTCAAGATGCTCTTTACTGTTTACCGAAACGGTAAGAGTGGTGAGGCAATTGCCGTCATTTATCGGGCGGGCGTTTATGGAATGGATTTTGACATGCATATTCATAAGCGTGCTTGTGATATCAAGCACAACGCCGTCCCTGTCTATTGCGAAAACATCAAGAGTGGACTGCGATTCAACCTTAACACTGTCGTCCCAATAAGCATGAATCCAGCGTTCCGGCTCGGCGCAGTGCTGCAAATCCTGCGGCACATTAACACAATTTCTGCGGTGAATCGAAAGGCCGTGCCCTCTTGTGATAAAGCCCACTATATTCTCACCGGGAAGCGGAGAACAGCATTTTTGCGATTTTTTTATCAGGCAATTGTCTATACCCTCAACAATAATGCCGTTGCCGGACGGGCTTGGTTTTTCTCGGTTTATCGGCAAAATTGGGAAGCGGCTTTTCGGGCTCTTTTTTTCTTTCCAATTTCGATTATATTCATCCTTAATACCGGGCATTAAACGGTTTATCTGAATTCCGCCGTAGCCAACCGCGGCATAAAATTCATCCACATTTGAAAAATGCTGCCTTTCGGCAATGCGCGCAATGAAATCATTGTATTTATCGCCGTCCGGCCTGATGAAATTGCGGCGCAATTCCCTTTCAACGGTGGATTTGCCCTCTTCGATATTTTTCCTCGCGCTTTTCTTTTTTAAACCATGCGCGGATTTTACTGCGCGCTTCGCCCGTTTTAACGATTGAAAGCCAATCGCGGCTTGGGCCTTTGCCCTGCTGATTTGATGTGAGCACTTCGATTCTTTCGCCCGTTTTGATTTGATAATCGAGAGGAACAATTCTGCCGTCCACCTTTGCGCCCACCATTTTATTGCCCACTGCCGAGTGAATGGCATAGGCAAAATCGATAACGGTGGAGCCGTTAGGCAGGCTTTTGATATCGCCGCGCGGAGTAAAAACATACACCTCTTCAATCGAAAGATCGCCCTTTATTGTGGCAACCAAATCCTCGGCGGAATCGGTGGATTCGCCGGTTTCTATCATTCTGTGAATCCAGGATAATTTATCATCAAGATTATCCTTGCCGCCCTTTCCGAGCTTATATTTCCAGTGCGCCGCGATACCGTATTCCGCGGTGCGGTGCATTTCCCAGGTGCGGATTTGAATTTCAAAGGGAATTCCCTCTTTTGAAAGCACGGTGGTGTGAAGCGACTGATACATATTCGGCTTGGGAGTTGAAATATAATCCTTAAACCTGCCGGGAATCGGCTTATACATATCGTGAACGATACCGAGCACATTATAGCAATCAATCATGGTATCAACTATAATGCGAACGGCATAAATATCGTAAATTTCCTCAAAGGATTTGCCCTTAATATAAACCTTGCGGAAAATACCGTGAACGGATTTAACCCTTGAAGAAATATTGTTTTTGATTACCGGGCTGATTCTTTCGGAAAGCTCTTTAGTAATTTTTCCGAGGAATTTTTCGCCCTCCTCCTTTTTCATTGAAAGGGAGTTTTCGATTTCTTTATAAGCAATCGGGTCAAGATAGCGCACCGCCAAATCCTCAAGCTCATCCTTTATGGCGCGGATACCGAGGCGGTGTGCGATCGGCGCGTAAATTTCAAGCGTTTCAAGGCTTTTTTCGCGCTGTTTATAATCGGGCATAAATTGCAGGGTGCGCATATTATGAAGCCTGTCTGCCAGCTTGATAATGATAACTCGCACATCCTTATTCATTGCGATAAACATTTTGCGAATGTTTTCCGCCTGCACCTCTTCCCTTGTTGAAAGCGGGATTTTACCGAGCTTTGTAACACCGTCCACCAACAGGGCAACATCATCGCCGAAATGCTCTTTGATATAATCAAGGTTATAATCCGTGTCCTCCACCACATCGTGAAGAAGCGCGGCAACAATGCATTCGTTATCCATGCCGAGTTTAAAAAGAATTTCGGCAACGGCAACAGGGTGCATAATATAAGGCTCGCCCGAACGGCGCTTTTGATTTTTATGCGCCTCGGCAGCGAGTTCATATGCTTTTTTTATAATATCGGAATCGTAATGCCCGTTTTGCGAAACCTCTTCAAAAAAGGCTTTAAAGCCATCGTCAAATTCAGTTGTCAACACCAATTCTTCCTTTCAGCGCCGTGATAACCTTTGTGCCTGCCAAGTCAACCTTTTGAGCCACGCTGCGCAATTTGATATTGCCGCCGACTTTTTTGGCAAGCCCCGTTTCGTAAAATGCGTCAAGCGCAAACATCATTTGGCCGTAAGCTATATCGGAGAGGTCAAAATAAAGGCTGTCCTCAACATATTATTTCTTGCACGCAGCGCTTTATAAACGCACGCGCATATTTCTCTTGACGGGAAAACGCCCGCGTCATTGTTTTTGCCGAGAACAAAAAGCTCATAAATGCTTTTTTCGGCAAAATATTTATCCTGATCTATTCCGTGCTTATGCACATCAACCGCCTGAACCGAGAGATATTCCCTGCCGTTATAAGGATTAACGCCGATTTTAACGGCGCAGTCAATTTTATCGCCGGGCTTAAACGGAAATTCCTCCTCCGTTACCCCAAAATATACAATTCTGATTTTTTTGCCTTTTTTATCACATTCAAGGCGAACATGCTTGCCTCCGCCCATTGGAACAACGCCCGTTAAAGTAAGTCCCGCAAGTGCAAAAACGGCTCTTTTGTTGCCCTCGCCGTACGGTTCGAAAACACGCAGCTCCTTTGCCAAGTTCAAATCAAGATAAAAAGGCGAAATTTTGAAATCAATGTCAATGCTCTGAGGCGGCATAACGGCATAATTTTCAAAGGCATAATCGTTTATACGCTGCCTGAATTCATCTATTTTATCCGCAGAAAGACTCATGCCGGCGGCCTTTGTGTGACCTCCGAAATGATCGAGCAAATCAGCGCAGGAAGCAATGGCGTCATAAATATTAAAGCCCTCTGTGCTCCTTGCCGAGCCGCGTGCATTGCCCTCTTCATCAATATCCAAAACTATTGCAGGCTTACCGTATTGCTCGGTTATACCGCTTGCCACTATGCCGACAACGCCCTGATGATAGCCTTCGCCCGCAACAACAATTATTCTGCCGCCGAAAAGCTCGGGGCGGCTTTCGAGCTGAGCTTTAACATCCGCCTCAATGCGCTCTTCAAGCTTGCGGCGGTGGTTATTGTTTACATCAAGCTGCTCTGCCATAAAGCGAGCGTCGTCGCGGTCATCGCAAAGCAAAAAGCGAAGCGGCTTTCATTGCATTATCAATTCTGCCGGTGGCGTTTATTCTTGGGCAAAGCGAAAAAGCAACATCGCCGGAGCCGACATATTTATCGCCATAGCCGGCAACGCGCTTTAACGCCGCTAAGCCAAGGCGCGAATCGTTGTTTATAAGGCGCAGACCGGCCTTGACAAAGCCCCTGTTTTCATCCTCAAGCGGCATAATATCGCCGATTGTGCCTATTGCAACAAGATCGGCATATCTTTCAAGCATATCGTCCACATCGCCGTAAACAGCACAAACGAGCTTGAACGCAACACCCACGCCCGCAAAATCGGTAAACGGCAATTCGCCGTCCTGCCTATGGGGATTGACTATTGCCTCCGCGCGCGGAAGCTCGGCGGGGATTCTGTGGTGATCGGTTACAACAAGTTCCATACCGAGCGAATAGATATATTCCGCCTCTGAAACGGCGGAAACGCCGTTATCAACCGTTACGATAAGTGATGTGCCTGAGTTGCAAAGCGATTTAACAGCCGCGTTATTAAGCCCGTAGCCCTCGGTTTCGCGCGATGGAATATAGAAATCAACATTTGCCCCTATATCGCGCAAAAAAGAATACAAAAGCACGGTTGACGTTACGCCGTCGCAATCGTAATCGCCGTAAACAGTGATTTTTTCGCCGCTTTCAACCGCCTTTTCTATTCTTTCCACAGCCCTTTCCATATCGAGCAAATCAAAGGGATCGGAAAGGCGAATTTCATCCGAAAGAAATTCGGAAACGGCAATTTCGCTTACCTTTCCCCTTGCCGCCAAAAGATATGCCACAAAAGGATCTATATTGAATTTTTCGCTGATTGCCGACGCTTTTTCTTTATCCGCTTCGGCGATGTTCCATTTTTTTAAAAAGCCATAAATTCCTGCTGTTACGAATTTTTATCCACTTGGTGGAATTTTTTAAGATTGCCGCGCTGTTTCCGCTCTTTTTTTGCAAGCTCGGCCTCAATGTCCTCGGGCGTTATACCCTGATGCGCCATCATAACAAGCACATGGTAAAGCAAATCCGTGATTTCATAAACCGTTTCCGTATTATTGTTGTTTTTTGCGGCGATAACGGTTTCCGTGCATTCCTCGCCCACCTTTTTCAATATTTTATCAATCCCCTGCTCAAAAAGATAAGCCGTGTAAGAACCCTCGGCTTTTTCTTCTTTCCTTTCCAGTATCACATCATATTCGTTTTTTTAATTAAATCCATTACATTCACCCGTTTTTCTTAAAAAAATCTTTTTATTTTTATTAAAAAAAGCAGCTGTGGCTGCCCGTGTGGCATGCCGCGCCGGTTTGAATCACTTGCAAAAGCAAAGTATCGTCGTCGCAATCGCCGCTGATAGAAACCACTTTTTTTGAAGATGACCGCTTGTGGCACCTTTGTTCCAGAGTTCCTGACGGCTGCGTGACCAAAACCAGGTGTAGCCCGTCTCAAGCGTTTTTTTAAGCGATTCTTTATTCATATAGGCAAGCATAAGCACCTCGCCCGTGGATTTTTTTCCTGAACGATTGCGGGAATAAGCTCGCCCTTAACAAAATATTTATCAAGATTAAAATTATCTGTCATTTGCATTCCTCCACAGCCTGCGAAAGCGAAAGGCTTTTTACTGTAAATGCTTTTACCGCAGATAGCGCCGTACAGGCCCTCTGCCTTAAGCGCGCGGATATCTTCGATATTTGTGATTCCGCCGGAAGCGATAATATTGCAGGAAACGGCATTGTTTATTTCTTTGAGCTGCGAAATATTCGGGCCGCTCAAGGTGCCGTCCTTTGAAATATCGGTATAAATAATTGTTTTAACGCCGATTTGCTCCATGCTTTTTGCCAAATCGGTGAAATAGATATCGGATTTTTCCGTCCATCCCTCTGCGGCGGCATAACCGCCCTTTGCATCAATGCCGACTGCGATTTTATCGCCGTATTCGGCAACAGCCTCTTTAACAAGCGCGGGCGATTTCAGCGCAACGGAGCCGAGGATAACGCGCTCTATTCCGTTTCCGAGATAAAATTCGATATCCTGCATTGTGCGAATCCCGCCGCCGACTTCAACCTTAATCGGTGTGTTTGCGGCAACGGAAAGGAATATATCGCTGTTTACTCTTTCTTTTTTCAAAGAGCCGTCCAAATCCACCATATGTATCCACTTTGCGCCGTCCTCAACAAAGCTTTTTGCGGTTTCGAGCGCATCTGCGGCAACCTGCGAAGCGGTGGAAAATTCGCCCTTATAAAGGCGAACGGGCTTGCCGCCCATAATATCGACAGCGGGTAAAATTATCATAAAATATGCCTTTCGAGTTTTATTCTTTTATCGGGAGCAAACCCGTTTTTGTTTTGATATTGCCTATCAAAGCGCAAATCACAAAAACGCCTTTGGTGGAGAGAACTCCGCCGCCGGAGGGCGCAACGGCAATTTTCATTGCGTGAGCAAAAAGCCTTAAACAAGGCTTCGATTTCGTGGTGGGAATTGCTGCCGTAAAGCACGATTAAGGTGCAGGGTTATGCCCGCATTAACGGCAAAGGCACGGAAAAATTCTTCAGTGCAGCAGGTTTCGTATTCGCCGCAGCGTTCCTCTTTAAACTCCGCGTTAAACACAAGAAAAGGCCTGTTTGAAATATCAAGAGCACAAAGTGCAAGGCTTTCGTCCATAGGAATATAGAAAGAGCCGTAGCGATTTATGCCGCCCATATCGCCGAGTGCTTTTTTGAATGCCGCACCGAGCGCAATGCCCGTATCCTCAACAGTGTGATGAGTGTCCACATCCAAATCGCCTTCAACAAAAACCTCAAGGCCAAAGCCGCCGTGAACGGCAAAGGCAGTGAGCATATGGTCAAAAAAAGCCGATACCCGTTCTTACATTAACCTTGCCGCCGTCCAAATCCAGTGCAACTGAAATATCGGTTTCCTTTGTTTTTTTCCTTTTAATTTCGGCAGTTCTCATAAAATCACCTTAACCCTTCGGTTTATATTCACCGATTTATTTTATGCAAGCGAAAAATCGGCACACGCGAAATATTTTAACCCGATCAAGCAGCTTAATCGCCGCTGATTTCGGTTTTTCTTTTATTAAAAAGATTTTGAAGCTTTTGTGCCGATTGCTCTTTTTTTATTTCTTCGGCTGCATTATTTTCTATTATATCATACACGGCACCCTCGTGCAAATTTTCAAAAAGCTCGGCGGGCGCATCTATCGTTTTTCCGCCGATTTCGCAAACGGCGATATTATTTTTCAATTCTGTTTATAATAACTCTCATAAAAAATCACCCTTCTTTTTCACAGGTGTAAGAAATGTTGCTGCCGTCGCTTGTAAAGGTTATGCTGCCGTTTAAATCCGTTCGCAAAACCTCGGCACCGGCATTTTGCCACCTTTCAATCACACCGGCATTCGGATGACCGTAGGAATTATCCTTGCCCACCTCAATAACCGCGTATTCGGGTGAAACGGCACTGACGAACGCTTGGCTTGATGAGGTTTTTGAGCCGTGGTGACCGACCTTAACAACATTTGCAGACACATCAGCCGTGATTTCCTTTTCGGACTGAGATTGCGCATCGCCCGTGAAAAGGAACGAGGTTTCACCGTAAACAAGCTTTAAAACGGCGGAATAGTTGTTTAGATTTTTATAATCCGTGCCGCACGGCGCAACGAAATAAGCGCAGAGACTTTCCGTTTGAATAACGGAAACATCGTTTTTCGCCTCATAAACATTGCAGCCTTCGGCATCGAGCTTATCAAGAAATTCGGCGTATATATCCGAAGAAGACGAAGCATTCGGCAAATAGGCGTTTGCCACATCAAACGCATCCAGCACTGCGGGCATACCGCCGATGTGATCCGAATGAGGATGAGTTGCCACAAGATAAGTGATTTTATTGCAACCGAGTGCGGAAATATCATTCACCACGGTTTCGCC
Source organism: Anaerotruncus sp. (assembly GCA_022009795.1). Classification (GTDB taxonomy): domain Bacteria; phylum Bacillota; class Clostridia; order Oscillospirales; family Acutalibacteraceae; genus Eubacterium_R. The sequence continues at coordinate 884,111 of CP091724.1, forward strand.
CTTATCGGTTTCACCCGCGTCAATAAGCATGGTTTCACCGTTCGGAAGCTCGATAAATTCGCTGTCGCCTTGGCCGACATCAAGATAATGCACAACTAAATTTTTCGCTTTGAGTTTGAGTTTCACCTTGACCGGAGGCTTGCGGCATATCAACGGGCAGCTTGCCGGACAAGCCGCAAGCGCTGAGGCACACGGCACACAGCGCTGTAATAACAACAAGCGAAAAAAACGCTTTAATTTTTTTCATTTAAATCTAACCTTAATACTGTTTGCGTGGGCGGTGAGACCCTCCGTGTCGGCAAGGGTGATGATTTTATCCTTTGCCTTTTCAAGCTCCTGCTCGGTATAATAAATAAAGGAGGATTTTTTAACGAAGCTGTCCACAGAAAGCGGGCTGAAAAAAATCTTGCAGTTCCGCTGGTTGGAAGAACATGGTTGGGGCCTGCAAAATAGTCGCCGAGAGGCTCGGGCGACCAATTTCCCAGGAAAAACCGAGCCGGCATTATCTATTTTGCCGATATATGTGAGCGGCTCTTCAACACAAAGCTCAAGATGCTCCGGCGCAAGCTCGTTTGCAAATTCGATTGCCTGATCAAGATTTTCGCAAACGATGATTTCGCCGTAATCATTAAGCGAGGCTTCAATGATTTCCTGCCTTTCAAGATATTTGATTTGCTTTTCGATTTCTTTGGCTGTTGCCCTTGCAACGGAATCCGAGGTGGTGAGCAAAATTGCGGAAGCGCGCTTATCGTGCTCTGCCTGGCTCATAAGATCGGCGGCAAGAAAGGCGGGCTTTGCAGAGCCGTCTGCCACGATTAGGATTTCGGACGGGCCTGCAATCATATCAATATCAACAACGCCGTAAAGCAATTTTTTAGCCGTGGCAACAAAGATATTGCCGGGGCCGACGATTTTATCAACCTTTGGGATTTTTTTCCGTGCCGAAAGCAAGCGCGGCAACAGCCTGCGCACCGCCGCAAAGAAACACCTTATCAACACCGGCAATAGAAGCCGCCGCCATAATATAAGGATTGGGATCACCGTCCGGACCCGGAGGAGTTACCATAATAATTTCCTGAACGCCCGCAATTTTTTTGCAGGCACGGCATTCATAAGCACCGAGCTTGGATAAGCCGCGGTGCCGCCGGGAACATAAATTCCCACTCTTTTCAGCCCTCTGATGCGCTGACCCATAATAACGCCGTTTTCCTTTGTGGTGAGCCAGCTTTGCCGTGCCTGGCGCTTATGGAAATCAAATATATTCTTTTGCGCATCAATCACGGCGTTTTTAAAATCATCATCCACCATATCCGCATAAGCGGCAAGTTCTTCCTTGGTGATAACGGTTTTTTTGGGAACGGAGCCGTCAAACCTGGCTGTGTATTCGCGAACGGCTTCATCGCCGCCCTCTTTAACGCCCTCGATAATGCTGCTTACTATATCAACTATTTTTTGATCGGTTTCGCCGCTGCGCTTTTTAAGATTTTCAATAAGCGCATATTCGGATTTACCGTTTGCTTTCGTTATTTTCATTTTATTTTACCTTTCCGCTTACGCCTTGCTTGCCTGCTCCAATTCAAAAAAAGAAATTGCTCTATTTCTTTTTTGCGAAGCTTCATTGAAGCCATATTTACGATTACCCTTGCAGAAATCGGGAAAAATTTCGCGAACAACCTCAAGCCCGTTTTTCTTTTAGTGTTGAGCCTGTTTCGACTATATCCACAATTCCGTCTGCAAGACCGAGGAGCGGAGCAAGCTCCACGCTGCCCTCTATTTTGATTATATCGACATCCATACCCATGGAGCGCAAATATTCGCCTGCCACCTTTGGATATTTGGTTGCAACCGTTTTTCTTTTGTGACCCGAGAAGAAATCCGAGCCTTTCGGGCACGCAAGCGCAAATTTACATTTGCCGATATTCAAATCAAGCACCTCGTAAAACGCACTTCCGTGCTCAACGATAGTGTCTTTGCCGACAATACCGACATCGCAAACGCCATGCTCAACATAAGTGATAACATCGGGGGCTTTTGAAAGCACGGCTTCATAATCACCCACGGGCAATATAAGCCGCCTGCCTTTATTTTCAAGTTCGTTTGTATCAAGCCCCATTTTTTGGAACAGCGCCACCGAGGATTTTTCAAGTCTGCCTTTGGTGAGAGCTATTCTTATCGGTCTTTCAACATTTATAACCTCGTTCATAACATCACACAGGGCATTAACATCAACGGCAAAACCGATTGCGGGAGCGGGAAGTCCGAACTCACCGAGCAGATTATCATATCTGCCGCCCGAAAGCACCGTTACGCCCGAGCCCTCGGCATAGCCTCTGAACACAACGCCCGTGTAATAATTTGAGCGGTTTACAAGCCCCAAATCAATAATAAGATTATCGCCGAGGCCGAGAGCGCAAAGCTTATCATAAACGGTTTTTAATATATTCAAGCGCTTTATCTGATTCGGGAGTGCTGTAAAGCTTTTTCGCCTCTTCAAGCACCTCTGCAGTTCCGAAAAGGCGCGGAAGCCTGCGAAGCACGCGGGTTTCTGCGGTGTCCTCAAGGGTATTGAGCAAATCGCCGAGCGCAGCGTAGTTTTTTTACCTTCTGTTAAGCGGCAAATCTCTGAACGCTGTGCAGATGTTATATTCATTTTTGAAAGCACGGCTTTAAAGAAGCCCGCGTGGCCGATTTCAAATGAAAAGGAATTAAGCTGAGATCTTTTTAAGCGCCTCGGCAGCCATTGTGAGCACTTCAATATCCTCATCAAAAGAGCCGTCGCCGATAAGTTCAATGCCGCTTTGCGGAATTTCATCCGTTCTGCCGGCAAGGGCTTTGTTGCGCACAAACACATTCTGATTATAATAAAGGCGCACGGGAAAATCATCTGCCGAAAGGCGCGTTGCCACAAGGCGGGCAATCGGCATTGTGTTATCCGGGCGAAGCACGGTTGTGCGCCCTGCGGAATCGGAAAGCTTATACATGATATCCGAATCCATGCCGGAATCACCGTCATCAAACACATCCATATATTCGACGGTGGGCGTTATAACCTTTCGATATGATTTTTTTCCTTATACAGATCAGAAAGCACGGATTCGGCTTTTTTTCTGTCGTCGCACTCCTCAAAGAGGAAATCCCTGCTGCCCTGCGGCGTTAATTTAGCATATTTTTTCATTTATCTTATCTCTCCGTATATCTTGCACTTTAGCGCAGTGATGTGCTACTATGCTAACACAATAAAGTGCCATTGTCAACCCAAATAACACAAAACAGATTTAAAAGCCGAAAAGAGAAATCTGATTGCTTGCCGGCAGATCGCCGAGAGCGCCGCATTCGCGCAACAGATCAACAATGCTTTGCCCGATGTGAGCCCTTGCCATTAAATCATCGCATGATATGAAATCGCCGTTTCCGTCATTAACTGCGGCGGCAATTTGCTTTGCGGCATTTTCGCCGATACCGTCAACGGCGGAGAAAGGAAGCCTGATTTTACCGTCCTCAATTTTATAAATACGCCAATCTGATTTATAAAGATCAACAGGCAAAAATTCTATTCCTCTGCAAAGCATTTCAATAACAATTTGAAGCACTATGTAAGTTTCGCCCTCTTTGGCAGTTATGGTGCCCTGCTCTTTATGGCTTTGAATTTCTTTCATTCTGGCTTTAACGGCGTTTTTGCCGGCAACGGCCGCAACAGCATCAATGGCGCCGCCTCGAACGGTGAAATAAGCCGAATAAAAATGAATGGGTTTATGTATTTTATACCATGCAAGGCGAAGTGCGGCAATAACATAAGCCGCGGCATGCGCCTTGGGGAACATGTATTTGATTTTATAACAGGAATCTATATACCATTGCTCAACGCCCACGGTTTTCATTGCCTCCTCATAGGGCGGCAACTCCTTTGGGGCTTTACCCTTACGGGTATATTCCATGATTTTAAAGCAATCTTTTTTCTTCAGCGGAGATTCCTTGCCGGTTCTTTTTTCATAGCTTTCAGCCTTGTGAAGAAGATAAGTCATAATATCATCACGGCAGCCGATTACCTCTGAAATTGTGCAGGTGCCGTTTTGAATAAGCTCCTGCGCATTGCCGAGCCAAACATCAGTGCCGTGGGAAAGGCCGGAAATTTGAAGCAAATCGGCAAAGGTTTTGGGCTTTGCCTCGGTGAGCATGCCGATAACGAACGGCGTGCCCATTTCCGGAATTGCAAGAGTGCCCGTGGGGCAATCGATATCATCGGGCGAAACGCCGATAGGCTCCGTTGAAGTTATAAGCTGATAAAGAAGCGGGTCGGAAAGATCCACATTCATAACCGGAATTCCCGTGGAATCCTCAAGATATTTATAAAGCGTGGGGTTATCGTGACCGAGCTCGTCAAGCTTAAGCAAAGTATCGTGCAATGAATTTTTAAAGTCGAAATGAGTGGTATAAGTTCCTTTTTTCTCATCATTTGAAGGATATTGAATCGGAGTAAAATCCTCAACAGTGTATTTATCCGGCACAACAACCATGCCGCCGGGATGCTGGCCCGTGGTGCGCTTAATGCCGGTGCAACCTACGGTTAAGCGGTCTATCTCGGCACGGGGCGTGCTGCTTTGAAGCCCACGCTCATCAAGATATTTCATTACATAGCCATATGCCGTTTTATCTGCAACGGTTGCCATTGTGCCTGCCTTAAACACATATTCCTTGCCGAAAAGCTCTTCGGTATATCTGTGAGAGCGTGACTGGTATTCACCCGAAAAATTAAGGTCTATATCAGGCTCTTTATCGCCGTCAAATCCAAGGAAGGTTTCAAACGGAATTTCATGTCCGTCCCTTTTCATGGGAATATGGCAATTGGGGCAATCCTTTGCGGGCAAATCAAATCCGGAGCCGACAGAGCCGTCCAAAATAAACTCGCTGTGCTTACACTTTGTGCAATAATAGTGGGGTGCAAGCGGATTAACTTCTGAAATGCCGCCCATATGCGCTGCAAATGATGAGCCTACCGAGCCTCTTGAGCCTACAAGATAGCCGTTTCTTTCGCTTTCCTCAACAAGCCTTTTTGCGATAACATAAAGCACACCGAAGCCGTGACCGATAATTGAATCAAGCTCACGCTGAAGGCGGCTTGCCACATATTCGGGCACGGGATCGCCGTAAAGCTCTTTTTGCCCTGCTCCAGCATTTTTCCGTGAGTTCTTCGTTTGCACCGTCAATATGCGGTTGGAAGGTTCCCGGCGGAATCGGCGGAATAACATCCATAATGCTGTCTGCAATCTTTTTTTGGGTTATAGATAACAAATTCCTTGGCTCTGTCACCCGCCCAGGCAAAATCATCGAGCATTTCGCGAGTGGTTTTGAAATAGAGCGGCGGCTGCGAATCGGCATCGTCAAAGCCCTTAGACGCCATAATAACAGCGCGGAATTTTGCATCGTGCTCGGAAAGAAAAATGCACGTCGCCCGTGGCAACGGTGAGCTTGCCGAGCTTATCTGCAAGGGCAATGATTTTTTTATTTATATTTATTAAATCCTCTTCGGAATTAACGCGCCAATAAACGTTTTTCTTTTCTTCTCCGCGCTTATTTACAACATATTCCTTATCGCTTGTGCGAAGCATAAAGGCGTTGTTTCCGTTTGGCTGAATTTCAAGATAATCGTAAAACGAGGCGATTTTTTCAAGTTCCTCGCCCTCTATGCCCTCAAGTATGGACTGATAAAGCTCGCCTCTTTCGCAGGCTGAGCCGATGATTATGCCCTCTCGCTTTTTTGCAAGCAGGCTTTTCGGAATAAGCGGGCGGCTTTTAAAGTATTTAACATTTGAGGCGGAAATAAGCTCATAAAGATTTTTTCTGCCGTATTTTCTTTGCTCCTTTGGGATAGATTCATCCATCGATGTATCTTCCTTAACAAGCAAAATAATATGATAGCGCGGGAACTGGCTTAGCTTCATATTCATGAAATCGGGATATTTTTCGTCGTCTACCAAATACCCCTCCATGCCGAGAATGAGCTTAATTTTGGGCACATATTTAAAAGTGCCGTTTTGGTCTTTAAAATTACCGTCCTCGCAATATTTTTTATCGTAAGCGGTGTTAAAAGCCTCCGGAAGAGCCTGCACAACACCGTGATCCGTGATGGCAACTGCCGAGTGGCCCCATTTGATAGCCTGCTTAACAAGCGATTTCGGGGTTGAAATGGCATCCATTTCGGAAAGCGCGGTATGCATGTGAAGCTCTATTCTTTTTTCAGGCTCGTTATCCTCTTTTTCCTGCTTAAGGACCGTTGCAATGCTGCGCGGGCGGAGCACATAGCCGTTTGAATACTGGTCAAACTGATAAGCACCGTTTATAATAACCGTGCCTCCAGATGAAATTTTGGCAACAATCGGATCTATCACATCGTTTGCGTCAAACATTTTAACGGTTACGGATGAGGTGTAATCCGTGATATCAAAGGAAAAGATTTTATTACCGCCGCGCTTTGTTTCGCGCTCCTCATATTTAAGCACATCGCCCCAAACGGTGATAATGCCGTCATCCGTTTTAACATCGGCAATATTTTTAGGCGTTTCCTTAATATTTTTGCCGTAAATAACCTTTTTCGTGTCTATGTAAATCGGGAAGCCGTCAAGCAAAGTGTGCTCAACATTTTTTTGCTGCTCGGCCTTCTGCTCCGCCTTTTTGGCATTGCTTTCGGCATAGGCTTTTTTTACTTCCTTTTCGATATCATAGTTTTCCGTTTCGGTAAATTCCACCTTGGCGGAAATTCCGAAAAGCTCGGAAATCACATTTTCGATATCGGCGTTTACCTTTTGAGCAAGCAAAATTTCGGCGCCGCCTTTTTTTAGGGACACCGATAATTTATCGCCGGCAAACGACACCTCCGAACCTTCAAAGAAGCCGTTTGCCGCAGGATTATTCTTTTTAACAAATCCGATTATGCTTTGGAAATAGGCAGGCTCAAAAAGATCGCTCAAATAACGGGGCTTAATCGTTACTTTATTAAGCCCCATTTTGCTTTTTATGCTTTCCTCGGCACTTTTGAACACAGAATAATCCACAAGCTCATCAAGGCTGAGGCACATTACCAACTCACGCGCGTCTCTTTTGATTGCGAAGCGCTCTATTCTGCCATTTCCGAGGGATGAGCACTGAAACGGCTCCACATAATCCGAAAAAAATACTCCTGAAATAAGTTCATTATAATTTATCTATCTCTTTCATCAATTCATCTAAAAGTTCGTTTTCGGGCACCTTGCGAAGAATTTGCCCTTTTTTGAAGATAAGGCCGCAGCCGTCGCCGCCGGCTATGCCGATATCGGCCTCCTTGGCTTCTCCGGGGCCGTTTACTATGCAGCCCATAACGGCAACCTTAATCGGCTTTTTGCAATCGCGAAGCCTTTCTTCAACCTGCTTTGCAAGGCCTATCAAATCAATTCTGGTGCGCCCGCAGGTTGGGCAGGAAATAAGATAGGGGCAGTCCTTTTTAAGACCGAGCGCCTTTAATATATCAAACGCGGCAAAAACCTCTTTAACCGGAGAATCGGAAAGGCTTACTCGAATTGTGTCGCCAATTCCGCGGTTGAGAAGTGAGCCGATGCCGATTGCCGATTTGATAATGCCCATGCGCTCCGTGCCCGCCTCCGTAACGCCGAGGTGAAGCGGATAATCGCATCTTTGAGCGGCAAGCTCATAGGCGGCAATCATTGTGTTTACATCCGATGATTTTATTGAAATAACGATGTTATCAAAATCAAATTTTTCAAGCAGCGAGGCGTGATAAAGAGCCGATTCAACCATCGCATCTGGCGTTGGAGAGCCGTATTTGGCAAGAATATGCTTTTCGAGGCTGCCGCTGTTTACGCCTATGCGAATCGGAATTTCCTTTTGCCTGCATATATCCGCCACCGCTTTAACGCGGGATTCATCGCCTATATTACCGGGGTTTATTCTGATTTTGTCAATGCCTCTTTCGGCTGCTCCGAGCGCAAGGCGATAATCGAAATGGATATCCGCAACGAGCGGCACATCAACCGCTTTTTTAATAGGCTCAATCAAATCAAGCGCCGCTTCATCGGGAATTGCAAAGCGTATTACCTGGCAGCCCGCCGCAGCAAGCTCTTTTGCCTGCTCAACCGAGCCTTCGATATTCGTTGACGGCACATTAAGCATGGACTGCACAAGCACGGGTGCGTCGCCGCCTATAAAAAGTGTGTTTTTAAGCTTTATTTTTTTAGATATTCTTCTTTCAGCCATAACAACCTCACAGCCTTTCGTGCCGCAATTGTTTATGTATTTATCCGCCGGTGCGGGCCGCAAGGCGGATAACCTTTTAACTTCAAGCCCGGCAAAAGCAGGCTTTTTTAAATAATATTTATATTTTTTTAAATTTTCATCGATTTGCCTTCGCTGCAAAAAAATCGACGCTTTGCAAAAATCAAAAACAGCTTTGTGACATCCGAAAAGGTTACCAACACCATAACGCCGAGCAAAATTGCAAGCCCTGCGGCATTTATGGCATATTCCCATTTTGCGGGAAGCTTTTTTCTGAAAACCCCCTCGCCGAGCAGCAAGAAGAATCGCCAACCGTCAAGCGCGGGAATGGGAAACAGGTTAAAAAGCCCGATATTTATGGTTAATATCGCAGAAATGCGAAGCAGTGAATTAAGGCTTGTTTTTAGCCGCGTTTGAAAACTACGGAAACGGCACCGACAGGGCCGCTTAAATCTGAAAGCCCGTATCTGCCGACAAGCAGATCATGAACCGACAGGAAAACCATTCGTGTGTAAGAAACAAAGGTGGCAGCACTGTTTTTTAGTACGGAGCCGACCGTTTTTTCTTTGCCGAGGAGCCAAAAATCCATACCCACATATTTACGACCCTCATATTCCTCCATTTGGAATTTAACTTCAAGGGTTTGGATTTTGCCGTTTCTTTCAACGGTGATTGAAAGAGTGTCATCCGCAGATCTTGTTAATCCGGTTTCAACATCCGTGGCGGTAAAAACGCGCATGCCGTCTATACTTTTAATAGTGTCGCCCACCATGAGCCCGCTCGACGCGCTGACGGCATTATCGTCAAATTTTTGCAACGGTGGTTGTGCCCACCAAGTTTTTGATTTGAAATTATGCACACGATAATCAAAAAAACCGAGCAACAAATTCATAAGCGCGCCTGCAACAACAACGAGCATTCTGTCGGGAACGCTTTTTGCAGAAAACGAACCTGCTTCGGAAGAAGCTTCATCCTCGCCCTCCATGGCACAATAGCCGCCGAAAAGAATCCAGCGCAACGAATATTTTTGTTTCGCCCTTTGTGAATGAAAAAAATTTTTCGGACCCATGCCGATTGAAAATTCGTTTACCTTAATTTTTCATCAGCCGAGCCGCCGCAAAAATGACCGCCCTCGTGCACAATTATTATCAATTCAAAAAACAGGATTGCAATTATTATGGGATAAACGGTGTTCCAAACCGAACTGAATGACACTTAATCGCCTCTCGATATAATTTATTTATAGTTTTTAATAACGAATTCTCTTGCGGCTCTGTCTGCCTCAAGCACATCGTCAAGAGTAAAATCCGCCTTACTGTGAGCAGAAAGCATTGCCTCTTCATTAAGATATGCAATATCGGTGAATTTAATTTTGCCTGCAAGGAAAAGCTTGACGCTTTCTTCGTTTGCACCGTTTGCCGCGGCGGGATAAAGCCCGCCCATATCGATTGCCTTTTTGCAAACGTTTATGCATTTAAATGTTTCGTAATCCGGCTCAAAAAAAGGTGAGCTTGCCGTAATCCGCAAGAGAAAGCGGAGCCACGGGACTTGGCTCCCTTTCGGGATAAGTGAGCGCATATTGAATCGGGATTCGCATATCCGGCACACCGAGCTGGGCAATCATTGAATTATCTTGATAAACGATTGCCGAGTGAACAACGGATTCACGGTGAATAACGATTTCAATATCCTCATTCGGCATATCGAAAAGCCACTTGGCCTCAATGAATTCAAGCCCTTTATTCATCATTGTGGCAGAATCGATGGTGATTTTTGCACCCATATTCCAATTCGGGTGCTTTAATGCGTCTGCCGCGGTAACATTTTCAAGCTCGGAAAGCTTTTTGCCGAAGAACGGCCCGCCGGACGCGGTTAAAATTATTTTTTTAATTGCCTCTTTGCGCGGGCTGCCCTGCATTGCCTGGAAAATTGCGGAATGTTCACTGTCCACAGGCAAAATGGAAACGCCGTTTTCCTTTGCAAGGTTGGTCACCAGATGACCGCCTGCAACAAGAGTTTCCTTGTTTGCAAGAGCAATTGTTTTTTTGCCTTAATCGCCTCAAGCGTGGGCTGCAAGCCTATCATACCAACAACGGAATTGAGCACTGTGTCTGCACCGTCATAAACGGCACATTCTATAAGGCCTTCCATACCGGAAACAACCTTAACATCCAAATCGGCAACCTTGGTTTTAAGCTCATGAGCCGCCGAATCATCCATCATACAAACAAGCTCGGGCTTAAATTCGCGAATTTGAGCCTCAATTTTATCAACGCTTGAATTTGCCGTTAAGCATTTAACATTATAGCCGTGCATGCGGCAAACATCAAGCGACTGAGTACCTATTGAACCGGTTGAACCGAGCAGGGAAAGATTTTTTTCATGGTTTTTTTACCTCATAATTAACAAAAAGCGATAAGCGCGATTGCATATGTAACCGGCATTGTGAAAAGAACGGAATCAAATCTATCCATAACACCGCCGTGACCGGGAAAAATTTTGCCGAAATCCTTAACGCCGAAATTGCGTTTCAGCACGGAAGCGCTTAAATCGCCCATCATACCCATAAATGAAACGGGAATACAGCATGCCAAAAGGATTGTTGCGCCTACCGCGTCAAGCGAAGCATCGGCAACTTTATTATAGATAACAAAAAGCAATCGCATTCAAAATAAGCGAGAAAATCAGGCCGCATGCCGCGCCCTCAACTGTTTTTTTAGGGCTGATGTTCGGGCTCATCTTTGTTTTGCCGAATGCCATTCCTCCGAGCTGAGCGCCGCTGTCCGTTCCAAGAGCGCAAATAAGAGCATAAAAAATAAGGTAAATGCCGAACTGCTCGTTAATAAACATATCGCGAAGCCTGATAAATATTGAAAAGCCGAACGGTACGATAACACTTGCGAAAATCGAAATCGCAACATCCTCAAACTTGGTGTGCGAATAGCCTTTAAGCATTGCAAGGAGATAAACAAGAACAACGGCGATAACAAATACAATATTGGGAACCGCTTGAATTATCGGGCCCCATGTGTTTGCTTCTACAATCGGTTCAAGCACCTTTGGGCTTGCGAAAAGCGGAAAAACCGCCGCAACCGCCGTGCCGAAAACAAGAATGAATTTATTTGAAATCTTTGCGCATTTCATAATTTCGTTTGCCGCAACGGCACTTAAAAATGCAATCACCGCCACGAAAAGCGGCGTATTTATCTGCCAAACAACAAGAGCAAGCAATGCCAAAAGCACTACCGCAGTGATAACTCTTTGCTTCATAAATTATCCTCCGAACCTGCGATTTCGTTTTTCAAATTCCGAAAGCGCAGCATATAAATCATCATTTTTAAAATCGGGCCACAGAACATCACTGTACCAAAATTCGCTGTAAGCCGCCTGCCAAAGCAAAAAGTTTGAAAGGCGCTCCTCACCACTTGGGCGAATAATCAAATCGCAATCCGGCGAGGTATACATTTTTGAGCTTATATCCGCCTCGGTTATATTTGTTTTGCCCTCGGCAATAAGCGAATTAACGGCGGAAACGATTTCCTGCCTGCCGCCGTAATTAACGGCAAGATTCACAACCGTGCCCGTGCGGTGAGCGGTTTCCTGCTCTGCGTCCGCCATAAGCTGAAGCAATCTTTCGTCTATACCCTCTTTTTTTCGCCGACGAAGCGCATTCTCATATTTCCGCTTGCCTGCAAATCGTTTTTTTCGCCTCTGTCAAATAATCATAGAAAAAGGCGCATGATGGCGTTTACTTCCTCCTGCGGCCTTTTCCAGTTTTCCGTTGAAAAGGCATAAAAGGTTACTTCTTTAATTCCGAGTCTGCCGCATTCCTTGGCGATTTTTTTAAAAACCTCTGCGCCGGCTTTATGGCCGGCCGTGCGCGGCAATCCTCTTTTTTTTGCCCATCTGCCGTTTCCGTCCATTATAATGCCGAGGTGATTCGGCAAAACGGAAAATTCGGCCGCCGCGGTTTCTTGCTTTTTACCGAACAATGCCATATTTTTTCTCCTTTACCAAGCGAAAACCGCCACATTTTTTTACACAAACGGCAGGTGCTTCCGCTTCTTAAACAACAAAACGGCGGGCGTAAATTCTGCACCCGCCGTTGAAATATACTGTTTTATTAAAACGGCAGGCAAAGTGCCTGTTGAGCCCAAGCGCTTTGCAAGTCAGATGGAGAGGATTTCCTGCTCCTTCTTCTTTTCCATTTCATCGGTTTGCTTAATATAGCTGTCGGCTATATCCTGGAGCTTCTTTTTCGCCGTCTTTCATCTCGTCTTCCGTTATTTCGCTGTTTTTCTTCATTTTTTTAACATCGTCCATAGCGTCACGGCGAACATTTCTGATAGCAACTTTTGCTTCCTCGGAGCGCTTGGAGATTTCCTTAACAAGATCCTTACGGCGTTCTTCGGTAAGCGGCGGGAAAACAAGGCGGATAACTTTACCGTCGTTTGAGGGGTTAATTCCGATTTCGGCAGTGTTTATTGCCTTTTCGATTTCCTTTAAGGTGGACATATCCCAAGGCTGAATCATAAGCGTTCTCGGCTCGGGAACGCTTACAGCCGCCATTTGATTGATGGGAGTGGGAGTGCCGTAATAATCAACGCTTACGCGATCGAGAACTGCGGGATTGGCTCTGCCCGCACGAACGGCTTTATAATCTCTTTCAAGACTGTCAAGGCATTTTTCCATTTTTGATTTTGTTTTATCGTAGATTTCCTGCATATTATTTCCTTTCCGCCGGAGGGCGACAAATATATTACGAATATAAAAAAATATTGAAGCTTGAGCTTTTTGCCAAACGCAAAGCGGTTTTTAACAAATCTGCTTTGCTTTTTGCTTTAATCTCAGTTTTCAACCGTTGTGCCGATATTTTTCGCCGTTAACAACGGAAATGATATTATCGGGATCATCAAGATTAAATACGATGATGGACATATCATTATCCTTGCAAAGCGAAAATGCCGTGGAATCCATAACCTTGAGATCCCTGTTGATAACCTCTTTGAATGTTACGCGGTCATACTTAACGGCATCCGAATATTTATTCGGGTCTTTATCGAAAACGCCGTCAACATTAGTGGCTTTAAGAAGCGCATCCGCGTTCATTTCAACGCTGCGAAGCGCTGCAGCCGTGTCGGTTGAGAAGAAGGGAGAGCCCGTGCCGCAGCCGAATATAACTATTCTGCCCTTTTCAAGATGGCGAATCGCTCTGCTTCTGATATAAGGCTCGGCAATCTGGCGCATTTCAATAGCCGTTTGCACGCGAACATCCGCGCCGAGCTGCTCAAGAGCATCACAAAGAGCCAGTGCATTCATGGCCGTTGCAAGCATGCCGATATGATCGGCCCTTGCTCTATCCATACCCTCGCTTGATCTGCCGCGCCAAAAATTGCCGCCACCGACAACGATTGCAACCTCAACGCCGAGATCGGCAACCTTTTTAACTGATTTACAGATTTTTAACAACGGTGTCGTTATCAATGCCGCTGGACTTTGATCCGGCAAGCACTTCACCGGATAATTTAAGCAAAATTCTTTTATAAACCGTGCTCATACATTAACCCCCAATCTCTTTAGGTATATAATAATATATTTTTAATAATAAAGTAAAGAACAATAAGAAAAAAGGCGGCAAAAATTTACCGCCTTTTAACATTTTGATTTGATTTTAATTGCCTAATAATTTTTTTCGAATCCGCCATAATGATGGAGTAATCGCGAACATTTATATAACCGTCGTTATTCACATCATAAATATATCCGTTTTCCGCCTCGGATGTTTTTTTATTGAAATTACTTCCTGCCAAGCCCGCAAGCACCTTCGTTGCCACAACATTGGAAACATCGCCGCACTTTGAGCAGGTGTAAGAAAACGAAAGCTTAGAAGCATTTATGCCCGAATAATGATAATCGTGGGCAAAAGGAAGTGCAACTTCAATTTTGAGCGAACAATTTTTGCAGGTGCCCGTTGCTTTACCCTCTTCTTTGCAGGTAGGCTCCGTTACAATCTTATAATCCTCCGCGCCCGTAATATCGTGGCCGAGTGCATCAATAGATGTTGTTTTCACATCGCCGCAGGCGGAGCAGGTTTGAGTTGCCGTGCCTTTTTCTGTGCACGTAGGCGCTTTGGTAACTGTTTGCTCACCATAGCTGTGACCCGTTGCGGGGATTATCTGCGGTGTATCGGTTTTATTGCAAACAGTGCATTGCCTGATGGATGAGCCGGGGCGGATGCAAGTGGCAGCCGTGCCGCTCGTTTTGTAGTAACCCTCAACCCATTCGTTATGCTGAATATCGGTGCGAACATTGCCGCAAACCGTGCAGGTATATTCCGTGGTGGTATGGCCGTTTTCGGAAACCTCGTTTTTGGTTATCTCTTCTGTATGTCCCGTTGCGGGAAGCGTTTTTTGCACGGTTTGGTTGCAAGTGGTGCAAAAGCCCTCGGCAGTGCCGTCCTCGGTGCAGGTAGCTTTTTTTGTTACCGTATAGGATTCAACAGAGTGCTCCAGTTTTTCGGGAACGGTTGATCTTTCCGTTTTTCCGCAGCCCTCAACATTACAGGTTTTGGTGGTGTAACCATATCTTGTGCAGGTGGCTGTGGATGTTTGAGTATAATAACCGCTTACCCACGAAACATGGACAACTTCAGTGTGCTCGGCACCGCATTTTTCGCCGTTTACAATTCTTGAACAAGCTTGATATTGATAAATGTGGCCGTTAGTTTTTGTTTGGTCGTCCGTTTCAACGGTTGTATAATTATGGCCGAGAGCAGGAACGGAAATAACATCAACGATTTCACCGCACTCGTTGCAAACTTCATTTGTTGTGCCTGCCGAGGTGCAGGTGGGTTCGGTTACGACAACTTCTTTTGTATCCGCATGTGAACAAGGATCGATTGAAACGAAGTTATAGCCGTCTATGCTTTCGGCGAAGGTTTGCGTGGTGGAACGCGAATGGCCGTAAAAAGTTACGGTCTGCTGACTGCCGGCAAAAGGATCGGGATTGGCAAGGCCGTTAAAAGCGCAATTTGCATTATTAACCGTAACCTTTATAAGGCCGTAGTTATTTGCAAACGCGCGCAACTCGATCGAAGCGATTTTATCGGGCAGTTCAATGGTTGTGAATTTGCACTGATAAAAAGAATATTGGCTGATTTTAGTGATATTGCTGCCGAATTCAATCTCGGAAACACCTGCTCCGTAAAACGCATAGCTGCCGGTTTCCTCCATTCCTGAGCCGTAAGTAACCTTTGCAAGCTTGGTGCAATCCTTAAATGCATTGGTGCCTATTGAGGTTAAGCTGTCCGGAAAAATGACCCGAGTCAGCGCCTTACAGCCTTCAAAAGCATTTGTGCCGATAGATGTGAGGGTTGACGAAAAAGTGACCGACTCAAGGGCAGTCATATTTGAAAAATTAAAGTTACCGATTTTTTTGTAACGCCGTCCTGAATAACAATAGAAACACACTTGGATTTGTATTCATACCACGGTGCTCTGAGAACTGGAGCGGTTGAATTGTAATAATCCTTAATTGCGCCGGTGCCGGAAATTGTTAGCACATTAGTGCTTTCATCATAGGAATAATTAACCTTGGAGCCTGCAGCGCCGCAGCTTCCGCTTGTGGCGGCGGAAACAATGGCAACAGATGTGCCGCAAAGCATCGTGAAAGAAAGCGCAAGCGCCATAAAAACCGATACAGCTTTTTTTAATACTTTCATAATTTTACCTTTCTTCCGAGCCTGCAAGGAAAAAAAGCAAGCATCGCCTTGATTAAAGCGGATAATTGACTCGGAAAAACGAACAAATTTAACCGTATAAATTTTTAACACAAATTCATTGCCTTGTAAACACATATTTAGTGATATTAAACAATATACGGTAACAAACCGCGGCATTTTCCGAGAAATAAGGCTTTTAAAGTTCAAATAGAATATCTCGGCAAGCCGCAATTTTGCACGCCGAAATTCAAAGCCGCCTCCCCTTTTGAGCAAATTTTTAACCTTGCTACACAATAAATATGTTTGTAATTGCCACGGGTTATACGAACTCCTGCTTTTCTTGACCGCGCATAAAAATTCATGATATGATTTATTTATCAAGCTTTGCATAAAAATCTTACAATATATTGCCCCCCAAAAAGCGCAGTATAGATTTAATTACAAAGAAACGCCCGATGAGAAAGGCAGAGCAAAAATATATTTTTAATAAAGGAGATTATTCTGTTTATGTATGAAAAAAATGAATAAACTTGTCAGAGACAATATACCGGATATAATTAAACAAACCGGAGATAAACCCGATTTTGTTATTCTTGATTCCCCCGATTACTACAACGAATTAAAGAAAAAAAGCTTACGGAAGAAGTAAGCGAATTTAATGATTCAGACGAAATTATGGAGTTATGCGATGTTGTTGAGGTGATAAGCGCCATTTTGGATTACAAGAACATCGGCGATGAAGAATTTGAAAAAAATGCGTTCCGCTAAAAAAATAAAGCCAACGGTAAATTTGAAAAAAAGAATATTTCTTAACGGCGTTGATCGAATGCAGTAATTACACAAACATTTCGTGTTGCTCCCGATTTTTTTAATCATTCTGTATTTAAACGGAATGTTGCGAAAAAAATCACAAGCTGAATTTGCAAATTTTTCTTCTTTTCGTTAATTGAGCAAGCAGGCAACAAAAAAATCCCCCTATGCAGAAAAAGACTGCAAGGGGGCGCACTCCGTAAAGAATAATTGCTCAACAAATCAAATAAACGGCAAAATACTGCGTTAAAATTGCAGTGAAGGCGGCAGCCTGCTCTGCAATTTATGCCTTGTCTTTTATCCGTTTCTTTGATTTTTGAGTGCGAAGCAGTTTAAGCGAACTGATTTTGTTCGTGGTGCATTAACAAAAATCTGCCAATACTTGCGTATTGGCAGATTTTTTTAATAGTGCAACGGGCAAAACTCAGAAAAGCTTAAACCACATTCTTCTTTATGGAGTGTGCCCCAATAGAGGGATTTTTTTATTAAAAAGAAATGATTTTTTTATTAAAAGAAATTAAGAAATATAAACCGCTGCGAAATTAAATTACATAAAAAAATCAATAACCGAAATCTGGAAAACGCAGCCGAAGAATGCGCCTTCAAAAAAATAAATTTACAATTTCAAATGCAGATAAAGCTATCCCTTTCTGCTTATAACAGCAAGCGTGCATGCACAATATTTGCGCTTTCCGATTTTTGTTTCCGCCAAACGATTATATTTTCCGATTTTACACGGCAAAGCACTTGATGACTATATTGTTGCAAAGCGCCAAAAAGCAGGGTTAATCAGCACATAAAGAACTGTGATTTCAACTTAATTATTATGTGTTTTTCAATTTTTATACGGTTTATTCATAAATTCATATGTGTTTGAATTCATTATTAAAAAGCAATGGAATTCCACTCGGCTAATTTAATTCTCGCATAAAAATAAAAACTATAAAGCAGTTTAAATCGGTATGGTCGGAGTGAGCGGACGCAGCCCCCTTTTTTTACCGCATAACTACGCGGTTTTTTTACGCTGTGAAAATGCTATGTAATACAAATTAAATGCAATTTTATTAAATCCGGCTTAATTTGTGTGAGTTTTTCAAATTACCGTTTGAATTTAAGGAGATAAATAAAGCACAGCATCTCCAAAAAAACAAGTTCTTTAAAACAGGCGTGATATTTTTCAACATGCCCAGTCAATCGATGGGCAAGAAACGAACTCACAAAGTGATCATTTAATAAATTGGAGAAGCATACACTGAAGCTCTCAAAATCATCAGCCGCAATAGGCATACTTTGAAATTGATTTAATCTGCGCAGGCACAAAAAGTTCTCGGCGCAAAGCCGAGAACTTAATTATCAATATTAAATTATCTGTACATTGGACTGACCCCACATAATTATTTAATCAAGAAATTGAATTTGCCACGCATAGCGGACCACCTCAATCAATAATTATTAAATCTGTTCAAAGATTAAATGAAATCTATAATCAGAACATCGGAGTTATTTCCTTTTTCTTAAAAAAATCATATCGAAGATTTATCTTCAAGTTTCAGCAGGAGAAACTAAGTATATATCTAAAATATATAACACATAAAAATTAAATTTTTTTACCACGCCTGAGTATTCACTGAAGGGTTCCTGCGATAACTTTTTATAATTGCTTAATAAAGCGCGTGCCCGCCGTTGCATTAAATTTGCAATTCTGTTCGGCACAAAGATCCGTTATTCTACCCGAATACCTTGCAGGCGTTTGTCTGACCGGGTTCTACATCCATGGGACAAAGCCTCCTTTATTAAATTTCGGGAACTTAACCTGGCTGATATTTGCATTTGCTTTTCACATTCGGCAGGCTTCTTAATTCATTAAGCCTTATTAGGTTTGATTCTCACAAGAAACGTCGTCGTAATATTAAGTGAACAAGCTTTGCTTTTACGAAAGGATTTCGCTTGAGCTTTCAGCTCTGCGATTTACCAACCATCCTTAAGTTCATCTACATAATAGCATGGATTTTAGCGTTTGTCAATAGTTTTTTTCAACATTTTTATATTTTTTTGTGCCTTTTTACTACATAATATTTCTATTGACGAATGACGCATAACATATTATAATATACTTACTTATTAAAGGAGGGCGCGCAGATGAGCGAAAATGAAAACTACGAGCCGGATATCATTTCCGTTACCGATGACGACGGCAACGAAATTTTATTTGAACTGCTGGAAAGATATGAAAACGACAACGGCGTTTATGTGGCGATCACCGAATACAGAGATGACGCCGAGGATATTGTTGAGGCCGATTATGAGGTTATAATTCTTAAGGTTGCCGAAGAAAACGGCGACGAATACCTTGAAGAAATTGAAGATGAGTCCGAGTACAATGAAGTGTCGGAAATCCTTATGAATAAAATTGAGCAGCAATACGATGTGGAATATTACGATCCCACCGAGCAATAATAAATAAGAAAAATCAAATATGCAGTCTGTGCATCTCGACAACCGAAGGTTTAAATAACCCTAACAAGTATATTAAAAGGGATCCGGGCTCGCATTACGGGTATGCAGACCTCCCGCCACGCAGCGGAAGTTGGGAGCACAAAATAATGCGGACGGAACCCACCTGCGTAAGAGAGCAGGTTATCTTCAGCCTTCGGCGGATGTGCGGATTTTAAGAAAGCAGTGCAGCAGCGCTGCTTTTTTTTGTTTGGAAAAATTTAAGCGATTATAAAGCTTGATTTATGATTTTCCGAAAACACAAAACACTAAAAAGCAAAAACGAGCGACGCCGAAAGCACAAATCGGTAATGCATTTTCTGCCTGAAGTTTATCAAAAGACTTAAACCATTGCTCTTTATAACAAGCCGAAACGCTTAAATTATCACAGCAGCACTACTCGGCCTTCCCTTTCGGATTAACGAGTATTTTAACAAAGCTATGCGGGAAATCAGCAAGCGAAAAACTTGCTCGATTTACTCTCGCTTGCTTAAGCGCAAAAAAGCAGCCCCTCGCTTGAGGGGCTGCCGTGTTTTGGATTAGCGTTATGCAAAGATATTGCCTTTATCGTCGCCGTCCGTAAGGTCCTTACCCGGCTCCGTCGGCGTTCCCGATGTTGTTATTGCATCGGCAGGAAGTAATGAATACTTTCTTATCTGCATTTGCGGATCCTCATAAGTTTTCTTCATTCTCTATCCTCCCTTTTTATGCTATCGCTGCATTTGCAATTACATTTGAATATGCATAGCATTCATTTCCGTTTGCATCCGTATATATTGCGTATGCCACATAGTTTGCTGTCGGATAGCCTGCATTTGCATTAAAGCTTATCGTGAACTGATTTCCGTTTTGACCGTAATTAGTATATTTCGATGCCGTCAAATTGAATATCTGCTTTGCCTGATCCACATCGGCAAGCGTAAGATTTGTTGCCGTTGCCGCCGTGGCATTTCCGTCCATTACAAAGCCGAAGTTCTTTATTGTTGCTCCCTGCGGCAATGCAAACGAACCTACAAGATATACCTTGCCTGAGCCGTCAAGCACCGGTGTGGATATTACATCTAACGATGCCTTAACATCCGTGCTCTTTACTGCCTTTACGGTTAAGTTACGGCATGCATAGAACGAATATTCACTGCCGAAGCAAAGCACCTTTCCGTTATCTGCATTTACATATGCCGTTGCTCCGTTTGCCTTAAGAGTTACAAGTTCATTGAAGTTTGCCGTTTTTGTATCTATCGGATGGCCTGCTTCATCAACAAAGTTGATTGTGTAATCTGCTTTTTCAAGCGGAGTATAGTTTACAAGAATTTTTGTGTTTTCATTAAACTTAACTCTTCTATTAAGCGCTTTACCCGTTGAGCTGTCAAGGAAAGTATCGAGCTCATAGAACGGGATATTTTCGGGCGCATTGGCTACATTTGCAACCGTTATGGTTTGGCCTGCAGTTACATACTGAATATCAAGAATCTTACCTGTTTCAACGCCGTCATATGCAAGAACGAATGTAAGCTTTACATTGCCATCATCATTTGTTGCCGTTGATGTGGTGGTAAGCTCTGTGTAGCCCTGAACATTAAATGTGTAGCTGCTGTATGTTGTTTGATACTTTGAAGGCATCTCGCTGAATGCGGCATCCGTTATGCTCTTAGGCTGTTCTTTGGAAGACCATGCGCAAAGCTCATCTGCATTTGTTGAATTCGGATTCGGCGCCGTTACAAGATCGCCGTATGCAAATTCCGTTGCTTGTGTTTCAACATCTGTGTAGCTGAATTCACCGCTTGCGCTCTTTTACAAGATAATGCTCATCTTCTGCAAAGTCTATTACCTTTACTTTTATACGGTATTGTATTTTCCGTAAGTGCCGTTCCGAGTGCGGTGTTATACTGATCAAAATCATAGCCCGCATACTCTTTACCGTTTACATTCACCTGCGTTGTTACGCTGATTCCGCTAACGGCTGCTCTTACTGCTTCAACATTATAAGCATCGGCATTAAGGCCTGCAACCTTGGAAACATTAGCATCATATACGCTTGAATCCGCAACGCCCTTCTTAAATGCTGCAAGAGCATTGGCTATAGCAGTTGCCTGAGTATTGATAAGGCTTTGCTGAGAATCAGGAACGCTCTTTTTGCTTTTCTGCAGTGTAATTATAGAAATCAATTGCAGAGATTGCCGTGTTAAGAGCATTAAGAGCCGCAGCAGAATATTTTTACATTACCGTTTGCAGCATCTGCAAGAGCTGCTTCAAGTTCCGACTTAGCAGAGTTGAATTGCTCCCAATCAGCCTGATTATAAATAAGCTGACCGCAGACATCGCACTTGCTGTCGCCGTTTGTATCCGTGCAATTTACGATTTCATCAACATCGCCGCGTTCGCAATAACGATGATGTGTTGCGCCGTCTTTATTTGAATCATTATGAATCAAATGGCCGAGTGGCTGAACTTCAACATTGATTTCGTTGCCGCAAACAGAACAAATTCTGTGATCGCGACCTGCTGTTGTGCAAGTTGCATCAAGATTATCTGCCTGAACAATATAGTTATGAGAGCCTTCTGCCGTGTTAAAGGTAAGGCCGTTTATAGCATTATCAAGATTATCTTTTTCTTGTTTGACATTCTGCAAGAATTTGATCATTGCTCATTGTTGCATATTCAAGATCTGCTTTTTGCGGCAGCATAAGCCGTGACATATGAAGACCAGCTATCTGCCGTGTAGCAATTGAATTTATTTGACTGAGCGGCAGTTGCAACAACATCGGCTCTTGCAAGAGTTTCATAAAGATCTGAAATATCAAGAACAGTTACGGTTTGCTTAACATCACTGTTCATACGGTTGAATGTTTCGAAATTACTTGAGATACCCGTATATGCCTGCCAGCCTTCAGCAAGGTCGGGAGTTACGAACTGAGCAGATTTGATGCCGCCGAGGTCATTAACCTGAACGGTTGTGGTGCCGTAAATAACACCTTCAGAGCTTTTAGCAAGCTTAAGGCTGTTTTTATCCATCTCATACTTATCCTGCTTAGCTCTCATAAGAAGAGAATGATAAGTATAAGTGCTGTCTACATTGTTCATTGCGATGCCGCCATCACGCCATTTTACGGACATTACACCGTAATCATAAGCGGGAGCTGTATCTTGACCGTAATCGCCGAAGCCGAGAACAAACCACTGAATCGGATGGTTTGCAGCCCAGTTATAATAATCGTTTCTTACGCTGAGATCATACTCTGTGCTGAACGAAGTTGAGCCGGAAACAGTTTTTGAAATAAGTGATTGATGTTATCTGGCCGTTAAGATAGCTGTGAACATTGTTCTTATCAACACCGCCTGTGTTGCCTGTTGTTCTGTTTACGATTGTGCCGTTTTTAATTGCGGCAAAGCCGTTGAGCTGCAGATTATCAAACGCATCATAAGTAGCTTTAAGCTGAGCGGTGTATTGGCCGATTATATCGGCTTCTGTTGTGAAGGTGAGATTGGGAAGAGTGTTAACAAATGCAGTTGTTGTTGCCAACACATCTGCAGCGGAGGTGTAATCCTTATACATAGCGGAATCAAACGCAGAAGTATAGGTTACCATATCCTTATAAGAATTGTAGCCGCCGTGAACGAATACCTTAGTGTCTGAAGATATTCTGAGCTCTTCCCATGCAGATTTAACACTTGCAAGAGCGGCATCATAAATTGCCTGATTTTCCTCATTCTTTTCGAGCGTGATACCAAGAGCGTAATTACCGTCCTTATAAAGCTTAAGAGCTTCGGTTACGGCATCGGAAAGTGCTTTCCAAGTGTCAGCAGTGTAATACGACTCGGTTAACAAATCATAATCGGAAAGATATTTTTTAAGAGCCGTGTCATCAATCAACTGAGTTGTGCTGACAAGCTTAATACTTCTGAGGTTATCGGCAACGCGTTTACCATCATTACCGAGCACCGTGGCGCTGAGCTGAACCGCGCCCACGCTCTTATTATCGAAAAGCTGCTGCGCATTTTGATAAACTTGAACGAATCTGCTCCAAGAGGATTTGGTATATTTACCGTCATCGTTACCGGCTTGATAAACAGCGGAATAGGTGTTAAGAAGCTTAGCGGCGTTTACATATTCGTCAATATCATATGTGGCGGCACTGCCAAAGCCGGTGATATTACCTTTAAGACTATTAGTAATATTTGAAATTGAAGCAGAGAGAGTGGATACCTCATTCGTGATATTTACGCCTTTGATTTCTGCCTGAGGATTAAGGCTTGTTGCCGAATCAATATTTGCAAGCGTGCCTTTAACTATCGACGAAGAATATGTGAGCAGTGTATCGAAAGGAATCTTCTCAAGCTGAGTAAGAATACCCTTATAGTTTAAAACATAAACGGTTGGGATATTTGCCTTATCGGTGTTTTTACTCGTGTCTATAGTATCGGTTCTGTTTGCCTGACTGCTATCACTGTCACTGTATACCTGGAATGTAAGGCCGTCATATTGCTTAATCGAATCGCTGCCGAAGGTTTCTTCGTTACCAGCCCAATAAAGCGTGTTAGAATACCAAAACTTATCTTTCTTTTGAGAAGGCGTGCCCGAAACATCGGGGCGATATTCCATAAACGAAGAGTTTTCCGTTACATAACCCGGATCGTCTGCTTTGCTGTTTCCGTGCCAATTATGACGCAATTCAAACGGCTGAGTATTAACCGACACGCTTCTTACTCTTTCGTTATTGCTGACCCAGTTAGAAGAGGATTTTCTTGTGCGGGTAGAAATAACGAACGAAGGAGCTGTGCCGTCATAAAGAAGAACCGCTTTACCGTATCTGACACCTGCTGTTACCCAAGTGTTGCCGGATACGCAAACGCCGTCACCCTTACCGTTAATTTCCTGGAAAGGCATGCCCTGAATACCGCAGTAATAAAGAACATTATTAAATTCATCTCCGCCAGTGAGGTTAGCGGTGGTTTTGCCAGAATCAATTTGGTTATATGTTGACTTAAACGGAGTCCACACAGTCATCTTATCCATTTCGGTTTTAAGATTTGTGTAAGCCGTGTCAATATCCGGAAGATCGCCAAGCTCTGCACCGGCTGCAGTACAAATATAAGTTCTGTAGCCCTGTTCCCAAGCAATATAGGAATTCTGAAGATTGGTATAAATGCTTGTTCCGGTGCAATTGCTGACTCTTTCTTTATACTGCTGAAGGAGAGTATAAAGATCATCAGCGGAATAGGTGCTTGCGAATGAACTAAACGGCATAGCCGCGAAGGTTGAAAGCACCATAATTGCTGCCAAAAAAAGGCCGCTAAAAAGCCTTTTTGATTTTTTTAGTTTTTCATAAAAAAATTTCCTCCTTAAAAATTGCCCTTGCGAAAAAAACGCGCCGATGCCTGCGAGCCCCTGACCGCCGACTCGTGTTCAAGCATTAAATTGATAGAATTCGCAAAGACACTTTGAAACGGGGACACTTTCCCGTTTATAAATCTTCAAATCAATTTTATCATAAAGAAGTAAATTCGTCAACATAATTATTAAAAAAACGCGACTTTTTTTATTTACATTTTGTTTACAAATTACGCAAATAAATTTTCGGTACTGATTTTTATGTGACACAAGATAATATTTGTAAACCCGGCATAAAAATTATTCATGGGTGCACTTTGAAATAGAACGAAAAAAAGAGCAAAGGCGATAAGCCTTTGCTCCGAAAACAATTTAAAATATTAAATTATTCGCCCTTCATTTCAACAAGCTTTGCCTTGCCTTCAAACGCAGCCTTTGAAAGAGCGATTGAATCAAAGATAGCCTTTTTCGATATCATCGGGAGTGCAGCCGAGTTCTTTGCAATCATCCGTGGGAATGAAGAGATTCAGATCCATAATATCGGCAAGACCTACGGGATCGATACCGGAATCAACATTGCGCTTTGCATAATCCTTACGCATATGGAGACCGAAGAGCTGGAAGGTCCACTTCGGAACGCCAACGATTTTTCTGTCCGGAATACCATCCATAGCGCGATAAACGATCTTGAGGAATTTGCTCCAAGTATAGTTGTAGCAAGAAATGCCGTAAGCGCGGAACTTGCCCTCGCCCTTTTTCGGCAGCGGCATAAGCCTGCTCTGCTGCGCCTACCATAGCCTCGCCTACCTGGCGAACAGTAAGCATTGCGGTGCCGCCCTTTGAATAAAGAGTGCAAGGCATTTCTTTCAAATCTTTGAAGCTGCTCGATAAGGATAACCCAAACCGGCCTACGACCCGGCTGTGTGCCGAAGATGTAAGGAAGCTCAAGAACGCCAACCTGAAAATCGGGAGAGGAATACTTTTCGCAAACCTTTTCCTGATCAAGACGGCTCTTGATATAAGGATGCTTTTCGGTGAGCTTCATATCGGGGCGCTCTTTAGCAAGCCAAGTGAAGTAAGAGCCGCAAACAACTGCGCCCTTCATGCCTGCCCTTTTTTGGCAAGAGGCAGATATCTTTCAAGCGGAGCGATATTATACTTATAATAATAATCGTAAACTGGTGCGGGGAATTCAACTCTTTCGTCTACGCCGGTGGCGAATACGAACATATCGTAGCCCTTCATCATTTCAATCATTTCATCGTCGGAAAGCTTATTTGCATCCTGGAAAACGATTTCCATTTCCTTAGGCAGCGGAGCGCCTTCGGGAAGCGGAGGAAGAGCAAGAGTTTTGATTTCATTACCGCGATCAACAAAGATCTGGGCTGCTGCGGAACCGAGAAGGCCCGTGCCGCCAATCATAAGAACTTTCATTTTATGTACCCCCATAAAAATTTTTTTATAAAAAAAGTTTATAATTGATTATATCGCCATAAGCCGACAAAGTCAACCGCACAAGCACAAAAATTTAAAATTAAAGCACTTATGCGGTAATTCGGCATTACAGATGTTTTAAAATGTAAGCAACATTAAACCGGATGAACCTTATTCACGATATCGTCGTGCTTACCGTCAAGCCCATACTGCTTATCTCTTCTTTTTTGGAAGAATTTTACAGCAACATCGCCGAACTGAGCGTAGGAAAGAACATCCTCCTCCTGCTCATAATATTCCTTAATTTCATCGCGGAATTTATCAAGCTCGGGTTTAAGAAGATCTGCCGGGCGGCAATCGATGATTTCTTCGTCGCCGCAGATTTTCTTTCTGAATTCGGGGTCGATATCGCAGGGAGTTTTTACCGTATTTACCGGCAACCATATCCTTAAATTCCTTGGTTATCATCTTATAGCGTTCGCCGAGGATGACATTGAAAACGGACTGAGTGCCGACGATTTGCGAGGTGGGCGTAACGAGGGGCGGATAACCGCTGTCCTTACGAACGCGCGGAACCTCGGCAAGAACTTCATCAAGCTTATCTTCCTTACCTGCCTGCTTGAGCTGATTAAGAAGATTTGAAAGCATGCCGCCGGGAACCTGATAAAGCAAGGTGTTTGCGTCAACACCGAGCATTTTGGGATTAAGGAGACCTTCCTTAATATATTTTTCACGCAACGGAGTGAAGAAATCTCGAATTTCCGTGAGAGCTTTAAGGTCAAGACCCGTATCATATTCCGTGCCCTGAAGAGCGGCAACCATGGATTCCGTTGCGGGGTGAGAAGTGCCCATTGCAAGCGGGCTGATAGCCGTGTCTATAACATCAACGCCGGCCTCAATACCCTTGAGGTGAACCATTGAGGCAAGACCTGAGGTGTAGTGAGAATGAAGCTGAATAGGAATTTTAACCGTTTCTTTGAGAGCCTTAACAAGATCGTAAGTGCCGTAAGGAGTGAGCAAGCCGGCCATATCCTTAATGCAAATTGAATCCGCGCCTGCATCCTCAAGCTGCTTTGCATAGTGGCAATAATAAGCCTCGTCAAAAACAGGGCCTGTTGTGTAAGAAATAGCTGCCTGAACATGGCCGCCGTATTTCTTTGCCGCATTTATTGCAGTTTCCAAATTACGAACATCGTTAAGCGCATCGAATATACGAAGAATATCAATACCGTTATCGATACTCTTTTTAACGAAATAATCTACAAGGTCGTCTGCATAATGGCGATAGCCAAGCATATTTTGACCTCTGAAAAGCATTTGAAGCTTTGTTTTGGGACATTTTCTGCGGATAAGGCGGAGCCTTTCCCAAGGATCCTCATCAAGGAAGCGAAGGCAGGAGTCAAATGTTGCGCCGCCCCAGCATTCAAGGGAATGGTAGCCGATATTATCCATTTTTTCGAGGATGCCCTCGAATTCATCCGTTCTCATACGGGTGGCAATCAAAGACTGATGCGCATCACGCAGAACGGTTTCGGTAACACCAATTTTTGCCATACTGACACCTCTTAATTCATTGTAACGATAACCTGGCCGGCCTCAACGCTGTCGCCCTTTGAAACATTTACGGAAGAAACAGTGCCTGCCTGAGGAGCCACGATTTCGTTTTCCATTTTCATAGCTTCAAGGATGCAGATAACTTCGCCTGAATTTACGGAAGCGCCAACGCTTACCTTAACATCAAGAATTGTGCCGGGCATAGGAGCATCAACCTTAACAGCGCCCTCAGAGCCTGTTGCCGCAGGCTTAGCCTCGGGAGCGGGAGCCGCCGCTGCCGGTGCCGGTGCAGATGCGGGAGCGGGAGCAGGAGCTGCTGCCTGAACGGGAGCCGCTGCCTGAGCGGGAGCTGCGCCGTTTGCTTCATCAACTGTTACATCATAAGCTGTGCCGTTTACGGTGATTGTGTATCTTTTTCATTTATATATCCTCCAATTATTTAACGGAATGTTTTTCTGGGAATTGTGGTTTCCCTTTTACCTGCAAGCACATCAAGAGCCGCAATAACCTTATTTCTTGTTTCAGCCGGAACGAAAAACATCATCAACGGCGCCGCAAGCCGCTGCGGTGAACGGCGAAGCCATTTCGGATTCGTATTCCTTTTCGAGTGCTTCCCTGCTTTCGCCGTTTGCAAGGCGATCGTTATAAAGAAAAGCAACGGCCGATTTTGTTGCAAGCGGAGAGATAACGGCAGTATCCCAAGCATAAACAAGATCGGCGTTAGAGCCTCTGCCCGCAAGAGCAATATAAGCCGCCCCCACTGCTTGACCCGTTATAACAGAAAGCTTGGGGCAGGTTGCCGAAGCATATGCCGTTGTGAGCTTAGTGGCGGCAACAAGCATTTGGTTTTCTTTTTCTTTGATTATGCCGGAAGCATTAACAAAGGTTACAATCGGAATATTGAAAGCATCACAGAATTTAACGAAAGCCTCTGCCTTATAAGCACAGGCGGGGCAAAGGTTTGCGCCGTCAAAAGCAACAAAACCGGTTGTTGCACCCATTACCGAGCCGATCGCCGTTACGGCATTATCTGCGTATGCGCTTTTAAGCTCTATAACGCTGCCGGAATCTGCGGTTGCGAAAACAATGTCCCTTGCAAAAGCGCCTGTGTCAACAGCAACGGCGGAATCCTCAAAATCAAAAATGGGAGCGCCGCTGAGGTTGTTTGACGGAAGCATTGTGATGATATTTCTTACACTGTCTATCGCGGAAGCCATATCATCGGCAACGATATCAACCGTGCCTTCTTCTGCGCAATCCTGAGCGGTAACTTCGGACGGAGCTGTAAGATAAAAATCCGCATCCTTAACCGCAACAACGATGTCTGCCATATTGGCAACAAGAGCCGTTGTACCGAGAGCCGAGCCTGCAACAATCGAAATCTGGGGCACTACGCCGGAAACACAGGCAGATGCCTTTTAAGATTTCGCCGTAAGCGGAAAGGCCCTCAAAGCCCTCCTTCAAGCTCATACCGTTTGAATCATAAATGCCGACAACAGGGCACCCCGTTTTTTTGGCAAGGTCATATATCTTTTTTTAATTTTTTTGAGCACTGAGCCACGCTGACCGCGCCGCCGTTTACGCTCACATTTTGTGAAAAACGCATAAACGGGAGCACCGCCGACAGTTCCGAATCCTGCCACGGCCTCAACATCGCCGTTTGCGGATTTTGCAAATGCATCGATTTCGGTAAAAAAACACCGTCATCAAACAAGGAAACAAGTCTTTCGCGAGCTTCTGCTTCATTTACTGTAGGTTCACCCACACGAACATCCTCCTTAATAACTTTTTTTCGTATGAATATAATAATCCATTCTTGTGTATTTTTATCACTTCGGGTTTATAATTACAACTATTTTTTTGCCATAATTCTTATATTATTTATAAATTTAAACACAACACAAAAAAAGGTTTTAATGTATATCATTTTAGCTAAAGCCTTAACGCTTGCGCAAAAAGGCCGAAATCAGCAAGCACAGTCCAACTATATGTACTCACTTCAAATTTATCTTGCAAAGCGAAAGCGCATCTGATAAAGTGAAATCAGAAAGAAAAACGGGAGGTAAGCATATGAACACAATCGGTTTTAATACAAACGGCAGCAACGCAGAAGCGGAAAATGTTTTGCAAGAAGAAAAAGCAAAAACGCAAGCTGCGGTAAAGCAATAAACAATGTTGTAACGGTAAGATTTAAAAACGGAATCGAGCTTCCCTACTATAACAACAAATTCAACCTTAATGAAGGCGACAGAGTTTTTGTTGACGGTAAATACTACGGCAGCTGCGGAGTTGTTACCGAAATTATAACAAAATTCAAAATAAGCAGAAAGCAATACAAGGATGTTATTGCAAAGCTTGATTTAACGGTACACGGCAGCTTTAAAAAATTTGAAAACTTTATGATTTCAACAAAAGGCACAACAGCAACAAGAGAGCAAGTTTTATCTTGGTTTATTCCTCCGTTTGTGCCGCAATTTGAGGGTGACGAGCCCGATGAATTTATATACGGCGAAGGATATTTTTGCGATTTGAAAACAATTCCGTGCAGCACGGAAACACTTGATGACGGACTTGAATTATTGAATGACGGTAAATTGACGGTTCTTATTATCAAAGACGGCATCGGCACCGCTTTTTTTTGAAGGCAAAACCGGCCATGTTGTTGATTTCAAATATAACAATACAGGGCTGACGGAAATGTTTTTGCGACTGCATCAAGCCGAATTTTTTTGCAAGCATTTTGCAGCGATTTGCATTTTTTTAAATGATCTCACAAAAGAAAAGATTATAAAGCCCGGCGATGACTTTTTTGCCGTAAGCGGAAAAATGGTTTTTACGAAATGATGCAAAACAGCGAAATTTCACTTTAAATAAAGCATAGCCGAAAAAAACAAATGAATTCATCTGCATTTTTTTGCATAAATTACTGCTTTTTCAATTTTTACCTTTCAGCGGCCCGATGATACACTTATCGGAATGTGCAACAATTAAAAACAACTAAAAAAAGAGCATCTCTCTTGAGATGCTCTTTAATACTTAATTAGCTTAGTAAATCTTTTTAGCTCGTCAACCGTTTTAACAATATATGTTGCGCCGGCATTTTTTTAAGCTCATCAAAGGTGCCATATCCATATTCCACGCCGATTGAATTAACACCTACCGTTTGAGCGCCAATCACATCCTCTGCTCTGTCGCCAATCATTACAACTTTGGATTTGTCCTTGATATTACATTCGCTAAGCGCATATTCAATTACTTCTGCCTTTTTTGAGCGAGTAGTATCCATATTTGAACCTGCAATAAAATCAAAATATTTTGCGAGGTTAAAATGCTCCATTATTCTGTCGGTAAACAGCTGAGGCTTAGAGGTGGCAACAATAAGAGCTTTTCCGTTTTCTTTAAGATTTTGAAGCAAATCGCTTACACCGCCGTAAATCTCGTTTTCAAACAAGCCTTTTGAGCTGAAATACTCTCGATAAAGCTTTACTGCTTGCAAAGATTTTTCCTTATCAAAGCCCATAAATTTTTCAAACGATTCGTGAAGCGGAGGGCCTAAAA
Organism: Anaerotruncus sp.; assembly: GCA_022009795.1. Taxonomy (GTDB): domain Bacteria; phylum Bacillota; class Clostridia; order Oscillospirales; family Acutalibacteraceae; genus Eubacterium_R. The sequence continues at coordinate 915,271 of CP091724.1, forward strand.
ACTTTCTCAAAAGCGGCATGTCATAATCGTTAACATCATACTTTTCGAGCGCATAAATGCTAGAATTGATAATTCCCTGCGATGAATCGGAGAGTGTCCCGTCAAGGTCAAAAAGAATGGTTGAATAGCTTTTCATAAAACACCTCTGTTACAAAATATTGCAAAAAAAGAGCATCTCGATTGAGATGCTCTTGAATGTTTAATCAGCCGTTGATTTGCTTTGCAATTTCCTCTGCAAAGTTCTCTTCACGCTTTTCAAGGCCTTCGCCTCTGGTCATACGGATGAAGCCGTTGATCTTGATTTCGGTGCCGAGTTCCTTAGCAACGGAATTTACATAGCCCTTAACATCGCCCTGGAAAAGATCGGAACGAACAAATTCCTGATCAACAAGGCAATTTTCTTTATAATACTTGCCCATTTTGCCGGCTGCGATTTTAGCAAGAACAGCATCGGGCTTAGAAGCCATTTTGGGATCTTCCTTCATCTGAGATGCAAGGATGCTCTTTTCATGCTCGATAACCTCTGCAGGAACTGCAGCTTCATCAAGATATGCAGGGCTCATGGCAGCAATCTGCATTGCAACATTTTTGCCCATTTCCTTAAATTCTGCCGTTGCAGCCTTAGCTTCATCTGCAACATCAAAGGAAACCATAACGCCAACGGAGCCGCCTGCGTGAACATAAGTTGCAAGGTTGCCTTCCATAACCTCGAAGCGGCGAATCTTCATGTTTTTCGCCGATGGCAAGGATAAGGTCATTAAGAGTTTCGGTAACCGTTCTGCCTGTGCCCATATATTCAGCGGCATTAAGCTCTTCAACGGTTGAAACGCCTGTTTCGATAATTGTTTTAGCGCAATCTGTTACGAAGTTTACGAATTTTTCATTCTTTGCAACAAAGTCTGTTTCGGAGTTTACTTCAATAACAACGCCTTTTTTTGCAGCATCATCTGCATAGGAAAGAACAACGCCCTCAGCGGCAATTCTTGTTGCCTTTTTCTGAGCTGCTGCAAGTCCTCTTTCGCGAAGATAGTCAACTGCTTTATCCATATCGCCGTTTGCTTCTGTGAGAGCCTTCTTGCACTCCATCATGCCAACGCCGGTTTTCTCACGGAGAGCTTTAACGTCCTGAGCTGTAAAAGTCATTTCTCTTCCTCCATTATCAAATTAAAATATCTTAATCCAAATTACTCGGCAGCTTTTTCTGCCTTTTCTTCTGTTGCTTCTTCTGCCGCTTCGGCAACATCGCTGCCGTCTCTGCCTTCGATAACAGCTGAAGCCATTGCGCCTGCAATAAAGCTTTAACCGCGCGGATAGCATCATCGTTGCCGGGGATAACATAATCGATTTCATCGGGATCGCAGTTTGTATCAACAATAGCTACGATGGGAAGACCGAGCTTCATAGCTTCGGATACGGCGATTCTTTCCTTGCGGGGGTCTACGATGAACATAGCATCGGGAACTTTCTTCATTTCGGTGATACCGCCGAGATATTTTTCAAGCTTTTCGATCTGAAGCTCAAGGCCTGCTACTTCCTTTTTGGGAAGAAGATCGAAAGTGCCGTCCTCCTGCATCTTCTTGAGCTGAGCAAGACGAGCAACACGGCCGCGGATTGTTTTAAAGTTTGTGAGCATACCGCCGAGCCAACGAGCATTTACATAAGGCATGGAACAACGCTCTGCCTCTTCCTTAACGGATTCCTGAGCCTGCTTCTTTGTGCCGACGAAAATGATTGTGCCGCCTTCTGCTGCGAGATCGCGAACAAACATATATGCCTCGTCAAGCTTTTTTTAACTGTTTTCTGAAGATCTATGATATAGATCCCGTTGCGCTCCGTGAAAATGTATTCCGCCATTTTGGGATTCCATCTTCTTGTTTGGTGGCCGAAATGAACGCCGGCCTCAAGGAGCTGCTTCATTGAAACTACATTTGCCATTATTATTTCCTCCTTTAAGGTTATTCCTCCGCAGCGCATATGGCAACATTCCCGAAAAAATCACCTTGGGAACAAAACGCCGCGTGTGGATTGCACATAATGATATATCTGTGCCGAAATATAATAACATAACCGCCCCGCAAAATCAAGAACTTTTTTTATATAAAAAGCTAAGCCAAGAGTTAATAATAATATTTTTTTGCAAAGTAAAATTCAAATATACAAATCGCGGATTTGCCTGCGGGCGAGGATTTCCGTTTTTGCAATCGAGCGGAGCAAGATTGATTTCGCCGTATTTTTCTTTGCAGGGCGGAGGTGATAAGCATATCGGCAAAATCGGGATTCTTAGGCAGGAGCGGGCCGTGAGCGTAGGTGCAAAAAGTGCTTTTATAACGCACGCCCTCGGTTTTATCCGCGCCGTTATTGCCGAAGCCTTTTATTACTTTGCCGAGCGGCTCGGCAGAGGGGCCGAGGTAAGTGCGCCCCGAATGATTTTCAAAGCCGATGAGGCGAATTTTTTCCTTGGTTTTAAATTCGTAATTTCCGATGAGGCGCTTTTCCCTGCCCACCGTGTAAAAATCAAGTATTCCCATAAAATCCAGGCGCGTGCCCTCGGCGGTTTCATAATATTTTTCCGAGCAGCTGATAACCGCCGCAAATTGCAAGCACGGTTTTTAATTTTCAACCGCGTCGGCTAGCTCTCTTGCGTTTTTTTGCGCCGAGGCATTGCAAAACAAGCTGCTGTTCCCCTATCCTGCCCGCCGCCGATAAAAACGACATCGCAATCTGAAAAAAATCAAACTGCGAGCCTGCCTCAAAAATTACGCACGGTACATTTTTATGCCGTGCCATTCACAGCGCTTTTGAATACAGAGCACATTACCTGAATCGCCGTAAAGATTGAGCAAATCGGGATAAACATGTGCAACGGTTAAATTCATTTCCAAAACTCTTTCTTATTATATTTTTGCGCAAAATACGGGCGCAGAGCCATCATTGCCGTGTAAGTGGCAACAACGGCGGTTTTATCCCTTTCGGCAAGCTCAAAGAATCGGTTGTAGCCGCCTATAACCTGACATTCCACGCCTGCATATTTAAGCCGCAGTGCCATATCGCCCGAGCGAATTCCGAACGCATAAACATTTTTTTGTGTTTTTTTCGGAAAATCAATTTCCGCATCCCAAATCCAGGAAACATCCTTGCCGTCCGCATCATTATCATTGAGCACAAAAAAATCAAATTTTTCAACATCACAAGAGCTTAAATAATTCATGGTTTGAGTAAAGCCGGCCGGATTTTTTTAACAAGCAGCATTTGAGTGCCGCCGAATGTTTCCGCCCTGCCGAATACGCCGCCGAATGAGGAAAGTGATGCCACTGCCGTTTCAATATTCACACCAACGATTTGAAGAGCACAAACGGCTGCGAGCGCGTTATAAGCATTATATATGCCACCCACATTCATTTTAATCATCGCTTCCCTGCCGAACGAGGAAAAAGAAAACGAAGCTGCCGTTTTTCGCCGTTTAAAAAAATTTCATCTGCGCACACATCGGGCTTGATTCTTCGGTAGCCGCATTTTTTTGCAGGCATAATTTCCGAGCTGGCAATAAGTGCGTGAAGAATATTCCAACTTTTTCGCGACAAACGGGGCAAAATTCGCTTTCGCCCTTTCCGCCGAGATTTAAATTTTTATCTATTCCGAAAGAGGCAAAGTTTACACATTGCTTTGAAAGAGAAAACGAAACGGGATCATCGGCATTAAGCACAAGCTTTGCATTCGGCATATTCCGTGCACCCGCGGCAACGGCGGCAAGGGTTGAGGAAACCTCGCCGTACCTATCAAGCTGATCGCGAAAAACATTTGTTACGACAAGGCAATCGGCATTAAAATAAAGACTTGCCTTTTTAAGCGCGTTTTTCATCACATTCAACAACGGCATATTCGGCTTTTGCACCTGCCGCGCAAATCGCAATTCATCAAGAACGCCGTGGTTATGCCTGTTATTAAATTTGCGCCGGAGCGATTAAGAAAGCAGGTTTTGCCCGCCTTAAGCAAGGCATTTTCAATCATTCGGGCAGTTGTGGTTTTTACCGTTTGTGCCGGTTACGATTATAATTTTAAGCGATTCCGAAAGCCTTTTTAAAACATCTTTTTTCAAAAAAAGCGCCACCCTGCCGGGCAGCGTAGTAGCTCCCCTTCCGAAAAGGCGCAGCAGCTTTTCACATAACTTTGCAATAAGAATTATCATAAACATACTAAATTATATTGATTAAAAATAAACTTTATGATAAAATAAAACTGACAAAGGAAGGAGGCACTTAATATGCTGAGCAAAATTACTGAAGCCGTTAAAAAAGCAGGCGAGATATACAAAAGCGCAGGAAGCGATTTGGGAATTGAAGAAAAAGGCTCGGAAGTAAACCTTGTTACCAAATACGATAAAAGAATTCAGGACTTTTTATTTGAAGAACTGAGCAAAATTATTCCCGGATGCTCATTTTTTTAGGCGAGGAGGGCGACGGCAATAAAACCCTTTCAAGCGGATATTGCTTTATAATCGACCCTATAGACGGCACTACGAATTTTATTAAAGGATTTCAGCACAGCGCAATTTCGGTTGGCCTTGCCAAAGACGGAGAACTGATTATGGGAGTTGTGCTTGACCCCGATCTAAACAATCTTTTTTATGCCGAAAAAGGAAAAGGCGCATTTCTAAACGGAAAACCTATTCATGCAAGCAATTGCAATTTGGAGCACAGCCTTGTGCTTTTTCGGCACCTGCCCGTATGAGCACGAGCTTGCAAAGAAGACATTTAAATTGACTGAGCAAGTATTTTACCGTTGCCTTGAGGTGCGCAGAGGAGGCTCTGCTGCACTCGACATTTGCTATGTTGCGGCAGGAAAAGCGGATTTATATTATGAGCTTATACTGCGCCCGTGGGACTTTGCCGGCGCAACGATTATACTTCGCGAGGCCGGAGGATTTTGCAAAACAGTTGAGCACGGCGAAATAGACTGCGGCAAAATCAGCTCTTACGTTTGCGGCAACAAGAATAATTTAGAGGAGTTTTTCGAAACAGCCGATGGAATATTACAGCCTTAACAAATATTTACAAAACAAATTCGGCTGCAAGGTTTACAAAATAAGCCTGAACGCAGGATTCACCTGCCCAAACAGAGACGGCACCCTCGGCACAAGAGGCTGCATATTTTTGCTCTGAGGGAGGCAGCGGAGATTTTGCGGAAAGCGCAGCACTTTCCGTAGCAGAGCAAATCGAGCGCGGCAAAAAGCGTGTTGCGAAAAAAATCAAATCCGGCAAATACATAGCATATTTTCAGGCTTTCACAAACACCTATGCACCCGTTGAAATACTGCGTGCAAAATTTACCGAGGCTATAAATCATCCGAACATTGTGATGCTTTCAATTGCCACGCGGCCTGACTGCCTTCCGAATGATGTTGTTGCTTTGCTTTCCGAGCTAAACAAAATAAAACCGGTTTCCGTTGAGCTTGGCTTGCAAACCATTCATGAAAGCACTGCAAAATATATTCGCAGGGGCTATTCTCTTGAGGTTTATGACGAAGCCGTTAAACGCCTGAGGGCAGAAAACATTGACGTTGTGACTCACCTAATAATAGGGCTGCCGAATGAAAGCAAGGAAGATATGCTGCAAAGCGTTGCGCATGCCTGCAATGCCGGCACAAACGGCATAAAACTGCAACTGCTGCATGTTTTAAAAGGCACTGATTTGGAAAACGATTATGCAGCCGGCAAATTTAAAGCACTTGAATTTGAAGAATATCTTGAAATAATACACGACTGCGTTGAAATCATACCCGATAATGTTGTTATTCACCGCTTAACCGGTGACGGAGCAAAAAAAGACTTAATTGCTCCGCTTTGGAGCGCAGACAAAAAGAAAGTTTTAAACGCAATATCAAAGCTGTAAAGCAGCACAAAAAAAGCGAGGCAATTCACACAGAATGCCTCGCTTTTTTATATTTTATTGAATTACTCGTAAAAAAACCGATTTCCTGAATGACAGGAGTGCTGCGGCTTTGGCGGATAACAAGCCTTGCGCCGATGCACTTTTTTATATTTTTGATAACGGCTATTTTTTTAGAGCCGATAATCGTGCCGGAATAAACCCTTTTTATATTTTTTCCGTTTGGCTTTTTTTGATATAAATATCAAACGCCTCCACGCGCTGCGAAAAGCGAATGTCCTCGCTGAGAGAAACATAATTAAGCTTTTTTTAACGCTGCCGAAATCGAAATCAATATAGCCTTGATTTTTCCTTTGAGCATGCCGAATTTCTGAACGACAATCGGATTTGAATACATTTGCTTGATTCTGTTGCCGAGTGCTTTCAGGACACCGGCATCCCTGCCGTGAATAACGCCCTTATTTGTGGGAGGAACATTAAGAAGCAAAGTGCAGTTGTTTCCGACGGAGGTAAGATAAATTTTAAAAAGCTTTTTAACACTTTTAACGGTTTTGTTTTCATCCGCCGAATAGAACCAACCCTTACGGATGGAAACATCAACCTCTGCGGGATACCAAGCAAGTTCCTTTGCCTTTTCAAGAAGGGCACGGCTGCCGAGATCTTCATCCTGAGATGTAAGATTTTGCATTTTTGATGCATCGGCATCTGCGTGCTGGCTGTTTTTCAGAGGTTTTTTTCCGCATTAGTCATTGCAGCGGGAACAACTGAAAATTCGGATTTTCTTGTTTTTCCGCCCTCGTTTCCGACCCAGCGAATATCGGGCCCGCAAACGGCAATATTGGCTCCGGGCTGAAGCTTTCTGATAAGGGCGTAATATCTTTGCCAATCATATTCAAAAGCTTTTGCATTGGCACCCTTTGCACCGTCAAACCAAACCTCGGAAACGGGGCCGTAGTTTGAAAGCAATTCTGTAAGCTGATTGCAGAAATAATCATTATATTCCGGAGTGCCGTAAGTCGGCTCATGCATATCCCATGGAGACAGATAAACGCCGAAATCCAGTCCTGCATCGTGGCAGGCATCTGAAACCATTTTAACAATATCGCCGTCAAAATCCGTGTTTTTAACCGAAAACGATGTGTATTCAGACGGCCAAAGGCAAAATCCGTCGTGATGCTTGCAGGTAAGCAAAATACCCGTTGCACCCGCGGCCTTGGCGCATTTAACCCATTGCTGAGGATTAACCTTTTTTATTGTGAAATCGCTGACTGTTTCCGTGCCGGCGCCCCATTCCCTTGCCGTTGCCGTATTCATGCCAAAGTGCATAAACAAATAAAACGGCTTTTGCGCAAGCTCATATTGGGCCTTGCTGGGAACAACGGAAATGAGCCTTTCCACCTCGGGGCTGTTGAGCGGAAATCCGTTATTTTCAGTTGTCCAATTCTTTTCAAAATTCGGTTTAAACATCATATTCTCCATCCCTTTCAAAGCAATCAAACAGCAACAATATTAACAAGCTTGCCGGGAACATAAATTTCTTTCTTTATGGTTTTGCCTGCAATGCCTGCCGCAATTTTTTCATCTGCCTTTGCCAAAGCAATAACTTCTTCCTTGGGCATATCAACGGGAATCGTTATTCTTGAACGAACCTTACCCATAAGCTGAAGCACGATTTCAACGCTGTTATCAACTGTTTTTGCATCGTCATATTCGGGCCATTTTGCATCGTGCACCATGCCGCCGAAGTTCATCTTTTCCCAAACCTCTTCCGTTACATGGGGAGCAAAAGGATTAAGAATAATCGTGAGATCGCGAAGTTCATCTTTGGTAACACTCTTTTTTTCTCATACATCTTATTTATAAGAGTCATCATAGCCGCTATGGCGGTGTTACATTTAAGATTATCTATATCTTCCGTTACCTTTTTGATTGTTTTGTGCATAAGCGCTTCAAGGTCTTTGCTGTAGCCCTCTTCATTGCTTACTAATTCGGTTAAATTCCAAAAACGCTCAACAAAGCGCTTGCAGCCCTTAATGGAATCGGAATTCCACGGAGCGGCCTTTTCAAAATCGCCGATAAACATTTCATAAAGGCGCATTGTGTCGGCGCCGTATTGATCAACTATTTCATCGGGATTAACAACATTGCCCCTTGACTTACTCATTTTCTCACCGTTTTCGCCGAGAATCATACCGTGCGAGGTGCGCTTTTTATACGGCTCGGAGGTGGGAACAACGCCGATATCATAAAGAAATTTATGCCAAAAGCGGCTGTAAAGCAAATGAAGTGTTGTGTGCTCCATGCCGCCGTTATACCAATCAACGGGGGTCCAATATTCAAGTGCTTCTTTTGAAGCGAGCGCGTTTTGATTGTGGGGATCGGTGTATCTAAGGAAATACCAAGAAGAGCCTGCCCACTGAGGCATTGTGTCTGTTTCGCGCTTTGCGGGGCCTCCGCAGCACGGGCATGTGGTATTTACCCAATCCGTCATCTTGGCAAGCGGAGATTCACCCGTATCTGTCGGCTCATAGGAATCAACATTGGGCAAGCGGAGAGGAAGCTCACTTTCGGGAATCGGAACATAACCGCATTTTTCGCATTTAACAATCGGAATAGGCTCGCCCCAATATCTTTGGCGGCTGAACACCCAGTCTCTGAGCTTGAAGTTGATTTTTTCTCTGCCCTTACCCTCCTTTTCAAGCCAATCAATCATGGCATGCTTAGCTTCTTCAACGCTCATGCCGCTGATAAAACCGCTGTTTACGAGGGTGCCGGTTGCGCAATCCGTGAAGGCTTCTTTTTGAACATCCTCGCCGCCGGCAACAACCTCAATAATAGGCAGATTGAATTTCTTTGCAAATTCCCAGTCGCGGGTGTCGTGAGCAGGAACGGCCATAATGGCACCGGTGCCGTAAGAAGTGAGAACATAATCTGAAATGAAAATCGGGATTTCCGTGTCGTTTACGGGATTGATGCCCATAACGCCGTCAAGGCAAACGCCTGTTTTATCCTTATTAAGCTCTGTGCGCTCAAAATCGCTCTTGCGTGCGGCTTCCTGCTGATAAGCTCTTACCTCATCAAGGTTATTTATGCTGCCTGCCCATTTTTCAATAAGAGGATGCTCCGGCGAAATAACCATATAGGTGGCGCCGAAAAGAGTGTCACACCTTGTGGTATAAACAGTAAGAACATCGCCGAGTGTTGTTTTGAAATCAACCTCTGCGCCGCGGCTTTTGCCTATCCAATTGCGCTGCTGAACCTTAACACGATCAATAAAGTCAACATCGTCAAGATCCTTTGCAAGTCTGTCTGCATAATCGGTAATTTTAAGCATCCATTGGCTCTGCTTTTTTCTGATTACCTCTGAACCGCAGCGTTCGCAAACGCCGTTTACAACCTCTTCGTTTGCAAGCACACATTTACAGGAGGTGCACCAGTTTACCGCCATTTCTTTTTTATATGCAAGACCTTTTTTGAAAAGCTGAAGGAAAATCCACTGAGTCCATTTATAATATTCGGGATCGGTTGTGTTAATTTCCCTTGTCCAGTCAAACGAAAATCCAAGCGACTGAAGCTGCTGCTTAAAGTGGGCAATATTTTGCTTTGTTACTTCTGCCGGATGAATGTGATTTTTGATAGCATAGTTTTTCGGTGGGCAAGCCAAACGCATCCCAGCCCATGGGATAAAGCACATTATAACCCTGAAGTCTTTTCTTTCTTGCAACGATATCAAGCGCGGTGTAAGACCTGGGATGGCCTACATGAAGGCCCTGACCGCTTGGATAAGGAAATTCAACAAGGCAATAAAAATTTAGGCAGCGAATAATCATCCTTAGCGGCAAAGGTATTTTTGAGAATACCATATATCCTGCCATTTTTCAATCTTTTTAAAATTATAATCCATAATATAAAAACAGCCTTTCCTGCCACAAAATAAATATGAAGCTGCCGCCTCCGTGGCCGAAGCGGAGTCAAAAACACTGCCAAAAGGCAATAATAATTTACTTATTCATCTATATATTCGGAAATATCAACATTTTTCGCCGTCTTCCCACAAGCGCTCAAGCTGAAAATACTGCCTTTGCTCCTTGTGAAAAACATGAATAACCACCGAATTATAATCAAGGCAAATCCAGCCGGACTGCCTGCCCTCGATATGATGCGGCTTTTTCGCCCGCCTCGCCGAGCTTAAATTCGATTTCATCGGCAAGCGCCTTAACCTGGGTGCTCGAATCGCCCGTTACAAGCACAAAATAATCTGCCAAAGCGGAAACATCGCGAATTTTGATAGCCGCGATATCCTTGCCCTTTTTACTGTCTGCCGCTTTAACGGCAATCTTTACGATATCAAAAAGATTCCATATATTCACTCCTTTATTTTTACTTTTCCAAAAGGTAATTATAGCAATTAAGAGTATCTGGGTGCACAAGCCGCGTATCAAGCAGCAGCTTATTCACCGTGTACTTAATCGAATAAATCATAGCCTCGTCAAGGCTTTTTTCCGCCAGTGTGCGCATAACGCCCACATCGGGATAATCCCTGTCCGCAGAAATAAAATCCGCGGTATAGATTATTTTTTCGGCAAGGGTCATATCCGCATGGCCTGTGGTGTGATACCTTATCGGCAGCAGAATATCATTATCGGTTATTCCAAGCTCCAATCGGCAAAAACGCCGCACCGGACATTTGATGCACAACGGCGGGATTATGAAGCTCCGAGAAAGTGAGCTTCTCGCCGTTTTTTTCTATATATTCATATTGAACATCAAGCGGTGCTTCCTTCATAACATCGTGCAGAATGCCCGCAAGAGCCGCTTTTTCCTCGTTTGCGCCGTTCAATTTTGCAAGATGCACTGCGGCCTTTGAAACATTAACGCTGTGAATATATCTATGCTCTGAAAGGCGCGTTTTAATAACGGCATTGTATTTTTTTCGTAATCAGTCAAGATACAAACCCTTTTTCTTTTATGTATTTCAAAACATCGGCGGGCAGAAGAGCGCAGGCGTCTTTTTCCGCAGATTATATGATCTCTGATCTCGCTGCTGGAAACAACAACCGGCGGCGCATCGGAAAGCACATAATCGGAAATGCCGATTTTTTTTGCCGAATCAATCATTATTTGCTTTGAATTTTCATTTCTGGCAGCCGCAAACAGCGTAACGGAATTTAAAAATATCGCGCCATTTATACCACGAATCAAAGTTCACAAACTGATCCTGACCGATAATCAAAAACAGCCTTGCACCCGGATAAAGGGCGGCGATTTGATTAACGGTGTAATAAGTGTAGCTTTTACCCTGCCTTTTAAATTCGATATCGGAAACAACTGCGTTGCCGAAATCCTTAAAAGCGAGCGAAAGCATGTCAAGCCTTGCCTTTGCGGGGGCAAAATCCGCGCCGCTTTTATGCGGTGGATCCGCTGTGGGCACCAAAATAAGCTTATCAAGCGAAAGCGTTGAAACCGCCTGCGCCGCAAGGCTTATGTGCCCGTTGTGAACGGGATTGAACGCCCCGCCGAATATTCCTATTCTCAATGCCTGCCGCCTTTGCTGTAGCGCTGAAATTTCGGCTTTGGATGAGCCTCTTCATATTCCCTTTGCCTTTGGCGCAGGCCCTTGATTTTAACCTGATTTTTCTTTGGCTTTTTGCCTGCCGCGGCAGCTGCAGCGGCCTTTTTGGCCTTGATTTTTTCTTTATCCGCTTTTCTGTAAAGCACGATAACGCCGCCGATAACCTGAATAACCTCTGCTTCTAGCGGCTTTGCAAGCTCATCGGCAAATTTCCTCGGCGACTGCGGTGCGGTTTCAAGATGTACGCGGATTTTAAGCAATTCCCTTGCATCAAGCGCATCATCAATTTGTGATATCATATTATCGGACACACCGTCTTTACCGATTTGAAAAATAGGCTCAAGCGGATTTGCCTGCGCACGAAGTGCGGCTCTTTCCTTTGATGTCATAAAACTTTCTCCAACTCATTTTTAAGTGCGCGAAGCGCATTGCCCCTGTGGCTGATTTTATCCTTTTCCTCGGCCGTGTATCTGCCGAAGGACTTGCCGCCGATTATAAAGAGCGGATCATAGCCGAAGCCCTCATTTCCGTCTCTTTCAAAGCCGATTTTGCCGAAGCATTTGCCCTCAACCGCGATTTTTTTACCATCCGGAAAAATGCAGCAAACAGCGCAGGCATAATGTGCCGTGCGCTCGCTTTCGGTCACGCCCTCAAGCTTCTCAAGCAGCAAATCATTATTTTTTTCATCGTTACCGTGCTCACCGGCAAATCTTGCGGAATAAACACCGGGTGCGCCGTTTAAATAATCAACGCAAAGGCCGCTGTCGTCCGCAATGGCGGGAAGCCCTGTTATATCGCAGGCAGACTGCGCTTTAAGCTCTGCATTTTTCCGCAAAAAGTGATGCCGGTTTCCTCAACCTCCGGAAGCTCTGTTCCAAGCGATTTTGCAGTTACTATATTAACACCGAGGGGTGCCAAAATTCGCTGCATCTCGGCTAATTTTTTCATATTATTGGTTGCTAAAACAAAATCCATAATTTCACCTTATTCCTCATCGTCGCCGAAAAGACCCGCGGCAAATGCATCGGCGTCAAACGGCTGCAAATCATCTATCTGCTCGCCCACGCCTACAAACTTAACGGGCACATCAAGTTCATTGTTTATGGCAAGCACAACGCCGCCTCTTGCCGTGCCGTCCAGCTTTGTAAGCACAATGCCCGTAATACCGGCAGAATCCTTGAAATCCTTTGCCTGATTAACTGCGTTTTGCCCGGTTGTTGCATCAAGCACAAGCAAAACCTCTTTTGAAGCATTGGGCAATTCACGGTCTATAACGCGGCTGATTTTATTAAGCTCGTCCATAAGATTTTTCTTATTATGAAGCCTGCCTGCCGTGTCAATAATAATAACATCGGCATTGCGCGCTTTGCCGGCCTGAATTGTGTCAAAAACAACGGAAGCCGGATCGGAGCCTTCGGCGGATTTGATAAGATCAACATCCGCACGATCCGCCCAAACCTGAAGCTGCTCTATCGCGGCGGCGCGAAAAGTGTCTGCCGCGCCGAGAATAACGCTTCTGCCCTGCTCTTTAAGTCGCATGGCAAGCTTGCCGATTGTGGTTGTTTTACCCACTCCGTTTACGCCGATAACAAGAATTACGGAGGGCTTTGAGCGAAGCTTTAAATAGCTGCCGCCCCAAACGATACCGGAAACGATATCTTTAAGCATTTCACGCACTTTTTTTAACATCGTGCACATCATCGTTTTGCACCTTTTCTTTAAGGCTGCTTATGACCTTTTCCGCGGTGGGAAAGCCGACATCGCCCATTATTAAGATTTCTTCAAGCTCGTCGTAAAGCTCATCCGTTATTTCCTCGTAGGATTCAACGGCTTCTTCGATTTGAGCCGTCATTCCCTGCTCACGGGTTTTTCAGCCCTTTTCTGAATTTATCAAATAATCCCATAATTTCTCCGTTAAATAACCTTAATAAAATTTATTCGAGGCCCATCTTTGCCGCAAGCTCCGCAGACTGCAATTCAAGCAGCTTTGAAACGCCTTTTTCCTGCATAGTTACACCGTAAAGCACATCGGCCTCTTCCATTGTGCCGCGCCTGTGGGTGATGGATATAAACTGCGTTTTATCCGTCATTCGGCGCATATATTTTGCGAAGCGCTCAACATTAACATCATCAAGCGCCGCCTCAACCTCGTCATAAATACAAAACGGCGAGGGAGTAACCTTGAGCACGCTGAAAAGCAGTGCCATTGCGGCAAGCGATTTTTCGCCGCCCGAGAAAAGATTGATATTTTGAACCGATTTTCCGGGAGGCTGAATTTTAATTTCTATTTGGCTTTCGAGGCAGTTGCTTGGGTCATCAAGCAGGATTTCGCCCTTGCCGCCGCCGAAGAAATCGGCAAAGCAGGTTTTGAATTCGGCATTGATTCTGTTGAACTGCGCCATGAATTTTTCGCTCATTGAAGCGGTGAGATCCTCAATAATCTTATTAAGCTCCGATTTTGATTTTTCGATATCATCGGTTTGCTCTTTAAGAAATTCATATCTTTCGGAAACCTCTTTATATTCCTCTATAGCGCCCACATTGATTGAGCCGAGTTTTTTTATAGCAACCTTAATTTCATGCAGGCGTTTTTTTGCCTCCTGCATATTTTCGATTTGAATATTAAGTGCCTCCGCCTCACGACGGGTAAGCTCATACTGCTCAAACAGCATATCGTTAAGCTCATCATACTCCTTGCGCATGGCGATTTTGCGTTCATCAAGCCTTACAATTTCGGCAGAGAGTTTTTCGCGCTCCTGCCCCTTGTTTCGCTCAAGTGTGCGAAGCTCTGCAGAGCGTTTATCAAGATTGTTTCTCTGCTCGATAAGTTCGGAAATTTCTTGCCCGGATTGAGCGGATTTTTGCCTGAGCTCCTCGGCCTCTTTTTTAATGCTTTCAACCGAGGCAATCAACGCGGCGTTTTTAGCTTCGATTTCTTTAATATCATCCTCAATCGATTTAACTCTGCCCGACTGCGTGGATTTTTGAAGCCGCAGTTCCTCTATTGAAAGCTTTGCCGCCTGTGAATCCTTGGCGAGAGTTAAAATTTCAAGATTTATATTTTCCGTTTGCGCTCTTAAAGCTTCTCTTTGCTCAAGAACGCCCTTTGCATCGCCCGAAACCTGCTCAAGGCGATTTTTCCGCCGCATCGATTTGTGTGCGAATTTCGGATGTTTTTGCCCTCGTTTTCCTTATACGCCTGCTCAAACAGCATAATTCTGCCGTTGGCGTTTTTCTCTTTTTCATTTGCAAGAGCGGCAAGCTGAGAATTGAGAGCCGAAATTCTGCCTGCAATCAGCCGGCCTTCGCCCTCGGTGCGAATTTTGTCTTCCTTCGCGGTCATAAGTTCGGCCTGAGCAGCCTGCATTTGCGCTGCGGCTCTGTTTGCTTCTTCTGCGGCAAGCTTATATTCGGCGGCACATTCGTCATAATCTGCCTTTATCTTTTTAGCCTGGGCTTCAAGCTCTTCTATCATATTTGCGCGGGAAAGAATACCTGCGCCCCTTGCACGGCTGCCGCCCGTCATCGAGCCGCCGGGGTTGATTACCTGCCCGTCCAGCGTAACGATTTTAAAGCGGTTTTTATATTTTTTGGCAATACCGATGGCGCTGTCCATATCATCAACAACCGCGACCCTGGCAAGGAAGCTTGCAACGATTTCTTTATATTGCGCATCGCACTGCACAAGCTCGCTTGCAACGGCAACAAAGCCCAAATTATCATCAAGCCCGCGCTCTTCAAGCGTGCGGCCCTTGATGTTTGAAATCGGCAAAAATGTGGCTCTGCCGACATTGTTTTCTTTAAGATAATAAATTGCTCTTTTGGCATCCGCCTCGGTGGAGGTTACTATATTTTTGCATGGCCGCGCCGAGTGCAACCTCAACGGCAGTTGAATATTCGTTATCAACCTGAATAAGCTGTGAGAGCGGACCGTGAATACCGCCGAGTGCTTTTTCTCTTGCACGGCGCATAACAGCCTTTACTGCACCGGAATAGCCCTCCATATTTTTTTCAAGATCGGAAAGCATTCTTGCTTTTGATTCTTTTTCCGAAAGTTGCCTTGAAAGCTTTTCAAGCTTTTCTTTCAGTTCCTCCGCCTTTTGCACCTTGCCCTTTTTGCCTTAATCCGAAGCCGGCAACGGAGTTTGAATTTTCGGCAATTTTTTTCATCAAGCTGCGCAAGCACGGCATCGTTCTTTTCCTTTTTGGAGTTTTCGGCCGCAAGCGCAGCCTCTGCCGATTTGATGCTTTCGTCAACTGTACCTTTTCTTGCCTTAATTTCCTCCATGCTCGATTTTGCTTCCGTGGCTTTTACCCTGAAATCGGAAAGCTTAACGGTGAGTGAGGCGATTGTGTTGTTAAGCTCTGCCGAAAGCCTTGAAAATTCCTCGTTTGAGCTTATGAGCTGCTGCATTTTCGACGCGGTTTCCTGAAGCTGCTGCTTTTTCAACACGGATTCGCTTTCGCATTTTTCGATAAGCGCCTGCTTTTCGGCAATGCCCTCATCAATCGAAGCGTTGCCTTTTGCTGCAAGGTCGATATCGGATTTAAAGCGCAGAGCCGTTTCGTTGTTATGCGCAATCGTGGCTTCAAGAACGGAAATTTCGCCGTCCTTTTTAAGCGCGGCTTCTTCAAAAGCGGCGCCGCCCGATCTGATTTCATCGATCTTACCATTTATTTCCGCCGTTTTTTTCAAGAGCGGCTTCAATATCGTTTTCAATGCCCTTGAGTTCGTTTTCACAAATATTATACGATTCGTTTGCGGCGTCTATTTTTATGCTCCTGCTCACGAAGATCATTTGTGAATTTATTTATTTTATTGACCCAAACGCCGATTTCAAGGTTTTTTTCTTTTTCATCGGAAAGCTCAATAAACTTAGCCGCCTTTTTCGCTTTGCGCTTTAAGCGGACCGACGCGGCTTTCAAGCTCGCCGAGGATATCAAGCAGGCGCACAAGATTTTCCTGCGCCTGATCGAGCCTGCGCTGAGCGTCCTTTCTTTTATGGCGAAAGCGCGAAATTCCCGCGGCTTCTTCAAACAGCTCACGCCTGTCCTCATTCTTGGCGGAAATGATTGAATCTATTTTGCCTTGGCCGACCATAGAATAGCCGTCTGCGCCGAGACCGGTGTCCATAAACAGCTCATGAATATCGCGGCGAAGCACGCTTTCGCCGTTTATTTTATATTCGCTTTCGCCGCTTCTGTAATATCTGCGTGAAACCGTTACGATATCGCCCTTATCTTTAAGAGTGCCGTCGCTGTTATCAAGGGTGAGCTGCACCTGCGCAAAGCCCACTGCTTTTTCGTGCCGATGTGCCTCCGAAAATAACATCCTCCATCTTTGAACCCCTGAGGTTTTTTTGTGGAGGTTTCGCCGAGCACCCAGCGAACCGCATCCGATATATTACTTTTTTTCCCGAACCGTTAGGGCCCTACGACGGCAGTTATACCCTTTCCGAAATTCAATTCGGTTTTTATCCGGAAAAGGATTTAAAAGCCCTGCATTTCAAGAGTTTTTAAAAGCATTTATCCTACCCTCACCTCGTTTGGAGCAAGCGTGTTATCGTAATTGATGAATATTTCGTAGCCCGCCTTTTTAAGCTCCTCGAGATTTGATTTTTTGTTGCCCAGCAATTTTGAAATTGATTTTTCGTTTATGAACACTTCATATTTACCGGGCGGATACGAAGTGATTTTATTGAACATGATTTTGGAAGCCACCATTTCGCCGAAGCATTCGTGATAGCAGCCGCCGTACATATTTCCCCTGATATCCTTGCTTGCGTGCAAGCCCACGCGAATAACATCAATTTTATGGTCTTCAAAATATTCCACAAGTTCGGCACATAAATCCACCGATTTTTGCAACGGACATGGGATGATATTTTTTTTCTTTGTAAAGCTTGCCGAGATATGTATTTTTAAGCACAACGGTGGGATAGATTCGAACGGTTTTGGGCTTTATTTTAACAAATTCCTTTGCCGTTTCTATATCGCGCTCTTTGGTAGATTTATAAAGCCCCGTCATCATCTGCAAGCCAAGCTCAAAGCCGGCGCTTTTAATCAGATGCGAAGCGTTCCTTACACACTGTGCGTCATGCCCGCGGAAATTTGCCTCAAGCACCGCGTCGTTCATGCTTTGAGCACCGAGTTCAATTGAGGTTACACCGTACTTTTTAAGCAAATCAAGCGTTTCTTTATCAATTGCATCCGGGCGGGTTGAAATTCTGATTCCCGTTACCTTTTTGTTTTTAACATAATAATGCGCCGCTTCCAAAAGCTCTATCATATATTTTCTTTCAATCGCAGTGAAAGAGCCGCCGAAGAAAGCGATTTCATATTGATAGTAACCGCCTCTTGCCTCGGTGTTTGCAAGTGCCTTGCAAACAGCTTCATGCACATCTGCGGCCGTGGGGGCTTTTGTGTAGCCCGTGATTGCGTGCTGATTGCAAAATGAACATTTTTGCGGGCATCCTATATGCGGCACAAAAACAGATATATTAGTTTTTCTCATATTCCCATTAACTGCAAAGCTTCCTTTGCTGCCTCCTGTTCTGCCTGTTTTTTACTGGTGCCCGTGCCCCTGCCGATAACATTTGAATTAAGGTGAACCTCTGCCTCAAATCTTTTATCGTGCGCTGGGCCGCTTTCACTCGTTATAACATAATTCAGAGTTTCCTGATGATTTTTGCTGCACAACTTCTTGAAGAATTGTTTTTATAATCTTTAAAGTTTATGTGGTGAGTGTTTATCGAAAACGCTCAAAAAGCGCAGCACGAATTTTTGATGCGGACTCAAGCCCACTGTCAAGATAGATTGCGGCTGTGAGTGCTTCAAACGCATCCTCTAAATTAGAGGGGCGCGTTCTGCCGCCGTTACATTCCTCGCCCTTGCCGAGATAAAGATAATCGCCGAGAGAGATTTGATTTGCATAATCCGAAAGTGCCGCCGTGCACACAAGGCTGGAGCGCAGCTTTGAAAGATCGCCCTCGGGCATATCGGGAAATTTTTCAAAAAGGAACCGAGCCGTTGTGAGCGACACAACCGCATCGCCCAAAAATTCAAGCCTTTCGTTATAAGGGCATTCGTATTTATGCTCGTTTGCATAGCTTGAATGAGTGAGCGCCGCTTTTAAAAGCGATTTATCCTTAAAAAGTGTATTCTGTTTTTCTTCAAGCTGAGATATATTTTTATTCATTTGCATCTGCTCCGAACGCCTTTTCAGTTTCGCTTATAAGATCATTTTCCAGGAACCACACCGCCTGCTTGATTGCGTTTTTGAATGTGCGCGCATCGGCGGAGCCGTGAGCCTTAACAACGGGCTTGCGCACGCCGAGAAGCACCGCGCCGCCGTATTCCTTATAATCAAACTGCTTTTTCATTTTGTTTATTCCGCCCATAACGCCGACGGCGGAAAGCATTGTAAAAAAACATTCTTTTTAAAAAAATATCCTTAACGCCGTTCATCAAAGCTTTTGCCACACCCTCGTACATCTTCAGCACAAGATTGCCGGAAAAAGCCATCTGCCACAACAACATCGGCATCGCCGAAAGGAATCTGCCTTGCTTCAATATTACCCACGAAATTATAATCGGAATTCTTCATAAGCGCATAAGCCTCTCTAACAACACGCGTGCCCTTTGTTTCCTCCGAGCCGTTATTAACAAGTGCTACACGGGGATTTTCACAACCGAGGATATGCTGCATGTAAAGGCTGCCGAGCTTGCCGAATTCATCAAGAAATTCGGGACGGCATTCAACATTTGCGCCGCAGTCAAGAAGCAAAAACGGCTTGTTTACACTCGGCATAACGGAGGCTATACAAGGCCTTTTAACGCCCTTAATTCTTTTTTTGTGATAAGCGTGGCACCCACTGTGATTGCACCCGTGTTTCCTGCGGAAACAAAAAGCATCGCCCCTCGCCGGAATTAAGAAGCGAAAAGCCGAGCCCCATGCTTGAATTTGCCTTTTCCCTGAGCACGCATTTGGAATCGTCGCTCATCTCAACGGCAGGAGCATCCGTGTTATAAATTTGTGTGTGTTTAAGCTCTATTTTATTTTCATTGACGCATTTCATAATCTCTTTTTCACTGCCGCAAAGAATCACATCTATTCCGAATTCGTCAACGGCAAGCATTGAGCCTTTTATAATTTCCAACGGCGCATTATCGCCGCCGAAGGCGTCAACAATAATCCTCATTACTTAAAATCCTTTCTGCTTGAGCAAGCGATCTTTGTGCAAGTGCCGCATACCGCTCGCGCTTATCCCTGATTTTTAGGCTCTATCGGCGGCAACACGCCGAAATTTGCGCCCATAGGCTGAAAAATCCGAAACCGACTCATCGCTGATATAATCGGCAAGCGCGCCCATCATGGTGGTTTTGGGAAGCACAAGCGGCTTTTTGCCCAAAGCAAGCCTAACCGCATTTTTTTGCCTCGCCAAAATTCCCGAAGCGGCCGATTCCATATATCCTTCAACACCGGTTATTTGACCCGCGAAAAACACATTCGGATTTGAACGAAGCGCAAAGGCCGCGGTGAGCAACCTCGGCGAATTTAAGAACGAATTGCGATGCATAACGCCGTATCTCACAAACTCGGCATTTTCAAGGCCCGGAATCATTGAGAAAACTCTTTTTTGCTCGCCGAATTTCAAATTCGTTTGAAAACCCACAAGATTAAACATTGTGCCCGCCGAATTTTCGCGCCTGAGCTGAACCGCCGCCCAAGGGCGGTGACCCGTGGCGGGATTTACTAAGCCGACGGGCTTCATCGGGCCGAAGCGAGGTGCGTCAAGCCCGCGCTTTGCAAGCTTTTCAATCGGCATACAGCCCTCGTAAACATCAAAATCATGAAGCACTGCGCCCTCTGCTGCAACAAGCTCGGCTATGAAAGCCTCATACTCCGCCTTATTGAACGGGCAGTTGAGATAATCGTTTTCGCCGCCGCGGCCGTAACGCGAAGCGCCGAACACGATATTCGGATCAATGCTGTCTGCCGTTACTATCGGTGCCGCAGCATCATAAAACGAAAGATAATCGCCGCACAATTTTTTAATGCTTTCCGCCATTTTACCGTCCGTAAGCGGGCCGGTGGCAACAACCGTTATATCGTTTGAAGCAAGCGGAATTTCATCTTGCTCTGCATAAACTATTTCAATATTTTTTTGCAATTTTTGATTTTTTCGGTTACGGCTCCGGAAAACAAATCACGGTCAACGGCAAGCGCGCCGCCTGCGGCAACCGAGCATTGCTTTGCAATCGGCACGGTGAGCGAACCGAAGCGCTGCATTTCCTCCTTTAAAAGACCTGCCGCGGAATCAATACGCGAGGCTTTAAGGGAATTGGAGCAAACAAGCTCGGCAAAATTATCCGATTTATGCGCGGGTGATTTTTTATTCGGTTTTTGTTCATAAAGCGTTACCTTATTGCCGCTTTGCGCGATTTGCCACGCAGCCTCAACACCCGCAAGGCCTGCGCCGATTACTTTAAAATTCATTTATTACTCTTCGCTTTTCTTTTTTCTGGTTGCTGGCTTTGTGAAGCCGCAGCCCTCTGTATCGGGGCAATAAAGCACATTGCCCTTTCTTCTGAACAATGACTTTCCGCAGCGCGGGCAAACCTCATCGCTCGGCACATCCCATGTCATAAAATTGCAATTGGGATAATTGGAGCAGCCGTAAAATGCCGCGCCCTTGCGAGTTTTCTTTTCTATAACATCGCCGCCGCACTCGGGGCATTTTGCCTTTGTGCGCAAAATAAGCGGCTTTGTATTTTTGCATTCCGGATATCCGGGGCATGCAAGGAATTTACCGAAGCGGCCCACTTTAACAACCATGTTTCTGCCGCACTTTTTCGCAAACCTCGTCCGTTTCCTCTTCTTTAAGCTTAATCTTAACGCCCTGCATTTCGATTTTTGCTTTTTCGAGCGGCTTTTCAAATTCATCGTAATAGTGGCGAATCATATCGATATAATTCTTTTCGCCGCTGTCGATTTTATCAAGATCCGCCTCCATTTTGGAGGTGTATTTAACATCAACGATATTGGGCATTCTGTCCTCAAGCAGCTTTGTTACGGCCTCGCCGAGCTCGGTGGGCACAAACTGTTTGCCCTCACGCTTAACATATTCGCGGGCAACTATTGTTGATGTGATTGTAACATATGTTGACGGCCTTCCTACACCGTTTTTCCTCAAGTGCTTTGGTAAGGCTTGCTTCCGTGTATCTTGCCGGCGGCTGAGTGAAATGCTGATTGCCGAGAATGGATTTCAGCCTCAAAGCATCGCCCTGTTTAAGCTCTGGAAGAGGCGCGGAGGAATCGGAAGAAGCGTCGTCCTTCGATTCTTCGTAAAGAGCGGTGAAGCCGTCAAACTTAACGGTGTAGCCCGATGCGGTAAAGGTGTAGTCGCCTGCGGCGATTTCAACCTTAACGGTTTCCTGAAGGCAATTTTCCATAAGGGAAGCAATAAAGCGCTCCCAAACAAGCTTATAGATTTTATATTGATCGTTTGTGAGCGAGCCTTTAACCGATTCGGGGGTAACGCCCGGCATAGAGGGGCGAATTGCCTCATGCCCGTCCTGCACATTGCCCTTTGATTTAAAGAAGCGCGGCTTTTTCGGCAAATATTTTTCGCCGTAATTATCAAGAATAAACTGATTGCCGGCTGCTCTTGCTTCGTCTGAAATACGAAGTGAATCCGTTCTCATATAAGTGATAAGGCCGACCGTGCCGAGGTCTTTAACATCAAGGCCTTCATAAAGCTCCTGGGCGGCTTTCATGGTGCGCCTTGCCTGGAAAGAGAGCCTTCTTGAAGCCTCCTGCTGAAGTGTGGAGGTGATGAACGGCGGCGTGGGGCTTTTTCTTTCTTGTGCCCTTTTTAACGGAGGCAACCGTGTATTCTGCGCCGTCAAGCTCGGAAAGAATTTTATCGCTTTCCTCTTTTGAATTTATTTTGATTTTTTTGCCGTCCTTACCGTAAATAGTGGCGGCAAAAACCTTTTTGCTCGGCGGATTTGTGAACTTAGCATCTATAGACCAATATTCCTGCGGCACGAATGCACGAATTTCTTCTTCCCTGTCTACCACAAGGCGAAGAGCAACAGACTGCACACGGCCTGCAGAAAGGCCGCGCCTGATTTTTTGGCTGATAAACGGAGAAAGTTTATAACCGATCAATCTGTCCAAAATACGGCGGGCTTGCTGAGCATCAACAAGATCGATATCAATGCTGCGGGGATTTTCCATTCCTTCGGTTACACCGTGCTTGGTGATTTCGTTAAAGGTTACGCGGTTTTTATCCTTTAAATCGAGTTCAAGGATGTTTGCAAGATGCCAGCTGATAGCCTCTCCCTCTCTATCGGGGTCGGTTGCAAGATAAACATAATCGGATTTATCCGCTTTCTTTTTCAAATCCTTAACAAAAGCTTCCTTACCCTTTATGATGGCATATTTCGGAGCGAAATCATGCTCAACATCAACAGAAAGCCTTGCAGACGGCAAATCGCGAACATGACCCATGGAGGCAACAACCTCATACCCCTTGCCGAGATAGCCTTTTATATTTTTCGCCTTTGCTGGCGACTCCACAATTACAAGCTTTGACATTTAATTTACCAAGCCTTTCTTTATATCTTAAACGCCGCGTTGCGGCATATTACTCTTTAAAATTTATTTAAGCGTTCAAATCAAGCGCAAATATTCAGGCAAGGCGGTATCTTTTTCCGCCCGCACTTGCGGCAAGCCCCGCTATTTCAAGAGCGGTCAGCGCCGTAAGTGCTTCGCCTATACTCAAACCTGCGGCGCGGCTGATTTCATCAGCGCTTTGATATTCCTCGCCGAGCGCATTGAAAACCGCTTTAGTTTTTCCGGAAAGCTCTGCGGCAGCCTTTTGGCGAGCCTCTCTATTCTTTCTGCCCGCCTGAAGATTATCAAACGAGATATCGCGCGCTTTGCCGTAAACATTCGCGCTTTTATCGCCTGTTTCGCGCATTATTTTGCCAACGGATTTAACTTCGTCGATTTTAACACCGTATTCCTCGGCATAGGGATAAAGCAAATCAAGCGGCTTTGTGGCAACGATTGCACCGTCGTCAATCAATTTATTTGTGCCCGCAAAAGCGGGATCAAGAATTGAGCAAGGCAGCGCAAACACATCTCTGCCCTGTTCAAGCGCATAATTTGCGGTTATTAAGCTGCCGCTTTTAACACTGGCCTCCACCACAAGCACCCCGAGCGAAATTCCGCTGATTATGCGATTGCGAATCGGGAAGGTATATTTTGAAGCCGGGGTAAACGGCTGAAACTCCGTTATCAGCGCACCGTTTTTAACAACGGCATCACGCAGAGGCTTATTTTCCATAAGGTACTTTGTGCCGAGCCCGCAGCCGAGAACCGCAATTGTTTTTCCGCCTGCAAGCATGGCACCGTTGTGCGCCGCCGTATCAACACCCAAAGCACCGCCGGAGGCAACTATCGCCCCGCGTTCGGCAATTCCGCGGCTCATAACATCAGCCGCTTTAACAGCGTAATCGCTTGCGCGCCTTGTGCCAACAATGCCGATAACGATGCTGTTATCAATATCGGGCAATTCGCCGTCAACATAAAGCACGGCAGGCGGATTGAAAATACTTCGCAATCTTTCGGGATAATGCGGATCGTCATAAGGCACAACCTGCCAACCGTTCATTTTGCAGGTGGCAAGCACTTCTTTTGCCTGATCCTCGGTTGATTCGCAAAGCTTTTCGATTTGGCGCGGAACAAGCACGTGACTCATTCGCCATTCGGTTTCGCCCGCATCAAAAAGCGCCTTTGCCGAGCCGAAATATTCAATTATTTCACTTAGGGCTGCGCCTGCACCGAGAGCGGATTGCAGCCTTATCCAAGAAACGGCACCGTTCATCACCGCAGCATCTCCCACATAACTATTGTGCCGGCAACGGAAGCGTTAAGACTTTCCGCCCTGCCGAGCATATTTATCGTAAGGGGCGCACATTCGGCGAGCACCTCGCCGGAAACGCCGTTTCCCTCATTTCCAATAACGCAGATATCCGAGCCGTGAAATTCGATTTTTGTTATATCCTGTGCCGAAGCATCGGGCACCGCGGCATAAACCGAAAAGCCCTGCGATTTATATTTTTTAATATCCTCGGCAAGATTTTCGCTTTGCGCAAACGGCAATCTGAGCATGCCGCCCATAGAAGCACGAAGTGCTTTCGGATTATAAACATCACAGCAATTATGAAGCAAAGCGCCGTTTATTCCGAGAGCCTCGGCTGTTCTTACGATTGCACCGAGATTTGCGGGATCCTGAATTTGATCAAGAGCAATATATTTTTTGCCCGGCTCAAGTGCGCCTTTCGTGCTGCGCATTTTGCAAACGGCGAACACGCCCTGAGAAGATTGCGTGTCGCTTATCTTTTTGCGCGATTTCATCCGTTATGAAATAAGCCTTGGGAAAAATAATCGATAAGGGCAGCGCATTTATCGCCGTATTTTTCGGCAGCGGCTTCCGTGAGCAGCAATGTGCAGGGAATGCAATCGGATTCCGTAACATCAAAACAAAGCCTTACACCCTCAAGCACGAATTTTTTTGATTTTTCGTTTCTGAATTTGCGAGAGGTGAAAAAGCTTCTTTACTTCTTTTTATTAAATTATTTGATTTGCTTGTGATTTTTTTCCATACCGATTCTCCACGGCTTTAAAAATTTCAGTTTAAGAAAACCACATTGCCTTTCGGCCTTATGCTTATATTATATATTAAATAATATTTAAATTATAATACTATATTAAGAAAAAGTGCAACAGTTAAAAAAAAAAAGAGGAAGAAATTTTTCTTCCTCTTTAAGCTTTATTATCAGAGAGCAGCCTTTGCACTTTCAACAAGAGATGTGAATGCCTCTGCATCGGAAACGGCGATTTCTGCAAGCATTTTTTTCTGTTAAGATCAATGCCGGCTTTCTTAAGGCCGTTCATAAATGTTGAATAGTTTGTGCCGTTTGCTTTGCAAGCTGCGGAAATTCTGGAGATCCACATTCTGCGGAATTCTCTCTTCTTCTGTTTTCTGCCGATATACGCATACTGACCGCTCTTCATAACAGCCTGCTTAGCTGTTTTGAAAAGGCGATGCTTGCTGCCGTAATAGCCCTTAGCAGCCTTTAAAACTTTTTTTCTTCTTTTGCGTGTGGCCATAGCGCCTTTAATTCTTGCCATAACTTATTTCCTCCGTTTATATTGAGTAATTACCCTTAAAAATTCAATTATATCACCGAATCAAGCCGGCATGTTCTTATTTATAGGGAACAAGCCTTTTTCATCTGCTTTTTGATTGGTAACATCGCCGACAGCTGTTTTGCGAAGATTTCTCTTGCGCTTTGTGGTTTTTCTTTGTAAGGATGTGAGAGGTGTAAGCATGAGCGCGCTTAACCTTACCGCTTTTTGTGGTTTTGAAACGCTTTTTAGCGCCGCTGTGTGTTTTGATCTTAGGCATAATTATTCCTCCGTCATATTTTAATTATTTAGAAAAGTAAGCATTACTTACTTGAAGACTTAAGGGAAACAAACATAAGAATCTGCCTGCCCTCAAGCTTCGGGGCTTTATCAACATTAACATCTTCGCCGAGCGCCTCAACAAATCTTTCCATATTGGCAACACCCAAATCGGAGTGAGCCATTTCCCTGCCGCGAAGGCGGATGGAAACCTTTAATTTATCGCCCTTTGAAAGAAACTTTTTAGCTTGATTAACTTTTGTGTTGAAATCGCCGATATCGATGTTGAGCGAAAGGCGAATTTCCTTTGTGTCAACAATTTTTTGCTTTTTGCGATTTTCTTTTTCACGCTTAGCCTGCTCATAACGGAATTTGCTGTAATCCATTATCTTTGCAACCGGTGGCTTTTGCCTGAGGCGCGATCTTAACAAGATCCTGCCCTCTTTTTTCAGCCTCATGAAGCGCATCCTTTGCGCTCATAATGCCAAGCTGCTCGCCGCTTGCCGTGATAACTCGCAATTCCCTGTCTTTGATTTCACCGTTAAGCTGCGGAGTTTCCTTGCCGATAAATAACACCTCATTTAAATAATTTAAAAGTGCGAGCATAAAATGCCCGCACTTCAATAAATCTTTTGAAATATTGCCCTTTTTGCTTTGCTGAAGGGGAGAACGGGTAAATAGCTCTTCTTTGTTGTGAAAATATATTAACACAGGTGCACACGAATGTCAACACCGAATTTTATTTTTTACTGTAAAGCACATGAAAAAAGCTTATTCCGTTTTCTTCTGCACACGAAAGCACTTCCCTGCTCCATTCCGATTTATCAAATTGCGGAAAGAAAGTGTCTGCGTCCGGGCATTCCGCATCTATTTCCGTTAAATAAAGTTTTTGTTGCAAGCGGCAAAAACTCGGCATAAATGCGGCCTCCGCCGATAATGAATATTTTATCGTTTTTTTCGCAGCTTCAAGCGCTTCGTCAACGGAATGAACAACCTCGGCGCCGTCTATTTTTAAGCGATTTATCCGAACTGATAACGATATTGCGCCTGTTTGGCAAAAACCTTTGGCAGCGACTCAAAGGTTTTTTTCTGCCCATAATCACCGTGTTGCCGGTGGTTGTTTCCCTGAAGAATTTCATATCCTCGTGAAAATGCCAAACAAGCTCGTTATTTTTGCCTATTTCGTTGTTTTTGCCGACCGAAAGAATAAGAGATATATCCATCAGCAATGCTCCTTTACTGAGAAATCGGGAATTTTATTTTTGCCCAAATGCTTATAATCAACAAGCTTAACATCAAGGCAATCTCTGCTGTTATCAAACTTAAAGAAATCGTCAACATCGGGATTAAGCCAAAGCTTCGGTGCAGGCAAGTCGCCCTCTTCATCAAGGCGGCGAAGCTGTTCTTTAATTCCATCCACCTGATTAACATAGATATGAGCATCCTTAATACTCCAATCCATTGTGCCGGGTTTAAGGCCTGTTACCTTTGCAAGCATGCACATCAACACCGCATATTGAGTTACATTAAACGGCAAACCGAGCGGAACATCGCAAGAGCGCTGATGCACCCAGCAATTAAGATGACCGTTTGTAACATCCCATTCACTGCTCCAAACGCAGCTCGGAAGCACAGCCGTGTCAAGATAATCGTTTTGCCACAGCGTCATAACCATACGCCTGTCCTCAGGGTGGTTTTTAATCTTATCTATTAAATTTTGAGTCATTTGAAATTTATTTACTATGTAGCCGTAAGCAGTGCCGATAGTGTGGGCAAATTCCCTGCCGAATTCTTTGGTGATTTGCTTTTTTTAACAAGATTTCCGTTTTCATCGGGCACCAGCTGGGTGGCATGCCAAGTGCCGTTATCGTCTGTTTCCCACTCATTCCAAATGTTAACATCGCGCTCACGGAGCCATCTTACATCATTTGACTGCGCCTGATAAATCCAAAGCATTTCGAGCACGGCCTGCCTTATGAAAAAGCTGCTTTGTAGTGAGTATCGGGAATTCTTCCGAAAGATCAAAATGAAAATGGTGAGACGGCACTTTTATTGAATTTGTGCCGGTGCGGTTTACAACCTCAACACCCTCATCAAGAATTCTGCGGCACAGGCCGAGATAATCCCTATCCCATTTAGACATAACTTACAATCCTTTCACTGCCGCAGACTATTTCCACGGATATTTTTGTTTAAGCTGCTCAAATTCCTGCCCCGTGACAGCAAAGTGAAATTCGCCCTGCAAATCGGAGAAAAAATAAAGATAATTCGTATCCGGATGATTGATTACGGCATTAACGATGCTCATGCCGGAATTGGTTATAGGTCCGCTCGGAAGCGCAGGGCACCTGTAAGTGTAATATGAATCGTAGGTGTCCCTTGAAAAGCCGTAATCAAGCAGTTTTTTTGCATAAAAATAAGTGACATCACATTGAAGCTTGCTACCCTTATTTAATCTGTTTATAAGCACGGAGGCGATATTTGCGGCACTGTCGTCGCTCAAAGCCTCCTCCTGCACTATTGAACAAAGCGTTATAAACTGATAAAGGCTCATATTATTTTCTTTGCAATATGCGGTCATTTTATCGGAAAGCCTGTCGTCAAACGCGGCAAGCATTTTATCAACGATAACCTTTGCATCGCTGTTCATTGAAAAAAATCATATGTGGCGGGAAACAAAAAAAGCCCTCCAAAAATAAAGCCGATATGCGAGCGGTCGCTCGGAAAATCGGCAAGCCAGTCATAATCATAGCCTTCGGTTGTTGAAACGGCGGCATAAAAAAATCCTTTGCGGAGCAGATTTGATTTTCCTCAAGCGTTTTTGCTATGTCGAAAACATTATATCCCTCCGGAATGGCAACGGAAACCACCTTGTGGCTTATATCGGGATTTTTGCAGCTTTTTGCGCAATTTCCTCATAGCTCATATTTGATTTCATATAATATTCGCCGTTTATATAAGTGAAATCGGGATAATGCTTATCCATCCACGCCGACCATATTGAATCGTCAACAACAATGCCGTTATCGGCAAGCATTTTTGAAACCTCGTATTGATAATCCTTTGATTCAATCACAAGGGTATATTCGGTTGGCGTGCCCTTTTCGCTGCCGTTTATATCATTTTTAATTTTGACTCCGAAAACGGCACACGCGGCAATCACCGCGGCAATCGCGGCGCAGATGATTATTATTTTTTTACCGATTTTTTTATTCATAGGCTAAACCTCATTCAACCTCGTGCACTTTTAGCATATTGGTGGTGCCGCTTTGGCCGAGCGGAATACCGGCGGTAATAACAACGATATCGCCTTTTTTTAGTCATGCCCGTTTCTTTTGCAACTGCAACAGCGTGTTCAAAAAAAGCTCATCCGTGTTTGATTTTTCCTCACACATAACAGGCAAAACGCCCCAAGAAAGATTGTTTTGGCGGCGAACTTTTTCACTTGTGGTGGCGGAAATTATAAGGCAATGAGGCCTGTATTTTGAAATTTGGCGTGCCGTGGCGCCGCTTTTGGTTACAGTGATAATTGCCTTGGCATTCAAATCATGCGCGGTGGTTACCGTTGCATGCGAAATAGCGGAGGTGATATCGCCCGGCAAATGCTTGGGCGCAAATTTTTCAAATCTGCCCACATAGTCGATATCCTGCTCTGCCGTTCTGGCGATAAGCGCCATTGTTTTTAACGGTTTCCACGGGGTGAGCGCCCATGGCGGTTTCGCCAGAAAGCATCAAAGCGGAAGTGCCGTCATAAACCGCATTTGCAACATCGGTTATTTCCGCTCTTGTGGGGCGCGGATTTTTAATCATGGATTCAAGCATTTGTGTGGCGGTAACAACAATTTTGCCTGCCGCAAACACTTTTTCGATAATAACCTTTTGAATGGAGGGAATTTTTTCAAACGGGATTTCAACGCCCATATCTCCGCGGGCAACCATAATGCCGTCTGCCTCACGGATAATATCATCAATATTATCCACACCTTCATTATTCTCGATTTTCGCAATAATGCGAACATCGTTCCAGCCGAGTGCATGGCAGAAATTGCGCAGATAAACGATATCCGCACCCGTGCGGCAAAAACGAAGCGGCAATGAAATCGAAGCCCATTTTTGCACCGAATTTCAAATCCTGCATATCCTTTTCGGAAAGATAAGGGAGCGCAAGCGAAACATTGGGCACATTAACGCCTTTGTGATTTGTTATCGGCCCGCCGTCCACAACAGTGCAGATAATATCATTATTTTTAACGGCCTTAACCTTGAGCGAAATCAAGCCGTCGTCAATCAAAATAACCGTGCCCTCTTTAACATCACGAGGAAGTCCCTTATATGAGATGCTGCATTTTTCCTTTGTGCCCTCAACATCATCAGCTGTGAGTATAAATTCATCTCCCGCATCAAGATGAATTCCGTTAGGGTCTTTAAAACAACCCGTTCTTAGCTCCGGCCCTTTCGTATCAAGCAAGGTGGCAACGGGAATATTAAGGCTTTTTCCTCACCTTTTTCGATGGTTGCAAACCATTCTTCAAAGGTTTCGTATTCGCCGTGCGAAAAGTTAAATCTTGCAACATCCATGCCGGCAAGCATAAGCTCGCGCAGCTTTATCTTCGCTGCACGAGGCCGGGCCGATTGTGCAAAATGATTTTTTTGTTTTTTTCTTCTGTAATTATTCATTTTTTTGTGCCTCTTATAGATTGAAATATAAAAAAATTTGCTCATTGTTATTATAGCAGTATTTTTTTATTAAAAATCAATATGCAGGCGGGTATAATATTTCAAAAAAATTAAAATAAAAATACGGCAGGTGAATAACTCACCCGCCGTGAAAAATAAAATATTGTTTTTGCTTATTTTGCAAGATCGCCTACAACCATCATATAATCGCCGATCATTGCGCCAAATTCAGGAGCACCCTCCATAATAAGCTGCTTTGATTTAACCATTTCAAGCATATCGCCCGTGCCGAGCAAAATCATAAGAGCATGCTGCGGCGAATCGAATTTCATGCAGAAAAACGGCTTAGAGCGCTTATATTCGCCCCTGCCCGCACGAGATTTACCTGCTTTTATGCGCAGATAAGCCGTGCATTCGGGATGGCCCTCAACAGCCCACTGATAAACACGATCGGGGCTTTTAAGAGTCCATTCATGAATTGCGGGGTGACCCATTTTATTAAGCTGGCTGATTCCGCTTGAAAGCAAATAGAAATAAAGCTTGCAAAGCAGGAGAGCGAGCTTTTCATCCTCCGGAGGCTCGGAAATTCCAAGCAAGCTGCTCATTTTAAGAAGCACAGCCATAAACTTCATAAACTTGCCGAAGGATTTTTAATTTTCATTTTCGGGAGCTTTGTCATATCGCCCTTCATAAAGGCATTCATTTTTTCCATTGAGGAAAATTCAAGCTCCGCATCTATTTTTTTGCTGACCGAAATATTCACCGAGTTTGCAGGACCATTCGCCGTTTTCAACTATAAAATGAACGGCTTCTTTATCCTGAGCATTAACCTTGGCGGAAACCTGATAAACAGCATCCACGCCATTAAACTTTTTTGCAAGTTCGGGCACATCGGTGGCAATCGTTTTCATAAGGGGCAGTGCGCCTGCCATAAACACCTTATTAGTGTAGCGGGTTACATCGCTTGCCATAAATAACACATTCCTTTCCTAAAGATTCCGATGCAAATATGCTTAGAATTCATCGTCCCAAGCATCGTCTGCTTCAAAATCCTGATGCATTACTTCGGCAATTGTTTCGGCAATACCGTTTGCATCTATCTTTGCGATTGACATAAGATCCTCGTGAAGACCGATGGTTGAAAATTCATCCTGGTGGCCGAGCATTTTGAATGCGCAGGCCTTGCCGCTTTTGGCAACAACCTCTGCAACCGCAGAGCCGAGGCCGCCCATAACGCTGTGATCCTCAACAGTGATGATTCTTCTTGTGTCCATAACAGCAGACATAACAGCCTCTTCATCAATAGGCTTAATGGTGTGCATATTCAAAACACGAACCTTGATGCCTGCATCGGCCTGAGCCATTTCGGCAGCCTGAATAGCTTGGTAAACGCAAGAGCCGCAAGCAATAACGGTGATATCCGTGCCTTCGTTCATAACCTTAGCCTTGCCGACCTCAAAAGAGCAGTCCTCAAGATTTTTTTATAAATAATTTGATCAAAGCCTCTGTTGATACGAATATAAACAGGGCCGGGAGTTTCATAAGCAGCCTTAACCGCATGATATGTTTCCGCACCGTCGCAAGGGCAAATAACAGTCATATGCGGCAAAACACGCATACAGGTCATATCAATAAGGGAATGGTGGGTTGAACCCGCCTGGCCGAATGAGGTGCCTGCATGAGTTGCAATAATCTTAACCGGCACATTTTGATAGCAGATATCCGTGTGAACCTGATCAAGAGAACGAGCGGAAGCAAAGATTGCAAATGTTGAGGCAAATGGAATAAGGCCGTTTTTAGCAAGGCCGGCTGCAACACCGAACATATTTTGCTCTGCAATGCCGACATTAAAGAAACGATCCGGGAATTTTTCACCGAACATACCGATTTTTGTGGATTTAGCCAAATCCGCCGTAAGAGCAACAACATCCTTGTGTTCTGCACCGAGTTCACAAAGTGCTTTACCGTAATATTCAGCTGTTGAAAGCTGAGAGGTTTCCGTCATAGTATAAGTCATACCGCTTGCCATTGCTTACGCCTCCTTTTCCGCACGTGCCACACGAGCCGCATAATATTTATCAAGGCTGTCATAGCACTGCTTTTCTTTAGCAGCATCAAGAGCGCCATAATGCCAATGATAGTCATCTTCCATAAAATCAATACCGGCGCCCTTAAAGGTGTCCATAACAATACAATAAGGCTTATCGCCGCCGTTTTTATGATTATTGATTGCATTTTCGATTGCATTGTTAAGTTCTTTAAGATTTTGGCCGTCTACACGCTCTGTGATAAAGCCGAACGCTTCAAACTTTTCATCAATCGGCTCAACCTTCATTTCATCATCTACGCGGCCGTCTATCATGCACTTATTGTTATCAACAAGCACAACAACATTTGAAAGCTTGAATTGAGCGGCGGTCATTGCAGCCTCCCAATTTGAGCCCTCATTCAATTCGCCGTCGCCCGTAAGAACATAGTTCATATAGTCAATGCCGTTTACTCTTCCCGCAAGCGCAAAGCCGCAAGCAAGAGAAAGGCCGTGACCGAGAGAACCGCTTGAGCAATCAATGCCCTTGATTTTATTGCAATCAAGATGCATACCGAATTTTGAACCGGTAAGGTTGAAGTTATGAAGGCCTTCAACATCCATAAAACCGTAATCGCAGATAACGGGTCCGTAGCCTACAGCTGCATGGCCCTTGGAAAGCACAAAGCGATCTCTATCCGGCAAATCGGGATTATTGACATCAAGCTTCATAAAGCGATGATAAAGAATAGTCATAGCGTCCATAGCGCTCATTGCGCCGCCAATGTGGCCCGAACCGCCCCAAACGGTTGTTTGAACGGTAAGACGCCTTAACTCATCCGCCTTTTTTTCAAGGCGGAGCCATTCTTCTTTGTCGAACGGCTTGTAATTTGCTGGCATAAATTTTTCCTCCTTAATAAGCATCGAACGCAAAAATGCCGCCCGATGCCTTATATCTGAATTTATTTAATTATTTCAAGCCCTCTATTTCCGGGTGCCTTGCTGCAACAACGCCGAAAGCGTCCTCTGCAATATCGATTGCAAGCTTAACATCTTCATCGGTGATTGACGCATTGATAAAGTGGTTGTGGTGAGACGCAAGGAAAAGGCCTCTTGAAACGCACTCTGCAATCCATTCCTGATGGAGCATAAGGCTGTCGTCGTTTGCTATTCTGAGATAGAAAAGTGCAGGCTCGCCCGAAACAACAAGATTGAAGCCATGCTCCTGAGCAGCGGCAGAAAAGCCTTCTGTGATCTGTGTACCGATTTTGCGGAACATTGTGGGAGTATCAAGCTTTTTCATTTTCGGAATGCAGGCAAGGCAAGCCGCAAACGGCTCCGCGCTCATCCAATAAGAGCCTGTGTAAGTAACGGACGAAGCCGTTGTTTTCATATGATCGCCGCCGCAAACAGCAGACATATTATAGCCGTTTGCAAGAGCTTTACAGAAGCAAATAAGATCTGCTTTAATTCCGTAATAATGATCCGAACCTGCAAGATCAAGTCTGAAGCCTGTGCGCACATCGTCAAAGATAAGCACCATTCCGTGCTCGTCGCAGAATTTACGAACTGCCTGCCAATAATCCTTGGTGGCACATTCATTATCCTTAAAGTTGCCGTGATCATAAGGCTGAGCAATAAGGCCGGCAACATCGCCGCCGCATGCGTCGTAAGCCTCCTGAAGTGCATCAAGATCAAACCAAGGCACAACAACATTGTTTGCAACCTCTTCGGGAAGAATGCCGGGATAATCTACCTTTTGCGCCCATTGGAAATCGCCGTGATAATATCCTTTAAGGAAAAACATTTTCTTTTTTCCGGTGTGAGCACGGGCACACATAACGGAAAAGGTGGTGGCATCCGAGCCGTTTTTCATAAAGAAAGCCCAATCAGCACAGGCAACGGTGTCCTTAAGCAATTCTGCACATTCAACCATTTTGTATGAGGGAGATGTGGTGCAGTTGCCGGTGTGGAGCTGCTTAATTGCAGCTGCGTCAACATCCTCATCGCAATAGCCGAGAACATTGGGGCCGTAAGCACACATAAGATCAAGATATTTATTGCCGTCTACATCCCAGAAATAAGTGCCCTTAGCGTGATCGCTCATCAAAGGCCATTTATTTATAGGAAGAAAAAAAGACCTTCACTCGGGCCGAGGTGGCCGTAAACGCCCGACGGAATAGCCGCAAGTGCTCTGCTGAACCATTCCTTGCTTTTTTCATGTGTATATTCTGGAAATTTACTCATTATTATTCCTCCTAACGAACTTAACCGAGATAAACCGCAACTCTGTCAAGAATACGATTAAGATTATCTACCATTGAAATCATGCCTGCCATATAAATATTGCCCTCGCAAAGCTCGGCAATGGTTGAAACCGTGCCGTTAAAGAGGCCGTAAGCAAGATCAATATCCGCAAATTCCATAACGGCTCTTGGATTATTTGCTTTTTCTTTAATGGTGGTGAAATGGTGATTTTTAACCTTTACCGTTGCATAGCAAGTGTCTTTAATACCCATTGAGATGACACCGTCAACAGTTGAAGCAGCGGTGAATTTAGAAATAGAATCCGAATTGGCAAGTGCGGAAATTGCGCCTGCGATAGTGTAAAATGTTAAAATTGTGGATTCCTCAAAAAATGCTCTGTTTTGCAAATCCTCTTTAGTGGGCATAAGAAGCTTTGTGAGCCTGTTAGTTAATTTGGTGAACGGGCCCATAAGGAATGAAAGCACCTGAACAACACCCTTTGTCGGAACGCCCGGCTTACTGTTATCAATAAGATCGTTGAATTTTTCGGGTGATTTGAAGTTCATTTTGCAGGTGCAGCCCTCCGAACCTTCCGTAAATTTGCAGCCGCTTTTCGAAAAATGGAATGTGCCGCACGGTCCGCCGGCAACCTCAAAGCATAACGAAACCGGAGATTTGAGCTCTGCAAGGATTTGCTTTGCCTCATCATCAACGGCACAAAGATTTTCAAGAGTTGCAAGAACGCCGTACATATTGACATACGCCATAGCTTTTTGCTTCTTTCAAGATAATTCCTCCTTTTCTGTTTATCCATAAACTCTTGTTAATTATATCACATTCTTTATACTACGGTCAATTACAAAGAGTAACAAAATTTACCTACTGTTTTAGTCAAATTAAATAAAAGGCAAATTCGATGCATATTTTTGAATTTCGGTGCATAAAAAAGAGGGGCATGCCGCACGGGCTTGCTCCTCTTTGAGTAAGATATAATCAACAAATAGAATTTTACCACATTTTGCTGAGAATTACAATATAAATCCAACCTTTTTCATGGCTTTTTGCAAAGTTCTTGATGCAAGGCGACCCGCACGCTCCGCGCCGATTTTTTCACATTCCTTAAGATAAGCCGTGTCTTTCATATATCTGTTGAATTTTTCCTGCACGGGTGCAAGCTCGGCAACAACCGCTTCGCCTACCGCTTTTTTGAAATCACCGTAGCCCTTGCCCTCAAATTCGGATTCGATTTTATCGAAATCAAGCCCCGTTACCGCGGAATAAATCGTCATAAGATTATTGATGCCGTCTTTACCCTCTGCATAGCGAACGCACATTTCGCTGTCTGTTACGGCAGACTTAAACTTCTTCATAATCGTTTCCGGCGCATCGGTGATAAACACGGTGCTCTTGGGATTCGAATCCGATTTACTCATTTTCTTTGCGGGGTCCTGAAGGCTCATGACCCTTGCACCGTTTTTCGGAATATACGCTTCCGGCAAAGTGAACACATTGCCGTAAATACCGTTAAATCGGCTTGCGATATCGCGCGTGATTTCCAAATGCTGCTTTTGATCTGCGCCAACGGGCACAACATCGGTTTGATAAAGCAGAATATCTGCCGCCATAAGGCAAGGATAAGTAAAGAGACCCGCATTGATATTGTCGCTGTGCTGAGCGGATTTATCTTTAAACTGAGTCATTCTCGAAAGCTCACCGAACTGAGTGTAGCAATTAAGAATCCAGCCGAGCTGGCTGTGAGCCGGCACCTGAGATTGAATAAACAAAATGCTTTTTTCGGGATCGAGGCCGAGTGCAAGCAAAACGGCAAACATTTCCGTGGATTGCTTTCTGAGCTTTTGCGGATCCTGCCTTACGGTGATGGAGTGAAGATCCGCAACACCGTAAATCGTGTCAAACTTATCCTGAAACTCAGGCCAGCCTTTTAACGCACCGAGATAATTTCCGAGAGTCGGAACAGATGTTGGCTGAATGAGCGAAAGGCACCTTTTGCGCCTTTGCTGAATTTCCTTATTTTCTTCCATAATTACACTTCCTTATATTATAACGGCAAGGCCTGAAAATTCGTTTGAATTATTCAAATTCCTTTGCAACCTCGCCCATTATTTGAACACCTTTAACGATTTCCTCATCACTCGGTGTGGAGAAATTGAGGCGGATATAGGAGCACGGCGCAGTATCGTCAATCATAAACGCGCTGCCGGGCACAACCGCCACTTTATGCTCCAAAAAGCCTGTTTACATATTTAAGCATATCAACATTTTTCGGGCAGCTTTGCCCAAACAAACAGACCGCCCTGCGGGCGAACATATTTTATGAAACCGCCGCAATACTTATCAAGGCAATCGCACATGAGCGAAAGCTTGCGGCGATAAATTTTTCTGATTTCAACAATATGCTTATCCACATCATATTCCGAAAACCAGCGTGAAACGATCATTTGATTAAGCACGCCCGTGTGAACATCGGAAACCTGCTTGCCGATTGTGAACGCCGCCGCGGCTTTTGAAGGCACAATGGCATACGCAACGCGCAGACCGGGAGCAAGAATTTTTTTGAAAACGAGCCGGCATAGATAACAATGCCGTCCCTATCCATGCTCTTTATACTCGGCACCGAGTCACCCTCCACGCGCAGATTGCCGTAAGGGTCATCCTCCAAAATCAGCAAGCTGTTTTGCTTAGCAAGCTCATAAAGCCTTTTGCGCTTTTCAAGGCTCATTGTGGTGCCGCCGGGGTTTTGGAAATTAGGAATGGTGTAAATAAACTTGGCATCGGGATTTTCGGCGATAACCCTTTCAAGGGCGTCGATATTCATGCCGTCCGCATCAATGGGCACGCCCGCAAGCTTGCAGCCGTGAGAGCGAAAGCAATTGAGCGAGCCGATAAATGACGGTTCTTCGCAAATCACCGTGTCGCCCGGAGAGGTCATGATGCGTGTGGTTATATCCATAACCTGCGTGCCGCCCGCGGTGATGATAACACTGTCATTCTCCGTGCCGATATTATCGCGCCTTTTGAGCCATTCGGCAACGGTTTTTCGAAGCGGCTCATAGCCCTCCGAAACGCCGTACACAAGCGCCGAAACGGGATTTTCATCAAGGATTTCCGCCGTTATATTTTTTTACTTCTTCACATGGAAAAGCGGCAGAATCGGGCGAGCCGCCTGCAAAGGCAATCATACCGGGCTGCGAAGTTACTTTTAAAATTTCCCTTACCGCAGACGGCTTCAGGGAAGCAAATTTTTCAGAAAGGGCATATGCCATTTCAATCACTTCTTACTTTCTAATATAGTTTCAACAAATCGTGCGCTTGAATTACCGTCGCAAAGCGAAACAAAGCGTTCCTTAAATTTGCGCTGCGCCTCGCCGGGTTTTTGCTGCCAAAACAGCCTGCGGCAGCTCGGAAAAAGAGTGGACAACGCTTCCGCACGAATAATCGGAATAATCAAAATAAAACCCCCTGCCGCCCGTGTATTGCTCCAAATCGGGAGCATAGAGCACGCAGGCATTGCCGATAACGGCATTTTCAAATATAACGGAGGAATAATCCGTTACAAGCACATCCGTTATAAACAAAAATATCGTTTATTTCCCTTTCGGCCGATAAATCAAACACGCGGCTTGAAACGCTTTTCGGAATCTGAACGGGCTTTTTGATAAACGGATGCATTTTTATAATAACCGCCCAATCTGTGCCGAGAGCATTTGCAAATTTTTCGCAATCAAAAAAGCTTTCGGGATATTCGGCGTCATGCACATTTGCGCCCCTAAAAGTGGGTGCGAAAAGGCAAATCTTTTTGCCGCGCAAAAGCGGATACTGCGAATACAGCCTTTCCTTTGCCGCCGCCACATAATCGCAATCGAAAAAAACACATCCGTGCGCGGAGTGCCTATCGGCTTGATTCTGCTTTCGCCTATGCCGAATGCCTCGGCATAAATCGGCGCAATTTCAGGCGAGGAAACTATCGCTTCCGTATAATTTTTTTATGGGTGAGCGAATTTTTCTCGGCGCTTGCGCGGCCGTAGCCGAAGCGCTTAAACGCGCCCATTGCATGCCAAACCTGCACAAGATGCTGATTTTCGCGGAGCCTCAGCACATAAACAAGCGGCTCATAATCATCAACAAGTATAAATTTGCTTTGCGCCATAAGGCTTGCAAGCTTATCTGCGGGCGGTATATCCTCTCCCGCGGCAACGGTAATGTCATAATCAAGTCCGTTTTTTTCTATGTAATTCTTTATTGCAAGCAAATTGCCGCCGAGCCTGCCCCTTTGATGTGGAATACATCAAAAATTTTTATTATCTGCCATCGGCTGCTTTTTTTGCTTTTTTTCAAATCTTGAAATAAACTCTGCGTATCTTGCGCGCTGCAACACGGGATAAAGCGCGGATTTAATTTTGCTCATCTTTTTTTCCGCCTCTGTTTCCGCCGCATCGGGCTGTGGTGCGCATTCGTCTTTTCCTTCGCTTGCCGTATCGTTTAAATCCATATCGGCTGCTTTATCTTCAGGCTTATCCGCCCCTTCCCCGTTGTGCTCTTCGGCGGGTAAAATCCCGGTTTTCCAAAATCGGGCGTTGCCGATTCTACGGGGCTTATTCTTTCTTTAGCCTCTGCGTTATTAAACATTTCCAGCTCGCTCACCGTTATTTTTTTCGGCGCTTTGTTCGGTTTCTGTTTCGTCTGTTTTAACGCTTTCATCGGCTTCGGCTGCATTTTTCGGCGCCGTAATTAAATCTGCCGTCATAGCGGTTTTTAATAAGCTCGTCAATAATTATTCCGTAAATCGCGGTGATTGATTTAAAGCGCTTATTAACATAAAGCTTGCTTAAAGCTTTGCTCTTTTTTTCGGCATCGCAGCGCATGCCGCCCGAAATAAAATCGCAAATTCCCTTTGCGTTTTTTTGGAATACATTGCCGGCAAATCGCGCCAAAAAAATCAATATAAAAGCCACGCTCGTCTATATATTTATCGCTGTCAAAGCAATAGATATAAAGCGGCAAATCACGAAGCAAAGCCTCGTAAAGCACGGAGCTGTAATCCGTTACCACATAATCGGCAACGGCCATAAAATCCATGCCCGTGAAATACTCGCCCACAATTTTGTTCATGCGCGAATCTATATATATTTCTTCCTTATTTGTGTCAACAACATGGTGCTTCACAATAAGATTATATTCTGTGTAATTAACCCTGTTGATAAGCTCTTCCGTGGCTTCGCGCAGGGCTTTTGTGTCTGCCTCGTTATCTCTGAATGTGGGCACATAAAGAATGTTTTTCTTGCCGTTGTCAAGCTGAGGATAGCGGGAAATAATATTGCCTTTGAGCCTGATTTTTTCATTTTCGTCCGTAAGATAATCCATTCGGGGAATACCGATGGGAACAAACTTGCTTTCGGGCTGACCGAATGCCTCGGCAAAAAAAGGCACGCACGCATCGCCGCTTGCGGCAATCAGATCATAATTATTGTGCATTTTAAACGCGGCTGCCGTTTTGGAGGACTTGCCGCCCTCTTTATCGAGAATTGATTTGCCGAAGCGCTTAAACGCACCGAGCGCATGCCAAATTTGAATTATTTTCAAATCGCTCTTGTGATTGAGCATTGAAGCGAGAATGCAATAGCCGTCAAGCACGGCAACCTTTGATGTTGCAAGCGCTTTCATTTGGCGAAACATCTCGCCCGCATATTTGATTTTTCCGCCGGCGGAGGCCGGTATCATTTTACACAGCACCTCCACCTTATATTGCGGATAATTTGTTTTGATTTCATTTATGAGATAGCGAAAATCAAGGGATGGAGTTTCGCTTTGGCGCGAGATGAAAACCACTTTATCCTCTGTTTTTTTGCGCTTGTAAAAAAGATAAAAAAAGTTCATTACAGCGCCGAAAATCTTTGCAAAAATGCCAACCATGATTTCACTTCTCTCTTAAATTACTTATTCATAAAGCGGATATTTAGCGCAAATTTCCGCAACGCCGTTTGTGATATAATCCTTTTTGTTTTTCAAAATCGGTAACGGCAAGATAAATAAACTCTGCAATTTTTTCAAAATCGGCTTCGTTAAGTCCCCTGGTTGTTGCCGCGGGAGTGCCGATGCGCACACCTGAGGTAACAAACGGAGAAAGCGGCTCGTTCGGAACGGTGTTTTTATTGAGCGTGATATGAACATCGTCAAGCCTTGCTTCAAGCTCTTTGCCCGTTACGCCGGTGCCGATAAGCGAAAGCAGCACAAGGTGGTTATCCGTGCCGCCCGAAACAAGATTAAGCCCTCTTGAAGTGAGCCCCTTTGCAAGAGCCTGAGCATTATCGATAATTTTTTGAGAATATTCTTTAAATTCAGGCTTTAACGCCTCGCCGAAGCAAACAGCCTTGCCTGCGATAACATGCATAAGCGGCCCGCCCTGCGTGCCGGGGAAAACTGCCGAATTAAGCTTTTTGATAAGATAAGGATTGTTGCAAAGAATAAGGCCGCCTCTCGGTCCGCGAAGGGTTTTGTGGGTGGTGGTGGTAACAACGTCCGCATAAGGAACCGGGTTTTGATGAAGCCCTGCGGCAACAAGGCCGGCAATATGAGCCATATCAACCATAAACATTGCGCCGTTTGCATGCGCGATCTCGGCCATTGTTTTAAAAATCAATAGCGCGCGGATAAGCGGAAGCACCCGCAACGATAAGCTTGGGCTTAACCTTATTTACCTGCTTTGCAAAAGCATCCAAATCAATAAAGCCTTCATCATTTACGCCGTATGGCACAAAGTTGAAATATTTGCCGCTGATATTTGCGGGCGAGCCGTGAGTAAGGTGGCCGCCGTTATCAAGGCTCATGCCCATAACGGTGTCGCCCGGCTTAAGCAGAGCAAGATAAACGGCAGTGTTAGCCTGCGCGCCCGAGTGGGACTGAACATTTGCATACTGCGCGCCGAAAAGCTCGCACGCTCTTTTGATTGCAATGTTTTCAACTATATCAACATATTGGCAGCCGCCGTAATAGCGCTTGCCGGGAAGTCCCTCGGCATATTTATTCGTGAGCACACTGCCTATAGCCGCCATAACCTGAGGTGAAACAAGGTTTTCGGAGGCGATGAGCTCGATATTTTCTCTCTGGCGCTTTAATTCAAGAGCCATTGCATCCGCAACCTCTTTATCGGTTTCGGCAACCTTTGCGATAGAATCATAATAATCGGAATACATAAAAAAAGTTCTCCTTTATTTTTTTAAATTATATAATATCATATCATAAGCGATTTAAATAAACAATATTTAATTTTTAAATTCGGCACATAAGCGGCCTCATAATTCCGATGTGTTAAGCCATGTTATGCTCAGTTTCGCTTTGTTTACCTGTGCAAAATAGAATATTGTTAATAAGCACCACTAAAACACAATGTTTTTCGCCTGCTCAGGCAATACGAAGCCGAGGCGGCAAAGCTTGAGCGGGAAATAGCAGCATATTATAAGCGCTACGGAGAAGATAATATCGTAAAATATGCAGATCTCTTTAAAAAATTGCCCGACAGTGATATAATGTTGTTAATCCAACGAATGGATGAGTTTGAGAAAAAATATCCCGAATATGCCGACCTTATGCCTATAAGGGAAAGTATATATAAACTCAACCGACTGGAGGGATTGCAACAGAGCATACGCCTGCAGCAGCGAGAGCTCGGCGCAATCACAAATCGCGAATTAAAAGAGCATTTGGCAAGCTTGGCTTATAAAAGCACCGGCGCAGCCGATAAGATAATGGGCTTGGCGGTTAACAGCTCGGCAATGAAGCTCTTTTCCGGCACCGCGTGGAGCGGTGAGGCTGATTTTTCGCAGCGCATATGGCAGAATACGGATAAGCTTGCGGAATATCTCAATAATGATATTGCAAACGGCTTTGCCCGGGGCGACAGCTACGAGCGACTTGTGGGGCAGGTACGCAGCCGGTTCATCAATGTGGCTAAAAACGATGCCTACAGGCTTATTTACACCGAGGGCACCTATGTAATGAATGAAAGCTCGGCCTCCGTCTTTGAAAAAAAGACTTTGAGGATTACGAGTTTCAGGTTGCGGATAATAACGCCTGCCCGGTGTGCAAAGCGCTGAACGGCAAAAAAATTCAAGTTTTTCGCAGCGCGTGCCGGGGCGAAACTTCCCGCCGATGCATCCGTGGTGCCGCTGCCATTACGGCGTTGCGGTTGCCGATTGGGATAAGTGGCAGGATGAATATGTTAAGAAGCACGGCGGCAAAAGATCGACTGATGATATTATTGGCAGCTTTAGGGGCGCGGGCGGCAGCTCTAAACCCGATAAAGATGCGGAAAGGCCGGTACCTGAAACATCTCTCGGCGTTGCAAAAAAACAGAAGCCGAGAAAAAAAGCTTTTATCAATGCGTTTATAAAGAAATATGAAAATGCGAAGTTTGAAAACATGCTTGTTATAGAGAAAAACGGAAATGTTCATCATTTTACAAGCAATTTGCCAGATCAAATTTTTTTACGACGGTTTTTGAAAGTGCTATGAAAGGAAGCTATAACATACACAATCACCCACGAAATAAAAACACAATACACATTC
This sequence comes from Anaerotruncus sp., assembly GCA_022009795.1. GTDB lineage: Bacteria > Bacillota > Clostridia > Oscillospirales > Acutalibacteraceae > Eubacterium_R. The sequence continues at coordinate 958,747 of CP091724.1, forward strand.
AGCAAAGAATCCGATGTTCCGGCAATGTTTAAAGACGGAACGGAAATTATGGAAGCATATGATTATAAATACATTTACCATATGGAGCGTGCTGAGGGTGTAACATTTGAAAAGTGGGATGAAGCGAGGTATGATGCGGAACAAAATGTTTCTAAAGTTATGATTAAGCGTGGTTACGCGGAAGAAGAATATGAAGAACAAAGACTTCACTTGATAATAGAGGAAGCATGTAAGAAATGCGGAATGAAATATTACAGGAGGAAAAGATGAATAAAAAAATGGAAATGGAACTTTCAAATCTCGATAAAGAAATGGTGGAGCGCGAGGATGAGATTATAAAAAAATGGCGTGCCGGATTGCCTGAGATGATGAGAGGTGAATGTAACACACCTGAAATGGTAGCTTTAAGAAAAGAGTGGAAAGAACGCTATTTTAAAATTGTTGAGAAATACAAAAACGCGGAATAAACCTAAAATCAAATATCAAGGGCTAAAGAAGCACCATGCGTAAAGCACGGTGCTTTTTGATAAAAAAATACGGATTACATTTTACTAATGCCCATATAAAACCGTAACTTAGAAATAATAAGAATACAATTTTTATTGGGCATTGCAAAAGAAATGAAAAAAAGGCTTTTGACTGTAAAGAGTCAGAGCCTTTTTTTGTTAAAAAAATTCAACATTGAATTTTTACATTTCTATATTACGAATAAATATAAGCAAGTTGTCAGCAGTTTCTCATTATAAAAACATGCAAGACTATGATCGACAATACCTGTAGTATTCATTGACCTAATCATCGGTCTGCTTTCGCTAATTCCACTCATCAATCTTTTTTGTGGCATTTTGTACATTTGCTTTATATTGCTGTTCAGAAATATCCAATAATGATAAAAGAATTTTTCGATAAAGCAGTGAAAACTTTAATGAATACTTAATGCACTCTTTTTCCATCAAAAATAATCCATTTGTTTCTTTTTTTAATATGCATAATTCTCACTCGACTTTTCACAACTCTATCAAGAAATAATGCATAATTATTTTTTTCAATTCATTTGCAAAGATATCAGAGCCATATAATATAATAAGGTTATCAATACACATCTTCAAAGTGGTTCCTCGTTCTCCGGGATTAAGTGTCTGACAATAATATGTTCTTTCTTTTTACTAATTCCGTAAATGGTTCCGCAAGTTCAGCCAAAAAAAGCGAAATTCAAATCAGCCGTCATTTTATTATCTGATAAAACATATAAAAAAACACCTGATATACAATGTCTAAATCATCAATCAAAGAGCTCCATTGCTTATATAAATCAGTCGTTAGTACATCTTGAAAAAGAGATGAGTTTCAACCACAAATACTGACATAAATCTTTAGAACAGAAATAATTCAATCTTGATTTCTCGTATTCGTTTATAATATCTTCAGGCTCTGCATTTTCATTAGTAAGAGTCAACTTTTCGATTGTATAAAATCTGCCATCAAATACCATAAGGAGTTTTTCAACATTTTGAAAATTGGTAATCAGTTCTTCAGCTGTCATCGGAACATTAGAAGTAAGTTCAATTTCTCTTTTTACCCATTTGTGAAATAGACACAGAAATATCATCAAATGTAAATTCCGTTCGAAATGGACCATCTAAACTTCCTTCTTTTTAATCCTTGAATAACAGATAACTTAGTACATTTATATTGTAAACTACTCATTTAATTTCTCCTTTAGCGACATTCGATAAATAATTTTTTGTACAAGACTTTAAAAAAAGTAAATAATAGACATCAATTTTTTTATACATTGTTAGAGAGAAGGCCAATTTAGCAATACCAAATGTAACCAACAGCATACCTAATATAATCAAAAATTCACCCATAAAATAATCTCCTAATATTCTTCATTATCAAAATTATAGCATAAACGAATGCATTTGTATCAAAAAATAAGAACAATATTTTAATTGGTACACATAATAGGACGGATATAAAAAAAGTATAAATAAAATTATTGAAAATAAAGCACATATGTTAGAAAAATTTAAAAAAATGAGCATAACAACCGCTTATTTTTCCCTCCGAAAATAGGAAAATAGTGGAATCAGGCTTTTTTTCTCCCGAGGGGGCTCGTTTGCGAGCGCTGCCGGTGGCAGATACAGCGAGCAAAAAAAGAGCTCAGCAACGGTCTGAATTTCGGAGTATAATTCATTGTGCGAACGAAATTCAGGGCACCGCCCTGCGTGTTTCCGGGAGTTGTTAACATAAATCCGTTTGTTCGAAGAGAAACGGCGGAAAGGCGGGCAAAAGAGAAAAAGCACCTTGCGAAAGCAAGATGCTTTAGATGTCAGCGTCGACCTATTTTTCCCGGGCGGCTGCCCGCCAAGTATTTTCGGCACTGAAGAGCTTAACTACCGTGTTCGGAATGGGAACGGGTGGACCCTCTTCGTAATAAACACCGACTGAACTGCATTTTTTTCGTGCAGATATTAACTTTGACCTGTTGGCTGTTCCTAAAGGTCTGTGGTGACCCGTAGGAGAATCGAACTCCTGTTTTTCGCCGTGAGAGGGCGATGTCTTAACCGCTTGACCAACGGGCCACAGATGGTACACCATCACGGGCTCGAACCGTGGACACCCTGATTAAGAGTCAGGTGCTCTACCAACTGAGCTAATGGTGCATAGCTCATTTTTCAAGGCTTTAATATACCCTGAAAAACCGAATACAGATATTTGTGTTTTCCTAGGACACTTTGACTTTTTAAGGTCAAGCCCTCGACCTATTAGTACTGCCAAGCTAAATACATCACTGTACTTACACACGCAGCCTATCAACCTCGTAGTCTACAAGGGGTCTTAACTATAAATAGTGGGATATCTTATCTTGGGGATGGCTTCACGCTTAGATGCTTTCAGCGTTTATCCAATCCGCACATAGTTGCTCGGCCGTGCCATTGGCATGACAACCGATGCGCCAGCGGTGCGTCCATTCCGGTCCTCTCGTACTAGGAACAGCGCCCCTCAAATATCCTACGCCCACGGCAGATAGGGACCGAACTGTCTCACGACGTTCTGAACCCAGCTCGCGTACCACTTTAATCGGCGAACAGCCGAACCCTTGGGACCGAATACAGCCCCAGGATGTGATGAGCCGACATCGAGGTGCCAAACCTCCCCGTCGATGTGGACTCTTGGGGGAGATCAGCCTGTTATCCCCAGGGTAGCTTTTATCCGTTGAGCGATGGCATTTCCACTCACATACCACCGGATCACTAACTCCAACTTTCGTTACTGCTCGACCCGTCAGTCTCGCAGTTAGGCTCACTTATGCGTTTGCACTCTAAGGCATGGTTTCCGTCCATGCTGAGTGAACCTTTGAACGCCTCCGTTACTCTTTTGGAGGCGACCGCCCCAGTCAAACTGCCCACCTGACAATGTCCCCCCGACCTGATTCAAGGCCGCAGGTTAGAATTCCAATACTCTAGTAGCGGTATCCCAAGGTTGACTCCACAAACACTGGCGTGCTTGCTTCCTAGTCTCCCGCCTATCCTGTAAATAGAATACCGAAACCCAATATCAGGCTACAGTGAAGCTACATGGGGTCTTTCCGTCTTGCCGCGGGAAACCGGAATATTCACCGGTACTACAATTTCGCCGGGTGCATTGTTGAGACAGTGTCCAGATCATTACACCATTAGTGCGGGTCGGAACTTACCCGACAAGGAATTTCGCTACCTTAGGACCGTTATAGTTACGGCCGCCGTTT